>NZ_MJGU01000012.1:0-747056 GCF_001864985.1 Curtobacterium sp. MMLR14_006 | reverse complement strand
GGCCGGGGCCAGCCGGGCTGTTCCGCGCGTGGTGGGGTCTTTCGCGCGTAGGGAGCCGTCCTTTCCTGCTGTCTACGCGCGGTTCTGCTTCCCATGCCGGGCGCGATGGGACGGAACGCGCGGGGCGGGCGTGGGGCGGGCCTCCTGGCCGGGGCCAGCCGGGCTGTGTCGCGCGTGGTGTGGTCTTTCGCGCGTAGTGAGCCGTTCTTTCCTGCTGACTACGCGCGGTTCTGCTTCCCATGCCGGGCGCGATGGGACAGAACGTGCGGGGCGGGCGTGGGGCGGGCCTCCTGGCCGGGCCAGCCGAGCTGTGCCGCTCGTGGGGAGCCCCGTCGTTCCTGCTGCCGACGCGCGGTTCTGCTTCCCGTGCCGTGGGTGAGCGGGGCGGAACGCGCGCGGTCAGGCGACGGGGGAGGCCTCGCGCTGGGCGGCGACGAAGGCGCGCACGTGGTCGCGCAGGTCGGTGTCGTGTTCGACCAGGACCGCGTGGATGCCGACGCTGCGGGCCCCTGCGACGTTCTCCGGCATGTCGTCGGCGAAGAAGGTGCGCTCGGCGGGGACTCCGTGGTGTTCGAGCGCGCGGAGGAAGACCTCGGGCTCGGGCTTGCGGGCGCCGAAGTTGCTCGAGGTGTCGAGGTGCTCGCCGAAGAGCTGCGGCAGCGACGGGGCCCACTCGTGGATCCAGCGGCTGGCGAGGGGGCCGTTGTTGGTGAGGAGGCCGACGCGCCCGTGCTCGCTCGCGATGCGGACCGCCTCGATGCGCTCGGGCAGCTCGGTCATCGCGGCCCCGCGGATCCGGGCCCACTCGGCTTCGGGGACGTCGCACTCCATGGCCTCGGCGAACGCGGCGAGGTAGGCGTCGGCGTCGAGGAAGCCTCCGGCCTCGGCCCGCTGCTCGTTCCCGGAGTCCCACCAGCGGCGACGGAGTTCCTGGAACTCGTGCCCGGTGAAGTCGGAGAGGGCGGCCATCCGGACCCGCCAGTCGTACCGGACGAGCACGTCGTCCATGTCGAAGAGGAACAGGAGCGGGGGCGCGGAGGTCTCGTTCACGATGTCCTCCATTGTGTCGCACTATCATCGTCGAGTCATGGCATCCCGATACGACTGCACCGACTCCGACGGGCTCCTGACCGGGATGCGGCTCGCACGAGCCGCGCTCGGACGCGGAGAGCTCGTCGTCGTCCCCACCGACACCGTCTACGGCGTGGCCGCGGACGCCTTCAGCGCGACGGCGGTCCAGCGGCTGCTCGACGCGAAGGGCCGGACGCGGCAGTCGCCGCCGCCGGTGCTGATCCCGGGGCCGCCGACGCTCGACGCACTGGCCGTCGACGTGCCGCAGGCGGTGCGCGACCTCGTCGCCGAGTTCTGGCCGGGTGGTCTGACGGTGATCCTCCGGGCGCAGCCCTCGCTCGACTGGGACCTCGGCGAGACCCGGGGCACGGTCGCCCTGCGGATGCCGGACTCCCGGATCGCGCTCGAACTGCTGCAGGAGGTCGGACCGTTGGCGGTGTCCTCCGCGAACTCGACGGGCGACCCCGCGGCGATGGACGCGGACGACGCCGAACGCATGCTCGGTGACAGCGTGGCCGTCTACCTGGACGGCGGCCCGATCGAGCTGCACGACGGCTTCGAGGCGTCCACAGGCTCGACGATCGTCGACGCCACCGGGCTCTCCGACGGCGGCACGTTGCGCATCGTCCGTCACGGTGTGATCCCCGACGAGGAGATCATCCGGGTCGTCGGAGCCGACCTCGTCACATGAAGTACTACCTGCTGGCGGGGGCGATCGCCGCGGTCGTGAGCTTCTGCGTCAGCTGGCTCGTCTGGAAGCTCGGGCTCCGGTACGGGTGGTACCCGAAGGTCCGCGAGCGGGACGTGCACCGGACCCCCACGCCGCGGCTCGGCGGGATCGCCATGTACCTCGGCGTCATCGCCTCGCTGCTGGCCGCCTGGTTCCTGTTCCCCTCCATCGCGGGGACCGACTACTTCCGGCTGGTGTTCTCGGAACCCGGCCGGGTGCTGGCGGTGCTCGGCGGAGCGACGATCATCGTCGTGCTCGGTGTCGCCGACGACATCTGGGACCTCGACTGGATGACGAAGCTCGCGGGGCAGATCATCGCCGCCGGCATCCTCGCGTGGCAGGGCGTGGCCATCGTGTCGCTGCCCATCGGGAACACGCTCGGCGTCGGATCGTCGTACATGAGCCTGATCTTCACCGTGCTCGCGGTGGTGCTCGTGATGAACGCCGTGAACTTCATCGACGGGCTCGACGGTCTGGTGGCGGGCGTCGCGATCATCGCCGGTGGCGTGTTCTTCCTGTACACGTTCTTCATCAACCGCGTGGTCGTCGAGACCGAGTTCTTCTTCAACCTGCCGTCGCTGCTCACCGCGGTGCTCGTCGGCTCGTGCTTCGGCTTCCTCATCCTCAACTGGCACCCCGCGAAGCTCTTCATGGGCGACGCCGGCGCCCTGCTCGTCGGGTTCCTCATGGCCACGAGCGCGGTGTCCGTGACCGGGAACATCGACCCCGCAGCGGTGCAGACACGCCAGGCGCTGCTGCCGGCCTTCATCCCGATCCTGTTGCCGTTCGCGATCCTCATCGTGCCGATCCTGGACTTCGGGCTCGCGGTGACCCGGCGGCTCAGCGCGGGCAAGTCGCCGTTCTCGGCGGACCGGAAGCACCTGCACCACCGCCTGCTCGACATGGGGCACTCGCACTTCCACGCGGTGCTGATCTTCTACGCGTGGACGGCCACCGTGGCCTTCGGCTGCCTGCTGTTCCTGTTCCTCGACTGGTACTGGGTCGTCACCTTCGTCGCCGTCGGCTTCACGGTGTGCGCCGTCGCCACCTTCGCGCCGCTCGGCCGGAAGCGCACCGAGATCGCCGCCCAGACCGCCAACCGTTCCGCCGCCGTGGTGGACCCCGCCCTCGACCCGCTCGACCGGGCAGCCAACGACCGCACGATCCCTGGAGACATCACGTGACCGCACCGAACGCGCTCGACCACGTCCGGCCGGTGTTCCGCCGCATCATCCTGTGGGGCGCCGTCCTCGCCGTCGCCCTGGCGGTGGTCGGGGGAGTCGTCGGTCTGCTCGTGGCCGACACGCCCGGCCTGCTCGGCGGCCTGCTCGGCGCCGTGCTGAGCGTGGTGTTCCTCGGACTCACCGCGGTCAGCGTCCTCGTGGCGCTGCGGGTCTCGAAGGGGCAGATGATCTCAGGTGCCTTCTTCGGCATCGTGATGGGTACCTGGCTGCTCAAGTTCGTGGTGTTCATCGTGGTGCTCGTGCTGTTGCGCAACCAGGACTGGGTGGACTTCCCGGTGCTCGCCTTCGTGATCATCGCGGGCGTCGTCGGCTCGCTCGTCATCGACGTGGTCGCCGTGGCCAAGGCCCGCATCCCCGTCGGGGTCGCGCTGCCGGGCGACAGCGGGTACCCGTCGGGCGGCACGCAACAGGTGTCGGGCGGCTCCACGGAGCCTGGGAAGTCCGGTCCGAGCGACTGAGAAGCCGGGAAGCCTCTCGCACCTGATAGGCTTCTCGGAGTCCGCCACCGGAGCCTGCGCTCGGAGCGGACGAGCCTCCACAACGTCCACCATCGCGTGCCATGATGTGCGCGCGCCGACACAGGAGACAGCGCTGCTATCCCACGCTCTTCCCCTGTCCCTCTCCGCTGCGGTTGACACCGTCGCGGCGGGGAGCAGCAAGGCCGCCGAGTTCCATGGTCCGTCGATCAACGAGTTCTTCCCGGATGCGATCTTCTTCGCCGGGACGCCGTTCGAGATCGATCGGCTCGTCCTCATCCGCTTCTTCGCCGTTGCCGTGCTCCTGGTGTTCGCGTTCGTCGGCACCCGTGCACTGAAGCTCGTGCCGGGTCGCGGTCAGGCGTTCATCGAGTACGCGTTCGACGTCGTCCGCCGCAACACCTTCGACAACCTCGGAGAGAAGGACGGCAAGCGCTTCCTGCCGCTCCTCGCGACGATCTTCTTCGGCGTGCTGTTCATGAACCTGACCGGTCTGATCCCGGGCATGAACCTGGCCGGCACGAGCCGCATCGCGATGCCGATGGTCCTCGCGATCGTCGCGTACCTCGCCTTCATCTACGCCGGCCTCCGCAAGCACCCGGGCACGTTCCTCCGGAACTCGCTCTTCCCGCCCGGGGTGCCGTGGTTCCTCTACATCATCGTGACGCCGATCGAGCTGGTCTCGACCTTCGTGCTCCGTCCGGTGACGCTGACGCTGCGACTCCTCATGAACATGGTCGTCGGGCACCTGCTGCTCGTCCTGTTCTTCTCGGCCACGCAGTTCTTCTTCTTCGACGCTTCCCTGGGCTTCAAGGCCTTCGGCGTCGGCACCATCGCGTTCGGCATCGCGTTCAGCTTCTTCGAGGTCCTCGTCGCGCTGCTCCAGGCCTACGTCTTCATGCTCCTCACCGCCGTCTACATCCAGCTGGCGCTGGCCGACGAGCACTGATTCCTCACTGACCCCCTACGGGGCCGACGACCGTCGGGCCCGCACCTCGAAAGGAAAACACGTGGACGCAACGACCGTTCTCGCGGAGATCAACGGCAACATCGCGACGGTTGGCTACGGCCTCGCAGCGATCGGCCCGGCCATCGGCGTCGGCATCGTCGTCGGCAAGACGATCGAGTCCGTCGCTCGCCAGCCCGAGCTCCAGGGCCGCCTGACGACCCTCATGTACATCGGTATCGCCTTCACCGAGGCCCTGGCCTTCATCGGTATCGCCACGTACTTCATCTTCACCGGCACCAACTAAGGCTCCTCGATGCACAACGCACTCATCATCGCGGCGGAGGAGACGCACAACCCGCTGATCCCGCCGGTGTACGACATCGTGTGGTCGTTGCTTGCCTTCGTCATCATCTTCCTGGTGATGCGCTACGTGGTCACGCCGCGCATCACGAAGATGCTCGATGAGCGCACCGAGGCCATCGAAGGTGGCATCAAGAAGGCGGAAGCTGCGCAGCAGCAGGCCGCTGCGGCGCTCGACGAGTACAACAAGCAGCTCGCCGACGCCCGTGCCGAGGCATCCCGCATCCGCGAGCAGGCCCGCGCCGACGCCACGGCGATCGGCAACGAGGTCCGCGAGCAGGCGGCCGCCGATGCAGCACGCATCACGGCGAACGCCCAGGCGCAGATCGAGGCCGAGCGGCAGAGCGCCGTCCAGGCACTGCGTGCCGAGGTCGGCACCCTCGCGCTGGACCTCGCGTCCGGTGTGATCGGTGAGACCCTCAAGGACGACGCCAAGTCGACCGCCGTCGTCGACCGCTTCCTCGCCGACCTCGAGGCCTCGCAGGCCACGAAGACGGGGGAGCACTGAGCATGCGCAGCGCTACCAGAGAAGCACTCGCGTCCACCAGGGCGGTGCTGACGGACCTCGGTCCGAGCGCCGACCTGGCCGCGGGTGCCGAGATCCTCGCCTCCGGGCGAGCGATCGCCGGTGCGCCGCAGCTGCTCGGGCTGCTGTCCGACCCGACGGCCGACCCGGCCGGCAAGAAGGTCCTCATCGACCGCGTCTTCGCCGGACAGTCGGACGCGACGCGCGCGGTGCTGACCGCGGTGGCCGGCTCGCGCTGGTCCTCGCAGCAGGACCTCCTCGCGGGCATCGAGGACGCGGGCATCCGCGCCGTCGCCGCCACCGCGGGTGCCGAGTCGCCCATCGAGTCGGAGCTGTTCGCCTTCGAGACCGCCGTCCGCTCGGACGCCGGCCTCGTGCTCGCGCTCGGCACGAAGCTCGGCAGCCCGGACCAGAAGGGTGCGCTCGTCGAGCGTCTCCTCGGGTCCAAGGCGTCGCCGCAGACCGTGACGATCGTCTCCGCGCTCGTGCAGCAGCCCCGTGGCCGCCGCATCGGCGAACTGGTCCGCGATGCCTCGCGCATCGTGGCCGAGCAGAACGGCAAGCTCGTCGCCACCGTGGTCACCGCCACGGAACTGACGACCGCCCAGTCGGCCCGCGTCGCACGCGGTCTGGCCGAGCGCTACGGCAAGGACATCAGCATCAACCAGGTCGTCGACCCCTCGGTCGTCGGCGGGGTCCGGGTGCAGATCGGCGGGGACGTCATCGACGGCACCGTGTCCACGCGGCTCTCGGAGCTCCGGCTCCAGCTCGCCGGCTAGGCGTACGGTCGAAGCCGCTCCTCCCAAGTCCACAACGGGAACTGCCGAGTCCGGCAGCGTCACCCTCTCGGAGCCGAAGGGCCCCGGAAAACCACAAGGAAAATCCCATGGCAGACATCACCATCAGCCCCGATGAGATCCGTGATGCCCTGAAGGACTTCGTCTCGAACTACGAGCCGACGAAGGCCTCCACGGCCGAGGTCGGGCACGTCACCGACGCCGGTGACGGCATCGCGCACGTCGAGGGCCTCCCCGGCGTCATGGCCAACGAGCTCATCCGCTTCCAGGACGGCACGCTCGGCCTCGCGCAGAACCTCGACGAAGACGAGATCGGCGCCATCGTGCTCGGCGAGTTCGCCGGCATCGAGGAGGGCATGGAGGTCACCCGCACCGGCGAGGTCCTCTCCGCCCCCGTCGGCGACGGCTTCCTCGGCCGTGTCGTCGACCCGCTCGGCGCCCCGATCGACGGTCTCGGCGAGATCGCAGCCGAGGGCCGTCGTGCCCTCGAGCTCCAGGCCCCGGGCGTCATGTCCCGCAAGTCGGTCCACGAGCCGCTGCAGACCGGCATCAAGGCCATCGACGCGATGATCCCCGTCGGCCGCGGTCAGCGTCAGCTGATCATCGGCGACCGCCAGACCGGCAAGACGGCCATCGCGATCGACACGATCATCAACCAGAAGGCCAACTGGGAGTCCGGCGACGAGAACAAGCAGGTCCGCTGCATCTACGTCGCCATCGGTCAGAAGGGTTCCACGATCGCCTCCGTCAAGGGCGCGCTCGAGGACGCCGGTGCGATGGAGTACACGACGATCGTCGCCGCTCCCGCGTCGGACCCGGCCGGCTTCAAGTACCTCGCCCCCTACACCGGCTCGGCCATCGGCCAGCACTGGATGTACCAGGGCAAGCACGTCCTCATCATCTTCGATGACCTGTCCAAGCAGGCCGAGGCCTACCGTGCGGTGTCGCTCCTCCTGCGTCGTCCGCCGGGCCGCGAGGCCTACCCGGGTGACGTCTTCTACCTGCACTCCCGTCTGCTGGAGCGTTGCGCGAAGCTGTCCGACGAGCTCGGCGCCGGTTCGATGACGGGTCTCCCGATCATCGAGACCAAGGCGAACGACGTCTCGGCGTACATCCCGACCAACGTCATCTCGATCACGGACGGCCAGATCTTCCTGCAGTCGGACCTCTTCAACGCGAACCAGCGTCCGGCCGTCGACGTGGGCATCTCGGTGTCGCGCGTCGGTGGTGACGCCCAGGTGAAGTCGATCAAGAAGGTCTCCGGCACGCTGAAGCTCGAGCTCGCGCAGTACCGCTCGCTCGAGGCGTTCGCGATGTTCGCGTCCGACCTCGACCAGGCGTCGCGTCGCCAGCTGGACCGCGGTGCCCGCCTGACCGAGCTCCTCAAGCAGCCGCAGTACTCGCCGTACCCGGTCGAGGAGCAGGTCGTCTCGATCTGGGCCGGCACGAACGGCAAGCTCGACACCGTCCCGGTGCCGGACGTGCTCCGCTTCGAGTCCGAGCTGCTCGACCACCTGCGTCGCAACTCCGAGGTCCTCACGACCCTGCGCGAGACGAACCAGCTCAGCGACGAGACCGTCGCCGAGATGGAGAAGCAGATCGACGAGTTCTCGAAGAGCTTCCAGACGAGCGACGGCAAGACCCTCGGCTCCGAGCAGTTCGACGCGGCTGACGCCGAGGACGTCGACCAGGAGCAGATCGTCAAGGGTCGTCGCTAGATGGCAGCGCAGGTCCGGGTCTACCGACAGCGAATCAAGTCCGCGAAGACCACGAAGAAGGTCACCCGCGCGATGGAACTGATCTCGGCGTCGCGGATCCAGAAGGCGCAGGCCCGCATGGCTGCGTCCGGCCCGTACTCGCGAGCCGTGACGCGTGCGGTGTCGGCCGTGGCGACGTTCTCGAACGTCGACCACGTGCTGACCACCGAGCCGGAGTCCTCGACCCGCGCGGCCGTGGTGCTCTTCACCTCGGACCGCGGTCTGAACGGTGCGTTCAGCACGAACGTCCTCAAGCAGGGCGAGGAGCTCGCCTCCCTGCTCCGCAGCGAGGGCAAGGACGTCGTCTACTACCTGGTCGGCCGCAAGGCCGTCGGGTACTTCGCGTTCCGTGAGCGCGCGTCGGAGCAGCAGTGGGTCGGCAACACCGACCAGCCGGAGTTCTCGACGGCCAAGGAGATCGGCGACGCCGTCGTGGCGAAGTTCCTGCAGGACACGGCCGAGGGTGGCGTGGACGAGATCCACATCGTCTTCAACCGCTTCCTGAGCCTGGCGACCCAGGAGCCGCAGGTCGTGCGCCTGCTCCCGCTCGAGGTCGTCGACGGCGTCGAGGAGCCCGCGGGCAACGAGCCGCTGCCGCTCTACGAGTTCGAGCCGGACGCCGACGCGGTGCTCGACTCGCTGCTCCCGGTCTACATCGAGAGCCGCATCTTCAACGCCATGCTGCAGTCGGCTGCTTCCGAGCACGCCGCCCGTCAGAAGGCGATGAAGGCGGCCAGCGACAACGCCGACTCGCTGATCCGTGACTTCACCCGACTCGCGAACAACGCGCGTCAGGCGGAGATCACCCAGCAGATCTCCGAGATCGTCGGCGGCGCCGACGCCCTCTCGTCGAAGAAGAAGTAGTCCGCGTCGTTCGCGGACAGATACCCACCCTCAGGAAGGCACCAGCCATGACCGACACCGCAACCACCGCGGTCGAGACGTCGTCGGCGCCCGGTGTCGGCCGGATCGCCCGTGTCACGGGCCCCGTCGTCGACATCGAGTTCCCCCACGACGCAATCCCGGAGATGTACAACCTCCTGTTCACGACCATCACCATCGGTGACTCGTCGCAGGAGATCGGCCTCGAGGTCGCGCAGCACCTCGGCGACGACCTCGTCCGCGCCATCTCCCTGAAGCCGACCGACGGCCTGGTCCGTGGCCAGGAGGTCCGTGACTCGGGCGCTCCGATCTCGGTCCCCGTCGGCGACGTCACCAAGGGCAAGGTCTTCGACGTCCTCGGCAACGTGCTCAACACGGACGAGAAGCTCGAGATCACCGAGCGCTGGCCGATCCACCGCAAGGCCCCGGCCTTCGACCAGCTCGAGTCCAAGACCTCGATGTTCGAGACCGGCATCAAGTCCATCGACCTCCTCACCCCGTACGTGCAGGGTGGCAAGATCGGCCTCTTCGGTGGTGCGGGCGTCGGCAAGACCGTCCTCATCCAGGAGATGATCCAGCGCGTCGCGCAGGACCACGGCGGTGTGTCGGTGTTCGCCGGTGTCGGTGAGCGCACCCGTGAGGGCAACGACCTCATCGGCGAGATGGAAGAGGCGGGTGTCTTCGACAAGACCGCCCTCGTGTTCGGCCAGATGGACGAGCCGCCGGGAACGCGTCTGCGCGTGGCCCTGTCGGCGCTGACGATGGCGGAGTACTTCCGCGATGTCCAGAAGCAGGACGTGCTCCTCTTCATCGACAACATCTTCCGCTTCACGCAGGCCGGTTCCGAGGTCTCGACGCTGCTCGGCCGCATGCCGTCCGCGGTGGGCTACCAGCCGAACCTCGCCGACGAGATGGGTGTGCTCCAGGAGCGCATCACCTCGACGCGCGGTCACTCGATCACCTCGCTGCAGGCGATCTACGTGCCGGCCGACGACTACACCGACCCGGCTCCGGCGACCACCTTCGCGCACCTCGACGCGACGACCGAGCTCTCGCGTGAGATCGCGTCGCAGGGTCTCTACCCCGCGATCGACCCGCTGACCTCGACGTCCCGCATCATGGACCCGCGGTACCTGGGCGCCGACCACTACGAGACGGCCACGCGCGTCAAGCAGATCCTCCAGAAGAACAAGGAGCTGCAGGAGATCATCGCCATCCTCGGTGTGGACGAGCTCTCCGAAGAGGACAAGATCACGGTCGAGCGCGCTCGTCGGATCCAGCAGTTCCTCTCGCAGAACACCTACATGGCGAAGAAGTTCACGGGTGTCGAGGGCTCCACGGTGCCGCTCAAGGACACCATCGAGTCCTTCCGCGCCATCGCGGACGGCGAGTTCGACCACGTTGCGACGCAGGCGTTCTTCAACGTCGGTGGCATCAACGACGTGGAAGAGAAGTGGTCGCAGATCCAGAAGGAGAACCGCTGACATGGCGGGTCTCAGCGTGAGCGTCGTCTCGGCCGACCGCGAGGTCTGGTCGGGCGACACCACCATGGTCGTCGCACGGACGACAGAGGGTCAGATCGGCATCCTCGCCGGGCACGAGCCGATGCTCGCGATCCTGGCGCAGGGTCAGGTCCGCATCACGCGGGCCGACGGTTCGACCGTCACGGTCGACGCCGAGGACGGCTTCCTGTCGGTCGAGCACGACACGGTGACGATCGTCGCGCGGCAGGCCGCGCTGGCGTCCTGACCGGACTGACCGTCCTCCTCCCGCCTTCGGAGACGAAGCGGGAGGGCGGGGACCGGACCCGCACGCTCGACCTGCGTGCGCTGTCCTTCCCGGAACTGGTCGACGAGCGGGCCGCGGTGATCACCGCGGCCCGCTCCGTCAGTTCCGAGGAGTCCTCTGCCCGGACGGCGTTGAAGCTCGGCCCGAAGTCGATCGGGGAGCGCCTGCGCAACCTCGAGCTCGAGACCTCCGGCACGATGCCGGCGATCGAGCGCTACACCGGGGTGCTCTACGACCCCCTCGGGGCCGTCGACGCCCCCGAGGCCACCCGGAACTGGTGGGCGGAGCACGTGGTCGTGCAGTCCGCGATGTTCGGTCCGATCGGTGCGGGCGACCGGATCCCCGCGTACCGGTTGTCGCACGACTCGCGCCTGGGCACGCTCCGGTTGGCCACGCACTGGCCCGCCGCCTCGAGCCGTGCCCTCGCGCAGGTCGGGGACGGCCTGGTGCTCGACCTCCGGTCGGAGGGGTACCGCAAGCTCGGTCCGGTCCCCGGCGCCGTCGCGCCCCGCGTCGTGAGCGTCGACGGGACCGGGCGGCGTCGGGCGCTGAACCACTGGAACAAGACCGCGAAGGGCCGTCTCGTCGCGCTGCTCGGACGCACCTCCGCTGCGGTCGCGTCGATGGACGACCTGGTCGACTGGGCTGCGGGCAACGGCGTCGTCCTCGAGCGCGGTGCCGACGGCTGGGACCTGGTCGCCGAGAGCCTGGAGCCCGTCACCGCCTGACGGCGGGCGCAATGGTCGGTCCTCCACAGGGTCCGTCAGCGCGGCAGCCGTCCACAGTCGGTCCGGGTGGGCCGGTCGGGAGGCGCGGATCACGTTTCGATGGCGTGCATGATCCCGCTCACCACTCGTTCCGACCACGACTCCGCAGTGCGGTTCCCTCGCGAGATCGCGGCGGCCGTCACCCTCCCCGCCGCGGCTGCAGCGCTCGTCGCGCCCGGCGACGGCCCGCTGCGCGGGAGCGCGGCGACGGCCGTCGTCACCGCGTGCGGCGCCCTCGCGACCCGGATGGCCCTGGTGGACTTCCTCGCCGCCCCCGGTGCGCACGACCCTCGGACGCTCCGTGCGTTCGACCCGTTCCACGACGACACACCGCCCGCGCTCTCCGGGATCGGTCCGCGACCCTCGCGCTCCCGTCTGCGGACGGCGGGGGACCGGTGCGTCGAGGCCTGGCGGACCTGGCACGTGCAGGACGGACCGGCCGACGGCACGGCGGGAGCGGCCGGTGCGCTGGCCCTCGCCGCCTGGTGCGCCTGGGCGCTGGGCTCGGCGGCCCGCGCCGAGACCCGGGCGCGGTACGCCCTGGACCTGCGTGACGACGACGCGCTGGCCGGACTCGTGCTGCGCTCGGTGCTCGCCGACAGCCGTCCGACGTGGTCGCCGCGGTGATGCGGGGTCGACAGGATCGTCTACGGTGGACGCAACCACGTGGGAAGGGCTCCGGTTGCGCGACGACGACGACGGCTTCGAGGACATCGAGGACACCGTCATCCGGCGACCCCGCGCGGCGCTCAGCGGTGACCGCGTCGCCGAGGCCCTCGACGACACCGTCATCCGCGGCCGTACCGACGCCGACGATCCGCTCGGTGACACCGTCCTCCGGCCGGTGCCGGCGGTCCCTCCGACGCCCGGAGCGTCGGCAGCGGGCGACGACGTGGTCGGCGACACGGTCCTCCGGGCGGTGCCGCCGGTCCCTCCGACGCCGGGAGCGTCGGCAACAGGCGACGACGTGGTCGGCGACACGATTCTCCGGCCGGTGCCGCGGGTCCGACCGGCGACCGGTTCGTCGGACGGCGTCGACGGCGACCCCCTCGGCGACACGGTCATCCGGCCGGTACCGCCGATGCCGGGTGCGTCGCGCGGCGGCGACGACCCGCTGGGCGAGACGGTCGTCCGGCCCCTGCCGCAGGTGCCCGACGCGCCGTCGGACGTCCACGGCGACCCCCTCGGCGACACGGTCGTCCGGCCCGTGCCGCCCGTCCCGGGCACCGGAAGCGGCGGTGCGTCGGGCCCGGCCGCGTCCGACGCAGCGGACACCGATGCCGAGGCCACGGTCGTCCGCGCCCCGGGCCGACCACCCACGCGACCGGGCGCCGCCGGCGGAGCCGCACCGGGCCTCCCGTCCGCTCCGACGGAACGCACGGCGAAGGTGCCGTCGATCCGGATCGGCGACCAGCTCTTCCGCCTCGACCACCCCGTGGTCATCGGACGACGGCCGTCGCTGCCGCGGATCACCCGCGGACCGGAACCGGAGCTGGTGACCGTGCGCTCGGCGCACGGGCAGGTCTCGTCGTCCCACGTCCGGCTGCACGCCGAGGGCGAAGCCGTCGTCGTGCAGGACCTCCGGTCGACGAACGGCACCGTCGTCCGTCCGGCCGGCGCACCCGCGTACCGCATGCCGTCGGGTGCGTCGATCGTCGCGCTGACGGGTACGGTAGTCGAGATCGGTGACGGCAACGCCATCGAGGTCCTCTCGCCGTACCTCCGGGTCGCACCGACGGCGGACGGGTCCGCTCCGGTTCCCCCGTGGCCCTCCGATCAGCAAGCACACGGCACGCCCCGACCCACCAGAGAGCGATCCTGACACGTGACCGAACTCGGCCGAGCAGCCACTGCGCACGCCATCGACGTCCCCGGTGCCGACGGCGCCACCCTCACCCTGTCGTGGGGAGCCTCGACCGACGTCGGGCGACGGCGTGACCACAACGAGGACAGCTACATCGTCGGTGCCCCCTTCTTCGTCGTCGCGGACGGCATGGGCGGACACCTGGCCGGCGACCGGGCGAGCGACGCCGTGGTGCGACGCCTCGAGCAGGTGACGACCGACCCGTTCACGACGCGGCAGGGCATCCAGCGGGCGTTGCTCCTGGCCACCGCCGACATCGAGCGGGCTGCGGGCGGCAACGCCATCGGCGCGGGGACGACCGTCACCGGCATCGCCCTCGTGGCCTCGCTCGGGCAGCCCGCCGCGCTGGTGTTCAACGTCGGCGACTCCCGGACCTACCGCATCGAGGGCGGCGTGCTCCGTCGCGTCACGGTCGACCACTCCGTCGTGCAGGAGATGGTGGACGCGGGTCTGCTCCGCGCCGAGGACGCCGAACGACACCCCGACAGCAACGTCATCACCCGCGCGGTGGGCTTCGGCGAGCCGCCGGCACCCGACTGGTGGACCCTCCCGCTCCGGGCCGGCGACCGGTACATCGTGTGCTCGGACGGCCTCACCAAGGAGCTCGGCGACGCCGGGATCGCGCGGATCGCAGCCCGCGAATCCGACGCGCAGCAGCTCGCGGAGCGCCTGGTCGGCGACGCCGTCGTCGCCGGGGGGCGCGACAACGTCACGGTGGTGGTGCTGCAGGTCGACGGTGCCCCCGACGACGGTGACCTCGAGGACACGCTGCCCCGGCACTGATCGTCCCCCGAACTGGGGGACCGCGCCCGCCCACGGCCCACCGGCGCGCGGCGACCCGTTCACGAACGGTTCGTACAATGAGCAGGGCCACGACGAGACACGCGGCCACCCGGCCCGGGGAGGAGAGGACGATGGCGCGACGCCTGCCGTCCAACCCGCCCGTCATCGGCGGCTTCAGCCCCGTGCACGTGCTCGGCTCCGGTGGCTTCGCCGACGTCTTCCTGTACGAGCAGGACATGCCGCGCCGACAGGTCGCGGTGAAGGTGCTCCTCGACGAGGTCGTGGACGACCGCGTGCGCCAGATGTTCCAGGCCGAGGCGAACCTCATGGCCCGGCTCAGCACGCACCCGTCGATCCTCACCGTCTTCCAGGCGAGCGTGGCCGCGGACGGACGCCCGTACCTCGTGATGGAGCTCTGCTCGTCGTCGCTCAGCGAGCGGTACCGCCGTGAGCCGATCCCGGTGTCCGAGGTCCTGTCGATCGGCATCCGCATCGGGTCGGCGCTCGAGACGGCGCACCGCGAGGGTGTGCTGCACCGGGACATCAAGCCCTCGAACATCCTGCTCACGGCGTACGGCAACCCGGTGCTGTCCGACTTCGGCATCGCCGCGACCATCGGCGGGACCGACCCCGACGAACCGGTCGGCATGTCCATCCCGTGGTCCGCGCCCGAGGTGCTCATCGACGAGTCCCGCGGCACGATCCAGTCCGAGGTCTACTCGCTCGCCGCCACCGTCTACTCGTTGCTCGCCGGCCGCAGTCCCTTCGAGATCCGCGGCGGCAAGAACGGCGCGAACGACCTGATGCACCGGATCGACAAGGGCGGCGTCAAGCCGACGGGGCGCACCGACGTGCCGCCGTCGCTCGAGCGACTGCTCGCGACGGCGCTGTCCCGCAAGGCGCAGGCACGACCGGCGACGGTGATCGAGTTCGTCCGCGGCCTGCAGCAGGTCGAGGCCGAACTCGGCATCCCGCAGACCCCAGCGGACGTCGCGGTCGAGGCGTGGGCGGTCGCGTCGCCGACGCCCGCCGGCGAACGCACGGTGGTGCGTCAGCTGCAGGCGCCCGCACGGGTCGGTGGTCGCCGTCGCACCCGACGTCCGGTCCAGGGCGGTGTGGTCGCCGGCGGCGCGCAGAGCGTCGGCACCGTGCACCGGACCGGTTCCGTCACCCGCACCCGTCGCCGGACGCGCTCGACGCTGCTCTGGGCGACGTCGCTCACCGTCGTGGTCGTCGCGGCCCTCGCCGTCGCGACGGTCGTCGTGGTCGGTCGTCTCGGCACCGGTGCGATCCCGGTCGTGGCCGACGTCCGTGCATCGACCTCGGCCAGTGCGGTCTCGTTCTCGTGGGCCGATCCGGGCCTGCGCACCGGTGACACGTACGTCATCTCGTCGAACGGGTCCTCGAGCCAGCAGTCCGGCACGACGTTCGTCGTCTCGGGGGAGCGCGGCGAGGAGCAGTGCATCGCGGTCGCCGTGAACCGCGACGGCAAGACCGGTGCAGCGAGTGCCCAGAAGTGCGCGACGATCGGGAGCGCCGGGTGATCCGCGCCCTGCTCGCGAAGCACCGATCCGCCGCCGTCACCACGGGCGTGTCCGTGGTCGTCGCCGCGGTGGTCGCCGGCACCGCGATCGTGTCGACCGGCTACCACACGCAGCGCGTGGACCTCGGCGACGGGACGGTCTGGGTCCCCTCGGCCGAGTACGGCGCGGTCGGCCGGGCCAACACCGAGGTGCTGCAGCTCAACACGGCCGTCGAGACCGCCAGCGACGACCTCTCGGTCCTGCAACGCGGTTCCACCGTCTACAGCGTCGACGAGACCAAGGGCACCGTCGCGAAGGTCGACGTCGCGGCCGCCACGGTCGGCGACGCCGTCACCCTGCCCGCCGGTTCGCCACAGGTCTTCCTGGCCGGGGACACCGCCGTGATCGGCAACGCGGAGACCGGCGAGCTCTGGGCGACCCCGGCCGACCAGCTCGAGGAGTTCGACGCCTCCACGAAGGCCGACCTGACGCTCGGTGCCGACACCGTGTTCGACGCCTCGGACGACCACGTCGCCGTCTACTCGGCGAAGACCGGCACCGCCTCGCTCGTCGACATCGGCGCGACCCTGACCGTCGACCGCCGCTGGAAGGTCGACGCCGGTCGCGGCGACGACTTCCAGGTCGCTGCCTTCGGGTCCCACCTCGCCGTGCTCGACCGCACCAGCGGCACCCTGACGGTGGACGGCGACGCGGTCGACCTCGGCGACCGTGTGGGCTCGTCCCCGGCGCTGCAGCGGTCGTCCGACGACGGCGCTGACGTCACGGTCGCCGGGACCGCCGGCCTGGCCCGGGTCACCCCGTCCGGCCGGGTCGACGGCACGCCCCTGGCCGTGTCCGGCCGCGCTGCGCGGCCCTACGTCGACGGCAGCTGCACCTACGCCGCCTGGGCCGGCGGTCAGGCGATGGACACCTGCGACGGCCGTGCGCTCCAGCGCCTGGCGAGCACCGGTGGGACGAGCGAGATGCAGATCCTCCACAACGGCCGGACGGTCGTGGCCAACGACCCGTCGAGCGGCCGGTCGTGGGCGATCGACCGCAGCGGGCAGCTCATCGACAACTGGGCCGACCTCGTCAAGCAGGACGACCAGAAGCAGCGCGAGCAGGTCTCCGACGAGGACCCCGAGGTCGACAAGGACCAGAAGCCGCCGGTGGCGGTGGACGACGAGCTGGGCGCTCGTCCGGGACGCACCACGAGCCTCCCGGTCCTGCTCAACGACTACGACCCGAACGGCGACCCGATCGTGGTGAGCGAGGTCGGACGGATCTCGGACTCCGCCGGCCGCGTCGCGATCGTCGGCGACGGCCAGCGCCTGCAGGTGACGCTGTCGTCCCGCGCCTCGGGCACCGTATCGTTCCAGTACACGATCACCGACGGCAACGGCGGCTCCGACACCGCGACCGTCCGCGTCAGCGTCCGACCCGAGGCGCAGAACGACGCTCCGCGCCAGGTCCGCGACACCTCGGCGGACGTCGTGCAGAACGGGCACGTCGTGACGAACGTGCTCGGCGACTGGGTCGACCCCGACGGCGACCCCGTCTACCTCAAGTCGGCGACGGCGGCCGACCCCGACAACGCGTCGACCACGCCGGACGGCCTGCTCGACTACCGCAACGACAGCGGCAGGACCGGCGAGCGGTCGGTGCAGGTCGTCGTCAGCGACGGGCGTGCGGACGGCCGCGGCTCGGCGACCATGCGGGTCGCGAAGCAGGGCAGCGTGCCGCTCCGCGCCGACCCCTTCCCGGTGAGCGGGTACGCGGGCAAGGCCTTCAGCGTCGACCCGCTTGACCACGTGCGCGGCGGCAACGGCACCGTGACCCTGACCAGCGTGTCCTCGGCGTCCGGCCTGACCGTCACCCCGAGCTACGACGCCGGCACCTTCCGCGTGCTCGGCGCCGGAGCGGGGGACCACCAGCTCGAGTACACGGTGACCGACGGCGTGAAGACCTCGAGCGGCATCGTGCGGGTGACGATCCTCGCGCCGCCCGACGCCTCGACCGCGCCGATCACCACGCCGAAGACGGTGTTCGTGAACACGCTGTCGACGAAGGACACCGACGTCACCGCGACCGACATCGACCCGGCCGGCGGTGTGCTCATGGTGACCGCCATCGACGCGCCGCAGCGGTCGAGCGGCGTGCAGGCGAGCATCCTCGACCAGCACACCGTCCGCATCACGCTGACGGCGCCGCTCGACGGGCCGGTGTCCTTCGAGTACACCGAGACGAACGGCCTGGCGTCGTCCACCGGCACGATCACCGTCGTCGAGATCCTTCGACCGGACCGCATCCAGCCGCCGGTGGCGCAGCCCGACAGCAGCACGGTGCGGGTGGGCGACGTCGCGAACATCGCCGTCCTCGACAACGACACGCAGCCCGAGGGCGAGCCCCTGACGCTCGAGCCGGACCTGGTGCAGAACGTGCCGGGCGACGGCGGTCTGCTCTTCGTCTCCGGCGACCACCTGCGCTACCTCGCGCCGGAGACCCCCGGCAACTACACGGCCGTGTACCGCGTCGCGGGTCCGGACGGCCAGCACGCCGACGCGTCCGTGTCGATCTCGGTCCGCGAGCGCGACGCCGCCACGAACAACCCGCCGGTCCCGCCGACGGTGACCGCGCGCGTCGTCGCCGGGTCCTCGGTGCGGGTGTCGATCCCGCTGAACGGCATCGACCCGGACGGCGACTCGGTGCAGCTCGTCGGCGTCGGCTCCAACCCGGACAAGGGCTCGGTGAGTGACGTCTCGAAGGACTCGCTGACCTACCAGGCGGGCGACTACTCGGCCGGTACCGACGAGTTCACCTACACGGTCGTCGACGCACTCGGTGCCCGTGCGAGCGGCACCGTGCGCGTCGGGATCGCGCCGCGCGCCGAGCAGGCATCCAACCCCGTCGCCCAGGCCGACCACGTCACCATCCGGCCCGGCGGCTCGGTGACCGTCCGGGTGATGCAGAACGACTCCGACCCCGAGGGCGGACAGCTCACCGTCACCGCCGCCGAGCCGACCGCCGACGACGTCGCGGCGAAGATCCTGCGGAAGCAGCAGATCCGGGTGACCCCGCCGAAGACGGCGAAGTCCGGCGACTACGCCGTGCTCTACACGGTGACCAACAGCAGCGGCGGTTCGAGCACCGCGTTCCTGACGGTCACGGTCGACGAGGACGCCCAACCGCTGCGACCCGAGGTGGACGACACCACCCTCGACCTGCAGGACATCCTGCACCGCCAGAGCGTGACGGTCGACGTGCTCGAGAACGTCTTCTTCGCCGAGGGCACCTCGGCCGACCTGAAGGTCGGTCTGGTCGACGGCTACGGCGACACGGCCCGCACCACCGACGACGAGCGGATCACCGTCCGGCTCACCGACGACTCGCAGGTGATCCCGTTCTCGGTGGCACGCGTCGACCACCCGGACATCGTGTCCTACGGCTTCATCAACGTGCCGGGCTTCGACGACGCACTGCCGCAGATCAACCGCAGTGCGGGGACGATCACGGTGAAGAGTGAGGCGACCGTGCGGATCCCGCTCGACGACTTCGTCGTGACCGCGAACGGCAAGACCGCGACGATCACCGACCGCGGCACCGTGAAGGCGACGCACGCGAACGGGCAGCGCCTGGTCGTCGACTCGTCGACCCTGCAGTTCACGTCGTCGAAGCTGTACTACGGCAACGCCTCCATCTCGTTCGAGGTCACGGACGGCTCGTCGGCGAACGGCGGCAAGGGACGCGTCGCGACCCTGGTGCTGCCCATCACGGTGACGCCCCGGTCGAACCAGCCGCCGGCCTTCACCGGTTCGGCCGTCGAGATGCAGCCGGGGGAGCGCCGCACGATCGACCTGACGAAGCTCACCGACTACCCGTACCCGCGCGACCTGCCCGAGCTGCGGTACTCGGTCGTCGGGCGGCCGGCGGACGGCGTCACCGCGAGCATCGCGAAGCAGCAGCTGACGATCGCCGTCGCCGACACGGCGAAGAAGAACACCACGGCCGCCATCGGGATCGGCGTGAACGACGACGCCAACGCCGGCCGCGCGGGAACCGTGACCGTGGGCATCGTCGCGTCGACCCGACCGCTCGTGCAGCCGGGCGCGGACCGGTCCGTCACGAAGCGCGGCGCGACGACGACCATCGACGTGCTCACGAACGACCAGCCGACCAACCCGTTCCCCGGGCAGCGACTGCGCGTGGTGAACATCCGCGGCCTGTCCGGCGGGCTGCCGAGCGGCGTGACCGTCACGCCGAGCGGAGACCGGTCCCGGCTGCAGGTCCGGGTGTCGGACACGGCCAAGCCCGTCGACGCGCACCTGCAGTACCAGGTCGCCGACGCGACGAACGACCCGAACCGGTACGTCTGGGGCGACGTGACGATCTCGGTGCAGGACGTGCCGGACGCACCCGGCACGCCGACCCGCACGGGGTCGTACGACGGCGGCCAGCTCTCGCTGACCTGGGCCGCGCCGCAGGGCAACAACGCGCCGATCACGGGCTACCGCGTCGTCGGGACGAACGGGCTCTCGAAGAACTGCGGGACGTCGACGGTCTGCCAGCTGACCGGGATCGACCCGAAGGCGTCGTACCGGTTCCAGGTCGTCGCGACGAACGCCATCGGCGACTCGAAGCCGTCCGCGCGGTCCGTCTCGATGAGCGCGGACTACGTGCCGGCCCCGCCGAAGAACATCCGGGTCTCACCGAGCAAGAGCACGCCGAACCAGCTCGACGTCGCCTGGAACGCAGTACCGGCACCCCGGGGTGGGAGCGCGGTCGACGACTACGTCGTGACGATCAAGGGCCCCGGCCTCTCCACCATGCGGCGTACCGGCACCGCGACGAGCACTTCGTTCACCGGTGCCGAGAGCGGTGCGAAGTACTCGGTCTCCGTCTCCGCGCACAACGACGCCGACCGCAACGGCACCGTGGTGCAGTGGAACTCCGGCTCGGGGTCCGGCACGGCGGTCGGATCCCCTGCCGTTCCCGATCTCGACGCGAAGCGGTCGGTCTCGTCCGGAGAGACGACGGTCGTGCTCAACGCGAGCGAGAGCAACTGGGCAGGCAGCGGTCGTTCGTTGAAGATCGTGCGGTACGCCCCGGGTGTCAGCCCGGCATCGGGCTGCTCGACCTCGGGTTCCGACAGGGGTTGGGACAGCGGCAGCGCGACCGATTCCTTGCGGTCGAACGGCGCGTACCAGTACGTCGCCCTCGCGGACAACGGTCTCTTCTGCACGCCGAGCAAGCCCGCCGAGGTCCAGAGCTTCGCGGCGCCGGGCAACGCCAGCGCTGACATCGCCGTCGAGCGGTTCCGGCAGGACGAGGGCACCTGGGCGATCCGTATCCGCAACCCCTCCGCCCAGGCCAGCCCTGGCGGCCGGGTCGACCACTACGCCTATTCGGTGAACGGCGGTGCTCTGACGACGACCAGCGACACCGGCGGCTGGGTGGACGGCGTCGCGTACGGGTCCGCCGTGAGCGTCAAGGTGGTGGCGTGCGCGGACAGCTCCTCGAACTTCTGCGGTGACGGAACGTCGGTCGACGGGCTCCGACCCGTGCAGACCCGCGCGACGATCCCCGACTCCATGACCGCGGGCACGCAGGTGACGGTGTCGTCGGCACCGGCCAACGGCGGCTACCAGCCCTCCGGCTACCGCGTCTCCTTCTGTCTGACGCGCGTCGGCTGCGACAGCGGGAACATCTACCCGCCGAACGCACTGCCGACCGTCGAGGACTCCCTCACCGCGAACTACGTCGTCGTGGCGTCGATCGTGGACGGGCACGAGGACCCGAACCCGCCGATCGCCAAGATCGACCCGGCGCCACCGCCCGAGCCCGAACCGGCCCCCTCGGACCCGACCACCCCCTGACCCGACCGACCCACCGCCCGCACGCCACCAACGAAGGACCGACCCCGCATGAGCATGACCCCGGAGCAGGCCACCTGGTTCGCCGACGTCGCAGGCCGCATCGTGACCAACGTCGAGCAGGTGCTCCTCGGGAAGACGTTCGTGATCCGGCTCGCGGTCACGGCCATGCTGAGCGAGGGCCACCTGCTGCTCGAGGACGTCCCCGGCACCGGCAAGACCAGCCTCGCCCGGGCGATGGCGCAGAGCGTGCAGGGCACGACGAACCGCATCCAGTTCACGCCGGACCTGCTGCCCGGTGACATCACCGGCATCAGCGTGTACGACCAGCGCACCCAGGAGTTCGACTTCCACCGCGGTCCGGTGTTCGCGAACATCGTGCTCGCCGACGAGATCAACCGTGCGAGCCCGAAGACCCAGTCCGCGCTGCTCGAGGCGATGGAGGAGTCCGCGATCACCGTCGACGGCGTGAACCACCGCCTCGCCGCCCCGTTCATGGTGATCGCCACGCAGAACCCCGTCGAGCAGGCCGGCACGTACCGGCTGCCCGAGGCGCAGCTCGACCGCTTCCTCATGAAGACCTCGATCGGCTACCCGGACCACGCCGCGACGGTGAAGATCCTCGAGACCTCCTCGGCGCCCTCGGCCTCGGTGCCGCTCGCGAGCGTCGTCCCCGCGGCGACGATCACCGAGATGGCCGCGCTCGCACGGTCGGTGCACGTCGACGCCGTGATCGCCGACTACGTGGCACGGCTCGTCGACGCCACCCGCTCGGCGAGCGAGGTCCGCCTCGGCGTCAGCGTGCGTGGCGCGATGGGCCTCATCCGGGCCGCCCGCGTCTTCGCGGCGCTGAACGGCCGCCACTACGTCACGCCGGACGACGTCAAGGCCCTCGCCGTGCCCGTGCTCGCGCACCGGCTCGTGCTCGACGCCGAGGCCGAGTTCGACGGCGTCAGCTCGCCGAGCGTGATCGCGCAGCTCCTGGTCGAGACCCCGCCGCCGGCCGACCGGGTCACGACGTGACGGACCGCCGGCCCGTCTCCACGCGCTCGCGCCGCCCGTCCTCGACGCGGTCGCGTCGCGGGACGACGGCCTACGAGCGCACGGGGACGGTCGCCGGCATGACCAACGTCCGGTCCCGGATCGTCGGGGACCGCGAGGGCGTGGCAGCGGACGCCGTCGTCGGCGTCGTCCGGGCCTGGGCGACGGCCTGGAGGCTCGTCACGCGTTCCTGGGGCGAGGTCTCGTCGGTCGTCACCGGGCTCGGCTGGACGGTCGCCGCGCTCACGCTCGTCGCGTTCGTGACGGGCTACCGGTTCGGGCTGCGCGAGATCGTGGTCGTCGGGTTCGCCGGTGCGGTGCTGGTGGTCGTCGCGGCCGTCGCGCTCATCGGCCGGTCACGGCTGGTGATCCGCATGCGGCTGCCGCAGCACCGGGTGGCCGTCGGCGACGCCGCTGGCGTGGTGGTGACGGCGGAGAACCCCTCGCGGCTGCCCTCGGTGCCGACGACCGTCGAGGTGCCGGTCGGTTCGGGGCTGGTCGACGTCGCCATCCCCGCGATCGGCCCGCAGGGCACGTTCGGGCGCGAGGTGCCGGTGCCGACCCTGCGCCGCGGGGTGCTCGACGTCGGCCCGGTGACCGGCGTCCGCGCCGACCCGGTCGGACTGGTCCGCCGCGAGGTCGTCTGGACGGCCCGGGAGCAGGTCATCGTGCACCCCCGGACCATCGCGATCCCGTCCACGAGCACCGGTCTGGTGCGGGACCTCGAGGGACAGGCGACCACCGACCTCTCGCCGGCGGACATCGCCTTCCACGCCATCCGCGAGTACATGCCGGGAGACGACCCGCGCACGATCCACTGGAAGTCGACGGCGAAGTCCGGCGCACTGATGGTGCGCCAGTTCGAGGACACGCGTCGCTCCCACCTCGTCGTCGCACTGGGCACGGCGCGTGCCGAGTTCGGTGACGACGACGAGTTCGAGCTCGCCGTCAGCGCCGCCGCGTCGCTCGGCGCGCGGGCGATCCGCGACGGTCGCGAGGTCTCCGTCGTGGTCTCCGAGCGGACACCCGAGTTCGCGCGTCGCGCGGTCTACGCCGTGCGGTCCCTGCCGACGATCACGCCGACCCGCCTGCTCGACGACTTCGCGTCCGTCGCCCTGGCCGACGCGTGCCTGCCGGTCGCCGAGGTCGCGCGGATCGTCGGCAACGACGCCGAGGGGATCTCGGTCGCCTTCCTCGTGGTCGGGTCGACCGTCGGGCTGCCGGCGCTCCGCCTCGCGGCGACGCGCTTCCCGGTCGGCGTCGAGGTCGTCGCGGTGATCTGCGAGCCGGAGGCGCAGCCCCGGTTCCTGCGCGTCGCGGGTCTGACGGTGATGACCATCGGCTACCTGGACGACCTCCGGCACGCGCTGCACCGATCGGCAGCGGCCGCATGAGCGCAGCACCCGTGGCCGACCCGACCGCGCCGGAGCGCGCACGGCGCACCACCCGGCGTTCCGACCGCCGGGACGCCCGCCGTGCCGCACCGCTGCGGCTGGCCGGCAGCACCCTGGTCGTCTGGCTCCTGCTCGCCGTGGCGAGCACGTCCTGGTGGCCGGTCTACCGCGACCAGGCGATGGTCGCTGCTGCGGTGACCGCGATCGTCTCCGGCACGCTCGTCGCCCTGCTCGGCGCCGTCCTGCGGCTGCCCGCGGCGGTGGTCGCCGTCGCGGGCGTCGCGGCGTTCACGCTGACCGGCGTGCCGGCCGCGGTGCCCGACCGGGCGGCCGGGCTGCTGCCCACCGGTCCCGGACTCCTCGACCTCTTCGCCGGCGTCGCGCTGGGCTGGAAGCAGCTGGTGACCATCAGCCTGCCGGTCGGGTCGTACGAGGCGCTCCTCGTGCCGTACTTCGTGACGCTCCTGGTGGCGGCGGTGACGTCCGTGAGCGTGGCGACCCGTGCCTCCCGGCCGGAGCTCGCGAGCATCCCGGCACTGGTGCTGTTCGCGGTCGGCGTGGTCGTCGGACCGAGCCGACTCGACACGTCCGTGCTGACCGCGGTGGTGCTCGTGGGGATCGCCCTGGTGTGGGCGCTGACCGTCCGCCATGCGCGACGCGCCGTGGCCGTCGCGACCACCATCGGCACCAGGGTCCCGCTCGTGCGGTCCGTCGTGCGGCCGGCACTCGTGGGGACGGGGACGATCGTCGCCGCCGCGGTCGTCGCGACCGGACTCGGCCTCGTGGCACCGCCCACCGTCGGGCGCACCGTGGCGCGGACCGACGTCGTGAAGCCCTTCGACCCGCGCGACCACGTCAGCCCCCTCAGCGGCTTCCGGGCCTACGAGGAGCAGACCGCCGCGGACACCCCGCAGCTGCGGGTGACCGGGCTCCCCGCGAACGGGTTCGTGCGCATCGCCACCCTCGACACGTACGACGGGGTCGTCTACCGGGTGGGCGGCGCCGACGGGTCGTCGGCGTCGGGCACCTTCGAGCGGGTGCCGACCTCGGTCGACGTCCGCGGGGTCGACGGCACCACCGTCCGCGTCGGCGTGACCGTCGACGGGTACAGCGGTGTGTGGCTGCCGACGGTGGGCGACCTCGAGCGGGTCGAGTTCACCGGTCGCGGCGCGGAGTCCGAGCGCGGATCGTTCTTCTACAACGCGTCGACGCAGACCGGTGCCGTGGTGGGCGGGGTCGGCGACGGCACGTCGTACGACCTGACCGCCGTCGTGCCCGACCAGCCGACCCAGGAGCAGCTCGCCGCCGCGCGACCGGGCAGCGCGTCGGTGCCGGCGACGCGGGACGTGCCGGAGGCCGTGCGCGACACCGTCGAGTCGACGACCCGCGGCGAGACCGCGGCCGGCGCGAAGCTCCTGGCCGCCCTGCAGTCGCTGAAGCGCAACGGCTACGTCAGCCACGGGGTCGGGGACGACCGGATGAGCCGTTCGGGTCACGGCGCCGACCGGATCCAGGAGCTCCTCACCGCGCCGTTGATGATCGGTGACCAGGAGCAGTACGCCGCCGCCGCGGCGCTCATGGCCGACGAGCTGGGGTTCCCCGCGCGGGTGGTGATGGGCTTCAGCGCCGGCGGCGACTCCGGAGCCGATCGCGGCGACGCGGGCACGAGCGGTGGCACGACGACGTTCCGCGGCTCGGACGTGACGGCGCGCATCGAGGTCGACACCGCGCAGTGGGGGTGGGTCATGCTCGACCCGAACCCGACCGTGCGCGAGATCCCGGACGAGCAGCAGCAGACGCCGCAGCCCGTGACCCGGCCGGAGACGGTCGTGCCGCCGCCCCCCGTCACCCAGCAGGACCAGGACCAGCAGGCCCCGCCGCAGACCGACCGCAACACGCCGCCGGTGCAGCCGCTGTGGCTGCAGATCCTGCTGGCCGCGTTGCCGTGGGTGCTCGGCGTGCTCGGCCTCGCGGCGCTCGTGCTGCTGCCGTTCGCGGTGATCGTGCTCGCGAAGCGCGCACGGCGCCGCCGCCGTCGTCGCGCGCCGACGCCCCGCGGCCGTGTCGTCGGCGCCTGGGACGAGTACCGCGACGCGCTGCTCGACCGCGGGCACGACGTGTCCCGGTCCGCGACGCGACGCGAAGCGGTGGTGGGTGCTCCCGGCGACGGCGGGACCGGCCTCGCAGCCCTCGCCGACCGCGCGGTCTTCGGTCCGAGCGACGTCGACGAGTCGGTCGCCGACCGGATGTGGTCGGCGACCGACGACGCGATCGGCAGTCTCCGGACCGGACGGAACCGACGGGAACGGTTCCGCACCGCCGTCTCCCTGCGGTCGCTCCGCGGACGGCGACCCCCTCGTGGGCGGACCCGGCAGGGTGCCCGGGGACGCGGCGACTACGATGGGCCGAGGCCCGGCGAGCGTCGTGCAGGGCCGAGTGAGGACAGAGGCACCCCGTGATCAGATGCGAACACTGCGGATCGATGCTCCCGGACGGTGCGATCTTCTGCGGTGAGTGCGGACGCGCGGTGACCGCCGCGGCCAGCCGTCGCCCGGTCGCCCAGCCCCCCGTCGAACAGGCACCACCGCCGCCCCTGCAGCAGCCCGACGCGCACGGCCGCCGCTCGGACCCCGCCGCCGACGCCTGGCTCCCCGAGGCCACGCTCGACCCGGCGACACGCGCCTGGCTCACCGGCTCCGACCGTCCGGGGAACGGCGCGGTCCCCGTCCAGCGGCCCGACGACTTCGCCCCACGGCAGGCGCCCACGCACGTCCACGGTGCCGACTCCGGGTTGGCGGAGCGCGGTGCGCCGAACCCGCAGCGCGCCGAGCCCTCGCTCGACCCCGCCGACCACCGCTCCGAGCCGGTCCCCGGCGCGGACCTCGCCGACGATCCCGAACGGACCCGCCTGGCGCCCCCCGCGTCGGCGGCCGCCCCGACGGACGCTCCCGCGGCCGACAGCGGCGTCCCGGCATCGGTCTGGGCACCTCCGGCGGACGTCGCACCGCCGGCCGCGCCGGCCGGTCCCTCGTGGTGGGTGGGGCGCGGCAACGCCGCCGAACCCGAGGTCGTCGCCGAACCCGTCGTCCCCCCGGTGCCGCCCGTCCCGCCGGTGCCGCCCGTTCCTCCTGTGCCGCCCGTCCCGGAGTCCGCCGGCGACGAGGCCGCCGGAGCATCCGCCGAGCACGGCCCGGGCGACGACCAGTCCGACGATGCCGGCATCGACGGCCTGCGCGTCCCCGCTCCGACCGCAGGGTCGGCCGACGACGGCGACGCGGAGTCGGGCCAGCCGGTCGTCCCCGCTGCGGACGGCCCCGTCGCGTCGCCGCCGCAGCCCGGCGACACCGCGGTCGTGGAACCCCTGGTCGACCGCCGACCGCTCCGTCCGGCTCCGCTGGTCACGCCGGGCATGCACGCCACGACGACCTGCCACGTGTGCGGCCACCAGCTCGAGCCGGACGACATCTTCTGCGGCGAGTGCGGCGCGGTCCGCCCGGCCGTGACCGCGGCCTTCACCGGACCGGTCGTCCCCCTGCCGATGGCACGCCCGGACTGGGCTGCCGACGACGAGGCCGAGGCGGTCGACCGTACGTCCGCGGTCGACACCGGCGGCGATGCGGGCGACACCGCCGGCGACTCGGACGCGGACGACACCGCCGGCGACTCGGACGCGGACGTTGACGTCGACGTCGCGGACGGTCACGGTGACGACGGCGACGTGACCGACAGCGCCGGGGCGGACAGTGCCCCGGCCGTGACGGACGACGAGTTCGCGGACTCCGGGCCGCGCCTCCGCCCGCGCGGGGTGCACGCCGCCCCGAGCCTGTCCCCGGACGCGTTCCCCTCTGCGCCAGCGACCACGACGCCGGGTTCCGCCACCGTGCCCTCCGCGGCACCGTCGACCGCGCCGTTCGCCGCGCCGCTGCCCCCGATCCCGGGTGCTCCGGGAGTGATCCCGCCGATGCCCGGCGCCGCGGACCATGCCGCGCAGGCTCCGGCCCAGCCGGACCCCGCGTCCCTGGTGTCGAGCGCGAACGACGACCTCGCCGAGGACGTCGAGGAGACCCGCATCGTCGGGCAGGCTCCGGTGCAGGCCCCGTTCGTCCTGCACTTCAGCACCGGTGAGCGCTTCGGCGTGCACGGCACCGGGCTGCTCGGCCGTCTGCCCCGCCCGCAGCCGGGCGAGCGGTTCGACGACCTGCTGACCGTGCACGACCCCGGCAAGTCGGTGTCGAAGATCCACCTGGAGCTCGGTCGTGACGGCGACGACCTCTGGGTGTCCGACCGGTTCTCGGGCAACGGGACCGTGGTCCGGCACATCGACGGTTCGATCCGTCGCTGCGAGCCGGGCCGTCGGTACCGGGTCGAGCGCGGTGCGCGGGTCGACATCGGGGAGCAGTTCTTCCTGGTGCAGTAGTCGGCGCCGGCTGTCCACAGATCCCTTCGGACGGCCCTCGGCGGCGACGGGGACGTGCTCGGATGGAGTGGTGTCCCCGTTCACCGCCCGCTGCGTCCTGGTCGTCACCGCGGTCGTGCTGGTGCTGTCCGGCCTGCTCGGGCCCGTGGCGGCGAGCGGACGGGTGGCGCTGCTGGCAGCGGCGGCCTGCTGTGCCGTGCTCGACGTCGTGCTGCACCGGTCGGCCTCCTCGGCGGTACCCGAGCAGGCGGGGGAGTCACTGCCGCTGCCGCTGCTCCCGCACCTCGAGCACGTCGACCGGCCGTCGACCGGGTTCGTCCTCGGGCACCGCCCGGACGGTGCGGTCGTCCACCACGGAGCACCGGCGCACCTGGTCGTCGTCGGATCCGGGGCCGTCGCCGACTCGGTGTTCCGGGCATTGGCCGCGCAGCTCGCAGCGGGTCCGGCAGCGGACGGCCACGTCGCGGGCGAGCACGCCGCGGGCGACGACGGCGTCGCACCGAGGACCGGGGGCAGCCACCAGCGGGTCGCGGACCCGGGCGGCCCCGCCCGGACCGTCCGCTGGGGGAGCGACCCGGACCGGGACCCGCCCGTGCGCACGGGCACGGGCAGGGGCGCGGGCGCGGCCACAGGTACGGACCGGATCGGTCGGATGCCGCCCGGCACGGCCGCGGCGGTCCGGTTCGACGACACCGGACGGCCGGTGTCCACGGTGGTGCACGTGCCGGGTCTCGGGGCGATGCCGAGGACCTGGGACGTCGCCGTCGTCGTCACCCGCTACGGCTGCACGAGCCGTCGCCCGGCCGATCCGGCCGCGGAACCGCTCGTCCCCGTGCTCCCGGTCACACCGGATCCGGATCCGGATCCGGACCCAGGCCCGGGGACGTCAGGGTCGTCAGGGTCGTCAGGGACGTCGACCGGATCGTGACCGCTCAGCGGCACCCGTCCGTGGCGGCCGACGGGCAGCAGCCGCTGTTCCGTCAGCGCAGGCCCGCGCCGACCCGCACCGCACCGACCGGCACGCCGCCCCCGAGCACCTGCTCGCCGGTGGCCGCCATGACGTCCGCCACACCGTCGGCGTCGACGAGGCCGTTCCGCTCCAGCAGTGTCAGCGCGGCGAGCGTGCCCGCCCGCGCGGAGCCGTCGAGCACCTTCACGGCCACCGCAGCCCCGCCGGGCAGCCCCATCACCATGACGCCCTCGGCGCCGAGCTTCGCGAGCACGCCGAGCCGCTCAATCGTGACGGTGTTCGCCCGGCCGATGCCGTCGATGGCCCACGGGTGCGCCAGGACCGCGTCGGTGAGCGCCGCCGAGTCGCTGTCGGCCCGTGCGACGACCCCGGCGAAGCCCCGTGCGAGCCCGGTGAGCGTCAGCGGGAACACCGGCGCGCCGCAGCCGTCGGTCCCGACGAGGTCGACGGTCTCGTGCGTGTACTCCTGCACGACGGTGCGGACGCGCTCCTGCATCGGGTGGGCCACGTCGAGGTAGGTCGCCTCGTCCCAGCCGTTGACCCGGCACGCGGCGAGCATGCCGGCGTGCTTGCCCGAACAGTTCATCGCCAGGCGGCGCGGGCCGTCCATGGTGCGTGCGGTCGCGCGGTCGAAGGGCATGTCCGGCGGGCAGCCGAGGTCGGCCTCGACGTGGTCGAAGGACTCGAGCATGTGCCGGGCGAGCGCCTGGTGCGCGACGGTGCCGGCGTGGCTCGCGGTGGTGAGGACGAGTTCCTCGTCGGAGAACAGTGCGCCGGCGCCGCGCACGGCGAGCGCCTGGAACGGCTTCATCGTCGAGCGGGGGTAGATGCTGGCGGTGGCGTCACCCACCGAGTCGAGGACCGTGCCCGAGGCGTCGACGACGACGCCGGCGCCGACGTGGCGGCTCTCGTCGAAGCCGGAGCGGTCGAGCACCGCGAGCTCGACCGACCCCTCGGCGGTGAGAGGATGGCGATCAGTGCGGACTCCGTGGCTCACCGTCATGCCGCCATGCTAACGAACCGAGAAGGGCGTCCCGCGTGCACGACCACTCCTACGAGGTCTCCGTCCGGTGGACCGGCGACCGCGGGACCGGCACGTCCGGCCCCCGCGACTTCGGACGCGACCACGTGGTGTCCGCCACGGGCCACCCGGACGTGCCCGGGTCGGCGGACCCGACGTTCCGCGGCGACCGGGACCGGTGGAACCCCGAGGAGATGGTCGCCGCCGCCCTCGCGCAGTGCCACTTGCTCAGCTACCTGCACGTCGCGGTCACGCAGGGCTTCACGGTCGTCGACTACCGCGACACCGCGACGGCGTCGCTGCGGCTCAACCGGGACGGCTCCGGCGAGCTCACCGAGGCGACCCTGCACCCCGTGGTCACGATCCTCGAGGCCGACCGGGTGGCGGACGCCGAGGCCGCCCACGCCACGGCCAACGCCCTGTGCTTCATCGCCCGTTCGGTGGCGTTCCCCGTCCACCACGAGGCCGAGACGATCGTCCGACCTGCGTCGTCGTCAGCGGACTCGTCGACGGGTGGGGCAGACTAGGGTCCCGTGAAGCGACTCCGCCTGCTCCCGATCGCCATCGTCCCCGCCGTCGTGCTGGGACTCGCCGCGTGCTCCGGCGCCGGATCCGAGGGGTCCTCGGCCACGCCGACGCCCTCCGCCAGCGCCACGGTCTCGCCGATCTCGGCCTGCCCGAAGCCGGGCGACGAGTCGGACTCGATCCGTGCCGCCGGGAAGTTCGGGGGCGGCAAGGCCCCGATCGTGAAGTTCGACGCCGGCCTCTCGGCGACGCCGCCGCAGGCGACGAAGCTCGAGACCGGCAAGGGTGCCGCGCTCGACGAGGGCGACTACGCCCAGGTGTCGTACTCGGTGTACGAGGCGAAGGACGCCAAGAAGCTCGGCACGGTCGGCTTCGACGAGGGCAACCCGCAGGTCCTGTCGGTCGGCGGGACCGGGTTCGGTGCGCTCCTCGCATGCTCGAAGGTGGGCGACCGGGTGGCGGCCGTCGGCCAGTCCGCCGCGCTCGGCTTCAACACGGGCGGCGAGATCGTCGTCGTCGCGGACGTCGTCGCCCAGGTCCCCACGAAGGCGGACGGCACGCCGCAGGACCAGGACCCGAAGCTCCCCACGGTGAAGGACAAGGCCTCCGGCGAACCGGAGATCACCATCCCCGACGGTGTGAAGGCCCCGTCGAAGACCGAGGTCGAGGTCCTCAAGCAGGGCGACGGCGCGACGATCGCCGACGGCGACACCGCGCTCGTGCAGTACAAGGGCGTCGTCTACAGCACCGGCAAGGAGTTCGACTCCTCGTGGTCGAAGGGCACCCCGGCGTCGTTCACGGTCTCCGAGTCGGCGCTCATCAAGGGCTTCGTGACCGGGCTCGTCGGGCAGAAGGTCGGCTCGCAGGTCCTCATCGTCGCGACCCCGGAGGACGCCTACGGCGCGAACCCGCAGGAGGGCTCGGGCATCCCGAAGAACGCCACGCTGGTGTTCGTCGTCGACGTCCTCGCCAAGGGCTGACCGTGACGGACGGCCGTCTCGACAGCACCGGTCCGGTCCGTCGGCGCGTCGTCGTCCTCGGCAGCACCGGCTCGATCGGCACGCAGGCGCTCGACGTCGTCGCCCGCAACCCCGACCGGTTCGAGGTGGTCGGGCTGACCGCGGGCAGCAACCGCGCGCTCGTCGCCGAGCAGGCCGCCCGGTTCGGCGTCCGGGACACCGCGTTCGGCGCGGCGGACTCGGAGCAGCTCGTCCGCAGCGTCGAGGCGGACGTCGTCCTGAACGGCATCACCGGTTCGGTCGGTCTCGGTCCGACCCTGGCGGCGCTGGAGTCCGGGGCGACCCTGGCGCTCGCGAACAAGGAGAGCCTGATCGTCGGCGGTCCGCTCGTGCAGCAGGCCGCCGCGCCGGGACAGATCGTCCCGGTCGACAGCGAGCACTCCGCGATCGCGCAGGCGCTCCGCTCCGGCGCCGACACCGAGGTGCACCGGCTCGTGCTGACCGCGAGCGGCGGGCCGTTCCGCGGGCGCTCCCGCGAGCAGCTCCGCGACGTCACCCCGGCCGAGGCGCTGGCGCACCCGACCTGGGACATGGGACTCGTCGTCACGACGAACTCGGCCACCCTGGTGAACAAGGGTCTCGAGGTCATCGAGGCGCACCTGCTCTTCGACGTCCCCTACGACCGCATCGACGTCACGGTGCACGCGCAGTCGATCGTGCACTCGATGGTCGAGTTCGTCGACGGCTCGACCATCGCCCAGGCGTCCCCGCCGGACATGCGCCTGCCGATCGCGCTCGGGATGGCGTGGCCGGACCGGGTGCCCGGCGTCGGTGTGCCGCTCAACTGGACGACCGCGAGCACCTGGACCTTCGAGCCGCTCGACCAGGACGCCTTCGGTGCCGTCGCGCTCGCCAAGCGGGTCGGCGAGCTCGGCGGGACCTTCCCAGCCGTGTTCAACGCCGCCAACGAACAGGCGGTCGCCGCGTTCCACGCGGGCGCGATCGGCTTCCTCGACATCGTCGACACCGTCGAGCGCATCGTCGACGAGCACACCGCGGGGGAGCCGTCGCTCGACGGCGTGCTCGCGGCGGAGCAGTGGGCCCGCGCCGCTGCGGACCGCGCGCTGTCCCGCTGACGGGAGGCCCGTCCCACCTCCCAGACGGCGCTCGGCTCCGTCATGGGCACCGTCCCGTACGCTTTCCCGGTGACCGTCGAATCCGTCCTGCTCTTCGTCCTCGGCGTGGTCGTCTTCATCGTCGGCCTGCTGGTCTCGATCGGGCTCCACGAGCTGGGGCACCTGTCCTTCGCGAAGCTGTTCAACGTCAAGGTGACGCAGTACTCGCTGGGGTTCGGCAAGGCGATCTGGTCCTTCCGCCGCGGTGAGACCGAGTACGGCATCCGACCGATCCTGCTCGGCGGCTACATCTCGATGGTCGGCATGCTCAAGCCGCGTGCCTCCGGCCGGGCGAACGCGATCACGAACACCGGCATGTACGGCGCGTTCGTGCAGGACGCCCGCCAGGCCAGCGCCGAGCAGATCGCGGACTCGGGCGGCGACGACTCCCGGGCGTTCTACCGGCTCACCCCGTGGAAGCGCATCATCGTGATGGTCGCCGGCCCGGCGATGAACCTCGTGATCGGCATCGTGCTGTTCGGCGTGCTGCTCTGCGGGTTCGGCGCGCCGACGACGACGTTCACGTCGAGCGTCGACTGCGTCCTGCCGACCAGCCAGGCCACCGAGTGCGCCCCGGGCGACGCGGAGTCGCCGGCGAAGCAGGCGGGCATCGCGTCGGGGGACGTCGTGCTGTCGGTGAACGGCGAGCAGGACCCCACCATCGCCCGCGTCTCCGAGGTGTTCCAGCGATCCGCCGGTGAGCAGGTGACGGTCGTCGTCGAGCGCGACGGTGCCCGGAAGACGCTCGAGATCACGCCGACGACGGCCACCCGCGACGTGTACGACGCCGAGGGCAAGGCTGTCGAGAACGCCGACGGCACCGCGAAGACCCAGCAGGTCGGCGTGGTGGGCGTCAGCATCGGGCAGTCCCTGGTGCGGCAGTCGCCGACCGAGGTCCTGCCCGCGACCGGTGCGCAGATCGCGGCGTCGGCGCACCTCATCATCGACCTGCCGCAGCGGCTCGTCGCGGTGTGGAACGCGGCGTTCGGCGCCCAGGAACGCTCGCAGGACAGCCCGGTGTCCGTGGTCGGTGTCGGCCGTGCCATCGGCGAGGTTTCGTCGATGAGCGGCGTCCCGGTGGTCGACAAGGCGTACACGATCCTCGGCCTGCTCGCGTCGCTCAACATCGGCCTGTTCGTGCTGAACATGGTGCCGCTGCTGCCGCTCGACGGCGGACACATCGCGGGCGCGCTGTGGGAGGCGATCAAGCGTCGTGCGTTCACGCTCGTCGGCAAGGCCGACCCCGGTCCCATCGACCTGGCGAAGACGATGCCCCTGACGATGGTGGTCGTGGTGCTGCTGGCGGGCATGAGCGCGCTGCTCATCTACGCCGACCTCGTGCGCCCCGTGGACCTGTTCGGGTAGCCGACCGAGCACTACGCTCGGCGCATGAGCACCGTGCCGGCCGAGCCCACGTCCGAGGTCCGCGCCGTCGAACGGCAGGGCCTCGACGTCATCGCCGAGGGCGACCGCAAGGGCACGCCGCGCGGGCTGTTCTGGCCGTGGTTCGCGGCGAACGTCTCCGTGCTCGGCCTCGCCTACGGGTCGTTCGTGCTCGACTTCGGCATCTCGCTCGTCCAGGCGGCCGTCGTCTCCGTCGTCGGCGTCGCGTTCTCGTTCCTGCTCTGCGGCGTCGTCGCGATCGCCGGCAAGCGGGGCTCCGCGCCCACGATGGTGCTGAGCCGCGCGGCGTTCGGCGTGCGGGGCAACCGCCTGCCCTCGTTCCTCAGTTGGGTGCTCACCGTCGGGTGGGAGACGGCGTTGGCAGCCCTGGCGGTCCTCGCCACCTCGACGGTGTTCACCGAGCTCGGCTGGGACGGCGGGGTCCTCACCAAGCTCGTCGCGCTCGTCGTCGTGGCCGCGCTCGTGGTCGGCGCCGGCGTCGCGGGCTTCGACGTCATCATGCGCCTGCAGACGGTGATAACGGTCGTCACGGCCGTGCTGACCGTCCTCTACGTGGTCCTCGCGGCGCCGACGATCGACACGGCGGCGCTCGGCGCCCTGCCCTCGGGCAGCGCCCAGCAGGTGATCGGGGCACTCGTGCTCGTGATGACCGGGTTCGGCCTCGGCTGGGTGAACGCCGCGGCCGACTACTCGCGCTACCTGCCGCGGACCGCCTCGACCCGCGGGGTCGTCGGCTGGACGACGTTCGGCGGAGCGCTCGCCCCGGCGGTGCTCGTCGTGGTCGGCCTGGTGCTCGCGGGATCGTCGCCCGACCTGCGGAAGGCGATCGGCACCGACCCGATCGGAGCGCTCACCACCGTGCTGCCGGTGTGGTTCCTCGTCCCCTTCGCGATCGTCGCGATCCTCGGCATCGTCGGCGGCGCGGTGCTCGACATCTACTCGTCGGGCCTCGCGCTGCTCAGTGCGGGCGTCCGCATCCCCCGACCGGTCGCCGCCGGGGTCGACGGTGTGGTCATGGTCGTCGGCGCGGTGTACGTCGTCTTCTTCGCCACCGACTTCCTGCAGCCGTTCCAGGCGTTCCTCATCACGCTCGGGGTCCCCGTCGCCGCGTGGGCGGGCGTGTTCGTCGCCGACGTCCTGCTGCGACGGACGGCGTACGCCGAGGCGGAGCTCGACGACCGCCGCGGCCGCTACGGCGACGTGCGGTGGGGCGCCGTCGCGCTGGTCCTGGTCGGCACCGCCCTGGGCTGGGGACTCGTGACGCTCTCGTCGCCGGCGTGGCTGTCGTGGCAGGGCTACCTGCTCGGCCCGTTCGGCCTCGGCGGGCGTGGCGGACCCTGGGCGTACGCGAACCTCGGTGTCCTCGTCGCGCTCGTCGTCGGGTTCGTCGGCACGCTGCTCACCGCCCGTCGCGCTGTCCGCCGGCAGGAGTCGCAGCGGTGACCACCGTCGTGGCCGAGGACGCCTGGCTCGTCGTCGTCGACATGCAGCAGGTGTTCACGGGGGAGAGCCCGTGGGCCGCGCCGCGGTACGACCACGCCGGGTACGCGATCGAGCACCTGCTGCCGCGCTTCACCGGCCGCACCGTGTTCACGCGCTTCGTCGCCCCGGCACAGCCCGAGGGCGCGTGGGTGCCGTACTACCGCGACTGGCCCTTCGCGCTCGTCCCGGACGCCGACCCGCTGTACGCGCTCACCGAGCCCTTCGCGTCCGCCGCCGCGGACCGGGGCGACCCCGTCGTGACGGAACCGACGTTCGGCAAGTGGGGGACGGGCCTCCAGGCAGTCGTCGGCGACCACCCGCACCTCGTGCTGACGGGCGTGTCCACGGACTGCTGCGTCCTGTCGACCGCGCTCGCGGCGGCGGACGCGGGCGCGACGGTCACCGTCGTGGCCGACGCCTGTGCCGGCGCGAGCGACGCCGACCACGACCGGGCACTCGACGTCATGCGCCTCTACGCACCGCTGGTCACCGTCGTCGACGCGGCCGCGGACCTGGTGCGGGGGAGCGTCAGGGCGAGCGCGTAGAGTGCTGACGTGCCCGCAGTCAACCTCGGTATGCCCAAGACGCCCGAAACCCTCGCCCCCCGTCGCAAGTCGCGGCAGATCCGGGTCGGCAAGGTGCTCGTCGGCGGTGACGCGCCCGTGTCCGTCCAGTCGATGACCACCACGCCGACGACGAACATCAACGCGACCCTGCAGCAGATCGCCGAGCTCACCGCCTCCGGGTGCGACATCGTCCGGGTGGCCGTGCCGAGCCAGGACGACGCCGACGCGCTGCCGATCATCGCGAAGAAGTCGCAGATCCCGGTGATCGCCGACATCCACTTCCAGCCGAAGTACGTCTTCCAGGCCATCGACGCCGGGTGCGCCGCGGTCCGCGTCAACCCCGGCAACATCCGCAAGTTCGACGACCAGGTCGGTGCCATCGCCCGCGCCGCGAAGGACGCCGGGGTGTCCCTGCGCATCGGCGTGAACGCCGGCTCCCTCGAGCCGAGCCTGCTGCAGAAGTACGGCAAGGCGACGCCCGAGGCGCTCGTCGAGTCCGCCGTGTGGGAGGCCTCGTTGTTCGAGGAGCACGACTTCCACGACTTCAAGATCTCGGTCAAGCACAACGACCCCATCGTCATGGTGAAGGCCTACCGGCAGCTCGCGGCCGCCGGTGACTGGCCCCTGCACCTCGGAGTGACCGAGGCCGGCCCGGAGTTCCAGGGCACGATCAAGAGCGCCACCGCGTTCGGCATCCTGCTCGCCGAGGGCATCGGCGACACCATCCGCGTGTCCCTGTCCGCGCCCCCCGCGCAAGAGGTCAAGGTCGGCCTGCAGATCCTGCAGTCGCTCAACCTGCGCGAGCGCAAGCTCGAGATCGTGTCCTGCCCGAGCTGCGGCCGTGCGCAGGTCGACGTCTACCAGCTCGCGAACGACGTCACGAAGGGCCTCGAGGGCATGACCGTGCCGCTGCGCGTGGCCGTCATGGGTTGCGTCGTGAACGGCCCGGGCGAGGCCCGCGAGGCCGACCTCGGCGTCGCGTCCGGCAACGGCAAGGGCCAGATCTTCGTCAAGGGCGAGGTCGTCAAGACCGTGCCGGAGCACGAGATCGTCCCGACCCTCATCGCCGAGGCGAACCGCATCGCCGCCGAGATGGGCCCCGAGGCCGCACTCGGCTCGCCCCAGGTCATCACCGCGCCGTAGCGCTCGGGTAGAGCGCGCTCGGGCTGCGGCGCGCCGCACCGAATGAGCAGAAGGTGTCGGGTCGCGCGGGCGCACTCGACATCTTCTGCTCACCGAGTGCCGGCGGCCGGGAGCGCGGCGCCGGGCACGCTCCCCGTCGGTGCTGCGTGACGCTTCGTGAGCAGAAGGTGTCGGGTCGCGCGGGCGCACTCGACATCTTCTGCTCACCGAGTGCCGACGGGCACGACCGCGACCACGACGGCGGGCACAACCACGACCGCGACCGCGACCACGAGCACGCCCCTCGTCGCCGCTAGGCTTGCCCCGTGGTCACACGGCTTTCGCATCTCTTCCTCCGTACCCTCCGCGACGACCCCTCCGACGCCGAGGTGACGAGCGCCAAGCTGCTCGTCCGCGCCGGGTACGTCCGTCGCCAGTCGCCGGGCATCTTCGCCTGGCTGCCGCTCGGCCTGCGGGTCCGCGCGCGCATCGAGGGCATCATCCGCGACGAGATGGTGGCGGCCGGTGCGCAGGAGGTCCTGCTCCCCGCGCTCCTTCCGCGCGAGCCCTACGAGGCGACGAACCGCTGGACCGAGTACGGCGACGGCATGTTCCGCCTGCAGGACCGCAAGGGCGCCGACTACCTGCTCGCGCCGACGCACGAGGAGATGTTCGCGCTCCTGGTGAAGGACCTGTACTCGTCGTACAAGGACCTGCCCGTCACGCTGTTCCAGATCCAGGACAAGTACCGCGACGAGGCCCGCCCCCGCGCCGGACTCCTGCGCGGTCGCGAGTTCACGATGAAGGACGCGTACTCGTTCGACATCTCCGACGAGGGCCTCGAGCGCAGCTACCAGGTCATGCGCGACGCGTACGAGAAGATCTTCGCCCGGCTCGGCCTCGAGTACGTGATCGTCAAGGCGGACGCCGGGGCCATGGGCGGCTCGAAGTCCGAGGAGTTCCTGCACCCGATCGGCGTCGGCGAGGACACCTTCGTCCGCAGTGCGGGCGGCTACGCGGCGAACGTCGAGGCGTACGTCACCCCGGTCCCCGACGCCCTGCCGATCGAGGGGCAGCCGGAGCCGGTGCTGCTCCCCGCGTCGGACACCCCGACGATCGACTCCCTCGTCGAGCACGCGAACGCGGTCGCCCCGCGCGACGGCGCACCCTGGACCGCCGCGGACACCCTGAAGAACGTCGTCCTCGCGCTCACCCACCTCGACGGCACGCGCGAGGTCGTGGTCGTCGGGCTGCCCGGGGACCGCGACGTCGACCTCAAGCGCGCCGAGGTGGCGTTCGCCCCCGCCGAGGTCGAGGCCGCGGGCGACGACGACTTCCGCAAGCACAAGGGCCTGGTGAAGGGCTACATCGGCCCGCAGGTGCTCGGCGCGGAGAGCGCCACGGGCCTGCGCTACTTCGTCGACCCGCGCGTGGTCGACGGCACCGCCTGGGTCACGGGCGCCAACGAGCGCGGCGTGCACGTCTCCGGGCTGGTCGCCGGTCGTGACTTCGTCGCGGACGGCGTCGCCGAGGTGTCCGACGTCCGTGCCGGCGACCCGGCACCCGACGGGTCCGGCCCGCTCGAGACGGCCCGCGGCATGGAGATCGGCCACGTCTTCCAGCTCGGCCGCAAGTACGCCGAGGCGCTCGGCCTCAAGGTGCAGGACGAGAACGGCAAGCTCGCCACGGTCACGATGGGCTCCTACGGGATCGGCGTGACGCGGATCCTGGCGATCCTCGCCGAGGCGCACAACGACGACAAGGGCCTGGTCTGGCCGAAGAACGTCGCTCCCTTCGACGTGCACGTCGTCGCCACCGGCAAGGACACGGTCGCCTACGACCTGGCGACGGACATCGTCGCGCAGCTCGAGGGCGAGCGCTTCGAGGTCGTGTACGACGACCGGCCGAAGGTCTCGCCCGGCGTGAAGCTCCGCGACGCGGAACTGCTCGGCATGCCGATCGTCGTCGTCGCCGGTCGCGGCGCGGCAGACGGCGTCGTCGAGCTCTGGGACCGCGCCACGGGCGAGCGTCGCGACGTCCCGGTCGCCGAGCTGCTCGACGCGGTCCGCGCGATCTAGACGCAACCACGAGACGGACGGAAGGCCCGGTGCCAGCTGGCACCGGGCCTCCCGTCCGTCCCGTGGTTCTGGGGTACGCTTGTGGCCGACTTCTGCGCAGTCCCACCCCGCGGAAGCGACTCATCTGAATACGGAGGCCCTCGGTGAAGATCGATCTCGCAGTCCTGCGACTCATGGAGCGCGAGCGGGAGATCCCGTTCGACGAGCTCGTCCAGATCATCGAATCTGCCATCCTGACCGCCTACCAGAAGCACGCCGACGAGAACGGCGAGCCGGCCCACGCGCAGTCGCGCGTCGAGCTCGACCGCAAGTCCGGCGAGGTCAGCGTCTTCGTCCCCGAGCTCGACGACGAGGGCACCGTCATCGGTGAAGCCGTCGACCAGCCGAGCGACTTCGGCCGCATCGCGGCGTTCGCGGCGAAGCAGGTCATCAACCAGCGTCTGCGCGACATCGGCGACGACAAGATCCTCGGCGAGTTCCGCGGCAAGGAGGGCGACATCGTCGCGGGTGTGGTCCAGCAGGGCCCGAACCCCAAGATGGTGCACGTCGACCTCGGCACGATCGAGGCCATCCTGCCGCCGGAGGAGCAGGTGCCGGGGGAGTCCTACACGCACGGCTCCCGCATCCGCGTGTACGTGACGAGCGTCGCCCGCGGCAACAAGGGCCCGCAGATCACGGTGTCCCGCACGCACCCGGGTCTCGTCCGCAAGCTGTTCGCGCTCGAGGTGCCGGAGATCGCGTCCGGGGTCGTCGAGATCACGTCGCTCGCGCGTGAGGCCGGTCACCGCACGAAGATCGCGGTGAAGGCGAACGAGCCCGGCGTGAACGCGAAGGGTGCGTGCATCGGCGAGCTCGGTGCCCGCGTCCGCTCGGTCACGAACGAGCTCGGCGCCGAGAAGATCGACATCGTCGACTGGTCGTCCGACCTCGCCTCGTTCGTCGCGAGCGCCCTGTCGCCGGCCAAGGTGACGAGCGCGTTCGTGCTCGACGCCTCGACGAAGGCCGTCCGCGCACTCGTGCCGGACTACCAGCTGTCGCTCGCGATCGGCAAGGAGGGGCAGAACGCCCGCCTCGCCGCGAAGCTCACCGGTGCCCGCATCGACATCCAGCCGGACTCGATCCTGGACGGCGAGGACTAGACGGATTCCGCCCTCGGCGTGACGCCGAGGGCGCGCCGGATCGCGCACGTCCGAGGCAAGGAGTAGAGTGGAACCCGTCAGAACGTGCATCGGCAGTCGTCGTCGCGCTTCCCGATCCTCCCTCCTCCGAGTCGTCGCCCTGAGCGACGGGCGCGTGGTGGCGGATCCGAAGGCAGTCATGCCGGGCCGGGGAGCATGGCTCACACCGACCGTCGATGCCTACGATCAGGCCGTCAAGCGCAGGGCTTTCCGCCGTGCGCTGCGGCTGGATCGCGATCCCGACACGTCCGCGGTGCTCGACCACATCGCCGGTCTCCCACAGGAGTCGGCCGAGCGCCCGGACATGACAGAACAGGCTGAACGGCTTATGGACAACTGATGAGCGGCTCGAAATGAGACCCGTCATCCATTGAGTCCTGCCCCTTCACGGGGTGGGACCCGTGAAGGAGAACAGTGGCTAAACCACGCGTACACGAGATCGCAAGCGAACTCGGCGTCGACAGCAAGACCGCACTCGAGAAGCTCAAGGAGCTCGGCGAGTTCGTCCGGGGTGCCAGCTCGAGCATCGAGCCCCCCGTCGCCCGGAAGCTCCGTGCCGCCCTGCAGGCGGACGGTGCCCCGGCGAAGCCGGCTGCCTCGGCCCCCGCGCCGAGCGCACCCGCGAAGACCAGCGCCCCGAAGTCCGGCGCGCCGAAGCCCGGCGGCCCCCGCCCGGGCCCGGTCCGTCCGGCACCCGCTCCGGAGCCCGAGGCCCCGGCAGCACCGGCGGCTCCCGCCGAGGACGCGCCGACCCCGGCCGCGCCGAAGTCCGTCGCCCAGCGACAGGCCGAGGCCGAGGCTGCGCAGAAGGCCCGCGCCGAGAAGGCTGCGGCCGCCTCGACCGACGACGCCCCCAAGTCCGACGCGGTGAAGCCGGGTACGAACCCGAAGCCCGCCGCCGCTGGTCCGAAGCCGGGTGGCCCGAAGCCCGGTGGCGCGCGTCCGGGCAACAACCCCTACGCGTCGAACCAGGGCATGGGCTCGCGCCCGCCGCGTCCCGGCAACAATCCGTTCGCCTCGAACCAGGGCATGGGGCAGCGTCCGGCTGCCGGCTCCGGTGGTGGCAACGGCATCCCGCGTCCGGCTCCGCCGCGTCCGGGCGTTCCCCGTCCGGGTGCTCCGCGTCCCGGCGGCCCCGGTCAGGGCAACCGTGCCCCCGGCTTCGGGCAGCGCCCGGGCCAGGGCGGCGGCCGTGGCGGCCCCGGTGGTCGTCCGGGTGGTGCCGGTGCCGGTGCCGGTGGCGGCTTCCCGCGTCCGGCCTTCAGCGGCCCGCGTCCCGCCGGTGGCGGCGGTCGTGGCCGTGGTCCCGGTGGCGGGACCGCCGGTGCGTTCGGTCGCGGTGGCGGCAAGAGCCGTGCCCGCAAGTCGAAGCGGACGAAGCGCGCCGAGTACGAGATGCGGCAGGCGCCGTCGCTCGGCGGTGTGCAGGTCCCTCGCGGCGACGGCAACACGGTCGTCCGACTCCGTCGTGGTGCGAGCATCTCGGACTTCGCGGACAAGATCGACGCCATGCCCGGCAACCTCGTGACGGTGCTGTTCCACCTCGGTGAGATGGCGACCGCGACGGAGTCGCTGGACGAGGCCACGTTCGAGGTCCTCGGCGAGGAACTGGGCTACAAGATCCAGATCGTCTCGCCGGAGGACGAGGACAAGGAGCTCCTCGAGGGCTTCGACATCGACATCGACGCCGAGTACGCCGATGAGGACGACTCCGTCCTGCAGCAGCGTCCCCCGGTCGTCACCGTCATGGGTCACGTCGACCACGGCAAGACCCGCCTGCTCGACGCGATCCGGAACTCGAAGGTCGTCGAGGGCGAGGCCGGTGGCATCACCCAGCACATCGGTGCGTACCAGATCGTCACCGAGCACGAGGGCATCGAACGTCCGATCACGTTCATCGACACCCCGGGTCACGAGGCCTTCACGGCCATGCGTGCCCGTGGTGCGCAGGTCACCGACATCGCGATCCTCGTGGTCGCGGCGGACGACGGCATCATGCCCCAGACGATCGAGGCACTGAACCACGCGCAGTCGGCCGGTGTGCCGATCGTGGTCGCGGTGAACAAGATCGACAAGGAAGGCGCGAACCCGGCCAAGGTGCGCCAGCAGCTCACCGAGTACAACCTGGTGGCCGAGGAGTACGGCGGCGACGTCATGTTCGTCGACGTGTCGGCTCGCCAGAACGTCGGCATCCAGGACCTCCTGGACGCCGTGCTGCTCACCGCCGACGCCGGGCTCGACCTGCGTGCGAACCCCGACAAGGACGCCCGCGGTGTCGCGATCGAAGCCCGGCTCGACAAGGGCCGCGGTGCGGTGGCGACCGTCCTCATCCAGTCCGGCACGCTGCACGTCGGTGACGCCATCGTGGCGGGCACGGCCTACGGCCGCGTCCGTGCGATGACCGACGAGAACGGTGTCGCGGTCAAGGCCGCGACGCCGAGCCGCCCGGTCCAGGTGCAGGGTCTGTCCTCGGTGCCCCGCGCCGGTGACACGTTCCTCGTCACCGAAGAGGACCGCACGGCACGTCAGATCGCCGAGAAGCGCGAAGCCGCCGAGCGCAACGCCCAGCTGGCCAAGGCCCGCAAGCGCATCTCGCTCGAGGACTTCACCCGTGCGCTCGAAGAGGGCAAGGTCGACTCGCTCAACCTCATCATCAAGGGTGACGTCTCCGGTGCCGTCGAGGCACTCGAGCAGTCGCTCCTGGACATCGAGGTCGACGACAGCGTCCAGCTCCGGATCCTGCACCGCGGTGTCGGCGCGATCACGGAGTCGGACATCGACCTCGCCACGATCGACAACGCGATCGTCGTCGGCTTCAACGTCCGCCCGGACGTCAAGGCCCGCGAGCGTGCGGCGCGCGAAGGCATCGACGTGCGCTTCTACTCGGTCATCTACAACGCACTCGAGGACATCGAGCAGTCCCTCAAGGGCATGCTCAAGCCCGAGTACGAAGAGGTCCAGTCCGGTGTCGCCGAGATCCGCGAGGTCTTCCGGTCCTCGAAGTTCGGCAACATCGCGGGTGTCATCGTCCGCTCCGGCACGATCACGCGCAACGCCAAGGCGCGCGTCATCCGTGACGGCGTGGTCCTGGCCGACGGACTGGCGATCGAGTCGCTCCGTCGCTTCAAGGACGACGTCACCGAGGTGCGGACGGACTTCGAGGCCGGTATCGGTCTCGGCAAGTTCAACGACATCCAGATCGGTGACGAGATCGAGACCACCGAGCTCGTCGAGAAGCCGCGCGACTGATCGCGTGAGTACCCTGGGCCCCGGCCTCCCCGCGTGGGAGGCCGGGGCCCGACCCCTTTCCACGCGGGGACGGGGTGAACCCCCATCCACGCAGAACCACCGGCGGGACGCGTCCCGCCACTGCCCCAGGAGGCACCCATGGCCGATCCGCAGCGCGCACGCAAGATGGCGGACCGCATCAAGGAAGTCGTCGCCCGTCGACTCGACAAGGGCCTGCGGGACCCGCGACTCGGGTTCGTCACGATCACCGACGTCCGGGTGACCGGGGACCTGCAGCATGCGTCGGTGTTCTACACCGTCTACGGCACCGACGAGGAGCGCGCCGACTCCGCCGCCGCCCTCAAGGCCGCGACGGGCATGCTCCGGTCCGAGGTCGGCAAGAACATCACGGCGCGGCTCACGCCGTCGCTCGAGTTCATCGCGGACGCCCTGCCGGAGACGTCGGCGCACATGGAGGACCTGCTCGTGCAGGCCCAGGTGCGCGACGAGCAGGTGCGTGCGGCCGCGGCCGGCGCGAGCTACGCCGGCGACGCCGACCCGTACAAGCACGACGAGGACGAGGACGAGGACGCAGGCGACGCCGACGCGGCGCGCGCCTGAGCCGTCCGGTCAGCCCTCCGGCAGCCGGTACCCGCTCGCGTCGTCGCCGACGGCGAGTCCGTCGCGCACCAACGACGCGAGCGCCCGGTCCCGCTGGGCGGCGTCCGGCCACACCGGTTCGATCTCGGACCGCGTGACCGGGACGTCGCTGGCGCGGAGCTCGGCCATGATGAGGCCGCGCACCTGCCGGTCGCTCCCGGCGAACCTCGCCTGCTTCGGCGCCCGGGGCCCCTCGTGCTCCGGGTACCCGGCGGCGCGCCACGCGCAGCGGTCCGCGATCGGGCACGCGTCGCAGGCCGGGGCGCGGGCGACGCAGACGAGTGCACCGAGCTCCATCACCGCGGCGTTCGTCGCTGCGGCGGCGTCGCGGTCCGCGGGCAGCACCGACTCCATGAGCGGCAGGTCGACCCCGGCCTTCGCGGGTCCGGGGTCGCCCTCGCCGAGGAGCGCACGCTTGAGGACGCGGCGCACGTTGACGTCGACGACGGGGTGCCGGTCGCCGTACGCGAAGACCGCGACGGCGCGCGCCGTGTAGTCGCCGATGCCGGGGAGCGCGAGCAGCGCCTCGACGTCGCGCGGCACCACGTTGCCGTGCCGCTCGGCGATCGCCGTGGCGGCGGCGTGCAGCGCGAGCGCGCGTCTCGGGTAGCCGAGCCGGTCCCAGGCACGCACCGCGTCCGCCGGGGGCGACGCGGCGAGATCCGCAGGGGTCGGCCACCGGGTGAGCCACGCCTCCAGTCGGGGGACCACGCGCGCGACCTGCGTCTGCTGCAGCATGACCTCGCTGACCAGCGTGCCCCACGCAGGGAAGCCGGGCCGACGCCACGGCAGGTCCCGTCCGGCAGCCCGGAACCAGGTGATCAGCGGGGTCGCGACGTCCGGGACGCTCGCGTTGTCCACATCCGGTCGGGAGGCCCTGCTCGCGTTCACCACGACAGCCTACGGTGGTCGCATGGCACGCTGGGCACCGCAGGAGACCGACACCATGGCCGCGATCGCGTCGGAGGTGATCGCACAGGTCGGCACGAACCGGACCGTCATCGGCATCGACGGCCAGGACGGCACCGACCTCGAGCGGGTCGCCCGCGGCCTGGTCGCCGGCTTCGAGCAGCAGGGCGTGTCCGCGATGGCCGCGGCAGCGCCCTCCACCGACGCCGACACCCTGCGTGCCGACCTCGTCGCCCCCTTCCGCACCACGGGTGCCGGCGACGGCGTCCTCGTCGTGCACGGGCAGGGCGTCCTCGGGCACGGTGTCCGCGGGCTCTGGCGCTGGTCGCTCTGGGTCGAGCAGGAGGCCGGCCGGCTCGAACGCCGGGCGGACGTCAAGATCGCCGCGTCGGCGGTGCTCGACGTCACCGACCCGGACCACCCCCGCCGCGAGTGGAACGACGCCTGCTGACCGGCGCTGTTACGCTCCTCTGGTGCTCGAAACCGTGCCGGACGGCATCCTCCTCGTCGACAAGCCGCAGGGGATCTCCAGCCACCGCGTCGTCTCCATCGCACGCCGGCGGCTCGGCCTGAAGAAGATCGGCCACGCGGGCACCCTCGACCCGATGGCCACCGGGCTGCTGCTGCTCGGCGTCGGCGCGTCGACGCGGCTGCTGACGCACCTCGTCGGGCTCGGCAAGACCTACACGGCGACCATCCGCCTCGGCGTCTCGACCGACTCGGACGACGCCGACGGCGCGCCGACCGCGGCCGTCGGGGTCGCCGGCGCCGACGTGTCGGAGGCCACCGTCGAGCGTGCCGTCGCGGCGCAGCGCGGGCAGATCGACCAGGTGCCGTCGACGGTGAGCGCGATCAAGGTCGACGGCCGACGCGCCTACGACCTGGCACGCAAGGGCGAGACGGTCGAGCTGCGCTCCCGCAGCGTCACCGTGTCGCGTTTCGACGTCACGGCCCGGACGGAGCACACCGTCACGGTCGACGGAGCCGACGTGGCGGTCGTCGACCTCGACGTCGTGGTCACCTGCTCGTCCGGCACCTACGTCCGCGCCCTCGCGCGGGACGTCGGGGCCACCCTCGGCACCGGGGCGCACCTCACCGCGCTCCGGCGCACCGCGGTCGGCCCCTTCGACGTCGCCGACGCGGTGGACGTCGAGTCCGAGGCCGTCGACGTCCGGGCCGCCCTCGCCCGACCGGTCGACGTCGCACGCCGACTGTTCCCGACGGTGGCGCTCGACGCCGCCGCGGCGAAGGACCTGACCGACGGCAAGCGTGTGGCCGCCGACCACCCCGACTCGGACGCACCGGTCGCCGCCGTCGCGGTCGCCGACGACCGCCTGGTGGGCCTGGTGTCGGTGCGACGCGGGCAGCTGCGGGTCATCACGAACTTCCCGGCACCCACGGAGGCGCGCCCGTGATCGAGTGGTACATGTGGGTGCAGCTCGTGGTCGCGGTGCTGGCCGGCCTCTTCGCGGTCGTGGTCGGCTTCGTCGGTTGGAAGCCGAACGACTACACCGTCGGTTCGCTCGTGCTCGTCGAGCTGCTGCTCGTGGCGCAGGGCGTCATCTCGCTCGTGCTGCCGCTGACCGGCAGCCCGCCGCAGGGCAACGCCCTGGAGTTCGGCGTCTACGCCGTGTCGGTGCTGCTCGTGCCGCCGGCCGCGGTGGTGTGGGCCCTCGTCGACCGCACGAAGTGGAGCACCGTGGTGCTCGGCGCCGGGGCGTTCACGGTGGCCGTGATGGTCTACCGGATGTACCAGATCTGGTTCGCCCTGAACTGACCCGGCCCGGCACCCGGGAGCGGTACGGAGCGTCGTCGGTCGTCGGTAGGATCGGTGCAATGGCGACCAGATCCTCACTCGCGACCGGCATCGGCCGCGTCCTCATCGCCGTCTACGGCATCCTCGCCCTCGCGGCGACGGGTCGGAGCGTCGTCCAGATCATCGAGAAGTTCTCGTTCGCGCCGTTCGCCTACACGCTGAGCGCCGTCGCGGCCGTGGTCTACATCGTGGCGATGATCGCGCTCATCGTCCCCGGACGCACCTGGTACCGCATCGCCTGCGTGACCATCGGCTTCGAGATGACCGGGGTGCTCGTCATCGGCACCCTGTCGCTCGTCGACCGCCAGCTGTTCCCCGACGACACCATCTGGTCGTACTACGGCCTGGGCTACGCCTTCGCGCCCCTCGTCCTGCCGATCGCCGGGCTCTGGTGGCTGCGCAAGCACCACCGCACCGCGGCGGGCGTGCCCGCGACGTCGGTCGACGCACCGGTGAGCGAGTAGGAGCCCCCGTGCAGTACTACGACGACCCGGCCGACGTGGCCGACGGCTTCGGCCCGAGCGCGGTGACCATCGGCAAGTTCGACGGCGTCCACGTCGGGCACCGTGCGGTCATCGCGCACCTCGAGCGTGCCGCACGCGAGCACGGCCTGGTGTCCACCGTCGTGACCTTCGACCGGCACCCGCTCAACGTCATCGACCCGCCGCACGTGCCGCCGGCGCTCACCAGCACGGCGCAGCGCCGCGAGCTCCTCGCCGAGGCCGGGGTCGACGCCACGCTGCTGCTCCGCTTCGACGAGGCCCTGCAGTCCAAGGCGCCAGAGGCCTTCGTGTCCGAGGTCCTCGTCGACACCCTGCACGCACGCCTGGTCTTCGTCGGCAGCGACTTCCGCTTCGGCGCGAAGGGCGCCGGCGACGTGACGCTCCTGCGGGCACTGGGGGAGCAGCACGGCTTCACCGTCGAGCTCATCGACGACGTCGACCTGGTGGACGACGTCCGCCCGGACGGCGAACGCCGGGTCTCCTCGACCTGGATCCGCGAGCTCCTCGGGCAGGGCCGCGTCGCCGAGGCCGCGCGGCTGCTCGGCCGCGAGCACGCCGTCCGCAGCACCGTCGTGCACGGCAACCAGCGCGGTCGGGCGATGGGCTACCCGACGGCCAACCTCGACCCGGCGTGCGAGGGCTTCGTGCCGGCGGACGGCGTGTACGCAGCGCGCGTGCTGCACGACGGCACGGTCTACCCGGCGGCGGTGTCGGTGGGCAACAACCCGACGTTCGAGGGCGTGCCCGCGAAGCAGATCGAGGCCCACCTGCTCGACGTCGACATCGACCTGTACGACGACCGGATCTCGGTGCTCTTCGTGTCGTACGTGCGCGGGATGGTCAAGTTCTCGTCGATGGACGAGCTCGCTGCACAGATGCGGCAGGACGACCTCGACATCCGTCTGCTGCTCGGACTGCCCGCGCCGGTCTGAGCCGGTCGGTGCCTCGCCGGGACGGCGGCGGGCCCACCACGCAGGACGCCCCGCGACCGATCGGTCGCGGGGCGTCCTGCGTGGTGAGCCTTCGTGGGGGACGGCTCAGCTGCCGAGGGCGTCGAGCCAGATCTTGCGGGCGTCGAGCGCTTCCTGCGCGTCCTTGATCTTGCGGGCGTCGCCGGTGGCCTGCGCGGCGGCGAGCTCGGACTCGAGCTTGCCGATGGCGTCCTCGAGCTGGCTGGCGAGCCCGGTCTGACGGGCCTTGCGCTCCGGGTTCGACTCCTTCCAGTGCGCGTCCTCGAGGCCACGGACGTGGTCCTCGACGGCACGAAGGCGGTCCTCGACGCGGCGGACGTCCCCGCGGGGGACCTTGCCGATCTCGTCCCACCGACGCTGGATGCCGGTCAGGGTCTTCCGGGCGGACACGCGGTCGGTGGCCTGCAGCAGCGGCTCGGCCTCGACCAGGAGGGCCTGCTTGGCCTCGAGGTTGGCCGAGAACTCCTCGTTCTCGGCGGCGCTCTCGGCGTGGCGCTGCTCGAACAGCACGTCACCGGCGGCCTTGAAGCGTGCCCAGAGCGTGTCGTCGTGGCGCTTGCCGGCGCGGCCGGCGTTCTTCCACTCGTCGAGCAGCTGGCGGTACGCCGGGATGGCGTCCGAACCGCGGGGCGCGAGCGCCTCGGCCTGCTGGACGAGCTCCTGCTTGCGCGACCGCGCGTCGCGGTGCTGCGCGTCGAGCTCCGAGTAGAAGGCACGACGGTGCTGGTCGACCGTCGAGCGCGCCGCGCGGAACCGCTTCCAGAGCTCGTTGGCCTCGTTCTTGGGGATCCGCGGGCCGTCGTGCTGGTGCTGCTGCCACCGCGCGAACACGTCGTCGAGCTGCGCCGTGATCTGCTTCCACTGCGCGCGAGCCGGGTCGACCGCGGCCAGGGCCTCGGCCTCCTCGACCAGGGCGGTGCGGTGCGCCAGGGCGTCGTCGAGGGCCTGCTGGGCCTGCTGCGCCTGCGCCTGGGTGAGGGAGCCGAGCTGCTCGGAGAGCGCCGCCACCCGGGTCTCGAGCGACTTCAGGTCGCCGACGACGCGGGCCTCGGCCACCTGGGCGGACAGGTGCTCGACGGTGCGGGCGACGTCGTTCGCCGAGGCACCGCGCTGCACGCGCTGCTCGGCGATCTTCACCTGCCCCTCGAGGTCGGCGTACTTCCGCGCGAAGTAGGCGAGGGCTTCGTCGGGGGTGGCGTCCGGGTACTCGCCCACGACACGCTCGGTCTCGTCGTACCGGACGTACACGGTCCCGTTCTCGTCGACCCGCCCCCAGGTCGTTGCTTCGTCAGATGCCACAGGTCTCGCCTCGATCGTGGTCGTGCATCGCCGACGTCCCCGTCGGCACGGTCAGGTCGTCAGCCTATTGCACGGACGGGGTCGTCGGTCCGCCGCCGGTGCCTGCTTGTGGACTACTTCTGCTGCCTGATGGTCGCCGCGGTGATCGTGGTGGCCACCTTCGGCTCCCCGGTGCCGTCGTCGCCGGGCGAGGAGATGCCCTTGTCCGCGATCTCGGACCGCAGCTCGGACAGGCCGCTCGTCACCTTGCCGACCACGGTGTAGCCGCCGGTCGCCCCGCTGAGCTGCGTGTCGCCGTAGACGATGAAGAACTGGGTCGACTGCGAGTACGGCGAGTCGGACCGGGCGATCGCGATGGTGCCCTCGTCGTAGACGCCGTCGCTCGGCACGTTCTCGAGCGGGCCGTACTGGAACCCGGCGTCGCCCGTGCCGTCGCCGTTGGCGGAGCCGCACTGCAGGAACTGCAGCCCGTCGCTGTCGGCGAGCCGGTGGCAGGAGGTGCCGTTGTAGAACTGCTCCTTGATCAACGAGATCTCGACGCTCGCGGCCTGCGGGGCCTTCGCGCCGTCCAGTTCGATGCCGAGGTCGATCGACCCGTTCAGCGTGAGCGAGCCCGTCCAGGTCGCGCCCTTCGCGATCTCCTTGCTCGGCACGTCGCCCGTGTTCGCCGCCGTGGCACTCGCCGAGGGCGTCGGTGTGGCGGTGGCGCTCGCGCCGGCGTCCGCCGGCCCGTTCCCCTGCGAGCCCGCGAAGGCGAGCTGCGACCCGGTCGCCAGGGCGGCGACCAGCACGAGCGCACCGACGCCGAGCAGGTCGTCCCGCTTCCGGCGGCGACGCTGCCGCTCGTGCAGCCCCTGGCGGGCCTGGTAGAGGCGGAGGCGCTCGCGCGCCTCGCGGTTGTCACGCGCTGGGTTCTTCGGTGCCACGGTGCTGGTCTGCCCTCTCCTCGCAGTGTGCGACGAGCGTATCCGAACGGTCACCGTGACCGACCGGGAGGCGCGGCCGGCGTCGGTGGACCGGCCTACGATTGCAGGATGGCAGCGGACTCGGGCATGCGTGCCCCCACGACGGGTGGTCGCGCCGGTCTCGCGCAGGGCTCCGTCCCGCTCGCGGTCCGGATGCGCCCCACCAGCCTCGACGAGGTCGCCGGGCAGCAGCACCTGCTCGGGCGCGGGTCGCCACTCGTGCAGCTGGCGTCCGGCACACGTGAGAACCCCGGCGGTGTCTCGGTGATCCTCTGGGGACCGCCCGGCACCGGCAAGACGACCCTGGCGCAGGCGATCGCACGGCAGTCCGGGCGCGAGTTCGTCGAGCTGTCCGCGGTGACGGCCGGCGTGAAGGACGTGCGCGAGGTCATGGAGAAGGCCCTCACCCACCGCGACCTGTACGGGTCGACGACCGTCCTCTTCCTCGACGAGATCCACCGCTTCAGCAAGGCCCAGCAGGACGCCCTGCTGCCCGGGGTCGAGAACGGGTGGGTCATCCTCATCGCCGCCACCACCGAGAACCCGTCGTTCTCGGTGATCTCCCCGCTGCTGTCCCGTTCGCTGCTCCTGACGCTCAAGCCGCTCACCGACGCCGACCTCGGCATGCTCGTCGACCGCGCGGTCGAGGACCCGCGCGGGCTCGGCGGCGCCGTCGTGCTCGGCGACGAGGCCCGTGGCGCCATCATCCGGTTGGCCTCGGGGGACGCCCGACGTGCCCTCACCGCGCTCGAGGCAGCAGCGGCGTCCGCCACCGCGGCCCAGGACGACGAGGACGACACCGTCCCCGTGGTCGACGCGGACACCGTCGCCGCGGCCGTCGACCGCGCACTGCTCCGGTACGACCGGCAGGGCGACGAGCACTACGACGTCATCAGCGCGTTCATCAAGTCGGTGCGGGGGAGCGACGTCGACGCGGCGCTGCACTACCTCGCGCGGATGATCGAGGCGGGCGAGGACTCGCGGTTCATCGCCCGGCGCATCATCATCTCGGCCTCCGAGGACATCGGCATGGCCGACCCGCAGGCGCTGCCCATCGCCGTCGCCGCGGCCCAGGCGGTGCAGCTCATCGGCATGCCCGAGGGCCGCATCCCGCTGGCCGAGGCCGTGGTCTACCTGGCCACCGCCCCGAAGTCGAACGCCGCCTACAACGGCGTGAACCAGGCGATGGCCGACGTCAAGGCCGGGCGCATGGGCACCGTGCCGATGCACCTGCGTGACGCGCACTACGCCGGGGCGAAGCGGCTCGGCCACGGCAAGGGCTACGTGTACTCGCACGACGCCGAGCACGGGGTCGCCGAGCAGCAGTACCTGCCGGACGCCCTCGAGGGCACCGAGTACTACACGCCGACCACGAACGGCTACGAACGCGAGGTCGGGCCGCGCCTCGAACGGCTCCGGAAGATCACACGCGGGCACTGACACGGTGCTTCTGCACCGGCCCGGATGCTGCTATCGTTGACGGGCCTACGTCCTGGTCCTCGGGCTCGGCTGCATCGAGGACAGAGTGCCACTCCGGTGGTACGCGGACAGAGGTTCGGACTGTAGCCGTCCGATCCCACAGGCTCATCCCTCTGGATCCCGTCGTCGGGTTCGAGCGTGCACGGCCAGGCCGTGACCACTCGTGCGATGCCCGCGACCACCCAGTTCGAACAGAGAAAAGGACCCTGTGTCTACCAAGTCACGTACCCGCAGCAAGACCCGCCTCTCGCGCGCGCTCGGCATCCCGCTGACGCCGAAGGCGGCCCGTTACCTCGAGAAGCGCCCCTACGGCCCCGGCGAGCACGGTCGCACCCGTCGCCGCGCGGACAGCGACTACGCCGTCCGTCTCCGTGAGAAGCAGCGTCTGCGCGCCCAGTACGGCATCCGCGAGAAGCAGCTCCGCATCGTCTTCGAAGAGGCCCGCAAGACGAAGGGCCTGACCGGTGAGAACCTGGTCGAGCTCCTCGAGCAGCGCCTCGACGCCCTCGTGCTCCGTGCCGGCTTCGCCCGCACGACCGCGCAGGCCCGTCAGCTGATCGTGCACCGCCACATCCTGGTGGACGGCAAGCTCGTCGACCGCCCCTCCTTCCGCGTCAAGGAGGGCCAGCAGATCCACGTCAAGCAGCGCTCCGAGTCGCTCGAGCCCTTCCAGGTCGCCGCTGCCGGTGGTCACCAGGAGGTCCTGCCGAAGGTCCCGGGTTACCTCGAGGTCGAGATCGACAAGCTCCAGGCCCGCCTCGTGCGTCGCCCGAAGCGCGCCGAGGTCCCCGTGACCTGCGAAGTGCAGCTCGTCGTCGAGTACTACGCAGCTCGCTGATCTCCTGATCGCACCCGAACGGCGGGTCGTCCTCTCCAGGACGGCCCGCCGTTCGGCGTCCCGGGCCCGACGGCTAAGCTTGTCGCGGCATGCACCGCCGGGGTGCAGAGAGGGAGAGGCACCGTGAAGCAGCTGTTCTTCGTCGTCGTCGGCGTCGTCATCGGGGCCGCCGTCGCACACCAGGTCACCCGGACCCCCGGTGGCGCACGGTTCCTCACCGAGGTCGACGCCCGGACGAAGGCCTTCACCGGCGCGGTCGCCGACGGCTACCGGTCCCGCGAGGCCGAGCTCCGCACCGACGCCTGAGCCGACCGGCACCCGGCCGGCCCGTCGCTCCTCCCGCCCACGACCTGAACCCAGGAAGCACCATGCAGACCGCAGAGATCCGCCGCCGTTGGCTCCAGTACTTCGGTGACCGCGGCCACACCGTCGTCCCGTCCGCGTCCCTCGTCTCCGACGACCCGTCGCTCCTGTTCACGGTCGCCGGCATGGTGCCGTTCATCCCGTACCTGACCGGGCTCGTCCCCGCTCCGTACCCGCGTGCCACGAGCGTGCAGAAGTGCATCCGCACGAACGACATCGAAGAGGTCGGCAAGACCCCGCGGCACGGCACGTTCTTCCAGATGAACGGGAACTTCTCGTTCGGCGACTACTTCAAGGAGCAGGCGATCCAGTTCGCCTGGGAGTTCTTGACGAACGACGAGTCCGACGGCGGCCTCGGCTTCTCCGCCGACGACCTGTGGGTCACGGTGTACGAGGACGACGACGAGGCGATCGGGTTCTGGAAGCAGCACTCCTCGCTGCCCGACGAGCGCATCCAGCGGCTCGGCAAGGACACGAACTACTGGTCGACCGGGCAGCCCGGTCCGGCGGGCCCCTGCTCGGAGATCTTCTTCGACCGCGGCCCGGAGTACGGCGTCGACGGCGGTCCCGCCACCGACGACGACCGCTACGTCGAGATCTGGAACCTCGTGTTCATGCAGTACCAGATCGCCGACGTCCGCTCGAAGTACGACTTCGCGATCACCGGCGAGCTGCCGAACAAGAACATCGACACCGGCATGGGCCTCGAGCGCGTCGCGTTCATCAAGCAGGGCGTCGACAACATGTACGAGATCGACCAGGTCCGCCCGGTCCTCGACCGTGCCGCCGAGATCTCCGGCCGACGCTACGGCGCCGACCACGAGGACGACGTCCGGATGCGCGTGATCGCCGACCACGTCCGGTCCTCGCTCATGCTCATCGCGGACGGGGTCAGCCCGTCGAACGAGGGACGCGGCTACATCCTGCGCCGCCTGCTCCGCCGGACCGTGCGCGCGATGCGCCTGCTCGGCGTCGAGACCGCGACGTTCCCCGAGCTGTTCCCGGCGTCGCGCGACGCGATGCGCGACGCGTACCCGGAGGTCGGCACGGACTACGACCGGATCGCCCGCATCGCCTACGCGGAGGAGGAGACCTTCCTCCGCACCCTCGCGCAGGGCACGACGATCCTCGACGTCGCGGTCGAGCGGGCGAAGCAGGACGGCGCGCCCTCGATCGGCGGCGACACCGCGTTCCTGCTGCACGACACCTTCGGGTTCCCGATCGACCTGACGATGGAGATGGCGGAGGAGGCCGGCGTCCACGTCGACCGCACCGCCTTCGAGACCCTCATGTCGGAGCAGCGCGCCCGCGCCAAGGCCGATGCGAAGAGCAAGAAGACCGCGATCGCCGACCTCAGCGTCTACAGCGCGTTCCGGGCGCAGGGCGAGACCGTGTTCCTCGGCTACGACGCGCTCGAGGCCGAGACGACCGTGCTCGGCATCATCGTCGGTGGCGTCAGCGTCGACCGCGCGGTCGCGGGCGACATCGCCGAGGTCGTCCTCGGCGAGACCTCGCTCTACGCCGAGTCCGGAGGCCAGGACGCCGACCAGGGCTCGATCGTCGGCAACGGCTTCGACCTCGAGGTCCTCGACGTCCAGCGTCCCGTCGCCGGACTCTGGAGCCACACCGTGCAGGTCCGTTCCGGCGAGGTCGGCGTGGGCGACGCGGCGAGCACCGTCGTCGACGCCGAGTACCGCCGCGGCGCGACCCAGGCGCACTCCGCGACCCACCTGGTGAACGCGGCGCTCCGCGACATCCTCGGGCCGGAGGCGCTGCAGGCCGGCTCGTACAACAAGTCCGGCTACATGCGGCTCGACTTCTCGTGGTCGCAGCCGATCTCGCTCGCGACCCGCTCCGAGATCGAGGAGGTCGTGAACACCGCGATCCGCACCGACCTCGAGGTCACGACCCGCGTCATGCCGATCGACGAGGCCAAGGCACTCGGTGCGCAGGCGCTCTTCGGCGAGAAGTACGGCGCCGAGGTCCGCATGGTCGACATCGGCGGCCCGTGGTCCCGCGAGCTCTGCGGTGGCACGCACGTCGCGTCGAGCGCCCAGGTCGGGCTCGTCAACCTGGTGGGGGAGTCGAGCGTCGGCTCGACGAACCGACGCGTCGAGGCCCTCGTCGGGCTCGAGGGCTTCCGCGACCTCGCGGTGGAACGCACCATCGTGTCGCAGCTCTCGAGTGCGTTGAAGGCCCCCCGTGCCGACCTGCCCACCCGCGTGCAGTCGCTCATGGAGGACCTGCGGACCGCGCAGAAGAAGATCGCCGAGTACGAGTCGGCGAACCTGCAGCAGCGCGTCCCCTCCATCGCCCGCACCGCGACGACGATCGGCGCGACGACCGTGGTGGCCGAGACCGTCGACGGCCTGCAGTCCGGCGACGACCTGCGTTCGCTCGCCACCGGCGTCCGGTCGCAGCTCGGCGACGGTGCCGCCGTGGTCGTGCTCGGTGCGGTCGTCTCCGGCAAGCCGATCGTGATCGTCGCGACGAACGACGCCGCACGCTCCGCCGGGGTCCAGGCCGGTCCGCTCGCCAAGGAAGCCGCCGGCGTGCTCGGCGGTGGTGGCGGCGGCAAGCCGGACCTCGCGCAGGGCGGCGGGACCGACGCCGCCGCGCTCCCGGCCGCGCTGCGCGCCGTGACCGCGCGGCTCGCGGGCTGACCGTGACGATCCGGTCCGGGCGCCGTCTCGGCGTGGACGTCGGACGTGCCCGGATCGGCGTCGCCGTGTGCGATCGCGACGGTCTGCTGGCGACCCCGGTCGAGACCGTGCGTCGCGACGACGACACGGACCTCGGCCGCATCCTCGCGATCGCCGACGAGTACGACGTGCTCGAGGTGGTCGTCGGGCTGCCGCTGTCGATGTCCGGTGGCGACACCCCGTCGACCGCGGACGCCCGCGACTTCGCGGCGCGGATCGCCGCCCACCGACCGGTCCGGCTCGTCGACGAACGCCTGTCGACGGTGACCGCGCAGCGGGGTCTGCACCAGGCCGGCAAGAACACGAAGAAGTCCCGAGCCGTGATCGACCAAGCGGCCGCTGTTATCATTCTGCAACACGCGCTCGACCACGAGCGCCGTGCCGGTGCCCCTCCGGGCGCCACGCTTCCCTGACAGGGCTGTCCGTACCGTCACCCGGCTGTCCTGCCGTCACCCGTCGACGGCGGTACCCAGGTGGAGTTCCCGACCGAGAGACCGAGGACCGTTGACAGACGATCTGGACTGGAACGCGATCATCGCGCCCGGCGACGACCCCGATCGGCGGAGGACCCCCTCCGACCGTCCGCTGTCCCGACGCGAGGCCCGCGCTCTCGAGGCAGAACGTGCTCGCCGGTCCTCCGCCGAGGACACCGACCCGCGTGACGCCACCGTCCGCGGGGACGAGCCCGACACCGTCGACGACCCGCGGCGCGACGACCGGCCGGTGTCCCCGGCCGACGCACCGGTCGCCTCGCGGCCGGAGGAACTCCACCCGGAGGTGCAGGCGCTCCTGACCGGCGAGGTCCCCTCGGCTGCGACGGTCGCCGGGGCCGGTGGCGGCGCGAGCGACGGCGGCGACCTCACCGGGGGCGGTGGACGCGGTGGCAACGGCGGTGACGGTCGTGGCGGACGCGGTCGGGCCTCCCGGCAGCCGCGGGGACCGCGACCGAAGCGCCGACGCGGGCCGCTCATCGCGGGCATCGTCATCGTCGCGATCGTGCTCGCCGGCGGGGTGAGCGCGTACGCGTTCGCCGCGCCGAAGGTGCAGCAGCTCGTCTCGGCGTTCAGCGGCTCGAAGGAGCCCGACGACTACACCGGGTCCGGCAAGGACAAGGTGACCATCACCATCAAGCAGGGCGACATCGGCGAGAACGTCGCCGCGACGCTGCAGCGCAGCGGCGTCGTCAAGGACTCGAAGGTCTTCTACAAGCTGCTGCTCGCGTCCCCGGACGTCCAGTTCCAACCCGGGTCGTACGCGATGAAGAAGCAGATGAGCTCCAAGTCGGCGCTGGCCGCGCTGCAGGACGACTCGAACCGCGTGCAGGCCTCGATCGTCATCCCCGAGGGCACGGCCCTGGCCGACATCGAGGCCGGCATGGTGTCGAAGGCCGGCCTGACGAAGACCGAGGTCGCCGCGGCCGCGAAGGACGTCTCGGCCTACGGGCTGCCGTCCGGCGTCACCACCCTCGAGGGCTGGCTGTTCCCCGCCACGTACCCGATCAACCCGGGCTGGTCGGCGCAGCAGTACTTCCAGGCGATGGTCGACACGATGCAGGAGCACCTGGCTGCCGCCGGTGTGCGGAAGGCCGACCAGGAGCGCACGATCGTGTTCGCGTCGCTCGTGCAGAAGGAAGCCGGCCTCGCAGCCGACTACCCGAAGGTCGCCCGGGTGTTCCAGAACCGGCTCGACATCGACATGCCGCTGCAGTCCGACGCGACCGTCGCCTACGGCACGGGCAACACGCACCGCGTGACGACGACGGACGCCGAGCGCGACGACGCGTCGAACCCGTACAACACGTACGAGCACAGCGGGCTGCCGCCGGCACCGATCTCGAACCCCGGTGACGTGGCGATCAAGGCCGTCACGAACATGGCACAGGGCAAGTGGCTGTACTTCGTCACGGTGGACCTGGAGACCGGCGAGACGGTGTTCTCGGACACCTACGACCAACACCTCGTCGCCGTCGACCAGTTCCAGGCCTGGCTCCGCGCCCACCCCGACTACCAGTGACGCACGAGACCCCGCAGCACGGTGCTGCGGGGTCTCGCTGAGCGGTGCTGCGGGGTCTCGCCGTGCGGGGCTGTGGGAGGATGGTGTCCATGCTTCGTTGGTTGACCGCAGGTGAGTCCCACGGACCCGAACTGATCGCGATGCTCGAGGGCCTGCCCGCGGGTGTCCCGGTGTCGTTCGCGTCCATCCGCGCCGATCTCGCACGACGCAAGCTCGGCTACGGCCGCGGCTCGCGCATGAAGTTCGAGCAGGACGAACTGCACGTCTCCGGCGGTGTCCGCCACGGGTACTCGATCGGCAGCCCGATCGCGATCCGCATCGGCAACACCGAGTGGCCGAAGTGGGTCGAGGTCATGAACCCCGAGCCGGTCGAGTCGACCGAGATGTCCCGCGGCCGCAGCGCGCCCCTGACCCGTCCGCGGCCCGGGCACGCCGACCTGGTGGGCATGCAGAAGTACCGCTTCGACGAGGCCCGCCCGATCCTCGAGCGCGCGAGCGCCCGCGAGACCGCGGCCCGGGTCGCGCTCGGCGCCGTCGCGAAGGCGTTCCTGGCCGAGCTCGGCATGCGGTCCGTCGCGCACACGCTGCAGGTCGGGACAGTCCGCGTGCCGGACGGCACCGAGCTGCCGCTCCCCGACGACGTCGACCGCCTCGACGACGACCAGCTGCGGTGCTTCGACGCGGAGACCTCCGCCCGCATGGTGACCGAGGTCGAGGCCGCGAAGAAGGACGGCGACACCCTCGGCGGTGTCGTCGAGGTCCTGTTCTACGGCGTCCCGCCGGGACTCGGCTCGCACGTGCAGTGGGACCGCCGGCTCGACGCGCGCCTCGCCGCCGCGATCATGGGCATCCAGGCCATCAAGGGCGTCGAGGTCGGCGACGGCTTCGCGACCGCCGGCCGCCGCGGATCGGCCGCGCACGACGAGCTGTACCGCGAGGACGGCGAGATCCACCGCACGACCGACCGCGCCGGCGGCACCGAGGGCGGCATGTCCACGGGGACCGTGCTGCGCGTCCGCGCGGGCATGAAGCCGATCGCCACGGTGCCGCACGCACTGCACACCATCGACGTCGCCTCCGGCGAGGAGGCCTCCGCGCACCACCAGCGGTCCGACGTCTGCGCCGTCCCGGCCGCCGGCGTCGTCGCCGAGGCCATGGTCGCGCTCGTGCTCGCCGACGCCGTGCTCGAGAAGTTCGGCGGCGACAACGTCGTCGAGACGAAGCGCAACCTCGACGCGTACCTCGCCTCGATCCCGGAGACGCTGCGCACCCGTCGGACGGAGCCGGCGGCACCGGCCGACGCCCAGTGACCACGGACGGCGCCGCGCCCGGCACGGGTGCCGCTGCCGGCGGCGGTGCACCCGTCGTCGTCATCGGTCCGATGGGGGCCGGCAAGTCCAGCGTCGGCAAGCGCGTCGCGAAGGCGCTCGGCGTGCCGTTCACCGACACCGACCGCGTGATCGTCCGCGAGCACGGCCCGATCCCGGGCATCTTCGCGGAGCAGGGCGAGCCGGCGTTCCGTGCCCTCGAGGCCGAGGCCGTCCGGGTCGCGCTCCGCACCGGCGGCGTCATCGCCGTCGGCGGGGGAGCCGTCACCCACGCGGACACCCGCTCAGCACTCGTCGGCGCGCGCATCGTCCTGCTCACCGTCTCACCCGAGGCCGTCGCCGACCGCATCGCCGGCTCCGACCGACCGCTCCTGGCGTCCGGCGGGATCGACGCCTGGCAGACGATCATGGACGAACGCGCCGCGACGTACGCCGAGCTCGCGCACGTGGTCGTCGACACCTCGCGGCGTCCGATGTCCCGCGTCGTCGACGAGGTCGTCGCCTGGTTGCGCGGCGACGGACGCCGGGACGACCGCGGCAGCGCCGCCTCCGGCGTGAGCGCCGACCCCACCACCGAAGGAGCACCGTGACCGACCCGATCCTGCCCGCAGGGACCACCGAGATCCGCGTCGGCGGTGCGGACGGCTACACCGTGGCCGTCGGTGCCGGCCTGCTCGGCGCGCTGCCCGCGATCCTGGGACCCCGGGTCGCGAAGGTCCTCATCGTCCACGCACCGACGCTCGGCGCACGGGCGAACGAGCTGCGTGAGCTCCTGGTCGGTGCCGGGCTCGACGCGCTCATCGCCGAGGTGCCGGACGCCGAAGGCGCCAAGCGCGTCGAGGTCGCCGCCTTCTGCTGGCAGATCATGGGCCAGTCCGACTTCACCCGCACCGACGCCGTCATCGGGCTCGGCGGCGGCGCGGTCACCGACCTCGCGGGGTTCGTCGCGGCCACATGGTTGCGCGGCGTGCCGTACGTGGGGGTCCCGACGAGCGTGCTCGGCATGGTCGACGCGAGCGTCGGCGGCAAGACCGGGATCAACACGAACGAGGGCAAGAACCTCGTCGGGGCGTTCTCGGCACCGCGTGCCGTGGTCGTCGACCTCGACCTCGTCCGGACGCTGCCCCGCAACGAGATCCTGACGGGCTTCGCCGAGATCGTGAAGGCCGGCTTCATCGCCGTCCCGGAGATCCTGGACATCGTCGAGGCCGACGTCGCTCGGGTGACGGACCCGACCACACCCGAGTTCCGGCGGGTCGTCGAGCTGGCCATCGCCCTGAAGGCCGAGGTCGTGACCGACGACTTCACCGAGCAGGGGCGCCGCGAGGTCCTGAACTACGGCCACACCCTCGGGCACGCGATCGAGCACGCCGAGCGCTACCAGTGGCGCCACGGTGCGGCGGTCTCGGTCGGCATGGTCTTCGCTGCGGAACTCGCCCGCCTGACCGGGCACCTGGACGACGCGACCGTCGACCGCCACCGGACGATCCTCGAGTCGCTCGAACTGCCGACGACCTACGGCCTCGGCCGGTGGGAGGGGCTGCTCGCGACGATGCGTCGGGACAAGAAGGCTCGCGCCGGCATGCTGCGCTTCATCATCCTGGACGGCGTCGGGAAGCCGACAACCCTCGAGGGCCCCGAGGACCACCTGCTCTTCACCGCCTACCAGGAGGTCGGGGTCTAGCCGGTCGGACGGCTCAGCGCAGGACGCGGCGGGTGCGGCGCCACCACCACTTCACGCGCATCGAGACGGTCACCACGCCGGTGCGTCGTGCTTCGCGCCATTCGTCGAGGGTGGCACCGTTGTCCCACGCGAAGAGGACCTCGTCGTCGTCGTCGAGGTCGGGTGCATCCGGGAGGGGGCGCAAGATCGACATCACCGTGGTCCTTCCTGCTGCGTCTGGTCGTCGGAGTCCGGCCGGTCGGACATCGCTCGTCTCCGGAGTGCTCGGCCGGCGAGCCGACGGTCTTGCTTCGACCACCACGCTACGGACTCCAGCTCGCGGAGCACAGCTGTCGAGATGTTGTGTGTTCTCCGGTCGTGGTGCGGCGAGACCGCCCACGTGAAGCGACGCCACGCGTGGTCACGATCGGCCGTCCGACGGTTCTGGAACGCCCCGAACCAACTGACGATCGCAGCGACGATCGCCGCTCCGGCGGCGATGCACGCCGCGACCAGTGCTGTCTCCATGCGCCGAGTCTGACCCGGCCGACGCGACCCGGGGGCGCGCGGTGCCCGACCTGTGGAGAGCCGGCCCGTGCCTCCGGTCTGTGGAGGACGGAGCGACCGGCGTCACCCGCACGGCGCGGAAAGCTCCGCCACAGCCCCGGGGAGCAGAGTGGCAGGCGTGCCCACCCCACCCCGTCTGAGCGACCTCTCCGCACCGCGCGACACCGACTCCGGCACGCTGCGCGCCCGTGGCCGTCGCTTCACCGAACTGCTCGCGATCGCCCGGCGGCACCACCTGCTGCCCTTCCGCCGGCTCGACTTCTCGCACGACCCCGCGACGTCCGCGCTGCGTGCGGGCCAGGCCGAGCACCTGCGCCGGGCGCTCGAGGAGGCCGGCGGAGGGTTCGTGAAGATGGGGCAGCTGCTGTCGACCCGCGACGACCTGCTGCCGGAGGAGTGGACCGAGGGGCTCGCGCACCTGCAGCGCAACGTCACGGCGGCCCCCGTCGACGAGGTGCGCGCGCTGCTCGAGCGGGAACTGGGCGCCCCGGTCGACCAGGTCTTCGCGGCCTTCGACCCGGTGCCGGTCGCCGCCGCGTCGATCGCCCAGGTGCACCGGGCCCGGTTGCAGGACGGCACCGCGGTCGCGGTCAAGGTCCAGCGACCCGGCATCGACGCCGCGGTGCGGCGGGACGTCGACATCGCCCTTCGGGTGGTCCGGTTCATGGCCCGGTGGTCGTCCGAGGCGCGGCAGGTCGGCGTGCAGGAGGTCGCGCAGCAGTACGCCGACGACCTCGTCCGGCAGGTCGACTTCGTGTCGGAGCTGCGGAACCTCACCGCGCTCCGCGCAGCCCAGGCCCGCAGCGCCCGCCCCGACGAGGTCCGGTTCCCGGACCCGTACCCCGACCTGTCCGGCCGACGCGTGCTCGTCATGGAGTTCCTGGAGGGCGACACGCTCAGCGCGATCCGCGCCGAGCGCGCGGACCGCGACCTCGACGCGCCGATGCGCGCGATCCTCCGCGCCTTCCTCCGGCAGGTCGTCTTCGACGGCGTCTACCACGCCGACCTGCACCCGGGGAACGTCCTGGTGCTGCCCGACGGGCGGCCCGCGTTGATCGACTTCGGCTCGGTCGGGAGGCTCGACCCCGGTCTCCGGGACACGGTGCAGGACCTGTTGGTCGCCTACCTGCAGGACGACACGACGCGGATCGCCGACGCGGTCCTGCGGATGGCGCCGGTGCGCGACGCGCACGACGAGCCCGACTTCCGACGCGACATCGCACGCTTCGTGGCCGACGAGCTCGGCCCCGGCGCGCGGATCGGCGTCGAGACGGTCGACGACGCGGTCGAGGTGTTCGGGCGCTACCGGCTGAAGGCCCCGGCGGACTTCGTCGCGGCGGCCCGCGCACTGGCGATCTTCGAGGGGACGCTCCGCACGCTCGCACCGTCGTTCGACCTGCTCGAGGAGTCGCGGGGGCTCGCCCGCCAGCAGTTCACCGATCAACTGCGTCCGGGGAAGCTGCGCGACCTCGCGGCGAAGGAGCTCATCGGCGTCGTGTCGGCGGCACGTCGGCTGCCGCGCCGCATCGACCGCATCGGCGAGGCGATCGAGACCGGGAAGTTCACCGTGAACATCCGGCTGTTCGCCGACAGCCGCGACCGCGAGACGGTGAGCGGGCTGATCCGGCGCGTCCTGCTCGTGCTGCTCGGGGCGGGAGCGGGCATCCTGGCGATCGTGTACCTGGCGCTCCCGGCCCGCCCGACCGCCGCCCTGTCGACCGGGGCGGCCGGTGCGTTGCTCGGGGGAGCGGCCGTCGTGCTGCTCGGCTGGGCGGCGGTCGACTCGTGGCGCGCCCGACGACGACGCTGACGACGCCACGGGCGGCGGGCGGGCGTCCGGTACACTCGTCCGGGGCCCAGCGCCCGAAGACCTTCCACAACACGATCGAACGGGACACCGAAGACTCATGGCCAGTACCACTGACATCAAGAACGGCGCCGTTCTCATCATCGACGGCCAGCTGTGGTCGGTCGTGGAGTTCCAGCACGTCAAGCCCGGCAAGGGCGGCGCGTTCGTCCGCACGAAGCTCAAGAACGTCGTCTCCGGCAAGGTCGTCGACCGCACGTTCAACGCCGGCGCGAAGATCGACACCGCGACCGTGGACCGCCGCGACTACCAGTTCCTCTACGAGGACGGCGACTCCTACGTGTTCATGGACACCGACACCTACGACCAGATCCCGGTCTCGGCGACGGTCGTCGGCGACGCGAAGAACTACCTGCTCGAGTCCGCGATGGTCACCATCGCGATGAACGAGGGCAACCCGCTGTACGTCGAGCTCCCGACGTCGATCACGACCGAGGTCGAGACCGAGCCGGGCCTGCAGGGCGACCGCTCCTCCGGTGGCACGAAGGACGCGACCATCATCGCGACCGGTCACCGCATCCAGGTGCCGCTGTACCTGGAGTCCGGCACCACGGTGAAGATCGACACGCGCGACGGCAGCTTCCTCGGCCGCGTCAACTCCTAGGCGCCGACCACATGAGTGCTCGTTCGAAGGCCCGCAAGCGCGCCCTCGACATGCTCTACGTGGCCGAGGTGCGTGAGCTGCCCATCGCGGACGTCCTCGCCACGGAGACCGTCCGCCACCTTGACCAGCCCGAGCGCGCCTCGAGCTGGGACTACGCGCGCCAGATCGTGACGGGCGTCGACGAGGCCCGTCACGAGATCGACGCCGTCATCGTCGACCACGCCCAGGGCTGGTCGATCGCGCGCATGCCGGTGCTCGACCGCTGCATCCTGCGCATGGGCGTCTGGGAGCTCCGGTTCAACCCGGAGGTGCCCGACGCCGTCGCGATCGCCGAGGCGGTCGAACTCGCGCAGTCGCTGTCGACGGACGACTCCGCCGGGTTCGTCAACGGCGTGCTCGGAGCTGTCTCCGGCGGTCGTGCACCGTCCGGTCGGACGGTCGCAGGGGACGCCGGGTCCCGCTAGGGTTGACCACGTCAGCATCCTTTAATGCCGTCCTGTGAGGCGGGGAAGGGGGTCGACGTGGGTACCAGAACGGTCCTGCAGCAACCCGACATCACGCGTGCCCTGACACGCATCGCACACGAGATCCTCGAGGCCAACCACGGTGCCTCGGACCTCGTGCTCCTCGGCATCCCGACCCGGGGTGCGGTCCTCGCCGACCGTCTGGCGTCGGTCCTGGCCGACATCGAGCCCGAGTGGGCGGCGGAGCGCGACCAGCGCCTCGGCACCCTCGACGTCACGATGCACCGGGACGACCTCGGCCACGGCATCGGCCGCGCGCCGCACCGGACCACCATCCCGACGAGCGGGATCGACGGCAAGGTCGTCGTGCTCGTCGACGACGTGCTCTACTCCGGCCGCACGGTGCGTGCCGCGCTCGACGCCCTGCAGGGCATCGGCCGGCCGCGCGCCGTCCGGCTCGCCGTGCTCGTCGACCGCGGGCACCGCGAGCTGCCGATCCGCGCCGACCACGTCGGCAAGAACCTGCCGACCGCGTCCGACGAGCGCGTCACGCTCCGCCTGACCGAGACCGACGGCGCCGACGAGGTCGTCATCGAGCAGGGGGCGGCGTGATGCGACACCTGCTCTCCACCGCGGACCTGAGCCGCGACCAGGCCGTGCACATCCTCGACGTCGCCGAGGAGATGGCGGAGGTCAACCAGCGCGAGGTCCGGAAGCTCCCCGCGCTCCGCGGCAAGACCGTCGTCAACCTGTTCTTCGAGGACTCGACGCGCACCCGGATCTCCTTCGAGGCCGCCGCGAAGCGCCTCTCCGCCGACGTCATCAACTTCGCCGCGAAGGGGTCGAGCGTCTCGAAGGGCGAGTCGCTCAAGGACACCGTGCAGACCCTCGGCGCGATGGGCATCGACGGCATCGTCATGCGGCACGGCGCGTCCGGTGCCCCGCGGGTGCTCGCCGACGCCGACTGGATCGACGTGCCGGTGGTGAACGCCGGCGACGGCACGCACGAGCACCCGACGCAGGCGCTGCTCGACGCGTTCACGATGCGGCGCCGCCTGCACGGGGACGCGAGCCGGGGCCAGGGGCTCGACGGGGTCCGCGTCGCGATCGTCGGCGACGTCCTGCACAGCCGCGTGGCCAGGAGCAACGCCTGGCTCCTCCGCACGCTCGGCGCCGAGGTCACCTTCGTCGCCCCGCCGACGCTGCTGCCCGCGGTGGAGCGTCCGTTCGGTGCCGCCGTGCACCACGACCTCGACGCCGCCCTCGCCGAGGACCCGGACGTCGTGATGACCCTCCGGATCCAGCAGGAGCGCATGCACGACGCCTTCTTCCCGAACGAGCGCGAGTACACCCGGCACTTCGGCCTGACCGCCGCACGCGCCGCCCGGCTGTCCGAGCGCACGCTGATCATGCACCCCGGTCCGATGAACCGCGGGCTCGAGATCGCCGGCGTCGCCGCCGACGACCCCCGCTCGACCGTGGTCGAACAGGTCGCGAACGGCGTGAGCGTGCGGATGGCCGTGCTCTACCTCGCGCTCACCGGTTCCGACACCACGAACGCCGCACCCTCGAAGGAGACCACCGCATGACCGCCCACCTCATCCGCGGCGCGCAGCTGGTCGACGGCACGCGTGCCGACATCCGACTGCAGGGAGCACGCATCACCGCGGTCGGGTCCGGGCTCGACGCGTCCGGCGCCACCGTCGTGGACGCCGACGGACTCGTCGCCCTGCCCGGTCTCGTCGACCTGCACACCCACCTGCGCGAGCCCGGGCACGAGGAGTCCGAGACGGTCCTCACCGGCTCGCGCGCCGCGGCCGCTGGTGGCTTCACCGCCGTGAACGCGATGGCGAACTCGAACCCCGTGGCGGACACCGCCGGTGTGGTGGAGCAGGTGCAGGCCCTCGGGGACGACGCCGGCTACGTCACCGTCCGACCGATCGGTGCCGTCTCGCAGGGGCTGCAGGGCACGCACCTGTCCGAGATCGGGGCGATGGCGACGAGCCGGGCCAGGGTCCGGGTCTTCTCGGACGACGGCTCCTGCGTGGCCGACCCGCTGCTCATGCGCCGTGCGCTCGAGTACATCAAGGGCTTCGGCGGCGTCCTCGCGCAGCACGCGCAGGAACCGCGGCTGACCATCGGCGCGCAGATGAACGAGGGTCGGCTGTCGTCGGAGCTCGGCCTCGCCGGCTGGCCCGCCGTCGCGGAGGAGGCGATCATCGCCCGCGACGTCCTGCTCGCCGACCACGTCGGTGCCCGCCTGCACGTCTGCCACGTCTCCACCGCCGGCAGCGTCGAGGTGATCCGCTGGGCGAAGTCCCGCGGCATCGCCGTCACGGCCGAGGTCACGCCGCACCACCTGGTGCTCACCGAGGACCTCATCGCCGGGCACGACGGCGCCGCCGGGTACGACGCCCGCTACAAGGTGAACCCGCCGCTGCGGTCGCGCGAGGACGTCGACGCGCTCCGGGCCGCCCTGGCCGACGGCACCATCGACATCGTCGCGACCGACCACGCGCCGCACACCGCCGAGGCGAAGTGCTGCGAGTGGCCCGCGGCGGCGAACGGCATGGTCGGGCTCGAGTCGGCGCTCAGCGTCGTGCAGGCCGCCGTGGTCGACAGCGGGCAGCTCGACTGGGCCGACGTCGCCCGGGTGCTGTCCGAGGCACCGGCGCGGATCGGGCAGGTCGAGGGCCACGGGCAGCGGATCGCCGAGGGCGCGCCGGCCGAGCTCACGCTCTACGACCCGTCGGCGGTCCGCGACTTCTCGGTCGACGACCTCGCCGGCCAGTCCCGGAACTCCCCGTACCTGGGCATGCGGCTGCCGGGTCGCGTCGTCGCGACGTTCCACCACGGTGCGGCCACCGTGCTCGACGGCGCACTCGTCGACGCCGAGACGGTCGCCGCGCACGCCAGGGCCGTCCGGGCGGAGGCGCGCGCATGAGCGAGGTGTCCGCATGAGCGCCGACGCCCTGCGCTGGCTCGTCGGCGGGATCGTCCTCGTCCTCGTCGCCGCACTGTTCGTCGCCATGGCGCGCACCTGGCGGACGCGGGCGAGGAAGCAGACGGAGGCCGTGCCTCCCGTCCCGGTGCCGACCGACGTCGGACCGGCGGCCGGGTCGTGGGACGGCTTCACCGTCGCGACGACCCGCGCCGACCAGCCGCTCGAGCGGATGACGGCCGGCGGGCTCGGGTTCCGCGGCCGCGGCGGGGTCACCGTCCACGACACCGGTGTGGTGCTCCACCACGCCGGCACCCCGGATCGGTGGATCGCGGCGGCGGCGGTCCGCGGTGCGGACCGCGCGACGTGGGCGATCGACCGCGTGGTCGAGCCCGGGGGACTGGTCCGTCTGCGATGGACGGCGACCGGCGCCGCGGGCGCGTCGGACCTCGACACCTACTTCCGGTTCCCGGAGGGCGACGCAGCAGCGCTCGTCGCCATGCAGGGACTGTCGACGAAGCACGAACCCCCGCAGACCGCGGGCGAAGGGACTAACTCATGACACGCGAACGGGCCGTACTGGTCCTCGAAGACGGCACCCGGTACGACGGCTGGGCCTACGGCGCCCGTGGGCGCACGCTCGGCGAGGTGGTCTTCGCGACCGGCATGACCGGGTACCAGGAGACGCTGACCGACCCCTCCTACGCCGGGCAGATCGTGGTGCAGACCGCACCGCACATCGGCAACACCGGGGTGAACGACGAGGACCCCGAGTCCCGTCGCATCTGGGTCGCCGGGTACGTGGTGCGCGACCCCAGCCGCGTGGTGTCGAACCACCGCGCGAACGCCACGCTCGACGACCACCTGGTGCGCGACGGCATCGTCGGCATCTCCGGCATCGACACCCGTGCCCTCACCCGGCGCATCCGCGACGCCGGCGCCATGAAGGGCGGCGTGTTCAGCGGTGCGGACGCGGCACTGCCGGCCTCCGAGCAGGAGCAGCTCGTGCGTGACCAGGCCGGCATGGCCGGGGCGAGCTTCTCGTCGGTCGTGTCGACCCCCGAGACCTACGTCGTCCCGGCCGTCGGCGAGCAGATCGGCACCCTGGCCGTGCTCGACCTCGGCGTGAAGGCCTCGACCACCCGGTACCTCGCCGCCCGCGGCTTCGAGGTGCACGTGGTGCCGCAGGACATCTCCGCCGAGTCGCTGGAGGCCCTGGCGCCGGACGCCCTGTTCTACTCGAACGGCCCCGGCGACCCCGCCGCGAGCGACGCGCAGGTGGAGCTGCTGCAGGAGTCGCTGCGGAGCGGCCGTCCGTTCTTCGGCATCTGCTTCGGCAACCAGCTGCTCGGCCGTGCCCTCGGCTTCGGCACGTACAAGCTGCCCTTCGGCCACCGCGGCATCAACCAGCCGGTGCTCGACACCACGACGGGCAAGGTCGAGATCACGAGCCAGAACCACGGCTTCGCGGTGGACGCGCCCCTCGGCGAGGTCCTCGAGTCGCCGGCCGGTTTCGGCCGCGTCGAGGTCTCGCACTACTCGCTCAACGACAACGTCGTCGAGGGCCTCCGCGCGCTCGACGTGCCAGCGTTCAGCGTGCAGTACCACCCCGAGGCCGCCGCCGGACCGCACGACAGCATGTACCTCTTCGACCGGTTCGCGGACATGGTGCGCGAGCGTCGCGACGGGCAGCCGCTCGACCCGGCCACCGCCACCGCGACCACCCCTGCAGCAGACGTCACGAAGGAAGCCAACTGATGCCGAAGCGCGCAGACATCAACTCCGTCCTGGTCATCGGTTCCGGCCCGATCGTCATCGGGCAGGCCGCCGAGTTCGACTACTCCGGCACCCAGGCCTGCCGTGTCCTCCGGGCCGAGGGCGTCCGGGTCATCCTGGTCAACCCGAACCCGGCGACGATCATGACCGACCCCGACTTCGCGGACGCGACGTACATCGAGCCGATCACGAACGCGTCGCTCGAGGAGATCATCCGCATCGAGAAGCCGGACGCCGTCCTGCCGACCCTCGGCGGGCAGACCGCCCTGAACGCGGCCATCGCGCTCGACGAGGCCGGCATCCTGGCCAAGCACGGCGTCGAGCTCATCGGCGCCAAGGTCGAGGCGATCCAGCGCGGCGAGGACCGCCAGCTCTTCAAGGAGCTCGTGCTCGAGTCCGGCGCCGACGTCGCCCGCAGCCACATCGCGCACACGCTGGAAGAAGCGAAGGAGTTCGCGGAGGACCTCGGGTACCCGCTGGTCGTCCGCCCGTCCTTCACCATGGGCGGCCTCGGCTCGGGCTTCGCCTACAACGAGGAAGAACTCGTCCGCTTCGTCGGCGACGGGCTGCAGTCCAGCCCGACGACCGAGGTCCTGCTCGAGGAGTCCATCCTCGGCTGGAAGGAGTACGAGCTCGAGCTGATGCGCGACAACTACGACAACACCGTCGTCATCTGCTCCATCGAGAACGTCGACCCGGTCGGCGTGCACACCGGTGACTCGATCACGGTCGCCCCCGCGCTGACCCTGACCGACCGCGAGTACCAGAACATGCGGAACATCGGCATCGACATCATCCGTCGCGTCGGCGTCGACACCGGTGGCTGCAACATCCAGTTCGCCGTCGACCCGTCGAACGGCCGCGTCATCGTCATCGAGATGAACCCCCGCGTGTCCCGCTCGTCGGCCCTCGCGTCGAAGGCCACGGGCTTCCCGATCGCGAAGATCGCCGCGAAGCTCGCCATCGGCTACCGCCTGGACGAGATCGAGAACGACATCACCCGCGTCACCCCGGCGAGCTTCGAGCCGACGCTCGACTACGTGGTCGTGAAGACCCCGCGGTTCGCGTTCGAGAAGTTCCCGGCCGCCGACGCCACGCTGACCACGACGATGAAGAGCGTCGGCGAGGCGATGGCCATCGGCCGGAACTACGCCACCGCACTGCAGAAGTCGCTGCGCTCGCTCGAGAAGCGCGGGTCGAGCTTCCACTGGGACACCCCGGCGGCGGAGCTCGACAAGGACGCCCTGCTGACGAAGGCCCAGGTGCCGACCGACGGCCGCATCGTCACGGTGCAGCAGGCCCTGGTGGCGGGTGCCACCGCGGACGAGGTCTTCGAGGCCACGAAGATCGATCCCTGGTTCATCGACCAGATCGTGCTCATCAACGAGGTCGCCGACGAGATCCGTGCCGCCGAGACCCTCGACGCGGACACCCTGCGCTGGGCGAAGGAGCACGGCTTCAGCGACGTCCAGATCGCGTCGCTGCGCGGCTCGACGGAGGCCGAGGTCCGGGCGACCCGACACGAACAGGGCATCCGGCCCGTCTTCAAGACCGTCGACACCTGCGCCGGCGAGTTCCCGGCCCTGACGCCGTACCACTACTCGTCGTACGACACCGAGACCGAGGTCGCCCCGAGCGACCGCAAGAAGGTCGTCATCCTCGGCTCCGGCCCGAACCGCATCGGGCAGGGCGTCGAGTTCGACTACTCGTGCGTGCACGCGTCGTTCGCGCTGAGCGCCGCCGGGTTCGAGACGATCATGATCAACTGCAACCCCGAGACCGTGTCGACCGACTACGACACCTCGGACCGCCTGTACTTCGAGCCGCTGACCGCCGAGGACGTCCTCGAGGTCATCGAGGCCGAGGCGGCGTCCGGCGAGCTCGTGGGCGTGGTCGTGCAGCTCGGCGGCCAGACCGCGCTGGGCCTGGCGAAGCCGCTCGAGGCCGCGGGCATCCCGATCCTCGGCACCAGCCCGAGCGCCATCGACTCGGCCGAGGAGCGCGGACAGTTCTCCGCCATCCTCGACGCGGCCGGTCTGCTCGCCCCGCGGAACGGCACGGCCCACGACCTGGCGAGCGCGACCACGGTGGCCGAGGAGATCGGCTACCCCGTCCTCGTCCGCCCGTCGTTCGTGCTCGGCGGCCGCGGCATGGAGATCCTGTACGACACGGCCTCGCTCGCGGACTACTTCGACCGGATGGCCGACCAGGCGATCATCGGCCCGGAGCTCCCGCTGCTGGTCGACCGGTTCCTCGACGACGCCGTGGAGATCGACGTCGACGCGCTCTTCGACGGTGAGCGGCTCTACATCGGCGGCATCATGGAGCACCTCGAAGAGGCCGGCATCCACTCCGGCGACTCGGCCTGCACCCTGCCCCCGGTCGGCCTCGGCCGCGCGGAGATCCAGGGCGTCGTCGACGCGACCGAGAAGATCGCCCGCGGCATCGGCGTGCAGGGCCTGCTCAACGTCCAGTTCGCCATCGGCGCCGGCGTGCTCTACGTCCTCGAGGCGAACCCGCGCGCCAGCCGCACGGTGCCCTTCGTCTCGAAGGCGCTCGGCATCCCGCTGGCGAAGGCCGCGTCCCGCATCATGACCGGCTCCACGGTCGCCGAGCTCGTCGCCGAGGGCATGCTGCCCGAGCGCGACGGCGCCTTCGTGCCCGCCCAGTCGCCGGTCGCCGTGAAGGAGGCCGTGCTGCCCTTCCGTCGCTTCCGCACCCGCGAGGGACAGGTCGTCGACTCGGTGCTCAGCCCCGAGATGCGCTCCACCGGTGAGGTCATGGGCATCGACCGCGACTTCCCGCGGGCGTTCCTCAAGTCGCAGGACGCCGCGTACGGCGGCCTGCCGACCAGCGGCACGGTCTTCGTGAGCGTCGCCGACACCGACAAGCGCGCGATCGTGCTGCCGGTGCACCGCCTGCAGCAGCTCGGCTTCACGATCATCGCGACCGAGGGCACGGCGGAGATCCTCCGCCGCAACGGCATCGAGGTCGGGATCGTCGGCAAGTACAGCCAGGGCGGCGAGAGCGTCGTCGACCTGCTCGCCACGGGTGAGGTCGACATCGTCATCAACACGCCGTCGGGTGCCGCCGGTCGTGCGGACGGGTACGAGATCCGTGCGGCCACGGTCGCGGCGGACAAGCCGCTGTTCACGACGATCGCGCAGATCGGTGCGGCCGTCGCGGCGATCGAGACGATCGGCTCGCCGCTCAACGTCCGCAGCCTGCAGGACTACGCGCTCGAGCGCGCGACCTGGTGAGCGTGACCACCCGCGTGGGAGGCCCGGCCTCCTTCGGCGACCGGCTCGCGGCCGCCATCGGGTCGCGTTCACCCCTCTGCGTCGGCATCGACCCCCACGCCGCCACCCTGGCGGCGTGGGGGCTCGGCCGCGACGAGCAGGGCCTCACCGCGTTCGGTGCGGCCCTGGTCGACGCGGCCGCCGGCCGCGCGGCGATCGTGAAGCCGCAGGTCGCGTTCTTCGAGGCTGCGGGGGTGGCGGGGTACCGCGCGCTCGACGCGACGATCCGTCGGGCACGCGATGCGGGCCTCCTGGTCGTCGCCGACGTGAAGCGGGGCGACATCGGGACCACCGGTGACGACTACGCGCTCGCGTGGCTCGACCGCGACGGGCCGTTCGCGGCCGACGCGATGACGGTGTCGCCCTACCTCGGCTACGGCTCGCTCGCCGGCACGGTGGCCGTGGCACGCCGGAACGGTGCGGGCGTCTTCGTCCTCGCCGCGACGAGCAACCCCGAGGCCCGGGTGCTGCAGACCGCCGTGCTCGCCGAGGGGCCGCGCGCGGGCCGCAGCGTGGCTGCCGGTATCGTCTTGGACGTGGCAGACGACAACCGGACCGCGGGCGACCACGCCCTCGGGGACGTCGGGCTCGTGCTCGGCGCGACCCTTCACCTCGACGACTTCGGCATCGACGCGGACGCCATCGGCTCCGCGCCGGTGCTCGCTCCGGGCTTCGGTGCCCAGGGTGCGCGGATCGAGGACCTCCGCGCGCTGTACGGCGCCCGCGCCGAGCAGGTGCTCGTGAGCGAGTCCCGCGGGCTGCTCACCGGCGGCCCCGAGGGCGTCGCCGCCCTCGTCGCCGACCGCGCCGACCGGATCGAGGCCGCACTGGGGGCAGTCGCATGACGTCGGACCGCGACGACAAGCCCGCCCACCGCAACCCGCCCGAGGTCGACCGGGCCGCCGCCGCGCAGGCCGCGGTGGCGGCGCGACGCGCCCGGGCAGCGGTGAAGGCCGCGATCGCGTCGGGGGAGCGCTCCGCCCTCGAGGTCGCCCGGTCCGCGTGGGCCGACGAGCTCGTCGAGTCGACCTCGGCGGAACGCTCGCTGCGGGTCCGCGACCTGCTGACGAGCCTGTCCGGCATCGGGCCGGCGCGCGCCGAGGCGGTCATGGGGGAGCTGCGCATCGCGCCGTCGAAGCGCCTGGGCGGCCTCGGCTCCCGGCAGCGCACCGCCCTGGCGGACTGGCTCGCCGCACGCGGGCGCCGGCGCGGTGCGTCGAAGCTCGTCGTGCTCGCCGGACCGACCGCCGTCGGCAAGGGCACGGTCAGTGCCCACATCCGTGAGCAGTACCCGGACGTCGAGCTGAGCGTGTCCGCGACCACCCGGAAGCCGCGCCCCGGCGAGGTCGACGGGGTGCACTACTACTTCGTCGACGACGACGAGTTCGACCGGATGATCCGCGACCGCGAGCTGCTCGAGTGGGCCACGGTGCACAACTCGTACCGCTACGGCACCCCGCGGCCGCCGATCGACCGCGCGCTCGACGCCGGCGAGAAGGTCATGCTCGAGATCGACCTGCAGGGCGCGCGACAGGTCCGCGACGCGATGCCCGAGGCCGTCCTGGTGTTCCTGCTGCCTCCCACCTGGGACGAACTCGTGCGTCGGCTCATCGGCCGGGGGACCGAGTCGGCCGAGGAACAGGCCCGCCGTCTCGAGACCGCGAAGGTCGAACTGGCCGCGCAGGACGAGTTCGACGTGCGGATCGTGAACTCGGATGTCAGCACGGCGGCACGCGAGGTCGTAGACTTGTTCTCTGCGCCCTGACGGGTGCACGGGTGCGCGTGCGTGCCGGGGCCCTCGCGGTCCGCGCGCAGGACACTCGCCCACGACATCCGCAGTCGACAGGAGACACCATGGCCAACCCCCAGGGCATCATCGACCCGCCCATCGACGACCTGCTCAGCAAGGTCGAGTCGAAGTACGCGCTGGTCATCTTCGCGTCGAAGCGTGCGCGGCAGATCAACGACTACTACGCCGACCTGCACGAGGGCTCGCTCTTCGACAACGTGGGCCCGCTCGTCGACTCGACGATCGACGACAAGCCGCTGTCCGTCGCGCTCCACGAGATCAACGAGGACAAGCTCACCGTCACCAAGCAGCAGCAGCCCACCGACTGATCCCGGTGACCAACGCTCCGCTGCGCCTCTTCACGTCCGAGTCGGTGACCGAGGGGCACCCCGACAAGATCTGCGACCAGATCTCGGACAGCATCCTCGACGCGCTGCTCGCGGTCGACCCGAACGCCCGGGTCGCCGTCGAGACGATGGTCACGACGGGCCTCGTGCACGTCGCCGGCGAGGTCACCACCTCGGGCTACGTCGAGATCCCCAAGCTCGTCCGTGACGTCATCACGGGCATCGGCTACAACTCGTCCGACGTCTCCTTCGACGGCCGTACCTGCGGCGTCGAGGTCTCGATCGGCGCGCAGTCGCCCGACATCGCGCAGGGCGTCGACGAGTCGCTCGACTCACGCAGCGGCGCCGGTGTCGACCCGCTCGACCGCCAGGGTGCGGGCGACCAGGGCATCATGTTCGGCTTCGCCACGAACGAGACGCCCGAGTACATGCCGGTCGCGATCTGGCTGGCGCACCGGCTGGCCGAGCGCCTCGCCGCCGTCCGCAAGTCCGGCGAGCTGCCCTTCCTGCGCCCCGACGGCAAGACCCAGGTCACCATCGGTTACGACGGCGTCGTGCCGAAGACCGTCGAGACCGTCGTGCTCTCCACGCAGCACGCCCCGACCGTCACGCTCGACCAGCTGACCGCCGACATCACCGAGCACGTCATCCGCCCGGTCCTCGACCTGGTCGACCTCGACTCGTCCCACGTCGACGTCATCGTCAACCCGACCGGCCGGTTCGAGATCGGCGGCCCCCAGGGCGACGCCGGCCTGACCGGACGCAAGGTCATCGTCGACACCTACGGCGGCGCCTCGCGGCACGGCGGTGGCGCGTTCAGCGGCAAGGACCCGTCGAAGGTCGACCGCTCGGCCGCCTACGCCCTGCGCTGGGTCGCGAAGAACGCCGTCGCGGCCGGACTCGCGGACCGCCTCGAGGTGCAGGTCGCCTACGCCATCGGGCGCGCGAAGCCCGTCGGCCTGTACGTCGAGACCTTCGGCACCGGGCACGTCGACGACGCCACGATCGAGGCAGCGATCCGCCAGGTCTTCGACCTGCGTCCCGCCGCGATCATCCGCGACCTCGACCTGCTCAAGCCGCGCTACGCGCAGACCGCGACCTACGGCCACTTCGGTCGCGAGCTCCCCGGGTTCACCTGGGAGCAGCTCGACCGTGTCGAGGAACTCCGCGCCGCAGCAGGGCTCGTCACCGCCGCCGTCTGAGGCGACCGCGTGACCACCGTCGCGCGGGTCGTCCTCGACTCGCCGCTCCCGCAGTTGGACCGACTGTTCGACTACCGGGTGCCGGCCGAGCTCGAGGACGACTGCGTCGCGGGGGTCCGGGTGAAGGTGCCGCTGCGCACCGGCGCCCGGATGTCCGACGGGTACGTCGTCGAGATCGTCAGCGAAGGTGAGTACCCGGGCGAGCTCAGTCAGGTCGAGGCGGTCCTGTCCCCGGTGCCGGTCCTGGCGCCCGAGATCTGGACCCTCGCCCGCGCCGTGGCCGACCGCGCCGCCGGGGTCGCCTCGGACGTGCTCCGGCTCGCCGTCCCGACCCGTCAGGTCCGCGCCGAGAAGGCGTGGCTCGCCCGCGACACCACGTGGACACCACCCGCGGTCACCCCGCCAGCGGTCACCGGGTACACCGACGGCGTGCTCGAGGGCGTCGTCGCCGAGCACGGCCGTGCCGCCGTCGCCGCGGTGCCGCACCCGGTCGCACTCGGTCCGGAGTCCGCGCCCGTCTGGGTGCCCGGGTGGGCCGCGACGCTCGCGCAGGCGGCCGCGCACGCCCTCGCAGCCGAGGAGTCGGCGGTCATCGCCGTCCCGGACTTCCGTGACGTCGGCGACCTCGAGCGCGCGCTGCTCGCCGTGCTCCCCGCCGAACGCGTCGTGCGGTTCGACGCGAAGCAGACGAACGGGCAGCGGGCGAAGGCCCTGCTGCAGGCCCGGTCGCACGCGGTCGTCGCGATCGGCAACCGCACCGCCGTGTACGCGCCGGCGACGACCCTCGGCCTCATCGCGATGTGGGACGACGGCGACGCCTCGTTCGCCGAGCCCCGGGCGCCGTACGTGCACACGCGGGACGTCGCCCTGGTGCGCGCGGCGCAGTCCGGGGCGGCGCTGCTGTTCCTGTCGCACGCCCGGAGCACCGACGTCCAGCGGCTCGTCGAACTGCACTGGCTGCAGGAGGTCACCCCGTACCGGGCGAAGACGCCGAAGGTGATCCCGACCCTGCAGCAGACCGGCGCCGACGGCTACGCGGCCCAGGCACGGATCCCGAGCTCGGCGTGGCGGGCTGCCCGCGAGGCGAGCCAGCACGGCCCGGTCCTGGTGCAGGTGGCGAGCCCGGGCTTCGGCACCGGCCTGGTCTGCGCGGAGTGCGGGGAGCGCGCGCACTGCCGGGTGTGCGGGGGACCGCTCGGCAGCCCGCACCGCGGTGCCACGCCGCAGTGCCGGTTCTGCGGTGCCCTCGCCGTGGGCTTCCGGTGCCCGACCTGTGGCAACGGCACGGTGAAGCCGGTCGGCCAGGGCGCCCAGCGCACCGCCGACGAGCTCGGCCGCGCCTTCCCCGGCACCCGGATCGTCGTGGCGGACGGTTCCCGACCGCTCGACGAGGTCCCCGCGAAGCCGTCCGTCGTGGTCGCGACCCGCGGGGCCGAACCGAGCGTCGCGGGCGGGTACGCCTGTGTGCTCCTGCTCGACGGCGAGAAGATGCTCGCGCGTGAAGGCCTGCGCGTGCAGGAGGACGTCCTGCGCTTCTGGACCGACGCCGCGGCGAAGGGCGCACCGGGCGCCGAGGTCTACCTGGTGGGCATCGGCGGCAAGCTCGCGACGGCGATGGCGCTGTGGCGGCTCGACGGCCCCGCGCACGACGAGCTGACCGACCGGCGCGAGCTGCACTTCCCGCCCGCCGTCCGGGTGGCGACGCTGACCGGCACCGACCAGGCCGTCACCGCAGCGGTCGAGGCGCTCGAGGGGCTCACCGCCGGTCCGGTCCTCGGGCCGGTGCCCGTCGAGGACGACGCCCTGCCGGGCTCGGTCCGGGTGATCGTGCGCTTCCCGTACGCACACGGCGCCGAGGTGGCGGCGACGCTCAAGGCCGAGGTCATCCGCCGGTCGTCGACCCGGCGGGTGCTGCCCGGTGGCAACCGCCGACGTGCGGCACCGGCGCTGCGGGCCCGGCTCGACGACGCGGAGCCCTTCACCGAGGTCTGACGCTGGCGGGCGCGCCGGGGTGGGCGCTGCTCGGGTTGGGCGTTGCCGATCGACGACATCGACGTCGTGCGACAGCGATCACGTCGTGGAGCGTCGGCGCCGAGGCGATGCCCGCGGCGCACACTCCGGTCGTCGACGTCGTGCGACGTCCTCGACGTCGTGCGACAACGATCACGTCGTGGAAGGTCGGCGCGGAGGCCGCACCGCCGGCGGCCGCCCCGCCCGGCCGGCACCGTGGCCGGGCCCCGGACACACCACGACCCCGGAGCGCGCGCCCCGGGGTCGTGTCGTTCGTTCGGCCGTCAGGCGCCGACCGGGCGCTGCCGGATGCGCGGGAACACGATGCCGAGCGCGACCATGCCGACGGCGAGCACGAGGTGCAGCCAGTTGTCGGCGTTGTTGAGCGGCACGAAGTTCGCACCGGAGGAGTGACCGGCGGTGAAGAGCCCGTAGATCCAGAGCACGAAGTAGACGATCCCGCCGATCACCAGGTACATGCGCGACCCGGAGGCGCGACCGGCGGCCGCCAGCCCGACGACACCGAACAGCAGGTGCACGATGTTGTGCAGCACCGAGACCTGGAAGATCCCGAGCAGCATCGCCATCGAGTCGTGGCCGGCGCCCGCGAGCGACCCGGAGGTCAGGCCGGGCACGAAGCCGGCGATCCCGACGAGCAGGAACACGATGCCGACGACGAGCGCGACCTTCTGGATGCTCGAGCCGGCGTAGCGGTTGGTGGACGTGGTGACATCGGACATGGTGGTCTCCCTGATCGTGGTGGGTGCGACCGTACCCACCTCGCTCCCAGCCGGTTCGCGGTCGATCCGCAGAACGCGCACGTGGGACGACCGACCGCCGACCGGATGCGGTGTCCCGGGGCCGCGCGGGGAGTCCGGCGCGACCCGTGGGAGACTCGGGGAGTGACGACGGGGGAACGGCGCGGTCCGCTCACGGGCTGGCGCTACCGGGGGAAGCTGCGGCGCTACCAGGCGGACGTGCTCGAGCGGGTGCCGGTCGTGCCGGGCGACCCCGTGCACGTGGTCGCACCGCCGGGGTCGGGCAAGACCCTGCTCGGTCTCCTGCTCGCCGGACGGCACGGGGCGCGCGCCGTCGCACTCGCTCCGACCGCGACGATCCGCGCCCAGTGGGCCGCCTCGGCGGCCGCCCTCGACACCTCCGACGGCAGCCGGTCGGTCTCGGTCTCCGAGGACCCCGCGCACCTCGGGGACCTGACCGCGCTGACCTACCAGATGCTCTCGGTGCTCGAGACGGGGAACCCGCTCACGGACGTCGCCGCCGCGGACTGGCGCCGCGAACTCGTCGAGGGCGGCCGGGACGAACAGGCTGCGGCGGTGTGGCTCGCCGACCTCGAGACCGCGAACCCGACGGCGTACCGGACGGGCATCGCGCGGCGCTCCCGTGCCGTCCGCCGACGACTCGCCCGCGAGGACCCCGCGCTCCTCGAGGCCGCCCTCCACCCGAACGCGCGCGCCCTCGTCGACCGCCTCGTCGCGCACGGTGTCGAGACGATCGTCCTCGACGAGTGCCACCACCTGCTCGACCACTGGGCGCTGGTCGTCGCGTACCTGGCGGCACGCATTCGGGAGTCGGGCCGTGAGCCCCTGCTCATCGGACTGACCGCGACCCTGCCGTCCACCGACGACCGGGACGCGCACGACAACTACACCGCGCTGCTCGGGGACGTCGACCACGAGGTCCCCACCCCGGCCGTGGTGAAGGAGGGCAACCTCGCCCCGTACCGCGACCACGTCTGGTTCGTCGAACCCAGTGCCGAGGAACGCGCGTTCCTCCGCGACCACGAGGAACGGCTCGAAGCGCTCGTGGGCACGACGTTCGACGATCCCGACGGCGCCGACTGGCTCGTGCACACCCTGCAACCGCCGGCCGACGACCCCGAGCGCGACGGAGGACGTCCCGGGCAGGCGTCGCCGGAGGCACGACTCGCCCGCGCGTTCGACGCCGACTTCGCGGTCGCCGAGTCCGCTGCGCGCATGCTCGCCGAGGTCCGACCCGGTCACCCGCTCCTCGCCCTCGTGCACCCCGGTGCCCGGAACGCTCCCGACGCGGAGCAGCGCCTCCGGCTCCTCGCCCGGTACGCACTCGACCGGCTCCTGCCCGACCCCGACCGGGCCGAACAGTGGCAGCGCATCAAGCGGTCCATCGTCGACTTCGGGTTCACCCTGACGGACCGCGGGGTGCGTCGCGGTCGCGACCCGGTGGACACCGTGCTCGCGTCGTCGTCCGCGAAGGACGGCGCCGTCGCGGAGATCCTCCGACTCGAACTCGCACAGGACGCCGCGGACCACCTCCGTGCCGTCGTCGTCACCGACCACGCCACGCACGGAAACGCCCGTGGCAGCGGACGCCGCGGCGCCGGTGCGCTCCGGACGTTCGGCACCGTCGTCGCCGACCCGACCACCGCCGCACTCCGGCCCGTGCTCGTCACCGCGAAGCACCTCCGCATCGCCGCCCGCGACGCCGACCTCCTCCTGCCCGCCCTGCGACGCCTGCTCGACGCCGAGCTGGTCGCCTCGCCGTCGGCGGACAGACCCGACGTCCTCGAGGTCGACACCGGCGGCACCGGTTCGGCCGCGGTCGTCGCCGGTGTCTCGGTCCTGCTCACGGACGGCACGACCCGCCTGGTGGTCGGGACGCGCGGACTGCTCGGAGAGGGCTGGGACTGCCCCGCGGCGAACACCCTGATCGACCTCACCGCCGTGGCGACCTCGTCCGCCACGCAGCAGCTCCGCGGTCGCACCCTCCGGCTCGACCCGGCCTGGCCCCGCAAGGTGGCCCACAACTGGACCGTCACCGCGGTCCTGCCCGCCGACGTCCCGCTCCTCGCCGCGCCGGACGTCAGTCGGATGCACCGCAAGCACCAGCAGATCTGGGGACTCCTCCGCGAGGACGACGCCCAGGTCGTCCGGGGCGTCGGGACCGCACTCTCCGACGTGCAGGCCCGCCGACTCGACGCACTCGTCGGCAAGGACCGGCGGCAGACCGTCCGGGCACTCGACGACGACGTCGCGGCTGCCCTCCCGCCCCGCGAGCAGACCCACCGGGCCTGGCGCATCGGTGAACCGTACGCCGACCGGGAGAGCACCGCCACCGTCCTCCGCGAGCCGGACGTGGCTCCCTTCACCACCGGGCCCACCGCGGCCGCTGTGATGAGCGCGGTCCTGGCGCTCGTGCTCGCCGTCGTGGGCCAGTCGCTGCGCGTCCTCGTGGAACTGTGGCGCGGCGGTGCCGTCCTCGGCGCCGTCGGGACCGTGGCCGTCGTGGTCGTCGCGATCGCGGTCGCCTGGCCCGTCGCGCGCCAGTTGGGCACCGCGCTCCGGCAGCGGCTCGACACCGCCCTCGGGTACCGACGTGCCGTCCGGGTCGTGCTGGACGGCCTGCACCGTGCCGGACGCGTCCCCGCGTACGGGGACGGCGACATCAGGGTCACCCCGACCGTGGCCGGCGGAGTGCCGGTGGCGTTCACCATGGAGGCCGTCGGCGGCACGGTCGCAGACCGCCGAACGGTGACCACCGCGCTCGCGGAGCTGTTCGGTCCGGTCCGGACGCCGCGGTTCCTGCTCGAGACCGGACGCGGGGACCGCGCGCGACTCCGACGGGCGCCGTTGCTCACGCTCGCGCTCTGGGCGGCTCGGACGCTCACCCGTCGCAGCCGCTGCCTGGCGGTCCCCACCGGCATCGGTCGGCGGCGGGAGGACGCCGAGGCGTTCGCCGCCGACTGGGCACGTTCCGTCGGTCCGTGTCGCCTCCACGAGGTCGACTCGCCGGAGTCGCTCGTGCTGCTGCTGCGCGCTCGACGCGACTCCGGGGCGACGAGGACGCCCCCGTCCCTGCGGGACCAGTGGTCCTGACGACGAGTCCGTGCCGGCCGCCCGCGCGGGGACGGTCGGACCGTGCGCACGTGGGACGATGGACCCCATGCGTCTCGTCGTCGCCGGCAGCCCCGCTGCGGCCGTCCCCACCCTCCGTCGCCTCGCGGCGTCCGACCACGAGATCGCTGCGGTCCTCACCCGTCCGCCCACGCCGCAGGGGCGCAAGCGGGTCCTGACGCCGACGCCGGTGGCGCAGGCCGCGGCGGAGCTCGGCCTGCCGGTCATCGAGGCGGTCCGGGTCGACGAGGGGGTCACCGCCGAGCTGGTCGCCCTCGACGTCGACCTCGGCGTCATCGTCGCGTACGGCGCGCTGCTCCGCCGGCCGGCCCTCGACGCGCCCCGGCTCGGCTGGGTGAACCTGCACTTCTCCGACCTCCCCGCGTACCGCGGCGCGGCGCCCGTGCAGCGCGCCGTCATGGCGGGCGATGCCCGGACCGCCGCGACGGTGTTCCAACTCGTCGAGGAGCTCGACGCCGGCCCCGTGTACGCGTCCGACCCGTTCGACATCGACCCGGAGGCGACCTCCGGCGAGGTCCTCGCGGCGATGGCCGAGTCCGGCGCCGGGACCGTCGCGCGCGTCGTCGACGGCATCGCCGCCGGCACCGCGGTGGCGACCGAGCAGACGGGGACGCCGACCCTGGCGCCGAAGACCACCATCGAGGACGGCCGCATCGACTTCGACGCCCCCGCCGCGGTCGTGCACGCACGCCTGCGCGGCGTCACGCCCGAGCCCGGCGCGTACGCCCACCTCGGCGAGACCCGCGTGAAGCTGCTCCGCAGCAACCGGCTGACGGGAGGCACGGGGGACCCCGCCCCGCAGCTCGCGCCCGGTGCGCTGGCACTCCACGGCGGCCGGCTGCTGGTCGGGACCGCGGACGACCCGCTGGTGCTCTCCGAGGTGCAGCCGGCGGGCAAGAAGGCGATGGACGCCGCCGCCTGGGCCCGGGGCCTCGGCGAACTGGACGGGAAGGTCCTCGCATGAGCCAGCCGACGAAGCACCAGGGAGCCCGCCGCGGCCCCCGTCCGGCGAACGCCCGTCGCGTCGCCTTCGACGTCCTGCGCGCCGTGCAGGTCGACGACGCGTACGCGAACCTGCTGCTGCCGACGCGCATCCGCCGCGCCGGCCTCTCCGCCCGCGACGCCGGGTTCGCGACCGAGCTGACCTACGGCTCGATCCGGATGCTCGGCCGCTACGACGTCGTCATCGCGCTCGCGTCCGGCCGCCGTGCGGAGAACATCGAGGCCGACGTGCTCGACGTGCTGCGGCTCGGTGCCCACCAGCTGCTCGCGATGCGGACCCCGACGCACGCCGCGGTCGACGCCACGGTCGAGCTCGCGCGCGACGTCGGCGCCCGCCGGGCGACCGGCTTCGTGAACGCCGTGATGCGGAAGATCGCCGCGCGGACCGACGACGAGTGGGACGCGCTCATCACCGAGGGACGTGGCGGTGACGCCCTGCTCGCGACACGGTGGTCGCACCCGACGTGGGTCGTCTCGGCGCTGCGCGACGCCCTGGCCGCCGAGCGCTCCCGCGACGAGCTCGCCGCCCTGCTCGCGGCGGACAACGCCGCGCCGCGGGTGCAGCTCGCGGCGCTGCCCGGACTCGCCACCGACGAGGACGTCGCCACGGCCACCGCGCGCAGCGCCCCGGACGACGACACCGACGCCGTGTTCGCCGACGCGACCGGTGCGGACGACGTGCCCGCGGCCCTGGTGCCCGCCGACGACGAACCGGAGGCCGACGGGGCGACCGGCACCGTGCCTCCCGTCCGCACCGTCGACCCCGTGCCGGAAGCCGATGCGTCACCGGTGTCGCCCGTCGGCATCCGGGGCATCTCCGGCGACCCGGCCCGCGTGCCGGGCGTCGCCGCCGGACGCCTGCGCGTGCAGGACGAGGGCTCGCAGCTCGCCGCGCTGGCGCTCAGCCGCTCGTCGGCCGTGCGCGCGGGGGAGCGCTGGCTCGACATGTGCGCCGGCCCCGGCGGGAAGGCGGCGCTGCTCGCGGCCGAGGCCCAGCAGGGCGGCGCGACCCTGGTCGCGAACGAACTCGTCCCGGCGCGCGCCGGCCTCGTGCGGAACGCGCTCGGCGTGTTCGGCGACCACGTGCGCGTCGTCGAGGGCGACGCCCGGCGGTACGGGCGGGACGGCACCGGGCTCACCTTCGACCGCATCCTGCTCGACGCGCCCTGCACCGGGCTCGGTGCCCTGCGGCGTCGGCCGGAGGCGCGCTGGCGGAAGGCACCAGAGGACGTCCAGGAGCTCGCGGCCCTGCAGTCCGAGCTGCTCGACGCGGCCGTCCGCGTCCTCGCGCCGGGCGGGACGCTCGCCTACGTGACCTGCTCGCCGCACCTCGCCGAGACCCGGGGGCAGGTCGACGCGCTCATGCGGCGGCACGGCGACCTGCTCGAACAGCTCGACACGGCGTCGATCGTCCGGGGCGTCGCCGCGCGCGACCCGCGGGTGTCGGACGGCGACACCGTGCAGCTCTGGCCGCACCGCGTGGGGACGGACGCGATGTTCATCGCGCTGTTCCGACGCGTCGGCTGACCACCGCGCCGACTGACCACCGCGCCGACCGGGACGGGGCTCAGCGCGACCGTCGGTAGGCACTGCCGTCGCACGTGTGCACGGCCGTGTCGTCGAACAGGGTGCGCAGGTTGTACGCGGCGCAGTCCCGGAAGGTGCCGATGCTGATCCACCGCGCCGAGCGGCGCAGCTCGCCCTTGGAGGGACCGTCCGAGCCGATGCCGGCGCGGTGCACCGTCCAGGCGATGTCCTGCGCCTCGGCGTCGAGGTAGCGCATCACCGACTCGTTGTCCGCGTGCTGCCCGATGTACTCCCGCGCGAGCGTCGACCGGACGAGGCGGAGCACGGGCGCGAGCCGCTTGCCGGGAGGCGCACTCAGCCCACCGGCCTGGTACAGCAGCCGCCGGGTGCCGCTCCGGCGCATGGCCGGCACGAGCGTGCGGACGAACGCGGTGTTGACCGGTCGCTCGCGCTGCGCGGCGACGTCCCCGAGCATCACGACCACGCCCGTCACGCCGTCGAGCAGCGCGTCGAGGTCGAGGCCGTCGGTGACCGAGCCCTGCACGACCTGCAGGTCGTCGTGCCGGACCGCCAGCTTCGACGGTGTCCGGACGACGGCGCGGACGCGGTGTCCGGCGTCGAGTGCGAGCCGGGTGAAGTGCTGGCCGGTCTGTCCGGTGGCGCCGAACACGAGCAGGTGCTGTCGAGGTGTCATGCGCCCAAGCTAGGCACTGACTAGAAAATAGGCAATGCCTAGTACCGCGCTAGGCTGGTGGCATGCCGGAGCGTCCCTTCCACCACGGGAACCTGCGGGCCGTGCTGCTCGACGAGGCCGTCCAGGTCCTGCGCGAGGACGGCGTCGACGGGGTGTCCCTCCGTGACCTGGCGCGGCGGGCCGGGGTCAGCCACGGTGCGCCGCGGAGCCACTTCGTCGACCGCCAGGCCCTGCTCGACGCCCTCGCCGTGCTCGGCTTCGAACGACTGACCAGCGCGGTGCGCCGGGCCCTCTCCGGGTCGGGCGACCTCGACGGCCGGTTCCGCCGGGTCGCCCTGGCGTACGTCGACTTCGCCGTCGACGACGCGGCGCTCATGGACCTCATGTTCCAGGCGTCGACGGCCGGACGGTCCGGATCCGTGCGGACCGCTGCCGAGTCGCTGTTCGCCGTGCTCGACGGCGCACTCGGTGCGTCCGCGCCGGAGCCCGGCGAGGACGCCCGGACCACCTTCAAGCTCCTGTTCGCCGCCACCATGCAGGGGATCGCGGCCCTCGTCGTGTCGCGCCGGATCGACCGCCCGCAGGGCGAGCGGCTGGTCGAAGCAGCACTCGGGACGATGCTCCGGTCCGACCTCGGCACGCGCGCCCTCGGCGACGGCTGAGTCCGCCCGGAACGGTGTGGCGCGCACCGGTGCGGGGCGGCCGGGCAGGTGCGCGCCGGTAGGCTCGACGGGTGACGATCCGCATCTCGCCGAGCATCCTGTCCGCCGACTTCGCGAACCTCGAGCGGGAGCTGCACCGCATCGAGACCGCCGACCTGGTGCACGTCGACGTGATGGACAACCACTTCGTGCCGAACCTGACCCTCGGGCTGCCGATCGTGCAGCGCCTGCAAGAGGTCTCGCCGGTGCCGCTCGACGTTCACCTCATGATCACCGACGCCGACACCGAGGCCCCGAAGTACGCCGAGACCGGTGCGTCGAGCGTGACCTTCCACTTCGAGGCCGCCACCGACCCCGTCGCCACCGCCGCGGCGATCCGGTCGAACGGGGCGAGGGCCGCCGTCGCCGTGAAGCCCGGCACCCCGATCACCCCGGTGCTGCACCACCTCGACGCCTACGACATGATCCTGCTCATGACCGTCGAGCCGGGCTTCGGCGGCCAGTCGTTCATGCCCTCCGTGATGCCGAAGCTCGCCGACGCGCGCGCCGCCGTCGACGCCTCCGGGCTCGACGTCTGGCTCGAGGTCGACGGCGGCATCGCGGTCGACACCGTCGCCGAGGCCGTCCGCAGCGGCGCCGACACGCTCGTGGCCGGCTCGGCCGTCTACGGCGGCGAGCCCGCTGCCCGCATCGCCGACCTGCGCGCGGCGGCCGCCGCGGCCCGCTCGTGACCGGGGGAGCGCCGGGCGCGACCGGACCCGCGGAGCCGCACCGGGCCTCCCGTCCGGACGGTGCGTCGGCCGCGACCGCGGAGACCGGTAGCCTGGTCGGCGTGAAGACGTTCGACGACCTGTTCGCGGAGCTGACCGAGAAGGCGCGCACGCGCCCGGACGGCTCCGGCACCGTCGCCGAACTGGATGCCGGTGTGCACCAGATCGGCAAGAAGATCGTGGAAGAGGCCGCCGAGGTCTGGATGGCGGCCGAGTACGAGGGCGACGAGCGCACCTCGGAGGAGATCTCCCAGTTGATCTACCACCTCCAGGTGCTCATGGTCGCCAAGGGGCTCACCCCGGCGGACGTCTGGCGACATCTCTGATCCGCTGATCAGCCGCCGACACCCCTCCCAGAAAGCAGACCCCCTGATGCTCCGCATCGCCGTGCCCAACAAGGGCTCCCTGTCCGAGACCGCCTCCGAGATGCTCCGCGAGGCCGGGTACGCCGGCCGCCGCGACCCGAAGGCGCTGCACCTGCTCGACGAGCGCAACGGGGTGGAGTTCTTCTTCCTCCGACCGCGCGACATCGCGACCTACGTGGGGTCTGGCGCGCTCGACGTCGGCATCACCGGCCGTGACCTGCTGCTCGACTCCGGGTCCGAGGCGCACGAGGTCGACGCGCTCGGCTTCGCCGACTCGACGTTCCGCTTCGCCGGCACGCCCGGGCGCTTCGGGTCGCTGCAGGACCTCGACGGCGTCCGGGTGGCCACGAGCTACCCCGGCCTGGTCGGCGCGTTCCTCGCCGAGCACGGGGTGACCGCGACGCTCGTGAAGCTCGACGGCGCCGTCGAGAGCGCCGTCCGCCTCGGCGTCGCCGACGCCGTCGCCGACGTCGTCTCCACGGGCAGCACCCTCCGCCAGGCCGGGCTCGAGATCTTCGGCCCGGTGATCCTCGAGTCGACCGCGGTGCTCGTCTCCACCGACGAGACCATCCCCGGCGTCGACGTCCTGCGCCGACGCCTGCAGGGCGTCCTGGTCGCCCGCGGCTACGTCATGCTCGACTACGACGTGCCGACGGCCCTGCTCGAGCAGGCCACCGCGGTGGCCTCCGGCATCGAGTCGCCGACCGTGTCGCCGCTGCACGACCGCGACTGGGCCGCCGTCCGCGTGATGATCCCGCGCGACGACGCGAACCTCATCATGGATGCGCTCTACGACCTCGGCGCTCGGGCGATCCTCGTCAGCCCGATCCACGCCGCACGCCTGTGACCGCCGGTGGCGTGTCGGTCCGGGTCATCCCGTGCCTCGACGTCAAGGGCGGCCGGGTCGTCAAGGGCGTCAACTTCCTGGACCTCCAGGACGCCGGTGACCCCGTCGAGCTCGCGGCGCGGTACTACGAGCAGGGTGCCGACGAGCTGACCTTCCTGGACGTCGGCGCCACGGTCGAGAACCGGGCGACGATGTACGACACCGTGACCCGGACGGCCGAACAGGTCTTCATCCCGCTCACCGTCGGCGGCGGGGTCCGCAGCGTCGACGACGTCTCGCGGCTGCAGCAGTGCGGGGCCGACAAGATCGGTGTGAACAGCGCGGCCATCGCCCGGCACGAGCTCGTCGACGAGATCGCCGACCGGTTCGGCGCGCAGGCCGTCGTGCTCTCGCTCGACGTCAAGCGCTCCGACCGGATGCCCTCGGGCTTCGTCGTCACCACGCACGGCGGGCGGACCGAGTCCGACCTCGACGCCGTCGCGTGGGCACGCGAGGCCGTCGAGCGCGGCGCCGGGGAACTGCTCGTCAACTCGATCGACGCCGACGGCACGAAGAACGGGTTCGACCTCGAACTCGTGGCCGCGGTGCGCGCCGTCTCGTCCGTCCCGGTCATCGCGTCGGGAGGCGCGGGTCGCGTCGAGCACTTCGCCCCCGCCGTCGACGCGGGTGCGGACGCAGTCCTCGCCGCGTCCGTCTTCCACCGTGGCGAGATGACGGTCGGCGACGTCAAGGCCGCGCTCCGCGCGACCGGCCACGCCGTCCGCTGACGCGGCCGCGCGCCGCCCGTCGCGGTTCTCCACACCCCACTGCCCGCGTCCCGGCACGCCGTAGGCTAGGAGCCTCATGACCGACAGCACCAGCACCGACACCGACGCGGTCCTCGACCGTGCACGCTTCGGAGCCGACGGGCTGCTTCCCGCCATCGTGCAAGAGGAGTCGTCGAAGGACGTCCTCATGCTCGGCTACATGGACCGGGAAGCGCTCCGACGCACCCTGACCGAGGGGCGCGTGACGTTCTGGTCCCGGTCGCGGAACGAGTACTGGCGCAAGGGCGACACCTCCGGGCACGCCCAGTACGTGCGGGGCGCTGCGCTCGACTGCGACGACGACACCCTGCTCGTCACCGTCCAGCAGGTCGGGGCCGCCTGCCACACCGGTGCGCACCGGTGCTTCGACGTCGACCCGCTCGCGCCGGTGACGGCGTCCGCGCCGTCGTCTGCCGGGTCCGCCAGCGCGGACGCGGACGCTGCTGCGGAGGCGACCCGGTGACCGCCGCGACCGTGTCCGACCAGCCGCACACGACCTCCCGGCCGGAGTTCGACGCCCTGCTCGGCGACCACCGGGTCGTGCCGGTGGTGCGCGCGCTCTACGCCGACAGCGAGACGCCGGTCGGTGTCTACCGGAAGCTGGCCGACGGCCGCCCCGGGTCGTTCCTGCTCGAGTCCGCCGGCCAGGGCGGCCTGTGGTCGCGCTGGTCGTTCGTCGGCGTCCGCAGCTTCGGCGTGCTGACGCAGGACGGCGAGCGTGCCGCCTGGATCGACACCGGCATCGACGCCGCCCGTGCCGTCGGGTCCCTCGAGGGCCAGCCGCTCGAGGTCCTCGCGCGGCTGCACGAGCGCTGGGCGACGCCGCGCGTCCCCGGCACGCCGCCGCTCGTCGGCGGCACCGTCGGCTTCATCGGCTGGGAGGCCGTCCGACAGCTCGAGCACCTGCCGAACGTCCCACCGTCGGACTTCGACGTCCCCGGGCAGGCACTGTCCTTCGTGTCCGAGCTCGCCGCACTCGACCACCGCACCGGGCTGGTGCTGCTCGTCGCGAGCGCCCTGAACGACGGCGTCGACGACCCCGACACGCTGTGGCTCGACGCGCAGGCCCGGCTCGACCGCATGCAGGCCGACCTCGTGCAGCCCTCGGTGGCGACCGTGGCCGAGGCCTTCGACATCGCCGAGCCGAGCCCGGTGCACCGGTCGACGCCGGACGAGTACATGGCCTCGGTCCTGCGCTCGAAGGACTTCATCCGCGACGGCGACGTCTTCCAGGTCGTCATCTCGCAGCGGTTCGACCACGAGGTGACCGCCGACCCGCTCGACGTCTACCGCGTGCTCCGGACGCTCAACCCGAGTCCGTACATGTACTTCCTCGCACTCGCGGACACCGCCGACGAGCGCTTCTGGATCGTCGGTGCCTCACCGGAGGCCCTGGTCAAGGTGCAGGGCGGCCGGGCCATCACCCACCCGATCGCCGGGTCGCGCCCGCGCGGGGCGACCCCCGAGCAGGACGTCCGCCTGGGCGAGGACCTGCTCGGCGACCCGAAGGAGCGCGCCGAGCACCTGATGCTCGTCGACCTGGCCCGCAACGACCTGCAGAAGGTCTGCCAGCCAGGGTCCGTCGCGGTCACCGAGTTCATGACGGTCGAGCGGTTCAGCCACATCATGCACCTGGTGTCGAGCGTCGAGGGCGCGGTGCGCCCGGAGGCGTCGGCGATCGACGTGTTCCGCGCGACGTTCCCGGCCGGCACGCTCTCGGGGGCACCGAAGCCGCGCGCGCTCGAGATCATCGACGAGCTCGAACCCGCCGGCCGCGGCGCGTACGCCGGGGTCGTCGGCTACTTCGACTTCGCCGGAGACGCCGACCTCGCCATCGCCATCCGCACCGCCCTCATCAAGGACGGCGTCGCCCGCGTGCAGGCCGGTGCCGGTCTCGTCGCGGACTCGGACCCCGAGACCGAGCACGTCGAGGCCGTCAACAAGGCCGCCGCCCCGCTCCGCGCCGTGGCCACCGCGAACCGGATGCGCGAGGTGCGCGCATGAGGCGTTCCCGCCCGATCGTCGTCGTCGCCGGGCTCCTGGTGGCCGGCGTCGTGATGCTGGCCTGGACCCAGACGTGGTTCACCGTCCACCTGCACGCGGGCGACGCCGTCACCGGCACGGTCGACGCCGACGGCGCGGCCGTGGTGCCCTCGTACACGGCGTTGGCGATCGCGAGCCTGGCGCTGTTCCTCGCGATGACCATCGCCGGCCGGGTGCTGCGCGTCGTCCTCGCCCTCGTCGAGGTCCTGCTCGGCCTCGGCGTCGTCGTCAGCGGCATCAGCGCCCTGCGCGACCCGGTCGCGGCCGCCCGCGGAGCGATCGGCCAGGTCGCCGGGGTGAGCGACCTCGGGGCCGTGCGCCGTGTGGTGACCGAGGTCGACGTGACCCCGTGGCCCGTCGTCGGCATCGTCGGCGGGGTGCTCGCGATGGCGCTCGGCGTCGTCGCGGTGGTCGTGCAGCGCTCCTGGCCGGGTCCGAGCCGCAAGTACGGCGCGGCGACGGCCGGCGCTGCCGCGGACGCCCGCGCGTCGGCGCCGGTCGAGCGCGACGCCGTCGTCGACTGGGACGACCTCAGTGCCGGTGTGGACCCGACGACGCTCGACGGGACGGCCGCCGCGGACGACCAGGGCAGCACGGGCGGCGCGGTCGCCCGTCCCGTCGGGGACGACACGGTAGGATCGACACGGCGTCGCTCGGACGACGACGCCGGAGCAGAACGAGGAGCACCGTGAGCAACACCGAACCCGCAGAACTCGGCGAAGGCCACTCGCCGGCAGCCTGGACCGCCGTCGTCATCATGCTGATCGGCTTCGCTGCGGGCACGTTGTTCTTCTGGTTCGACATGCCCTGGGGCGTGTGGGCGTCCGCCGCCGTCGTGCTCATCGGCCTCATCGTCGGTGGTGTCATGAAGAAGGCCGGCTACGGCGTCGACGGCCCGAAGTTCGTCCCCAAGCACCACGGCGAGTAGGAACCCCGTGCCGAACGTGCTCGAGACCCTCGTCGCGGGCGCGCTCGAGGACGCCGCCACCCGTCGCCTCGACCGTCCCGTGACGGACGTCGAACGCGACCTCGACCAGGTGGCGCCGCCGCTCGACGCCCTCGACCACCTGCGTCCCGGTGACCACGTCAAGGTCATCGCCGAGGTCAAGCGCGCCAGTCCCTCACGCGGGTCGATGGCCCCGATCGAGGACCCGGCGTCGCTCGCCGCCGACTACGAGCGCGGCGGCGCGTCGACGATCAGCGTCCTGACCGAGGGGCGCAAGTTCCTCGGCAGCCTCGCCGACCTGCAGGCCGTCAAGCAGCGGGTCGCGATCCCGGTGCTCCGCAAGGACTTCATCGCCGACCCGTACCAGGTGCTCGAGGCCCGCGCGGCCGGAGCCGACGTCGTGCTGCTCATCGTGGCGGCGCTCGAGCAGCGGCAGCTCGTCGAGCTGCACACCCTGGCCGAGTCCCTCGGCATGCGCGTGCTCGTCGAGGCGCACTCCGGCGACGAGGTCGCTCGCGGGCTCGACGCCGGTGCGCGCATCCTCGGTGTGAACGCCCGCGACCTGACGGACTTCTCGCTCGACCGCGACCTGTTCGGGTCGCTCGCCGACCGCATCCCCGACGGGGTCGTGCGGGTCGCCGAGTCCGCGGTCGCCGGTCCTGCCGACGTGGCGCACTACCGAGCGGCCGGCGCCGACGTCGTGCTCGTGGGCGAGGCCCTCGTCACCGGCGCCGACCCCGCCGCCACCCTCGCATCGTTCATCGACGCCGCCGACCGCGGCTGACCCCCACACCGCATCCCGGCCGCGGACCGCGGCCGCACGACCCACCCCGTCCGGCTCCGGCTCCGTGCCGCGTCGGGCTCGTCCCGGAAGACCCCATCGTGACCTCACTCCGCGACCTGCACGGCCCCTACTTCGGCGAGTTCGGGGGACGCTTCGTCCCCGAGTCGCTCGTGCTCGCCCTCGACGAGCTCGAGGCGGCGTTCCGCACGGCCTGGGCCGACCCCGAGTTCCGTGCGGAGCTCGACGCGCTCCAGCGCGACTACACCGGGCGTCCCTCGATCATCACCGAGGTGCCCCGCTTCGCGAAGCACGCCGGCGGCGCCCGCGTCATCCTCAAGCGCGAGGACCTGAACCACACCGGGTCGCACAAGATCAACAACGTGCTCGGGCAGGCGCTCGTCGCCCGTCGCCTCGGCAAGACGCGGCTCATCGCCGAGACCGGGGCCGGCCAGCACGGCGTCGCCACCGCGACCGCAGCCGCGCTCTTCGGCATGGAGTGCGTCGTGTACATGGGCGCGGTGGACACCGAGCGTCAGGCGCTCAACGTCGCCCGAATGCGACTGCTCGGCGCCGAGGTCATCCCGGTCGAGACCGGTTCCCGCACCCTGAAGGACGCCATCAACGAGGCGCTCCGCGACTGGGTCGCCAACGTCGAGTCGACGCACTACCTGCTCGGCACCGTCGCGGGACCGCACCCGTTCCCCGAGATGGTGCGCGAGTTCCACAAGGTCATCGGCGAAGAAGCCCGGCAGCAGGTCCTCGACACCGTCGGGCGCCTGCCGGACGCCGTCGCGGCCTGCGTCGGCGGCGGCTCGAACGCGATGGGGATCTTCGAGGCCTTCCTCGACGACGAGGCCGTCGCGCTGTACGGCTTCGAGGCGGGCGGCGACGGCGTCGAGACCGGTCGGCACGCCGCGAGCATCACGCTCGGCCGACAGGGCGTGCTCCAGGGCACGAAGTCGTACCTGATGCAGGACGAGGACGGCCAGACCATCGAGAGCCACAGCATCTCCGCCGGCCTCGACTACCCGAGCGTCGGACCGGAGCACGCGCACCTGGCCTCGATCGGCCGCGCGACCTACCGACCCATCACCGACGCCGAGGCGATGGAGGCGTTCCGCCTGCTGAGCCAGACCGAGGGGATCATCCCCGCGATCGAGTCGTCGCACGCGCTGGCCGGTGCCATGCAGCTCGGCAAGGAGCTCGGCCCCGACGGGGTCGTGCTCGTCAACCTGTCCGGCCGAGGGGACAAGGACGTCGCGTCCGCCAGTCGGTACTTCGGCATCCTCGACGAGAACGCGGTGCAGCTGTGAGCCAGAACCGGACCGTCGCCACGACGATCGACACCGCCAACGCCGAGCGCGCCGGTGCCGTCGTCGGGTACCTGCCCGCCGGGTACCCGGACCTGCAGACCAGCGTCGACGCGGCCGTCGCCCTCGCCGAGAACGGCGTGGACGTCATCGAGCTCGGTCTGCCGTACTCCGACCCCGTGATGGACGGCCCCGTGATCCAGCGCGCGGCCGAGGAGAGCCTGGCGAACGGCTTCCGGGTCGCCCACGTCTTCGACGCCGTGCAGCAGATCACCGAGCGCGTGGACGTCCCCGTGCTCGTCATGACGTACTGGAACCCGGTGCTGCGCTACGGCGTCGACCGGTTCGCCGACGACCTCGTGTCCTCGGGTGCCGCCGGGCTCATCACGCCCGACCTCATCCCGGACGAGGCCTCCGAGTGGACCGCCGCGTCCGAGCGCACCGGCCTCGACCGCGTCTTCCTCGCCGCCCCCTCGTCGTCCGACGTGCGGATGCGCCAGGCCGTCGAGTCGAGCCGCGGCTTCGTGTACGCGGTCTCGACGATGGGCGTCACCGGCGCCCGCGCCGGGGTCGACGTCGCGGCCCGGACCGTCGTGTCCCGGCTGCGTGACGCCGGGGTCGAGCGCACGTGCGTCGGCCTCGGCATCTCCACCGCCGAGCAGGTCCGCGAGGTCCTCGAGTACGCCGACGGCGCGATCGTCGGTTCCGCGTTCGTCCGTGCCCTCGCCGACCTCGGCGTGCAGGGCGTCGCGGACCGCGCCGCCGACCTCACCGCGGGCGCCCGCCGCGGGTAGCCCCGGTTCCTGTCGGCCCCGTCCCGCGCGCTACAGTGAGCGGGGCCGACGCCACGTCGACACCGCGCCCAGTCAGTTCCGAAAGGCGACCGCACCTCCATGCCCCTCCTGAGCATCCCGAGCCCGAGCACCGCCTGGCAGTACTTCGACCTGACCGCATGGCTGCGCGACGTCTTCGGCTGGTCGCTGCCGCTCGACTTCCGCATCCACGCGTACGCGATCTGCATCCTCATCGGGATCGTCGCGGCCGTGGTGCTCGCGAACCGCCGTCTCAACGCGCGCGGTGTCGAGCGGTGGATCATCATCGACATCGCGATCTGGGCCGTGCCGGCCGGCATCGTCGGAGGCCGGGCGTTCCACGTGCTCACACACGTCAGCGACTACTTCGGCCCCGGCATCCTCTGGTGGAAGCCGTTCGCGATCTGGGAGGGCGGCCTCGCGATCTTCGGCGCGCTCATCCTCGGCTCGGTCGGTGCCTGGATCGGCTGCCGCCAGGTCGGGCTGCGGTTCTCGTCGTTCATCGACGCCGTCGTGCCGGGCGTCCTGCTCGCCCAGGCGTTCGGGCGGCTCGGCAACTACTTCAACCACGAGCTCTTCGGCATGCCGACGAGCCTGCCGTGGGGTCTGCAGATCGAGTCGTCGAACCCGGCGTACCCGGCCGGTCTGCCCGAGGGCACCCTGTTCCACCCGACCTTCCTGTACGAGATCATCTGGAACCTCGTCGGCGTCGCGGTGATCCTGCTGCTCGACCGCCGCTTCCAGCTGCAGTGGGGCAAGGTCCTCGCGCTGTACCTCATCTGGTACGGCACCGGCCGTTCCGTCCTCGAGTCGATCCGGGTGGACACGAGCGAGACCTTCGCCGGCATCCGCACGAACGTCTGGATGTCCTTCGCCGCGATCCTGCTCGGCATCGTCATCTTCGTCGTGCAGTCGCGACGCCACACCGGCAAGGAGCCGAGCCCGTACCTGCCGGGCCGCCAGCCCGGCCCGAAGTCCGATGTAGACTCCGACAACACGTTCTCGGAGCACGACGACGACGCGGACGACGACTCCACGCACGACCACTCCACGGACGTCCCGAGCACCGACCCGGTCGCGTCCCCGCGCTGACCGGACCGCTCGGGTCCCACCAGCACCACCCGTCTGGCCCCGCCACAAGCGGGGCCGACTCCTCGCCGGCCGACAGCGCACCTCACTGACGGCGGGCACGGGCACCAGTCCCGCCCGCTCGGGCGGAACGCACCACCGGGCCACCGCTGTCCCTGTTCCACTTCCTCGTGAGGACGGTTCCCCATGGCGCTCCAGCCAGACCAGACACCGGCATCGACGACGCTCGTGCCGCCGCACCGCCGCTTCTCGGCGATCCCGGACGCCACGGGTCTCTACGACCCGGCGAACGAGAAGGACGCCTGCGGTCTCGCGATGGTGGCGACCCTGCGCGGGACGCCGGGCCACGACATCGTCGACGCCGCCCTCGGCGCGCTCCGCAACCTCGAGCACCGCGGTGCGGTGGGCTCGGACGCGGGGACGGGCGACGGCGCCGGCATCCTCTGCCAGGTGCCCGACGAGTTCCTGCGGGCCGTCGTGCCGTTCGAGCTGCCCGCAGCGGGGGAGTACGCCGTCGGCACGGCCTACCTGCCCACCGACGACGACCGTCGGCACGCGGTCAAGGGTGCGGTCGAGCGCCTCGCGCGTGAAGAGGGCCTGAAGGTCCTCGGCTGGCGCACCGTCCCGGTCCGGCCCGAGGTCCTCGGGTCGCTGGCGCGCGCCGCCATGCCGGCGTTCGAGCAGCTCTTCGTGGCGTCGGTCCGGCACGACGTGCACGGCCACCCCTGGAGCGGCATCGCGCTCGACCGCCAGGCCTTCCGGCTGCGCAAGCGTGCCGAGCACGACGACGACCTGTACTTCATGTCCCTGTCGAGCCGGACCACTGTCTACAAGGGCATGGTCACGACGCTGCAGCTCGAGCCGTTCTATCCGGACCTCAGCGACGAGCGCTTCGCGTCGAAGCTCGCGATCGTGCACTCCCGCTACTCGACCAACACGTTCCCGTCGTGGCCGCTCGCCCAGCCGTTCCGGACGATCGCGCACAACGGTGAGATCAACACGGTCCGCGGCAACCGCAACTGGATGCGGGCGCGCCAGTCGCAGCTCGAGAGCGAGCTGCTCGGCGACATGGCACCGCTGCTGCCGATCGTCAGCCCCGGTGCCAGCGACTCGGCCTCGTTCGACGAGGTGCTCGAACTGCTCACGCTGACCGGTCGCTCGCTGCCGCACGCGGTGTCGATGATGGTGCCCGAGGCCTGGGAGAACCAGGTCGCGATGGACCCGGACCTCCGTGCCTTCTACGAGTACCACTCGATGCTCATGGAGCCGTGGGACGGCCCCGCCGCCATCACGTTCACCGACGGCTCGCTCGTCGGCGCGACGCTCGACCGCAACGGCCTCCGCCCCGGACGCTTCCTGGTGACCGACGACGGGCTCATCGTGATGGGCTCGGAGACCGGCGTCATCGACGTGCCGGCGGAGAAGGTCGTGCGCAAGGGCCGTCTCCGACCCGGACGGATGTTCCTCGTCGACACCGAGGCCGGCCGGATCATCGAGGACGACGAGGTGAAGCGCGGTCTGGCCGCGTCGGGTCCGTGGGCCGAGTGGCTCGGGGCCGGTCGGATCAACCTCAACGACCTCCCGGACCGCGAGCACATCGTGCACACCCCGGCGTCGGTCACCCGACGACAGCGTGCCTTCGGGTACACCGAGGAAGAGGTCCGCATCCTGCTCCGGCCGATGGCGCAGACCGGCGCGGAGCCGCTCGGTGCGATGGGGTCGGACACGCCGATCGCGGTGCTCTCCCAGCGGCCGCGCCTGCTGTTCGACTACTTCACGCAGCAGTTCGCGCAGGTCACGAACCCGCCGCTCGACTCGATCCGCGAGCAGGTCATCACGTCGATGGGGATGGGCCTCGGGCCGGAGCGCAACCTGCTCTCGGCCGGCCCCGAGCACGCGAAGCAGATCACGCTCGACTTCCCGGTGATCGACAACGACCAGCTCGCCAAGGTGCAGCACTTCGAGACCGGCTCCGGCCGCCACCTCACCGTGACGATCAAGGGGCTCTACCGCGTCGACGCCGGCAAGAAGGCGATGCAGAAGCGCATCGCCGCCGTGTGCGACGAGGTCGACGCGGCGATCGAGTCCGGCAAGCAGTTCATCGTGCTCTCCGACCGCGACGGCAACGCCGAGCAGGCGCCCGTGCCGTCGCTGCTGCTGCTCGCCGCGGTGCACCACCACCTCATCCGCACCGAGCAGCGCATGAAGGTCGGGCTCATCGTCGAGGCCGGCGACGTCCGCGAGGTCCACCACGTGGCCACGCTGATCGGGTACGGCGCCTCGGCGATCAACCCGTACCTCGCCATGGAGACCTGCGAGAACCTCGTGCGCTCCGGCATGATCAGCGGGATCAGCCCCGAGCAGGCCGTCAAGAACGTCATCAAGGCGCTCGGCAAGGGCGTCCTGAAGATCATGTCGAAGATGGGCATCTCGACCGTCTCGAGCTACGCGGGCGCCCAGGCGTTCGAAGCGGTGGGACTGAGCCAGGAGTTCGTCGACCGCTACTTCACCGGCACCTCGTCGATCCTCGGCGGCGTCGACATCGACGTCATCGCGAAGGAGAACGCCGAGCGCCACGCCCAGGCGTACCCGCAGGACGGCGCGGTGCTCTCGCACGAGCGGCTGCAGACCGGCGGCGAGTACCAGTGGCGCCGCGAGGGACCGCCGCACCTGTTCAACCCGGACACGGTCTTCCGTCTGCAGCACGCCACGCGGGCGCGGCGGTACGACATCTTCCGCGAGTACTCGAGCGCCGTGGACGACCAGTCCGAGGAGCTCATGACGCTCCGCGGCCTGTTCCGGTTCAAGCACGGTGTCCGCCCGCCGATCGCGCTCGACGACGTCGAGCCGATCGAGTCGATCGTGAAACGGTTCAACACCGGTGCCATGTCCTACGGGTCCATCTCGAAGGAGGCCCACGAGACGCTCGCCATCGCGATGAACCGCCTCGGCGGACGCTCGAACACCGGCGAGGGCGGCGAGGACGTCGACCGCCTGCTCGACCCGGAGCGCCGCAGCGCCATCAAGCAGGTGGCGTCGGGCCGGTTCGGCGTGACGAGCATGTACCTCACGCACGCCACGGACATCCAGCTGAAGATGGCCCAGGGCGCGAAGCCCGGCGAGGGTGGCCAGCTGCCGCCGACCAAGGTCTACCCGTGGGTGGCCCGGACCCGCCATGCCACCGCGGGCGTCGGGCTCATCTCCCCGCCCCCGCACCACGACATCTACTCGATCGAGGACCTCAAGCAGCTGATCTTCGACGTGAAGCGCGCGAACCCCGCCGCCCGCGTCCACGTGAAGCTCGTGAGCCAGTCCGGCATCGGCGCGGTCGCCGCCGGCGTGACGAAGGCCCTGGCCGACGTCGTGCTCGTCTCCGGCCACGACGGGGGGACGGGGGCGTCACCGCTCAACTCGCTCAAGCACGCCGGCACGCCGTGGGAGATCGGTCTCGCCGAGACGCAGCAGACGCTCATGCTGAACGGCATGCGCGACCGCGTCGTCGTGCAGGTCGACGGCCAGATGAAGACCGGTCGCGACGTCGTCGTCGCAGCGCTCCTCGGAGCCGAGGAGTACGGCTTCGCCACCGCGCCGCTCGTGGTCGAGGGCTGCATCCTCATGCGTGTCTGCCACCTCGACACCTGCCCGGTGGGCGTCGCGACGCAGAACCCGGAGCTCCGCAAGCGCTTCTCGGGCAAGCCCGAGTTCGTCGTGAACTTCTTCGAGTTCATCGCACAGGAGGTCCGCGAGCTGCTCGCCGAGCTCGGCTTCCGCACGCTCGACGAGGCCATCGGCCAGTCCGACGTGCTCGACGTCGACCGTGCACTCGAGCACTGGAAGGCCTCCGGCCTCGACCTCGGCCCGGTGCTCACCGGACCGCACTTCGACGCGTCCGAGCCCCGCCGGCACCACCGCGCGCAGGACCACGAGCTCGAGCAGCACTTCGACGTCCAGCTCATCGAGCAGACCGCCGACGTCCTCGACCACGGCGGCTCGATCGCGCTCGACCTGCCGATCCGGAACACCGAGCGCGCGGTCGGCACGATGCTCGGCCACGAGGTCACCCGCCGCCACGGCGAGCACGGGCTGCCGAACGGTTCGATCGACATCACGCTCCGCGGTTCCGCCGGGCAGTCGCTCGGTGCGTTCCTGCCCGCCGGCATCACGCTGCGGCTCGTCGGCGACAGCAACGACTACGTCGGCAAGGGCCTGTCCGGCGGCGAGATCGTCGTCCGGCCGGACGCGGGCTCCGGCTTCGACCCGGCCGAGAACGTCATCGCCGGCAACGTCATCGGCTACGGGGCGACGCAGGGCAGCATGTTCATCCGCGGCATCGTGGGGGAGCGCTTCCTGGTGCGCAACTCGGGCGCCACCGCCGTCGTCGAGGGCGTGGGCGACCACGCGCTCGAGTACATGACGGGTGGCCTCGCGCTCATCCTCGGCGAGACCGGTCGGAACCTCGGCGCGGGCATGTCCGGCGGGACCGCGTACGTCCGCGGCCTGCGTGAGGAGCACGTCAACACGGACGCCCTCGCGACCGGGGAGCTCCGGCTGGAGCCCCTCGACAGCGCCGACGTCGAGATCGTGACCGACCTGCTCACCCGGCACGCAGACGAGACGGGGTCGACCCTCGCGGCGGACCTGCTCGCGGCCGGCGACCTGAGCGAGTTCGTCAAGGTGCTCCCGCGTGACTACGCGGCGGTGCTCGAGACCCGCAAGCAGGCGGTCGACGAGGGGCTCGACCCCGACGGCGACGTGGTCTGGAACCGGATCCTCGAGGTCACCGGTGGCTGAGCACGGCACGCACCCCGCACCACCGACCACGACCAGCAACGACACGACGGAGGCGACCCGTGGCTGACCCGAAGGGCTTCCTCAAGGTCCAGGAGCGCGAGCTCCCGGCCCGACGACCCGTACCCGTGCGGCTCATGGACTGGAAAGAGGTCTACGAGCAGCAGGAGTCCGGCGCGCTCAAGCGCCAGGCCGGCCGCTGCATGGACTGCGGTGTGCCGTTCTGCCACCAGGGCTGCCCGCTCGGCAACCTCATCCCGGAGTGGAACGACCTGACCTGGCGGGGCGAGGGCCGCCAGGCCATCGAGCGCCTGCACGCCACGAACAACTTCCCGGAGTTCACCGGCCGCCTGTGCCCCGCTCCGTGCGAGGCGTCCTGCGTGCTCGGCATCAACCAGCCCCCGGTGACGATCAAGCAGGTCGAGGTCTCGATCATCGACGAGGCGTTCCAGCAGGGCTGGGTCACGCCGCACCCGCCGGAGCGCCTGACCGGCAAGACCGTCGCCGTCGTCGGGTCCGGTCCCGCCGGGCTCGCCGCCGCGCAGCAGCTCACGCGCGCCGGTCACACCGTCGCCGTCTACGAGCGGGACGACCGCATCGGCGGCCTGCTCCGCTACGGCATCCCGGACTTCAAGATGGAGAAGCGCCAGATCGACGCGCGCCTCGCCCAGATGCAGGCCGAGGGCACCCGGTTCCGTGCCGGGGTCGAGATCGGGCGCGACATCACCTGGGACGACCTGAAGTCGCGCTACGACGCCGTCGTGGTCGCGACCGGCGCCACCGTGCCGCGCGACCTGCCGATCCCGGGCCGGGACCTCGAGGGCGTCCACTTCGCGATGGACTACCTCGTGCAGCAGAACAAGGCGAACGCGGGCACCCGGGTCGACAACCAGCTGACGGCCGAGGGCAAGCACGTCATCGTCATCGGCGGCGGCGACACCGGTGCGGACTGCATCGGTACGGCCCACCGGCAGGGCGCCCTGAGCGTGACGAACCTGGCGATCGGCAAGCAGCCGCCGCTCGAGCGTCCGTCCGAGCAGCCCTGGCCGATGTTCCCCACCGTGTTCGAGGTCACCAGCGCGCACGAGGAGGGCGGCGAGCGGCACTTCCTCGCCTCCACCGTCGAGTTCCTGGCGAACGAGGCCGGCGAGGTCCGCGCACTGCGGGTCGCCGAGACCGAGTACCTCGACGGCCGACGCGTGCCGAAGGCGGGCACCGAGCGCGAGATCCCGGCGGACCTCGTGCTCATCGCGATGGGCTTCACCGGCCCCGAGTCGGAGACGATCGAGCCGCAGCTCGGTCTGCCGACGACGGTCTCCGGTGCGATCGACCGCCGCCCCGACTACGCGACGAACGAGCCTGGCGTCTTCGTCGCCGGCGACGCCGGCCGCGGGCAGTCGCTCATCGTCTGGGCCATCGCCGAGGGTCGCGCCGCCGCCGCGAAGGTCGACGAGTACCTCGAGGGCTCGACGATCCTGCCGGCCCCGGTCAAGGCGACCGACCGGGCGATCTCGGTCTGATGTCGGACCACCACCAGATGCTCACCTCGACGTGAGCGGGAGGCCACCAGTACTCGGTAGGGTGCTGGTGGCCTCGTTCGTTCCGCGCGGCCCCACAGCGTGGAAACCGAAGGCTCCATCCACCACCACGAAGGAATCCATTGAGACGCGCAAAGATCGTTTCGACGCTCGGACCGGCAACGTCGGAGTACGAGACCGTCAAGGAGATCATCGAAGCGGGCGTCGACGTCGCCCGACTGAACCTCAGCCACGGTGACTACAGCGTCCACGAGGCCAACTACGAGAACGTCCGTCGCGCCGCCGAGGAGCTCGGCAAGCCGGTCGCGATCCTCGTCGACCTGCAGGGTCCGAAGATCCGCCTCGCCAAGTTCGCGGACGGGCCGCACGAGCTCGCCGTCGGCGACGTGTTCACGATCACCACCGAGGACGTCCCCGGCACGAAGGAGATCTGCGGCACGACGTTCAAGGGCCTGCCCCAGGACGTCAAGCCCGGCGACCCGCTGCTCATCGACGACGGCCGCGTGCGCCTCCGCGTGCTCGACACCGACGGGGTGAGCGTCCGCACCGAGGTCGTCGTCGCCGGCACCGTCTCGAACAACAAGGGCATCAACCTGCCCGGCGTCGCCGTCAACGTCCCCGCGCTGAGCGAGAAGGACGAGGCCGACCTGCGCTGGGCGATCCGCCAGGGCGCCGACCTCATCGCGCTGTCGTTCGTGCGCAACGCCGCCGACGTCGACCGTGCGCACGAGATCATGGACGAGGAGGGCAAGCGCCTGCCCGTCATCGCCAAGGTCGAGAAGCCGCAGGCCGTCGACGCCCTCGAGGAGATCATCGACGCCTTCGACAGCATCATGGTGGCCCGTGGTGACCTCGGCGTCGAACTCCCGCTCGAGGCCGTCCCGATCGTGCAGAAGCGCGCCGTCGAGCTGTCCCGCCGCATGGCGAAGCCCGTCATCGTCGCGACGCAGATGCTCGAGTCGATGATCTCGTCGCCGATCCCGACCCGCGCTGAGACGTCCGACGTCGCGAACGCCGTCCTCGACGGCGCGGACGCGGTCATGCTCTCGGGTGAGACGAGCGTCGGCGAGTACCCGGTGCAGACCGTCCGCACGATGGCCCGCATCGTCGAGTCGACCGAGGACCACGGCCTCGAGCGCATCGCGCCGCTCGGCACGAAGCCGCGCACCCTCGGTGGCGCGATCACGCTCGCCGCGGTCGAGATCGCCGAGTTCACCGAGGCCTCGTACCTCTGCGTCTTCACCGAGTCCGGCGACTCGGCCCGTCGCATGTCGCGGCTCCGCCACGGCCTGCCGATCATCGCCTTCACCCCGAACGAGGCCACGCGCCGCCGGATGGCCCTCACCTGGGGTGTCCGTTCGTTCCTGGTGGAGCGCAAGACCCACACCGACGAGCTCTTCTCGCAGGTCGACGACGTCCTCCTCGAGAACGGCCTCGCCGCGCCCGGCGACCGCGTCATCGTGACGGCGGGGTCCCCTCCCGGCATCGAGGGCTCGACGAACGACCTGCGGGTGCACCGCGTGGGCGACGCCCACGCCGAGGCCGCCCCGGCCTACGTCCGGGACTGATCCGCGGGATCCGTCGCCACAGGGCGCGGACGGGAGGCACGGCGCACGTGGTGCGCGCAGCCTCCGGTCCGCGCCCTGTCGCGTCCCGACGCCGCCGTCCCCGTGGTGCGCCCCGCCGCGGTCGTCGCGCCCCCGCACAGCGGGGCGCGACGGCGTCCGCGGGGCGCGGTCGTGGGGTATTCCCGACGCGCGTCGACGCTCGGGGCGCGCTCGGTGGGGTGGAGCCGGGGCGCGACCGGACTGCCGGCCGGGCAGGATGGGCGGGGTGAGCCTCCAGGACGACACCGCCACCGCACCCACCGCAGCCGACGTCCGCCGGTGGCGTCGGTACCTGGCGGACGAGCGCGCCGAAGCCGCCGTCTACCGCAACCTCGCCGCGCGCCGGTCCGGCGAGGAACGCGAGATCCTCGCTGCGCTGGCCGAGGCCGAGGGCCGGCACGAGCAGCACTGGGTCGACCTGCTCGGCGAGGACGTCGGCCGCCCGCAGCGGGGGAGCCTGCGCACCCGGGTCCTGGCGTCGCTCGCGAAGCGGTTCGGTTCGGTGTTCGTCCTCGCGCTCATGCAGCGGGCGGAGGACCGTTCGCCCTACGCCGACGACGCCGATGCGACCGCGCAGATGGCGGCCGACGAGCGCATCCACGGCGAGGTCGTCCGCGGGCTGGCGAACCGGGGCCGCATGCGCCTGTCGGGGACGTTCCGCGCGGCGGTGTTCGGCGCGAACGACGGCCTCGTGTCGAACCTGGCGCTCATCATCGGGATCAGCGCCTCGGGCGCCGATCGGCACTTCGTCCTGCTGAGCGGGATCGCGGGACTGCTCGCCGGTGCGCTGTCGATGGGGGCGGGGGAGTACGTCTCGGTGCGGTCGCAGCGCGAACTCCTCGACGCGTCCGCACCGCACCCCGAGGCGGGCCGCGCGGTCGCCGACCTGGACGTCGACGCGAACGAACTCGCCCTCGTCTACCGGGCGCGTGGCATGTCGGAGGCCGAGGCGACCGAGCACGCCGCGCAGGTGCTCTCCGGCATCGGCGAGCGGTCCCCGGCGACCGGCGGGATCGTGACCACCGCGGACCACGAGGCCGTCGGCACCGGGCTCAGTGCCGCGGTGTCGAGCTTCTGCTTCTTCGCCTCCGGCGCGGTCATCCCCGTGCTGCCGTTCCTGTTCGGCATGCAGGGCTGGGCGGCGATCGCCGTCGCGGGTGCGCTCGTCGGGCTCGCCCTGCTCGGGACGGGCGCGGTCGTCGGTGTGCTCAGCGGGGCCTCGCCGGGTCGCCGCGCACTGCGCCAGCTCGCGATCGGGTTCGGGGCCGCGGTGGTGACCTACGCGCTCGGGCTGCTGTTCGGGACGGGCAACGCCTGATCCGCAGCCCTACCAGCGGCGGACCGCGGCCCGCGGCGGCAGCAACAGCAGCGTCCCGGCGCCGACGACGACGAGTGCGATGCCGGCGAACACCGTGAAGACCGCGAGCGCCGTCCCCGGGGCGAGCAGCACGACCACCCCGGCGAGCACCGACACCACGCCGCTCACGAGCGTCGGGACGCGTGACGAACCGGGGTGCCCGACGAAGCCGCCGACGAGCGACGCGACGCCCTCGACGACGAAGCCGATCCCCGCGAGCACCGCGTAGACGAGCAGCGGGATGACGGGGTCGACGAGGGCGACCAGTCCGGCCACCGCGACGAGCGTCCCGACCACCCCGGAGGTCCACCGCCAGAGCGTCGGCGTGCCGTGTCCCCGCGCTGCCGCCAGCACCCGCAGGGCGCCCGCGACGACGAGGTACACACCGAACACCAGTGCCACCACCACGAGCGACGGGCGGGGCCAGGCGATCGCGGTGACGCCGAGCACGATCGCGACGACCGCGGTGACGACGACGAACACCCGGAACGTGCGGACGGCACGAGAGTCCACGAGCACTCCTTGCTGATCTGACCGCTGACGTCCACGACGCTACCCGGCAGCGGGCGCCTCCGGTTCCGTCCGGGCCGACGAGGCGGCCGGGAGGCGCGGGGTGCGCGACCCGCTCGGGTCGCGCCCCGGCACCGCCCGGCCCCGACGTCAGGAGCCCGAGCCCGAGCCGGGCTGCGGGGTCGCGGTCGCCGACGCGTCGGGACGGCCCGGCGTCGGTGCGGCGGGAGCGTCGCCCTGCTTCGGCGGCTTCGGGGTGTCGCCCTGCTTCGGCGGTGCCGGGGTCTTCCCGTCACCGCCGCCGGCGCCCGGCAGTGCGGCGCACCCGGGTGCTGCCGCGTCGGGTCCGGCCGGCCCGGGGACCACGGTGGCGTCGTCGCCCGGCGCGTCGCTCGGCCCGCTGCTCGCGGACGCCGAGGGCCCGGCGGTGGCCCCGCCCGTCGCAGCGGTGGCGGCGGTGACGCCGACGCCGCCGAGTACGAGGACCGCTGCCGCCGCCGCTCCGATGCCCACCCGGCGCAGCACCGCCCGGCGGCGCGTCCCCGTCGTCCCGGTCGTCCCCGTCGTCTCGTCGTCTCGTTCGTCGTGCATGGTGGTGTCTCCTGTTCGGGTCGGAGGTGGGCCGTGTGGTCCACCGACGAGGACGACGCTCGAGTCCGAATCTGAAGCAGACCTGAAGCACAGGGGTTCTCCAGCGTCCTCCAGGCTCCGTACCCGACGGCAGGCCCTACCGTGTCCGCCGTGCCTGCTCCTGCCCGTGTCCTCGTGGTCGACGACGACGACTCCATCCGCACCGCCGTCGCGACGACCCTCCGCGCCGAGGGGTTCCTCGTCGCCGAGGCCCCCGACGGTCGCGACGTCCTCGAGGACCTCCGTCGCGCAGCCCCCGACCTGGTCCTGCTCGACTGGATGATGCCCGGACCGAGCGGCATCCTGCTCGCCGGGCGCATCCGGTCGGCCTCCGACGCGGCGGTCGTGATGATGACGGCCCGCGACGAACTCGACGAGCGGCTGCGGGGGTTCGCCGAGGGCGCGGACGACTACGTGGTGAAGCCCTTCGCGATGGCCGAGCTCGTCGCCCGGGTCACGGCGGTGCTCCGGCGCCGCGGGCGGATCCCGTCGGTGGTCGAGGTCGCCGACCTCGTCGTGGACCCCGAGGCCGCGACGGCGCACCGCGCGGGCGTCCGGCTCGAGCTCACCGCGACGGAGTTCCGCCTCCTGCGCTTCCTGGCCGAGAGCCGCGGCCGGACGGTCTCGAAGGCCCAGATCACGACGCAGGTGTGGGGGTACGAGGAGGTCGCGGCGAACGTGGTCGAGGTGCACCTCAGCGCGCTGCGCCGGAAGATGGAGGCGCACGGTCCCCGGCTCGTGCACACCGTCCGGGGCCTCGGCTACCGGCTCAGCGACGACCGGACGCCGGCGTGAGCGACCAGCGGACCGGCGGCCTCCGCACGACCTCGCTGCGCCTGCGGACCGTCGTCGCCACCGTGGTGTTGCTCGCGGTCCTGCTCGCCGGCCTCGCGGTCGCGGTGGAGGCGCTGCTCGGGGTCCGTCTCCGTGCCCAGGTCGAGGACCGGCTCCGCGACCGGGCCTCGGCCGCCGCGGCGCTCGTCGGCACCGTCGATGCCGAGGACCTCGCGGACCGGCTCTCCGCACAGGGTCTGTCGGTCCGGATCGTGCAACCCGACGGCGCCGCGGTCGAGGCCGGCCCGACCCCGGACGAACTGCGCTCCGGTCCACCGGACCCGGCTGCGCTCCCGGTCCCCGGTCCGGCCCGGCGCCCCGGGACGGACGCCTCGGCCTCGCCCTCGGCGTCCCCGTCGGCAGCGACCGGTTCCGACGGGGGCCGGACGGTCACCTCGTCGCAGCTGCGGGAGGACGACGGCGTGCTCACCCTGGTCAGCCGGCTCGACGACGGCACCCGGATCACACTGACGACCGGCACGCGGGACGTCCAGGACACGCTCGTGCAGCTCGCGTGGGTGATGGGCGGTGCCTCGGCGGTCTTCCTGGGCGTGGCGGTCGCCGGCGTGGTGCTCGTCGTCCGCCGGTCGCTGCGGCCCCTCGACGTCATGACCACCACGGCGCGGTCGATCGCCGCGGGTGACCGTGGGCGTCGCCTGCGCCCCTCGCGCCGGGACACCGAGATCGGCCGCGTCGCCGTCGCGATGGACGAGATGCTCGACGCGGTCGAGGGGGCCGAGCACGACGCGGTCGCCGCCGAGGCCCGGGTCCGCTCGTTCCTGTCCGACGCCGCGCACGAACTCCGCACGCCGGTCGCCGGCGTCCGTGCCGCGGCGGACACACTCGTGCGCGGCGGGGGCGACGACGCGACCCGCGAGGCCCTCGCGGTGCACGTCGTGCGTCAGGCGGACCGGGCCGCACGGCTCGTCGACGACATGCTCACGATGGCCCGGCTCGACCGCGGCATCGAACTCGACCGGCGCTCGGTCGACCTCGGCGCGGTGCTCGCCGCCGAGGGGGACCGGCTCCGGCTGCGGCTGCCGTCCGTCGACCTGCGCGTCGCGGTCCCCGCCGGCCCGGTCCCGGCGACCGTCGACGCCGAGCGGCTGGCCCAGGTCGTCGGCAACCTGGTCGACAACGCCGCACGCGCCACCGGCGGTCGGGGCACCGTCGTCATCGCGCTCGAGGACCGCGGGCGCGAGGTCGCGGTCCGCGTCGCGGACGACGGCCCGGGCATCCCGCCGGCCGACCGCGAGCGGGTCTTCGACCGGCTCGTCCGGCTCGAGGCGTCGCGCGACGCCCGGACGGGCGGCGCCGGTCTCGGGCTGCCCATCGCGCGGGGGATCGCCGCGGCGCACGGCGGCACCCTGCGGTACGTGGAGGCCGCGGGCGGAGCGGCGCTCGGGGGTGCGGTGTTCGAGCTGGCACTGCCGAGGACCGGGGCGGTACCCGGGTCCTGCTAGCCTGGAGCCCTCGCGAGTGTGGTGGAATCGGCAGACACGGGGCACTCAAAATGCTCTGCCTCACGGCGTGCGGGTTCAAGTCCCGCCACTCGTACAAGCACCGTCGGCAGCGTCCTGGATCGGGCAGGCGCGCTGTGGAACCGCACAGGCACGCGCGGCGCGCAACTCCCTGATCGGCACCACTTCCGCCGTCTAGTAGGCTCTCCTCCGTGAGTGACTCAGAAGCAACAGCAACCGCACCCCGTCGCGTCGTCGTCGCTGAGGACGAGTCGCTCATCCGCCTCGACATCGTGGAGATCCTCCGCGACAACGGGTTCGACGTCGTCGGCGAGGCCGGTGACGGCGAGACCGCGGTGCAGCTCGCGACCGACCTCCGACCCGACCTCGTCGTGATGGACGTCAAGATGCCGCAGCTCGACGGCATCTCCGCGGCCGAGAAGCTCTCGAAGAACCACATCGCCCCCGTGGTCCTGCTCACCGCCTTCAGCCAGAAGGACCTCGTCGAGCGTGCGACCGAGGCCGGCGCCCTGGCCTACGTGGTCAAGCCCTTCACCCCGAACGACCTGCTCCCCGCGATCGAGATCGCCCTCTCGCGGTACCAGCAGATCATCACGCTCGAGGCCGAGGTCGCCGACCTCGTCGAGCGCTTCGAGACCCGCAAGCTCGTCGACCGTGCGAAGGGCCTGCTCAACGAGAAGATGGGCCTCACCGAGCCCGAGGCGTTCCGCTGGATCCAGAAGGCCTCGATGGACCGCCGCCTGACCATGCACGACGTCGCCAAGGCGATCATCGAGCAGCTCAGCGCCAAGAAGTAGGCGACACCGTCGCTCGGGGAGCGCCGTCGGACCCCGGTCCGGCGGCGCTCCTGCACGTCCGGGGCACGAGAGCCGGCCACCTGGCAGGCTGGAGCGGTGGACGACGTGGTGATCCGGGCCTCCCGGCCTGACGACATGCCTGCGGTGGCCGACCTGCGCTGGCGGTGGAGCGTCGACGAGGGCGGGGCGGTGCCGGCGGCGACGCCCGCCGCGTACCGCGAGGCGATGGTCGCGTTCGCTGCGGCGAACCCGGACACCCACCGGTGCGTGGTGGCCGAGCGTGACGGCGTCGTGCTCGCGATGGCGTGGCTCGCGCTCGTGTCGCGCCCACCGACGCCGGACCGTCCGGGGCGTCGCCTGACCGCGGACGTGCAGACGGTCTACGTGCACCCGGACCTGCGCGGTGCCGGCGTCGCCGGGCGGCTCGTCACCGCGCTGCTCGAGCTCGCCGACGACCTCGGGGTCGAGCGGACCTCCGTGCACTCGAGCGTCGACGGGGAGCGGCTCTACCGGCGGCTCGGCTTCGGGGACGCGCACCTGCTGCTGCAGCGTCCGCCGGAGGACTGACGCGCCGGCACGGTCGGGGGATCAGTGCAGTCCGAGGATCAGCGCGGTCCGAGGATCAGCGCCGCTCGCGGATCAGCGCCGCTCGCGGATCATGTTCGTGATGCGCACCGTCGAGCACCGTCGGCCCTGGTCGTCGGTGAGGACGATCTCGTGCGTGGTGAGCGTGCCGCCGAGGTGGATCGCGGTGCAGGTGCCGGTGACGGTGCCGCTCGTGGCGCTGCGCGAGTGCGAGGCGCTCAGCTCGATGCCGACGGCGTAGCGGCCGGGACCGGCGTGCACGTTCGCCGCCATCGACCCGAGGCTCTCGGCGAGCACGACGTACGCGCCCCCGTGCAGCAGACCGACCGGTTGCCGGTTGCCCTCGACCGGGATCGTGCCCACCGCACGCTCGGCGCTGAGCTCGGTGATGACCATGCCCATCTTCTCGGCCAGCTCGCCGACACCCCGCTCGGTGAGCCGCTCATCGACGCCGGTGCTGGTGGTCGCTTCGTCGGTCACGTGGTCGGACTCCCGTGTCGGATGGCGTCGTTAGGCTGTCCGGGTGTCGGACTCCGCAAAGCCTACCCTCATGGTCATCGACGGCCATTCGCTCGCCTTCCGGGCCTTCTACGCACTGCCGGTGGACAGCTTCGTCAACCGTGACGGGCAGCACACGAACGCCATCCACGGCTTCATCTCGATGCTGCTCATGCTCCTGCAGCGCGAGAAGCCGACGCACCTCGCGGTCGCGTTCGACATCTCCCGCTTCTCCTTCCGCACGCGGGAGTACGCCGAGTACAAGGGCACCCGCTCGGAGACCCCGGCCGAGTTCAAGGGCCAGATCCCGCTGCTCCAGCAGGCGCTCGAGGCGATGGGCATCACCACCGTGACGAAGGAGGACTACGAGGCCGACGACATCCTCGCGACCCTTTCGTCGCAGGGTGCCGCCCAGGGCTTCCAGGTCTACGTCGTCTCCGGCGACCGTGACTCGATCCAGCTCGTGAACGACGACGTCACGCTGCTCTACCCGTCGGTCCGCGGGGTGTCCGAGCTCACCCGCTACGACCGCGACAAGGTGTACGAGCGGTACGGCATCGAGCCGCACCAGTACCCCGACATCGCCGCACTCGTCGGTGAGACGAGCGACAACCTCATCGGCATCGACAAGGTCGGCGAGAAGACCGCCGTGAAGTGGGTCACCCAGTACGGCTCCCTCGACGGCGTCCTCGAGCACGCCGACGAGATCAAGGGCGTCGTCGGCAACAACCTGCGCGAGCAGAAGGACCGCGCGGTCCGCAACCGGCGGCTGAACCGCCTGGTCACCGACGTCGAGCTGCCGGTCGGCCCCGCCGACGTGGCGCTCCGTCCCCTCGACGAGACCGCGGTGCGCGAGCTGTTCGCCAAGCTGCAGTTCCGCACCCTGCTCGACCGCGTGTTCAAGGTCGCCGGCTCGGGTGAACCGTCCGACGCCACCGCGGCCGAGGGCTCGGTCGACGACGGCGCCCCGACCCCGCCGCCGGTCAAGACCCTCATCGACGAGGAACTCGGCTACTGGCTCGAGCGCCGCAACGCGACCGAGGCGGCGAACGGCTACGGCGTCGCGGTCGAGGTCATCGACGGCCGGCTCAGTGCGATCGGCATCGCCACCCACGACGACGCCGTGCTGGTCCCCGGTGGCAGCGGTGCGAAGGACTACGAACAGCTCACCGCCTGGTTCGCGTCCGACGCCCCGAAGCACTTCCACGACGCGAAGGCGGCGATCAAGGCCCTCGGCACGGTCGGCATCGCCGTGAACGGCGTCGCCGGCGACGCCCGGATCATGGGCTGGCTCGCCAACCCCGGCAAGCAGGGCCAGCCCCTGGCCGACCTCGTCTACCAGGAGCTCGGCGAGGAACTCCCCACCGCCGACCCGAACCAGCTCGTGCCCGAGACCGACCCGGTGAACATCGGCGTGCACGCCTGGTTCGTGCTCCGGGTCGCGACCGCGCTGCGCGCCCGCATCGACGAGTCCTCGCTCACCGTGCTCGACGACATCGAGCTGCCCCTCGTCTCGGTGCTCGCGGGCATGGAGACCATCGGCGTCGGGATCGACCGTCCGGTGCTCACCGGGCTGTCGAAGGAACTGGGGGAGCGCGCCGCCGAACTCGCCCAGCAGGCGTTCGCAGAGATCGGCCACGAGGTCAACCTCGGGTCGCCGAAGCAGCTGCAGGAGGTCCTGTTCACCGAGCTCGCGATGCCGAAGACCCGCAAGACGAAGACGGGCTTCTCGACCGACGCGGCGAGCCTCGCCGACCTGCAGGAGCAGCACCCGCACCCGTTCCTCGGCCTGCTGCTGCAGCACCGCGACGCCACGAAGCTGCGCCAGATCGTCGACACGCTCGACGCCGCGGTCGTCGACGGTCGCATCCACACCCGCTACGAGCAGACCGGCACGAGCACCGGCCGTGTCTCGTCGACCGACCCGAACCTGCAGAACATCCCGGTGAAGACCGCCGTCGGCCGCCGCATCCGGTCAGCGTTCGCCGTCGCCGAGCCGTACACGACGCTCGTCACGGCCGACTACTCGCAGATCGAGATGCGCATCATGGCGCACCTGTCCGGCGACCCCGGGCTCATCCAGGCCTTCAACGAGGGCGAGGACCTGCACCGCTTCGTCGGCGCCCGGGTCTTCGGCGTCGACCCGTCCGAGGTCACCCCGGAGATGCGCACGAAGGTCAAGGCGATGTCCTACGGCCTGGCCTACGGGTTGAGCGCCTTCGGGCTCTCGAAGCAGCTGCGCATCGAGCAGTCCGAGGCCCGCACGCTGATGACCGAGTACTTCGCCCGCTTCGGCGCGGTGCGCGACTACCTGCGCAACGTCGTCGAGCAGGCGCGCGAGGACGGCTACACCGAGACGATCTTCGGTCGCCGCCGTCCGTTCCCGGACCTGAAGAGCCCGAACCGCGTGCTGCGCGAGAACGCCGAGCGTGCCGCGCTGAACGCCCCGATCCAGGGCTCCGCAGCGGACATCATGAAGATCGCGATGCTCGGCGTCGCGGACGACCTGCGCGACGGGGGCCTCGACTCCCACCTGCTGCTCCAGGTGCACGACGAACTCATCCTCGAGGTCGCGCCCGGCGAGCAGGAGCGCGTCGAGGAGATCCTCCGCACCCGGATGGGCGCCGCCGCCGAACTGACCGTCCCGCTGGACGTGTCGGTCGGGGTGGGCCCGAACTGGGAGAGCGCAGCGCACTAGCCGCGCGCTGCGAACGCGGGTCGCGACCACACCACGGACGGGAGGCCCGGTGCCGGCTGGCACCGGGCCTCCCGTCCTTTCTGTGGTCGGTCTCTCCCATCGCACGCGGCGTGGGAAGCAGATCCGCGCGTGGGAGGGCGTCCGGCGCGACTGCCCACGCGCGGAACTGCTCACCATGCGCGGAAGTGCTGCGGCGGTGCCAGTCGGTAGGGTCGGGGCATGAGCGATGAACGACCCGTCCGCCAGCCCTCCGCCGTCGACCGTGTCGCCGAGGACTGGGTGACCACCCTCGTCGACCTCGACCCGATGACCGCCACGTACATCGGCGTCCCGGGACGCACGGGGGAGTACGGCGACACCTCGCCGACCGGGGCCGACGCCACGGCCGACGCCGCCCGGGTGGCCAAGCGCGCGCTCGACGCGGCGCCGGCGGTCGACGCGGTCGACGCGGTGACCAAGGCCGACCTCGGTGCCGAGCTCGACCTCGTGCTCGAGTCGCACGAGCGGAAGCTCCACCTGCGCGACCTCAACGTGATCGCGAGCCCGGCGCAGTCGGTCCGCGAGATCATCGACCTCATGCCGACCGCCACCGAGTCGGACTGGCAGGACGTCGCCGGACGGTTGAACGCGCTGCCGGACGCGCTCGAGGGCATCCGCGAGACCCTGCTCCAGGGCACGCGCGAGGACGTCACCCCCGCCAAGCGCCAGGTCGCGCTCATCGCCGAGCAGGCCGCCCGGAACGGGGCCGACGACGGCTTCTTCCGCCGCCTGGTCGACGGCGCCGCGCTCGACGACGGCGGCAGCGTGCCGGCGGCACTGCGGGCCGACCTCGAGCGCGGCGCCACCGTCGCGGCCGCCGCCTACCGTTCGTTCGGGCGGTTCCTCGAGCACGAGCTCCTGCCGCTCGCCACCCCGGTGGACGCGGTCGGGCGCGACGCCTACGAGCTGCACTCCCGCCGCTTCCTCGGCGCCACCGTGGACCTCGACGAGACCTACGAGTGGGGACTCGAGGAACTCGCCCGGATGCGCGACGAGCAGGAGCGCATCGCGGACCGCATCGAGCCCGGCGCGAGCGTCGCCCGTGCGATCGAGGTCCTCGACGCCGACCCGTCCCGCGTCCTCCACGGCACCGACGCGCTGCAGCGGTGGATGCAGGAGACGAGCGACGCCTCGATCGAGGCGATGGCCGGCACCTACTTCGACATCCCGGACCCGATCCGCCGCCTGGAGTGCCGGATCGCGCCGACGCAGGAGGGCGGCATCTACTACAGCGGCCCCTCCGACGACTTCTCGCGCGCCGGTCGCATGTGGTGGTCCGTCCCGCAGGGCGTGACGGAGTTCGGGACCTGGCGCGAGAAGACGACGGTGTACCACGAGGGCGTCCCCGGACACCACCTGCAGATCAGCCAGGGCGTCTACAACCGCGGCGAGCTGAACACGTGGCGTCGGCAGCTCGCCGGCTCGTCCGGGCACGTCGAGGGGTGGGCGCTCTACGCCGAGCGCCTCATGGAGCAGCTCGGGTTCCTCGACGACGACGGCGACCGGCTCGGCATGCTCGACGGCCAGCGGATGCGCGCCGCCCGTGTCGTGCTCGACATCGGCGTGCACCTGCAGAAGACGAACCCCGACGGCGGCGGCTGGACGTGGGAGTACGCCCTCGACTTCATGCGCGAGAACGTCAACATGGACGACGCGTTCGTCCGGTTCGAGGTGGCGCGGTACTTCGGTTGGCCGGGGCAGGCGCCGTCCTACAAGGTCGGCCAGCGGGTGTGGGAGTCGATCCGCGACGAGGTCGCCGCTCGCGAGGGCTCTTCCTTCGACCTGAAGGCCTTCCACCACCGCGCGCTGTCCCTCGGCAGCATCGGGCTGGACACCCTGCGGAGCGCCCTGGTCGGATGACGCGCCGGGTCCCCGCACGGTTGTGGGGCTTCCGCCGGTGCGGTTAGACTTGTGCGGCGCAATCCGCGTCACCACACCAATCGCCACGGCGGAGCACCACGGGGGCTGATCCCCCTCCCGCCACGGCCCGACTCATGTCCGTTCGGAGCAATCTCTACATGACAACCACTACGACCAAGGCTCCTAAGCAGGTCGCCATCAACGACATCGGTTCGGCTGATGACTTCCTGGCCGAGGTCGAGAAGACCCTGAAGTTCTTCAACGACGGTGATCTCATCTCCGGCACCGTCGTGAAGATCGACCGCGACGAGGTCCTCCTCGACGTCGGTTACAAGACCGAGGGCGTCATCCCCTCGCGCGAGCTCTCGATCAAGCACGACGTCGACCCCAACGAGGTCGTCGAGGTCGGCGACGAGGTCGAGGCCCTGGTCCTCCAGAAGGAGGACAAGGAAGGTCGCCTCATCCTGTCGAAGAAGCGCGCGCAGTACGAGCGTGCGTGGGGCGACGTCGAGAAGATCAAGGAGTCCGACGGCGTCGTGACCGGCACGGTCATCGAGGTCGTCAAGGGCGGCCTCATCGTCGACATCGGTCTCCGCGGCTTCCTCCCGGCATCGCTCATCGAGCTCCGCCGCGTCCGCGACCTCACGCCGTACCTCGGCCAGGAGATCGAGGCGAAGATCCTCGAGCTCGACAAGAACCGCAACAACGTGGTCCTGTCGCGCCGTGCGCTCCTCGAGCAGACGCAGTCCGAGTCCCGCACCACCTTCCTCAACAACCTCCACAAGGGCCAGGTCCGCAAGGGCATCGTGTCCTCGATCGTCAACTTCGGTGCGTTCGTGGACCTCGGTGGCGTCGACGGTCTCGTCCACGTCTCCGAGCTCAGCTGGAAGCACATCGAGCACGCCAGCGAGGTCGTCGAGGTCGGTCAGGAAGTCACCGTCGAGATCCTCGAGGTCGACCTGGACCGCGAGCGCGTGTCGCTCTCGCTCAAGGCGACCCAGGAGGACCCGTGGCAGGTCTTCGCCCGCACCCACGCGATCGGCCAGATCGCACCGGGCAAGGTCACGAAGCTCGTGCCGTTCGGTGCGTTCGTCCGTGTCGCCGACGGCATCGAGGGCCTCGTGCACATCTCGGAGCTCTCGAACAAGCACGTCGAGCTCGCCGAGCAGGTCGTCTCGGTCAACGACGAGGTCTTCGTCAAGATCATCGACATCGACCTCGACCGTCGCCGCATCTCGCTCAGCCTCAAGCAGGCGAACGAGGGCGTGGACCCGGAGGGCACCGAGTTCGACCCGGCGCTCTACGGCATGCCGACGGAGTACGACGACAAGGGCGACTACAAGTACCCGGACGGCTTCGACCCGGAGACGAACGAGTGGCTCGAGGGCTACGACACCCAGCGCACCGAGTGGGAGGGCCAGTACGCGGCCGCCCAGTCGCGTTGGGAAGCCCACAAGGCGCAGGTCGCGAAGACCATCGCCGACGAGGCGCAGGGCGGCTTCGACCTGCCCGCCGCCGCGTCGTCGTCGTTCACGAGCGAGTCGAACAACGCCAGCCCGCTGGCTGACGACGCCTCGCTCGCGGCGCTCCGCGAGAAGCTCAGCTCGACCAACTGATCGAGCGGGTCACCCCGACCGGAAGCCCGGCACCCTCGTGGTGCCGGGCTTCCGGCGTTCTCGGGCACCGTGCTCGACGGATGCCGTGGGCCGCGAGCGTCGTCGGCGGGTCGTAACCTGGGTCGGTGCGCATCATCGGTCTCACGGGCGGCATCGCCGCGGGCAAGTCGACGGTCTCCCGACGCTGGGCCGAGCACGGGGCGGTCGTGGTCGACGCGGACCGTCTCGCGCGGCAGGCGGTCGAACCGGGGAGTCCCGGACTGGCCCGGGTCGCGGAACGCTTCGGGCCGGGCGTCATCGCCGAGGACGGCTCGCTCGACCGGCCTGCACTCGGCTCGGTGGTGTTCGCCGACGCTGCGGCGCGGAAGGACCTCGAGGCGATCACCCACCCCGAGGTCTGGCGGCTCGCGCAACAGGCCTTCGACGCCGCAGCCGCCGCCGACCCCGACGCCGTCGTCGTCTACGACGTCCCGCTGCTCGCCGAGGCACGTGGCTCCCGCCCGATCCGCTTCGACGCCGTCGTGGTCGTGGACGCGCCAGCTGCGCAGCGCGTCGAGCGGCTCGTCACGCACCGGGGGATGGCTCGTGACGAGGCAGAGCGCCGGGTGGCCGCGCAGGCGAGCGACGAGGACCGACTCGCCCTCGCCGACCACGTCGTCGACGCGACGGGGGACCTGGACCGCACCGTCCGGTCGGCCGACGAGGTCTGGGCGCGTCTCGTCGCCTGACACCCGGCGCGCGGGCGTGTGTCAGTGGTGCCGACTAGCGTTGACGTCATGGGTGTTGCGATCGAACCGACCAGGGCGATACGGCCGTTCGAGGTCATCAGCGAGTACTCGCCGAGCGGTGACCAGCCGGCCGCGATCGCCGAGCTCGCCGGGCGCATCAACGCCGGTGAGACCGACGTCGTGCTCCTCGGTGCGACCGGTACCGGTAAGTCCGCGACGACGGCCTGGCTCATCGAGCAGGTGCAGCGTCCGACGCTGGTGCTCGCGCACAACAAGACGCTGGCGGCACAGCTCGCCAACGAGTTCCGCGGACTGCTCCCGAACAACGCGGTCGAGTACTTCGTGTCGTACTACGACTACTACCAGCCCGAGGCCTACGTCCCGCAGACGGACACCTTCATCGAGAAGGACTCGTCGGTGAACGCCGAGGTCGAGCGGCTGCGGCACTCCACGACGAACTCGCTGCTCAGCCGGCGCGACGTCGTCGTCGTCTCCACGGTCTCCTGCATCTACGGCCTCGGCACGCCCGAGCAGTACATGAACGCGTCCGTGGCCCTGCACGTCGGGCAGACCATCTCGCGCGACCAGCTCGTCCGCAAGTTCGTCGCGATGCAGTACCAGCGGAACGACGTCGACTTCGCCCGCGGCACGTTCCGGGTGCGCGGCGACACGATCGAGATCATCCCGATGTACGAAGAGCACGCGATCCGCATCGAGATGTTCGGTGACGAGATCGAAGCGCTCTCCTCGTTGCACCCGCTGACCGGCAGCGTGATCGACGACCTGCCCGCCGTGTCGATCTTCCCGGCGTCGCACTACGTCGCGGACACCGACGTCATGCACCGGGCGATCGGCGCCATCAAGGAAGAACTCGCCGAACGCCTCGCCGAGCTCGAGGGCCAGGGCAAGCTGCTAGAGGCCCAGCGGCTCCGCATGCGCACCACGTTCGACATCGAGATGATGGAGCAGATCGGGTTCTGCTCGGGCATCGAGAACTACTCGCGGCACATGGACGGCCGTGCCGCGGGCGAGGCCCCGCACTGCCTCATCGACTACTTCCCGGACGACTTCCTCATCGTCATCGACGAGTCGCACGTCACGGTCCCGCAGATCGGTGCGATGTACGAGGGCGACGCCTCGCGCAAGCGCACGCTCGTCGAGCACGGCTTCCGCCTGCCGAGCGCCCTCGACAACCGACCGCTCACGTGGGAGGAGTTCCTCGAGCGCGTCGGCCAGAAGGTCTACCTGTCCGCGACCCCCGGCCGCTACGAGCTCGGCGTCACGGACAGCGTCGTCGAGCAGATCATCCGTCCGACGGGCCTGATCGACCCGGAGATCGTGGTGAAGCCGAGCGACGGCCAGATCGACGACCTGCTCGAGGAGATCAAGCAGCGCGTCGAGAAGGACGAGCGCGTGCTCGTCACCACGCTCACCAAGCGGATGGCCGAGGAGCTCACCGACTTCCTCGGCAACGCCGGCGTCCGGGTGCGCTACCTGCACTCCGACGTCGACACCCTGAAGCGCGTGGAGCTGCTCACCGAGCTGCGCCAGGGCGTGTACGACGTGCTCGTCGGCATCAACCTGCTGCGCGAGGGGCTCGACCTGCCCGAGGTGTCGCTCGTCGCGATCCTCGACGCCGACAAGGAGGGCTTCCTCCGCTCGTCGACCTCGCTCATCCAGACGATCGGTCGCGCGGCGCGCAACGTGTCGGGCCAGGTGCTCATGTACGCCGACAAGATGACCGACTCGATGAAGACGGCGATCGAGGAGACCGACCGCCGACGCGAGAAGCAGGTCGCCTACAACCTCGAGCGGGGGATCGACCCGCAGCCGCTCCGCAAGAAGATCGCGGACATCACCGAGGTCCTGCAGCGCGAGAACGACGACACCAAGGCGCTGCTGAACGGCCGCGGCGCCGCCGACGGACGACGATCGCCCACGCCGAACCTGCGACGCGAGGGCATCGCGGGCGAAGGCGCGACCCAGCTCGAGGCCACGATCGCCGACCTGAACGACCAGATGCTGCAGGCGGCTGCGGAGCTGAAGTTCGAACTCGCTGCGCGCCTGCGCGACGAGGTCCAGGACCTGAAGAAGTCGCTGCGGCAGATGGAGTCGGCCGGACATGTCCGCTGACACCGCCCGTCGCACCGTCGTCGTGACGGGGGCGAGCGCCGGCCTCGGCTACTACGCCGCCGAGCAGCTCGCCGCCGCCGGTCACCGGGTCGTCCTCGCGACCCGCAACCGTGAGCGTGGAGCGGCAGCGGAGCGCAGCATCCGCCGCCACGTGGCCGACGCCGACCTGGCGCACCTGCACCTCGACCTGGCCGACATCGACAGCGTGCGCGCGGCCGTCGATGCCCTCACCGACCTCGGGCCGGTGCACGCGCTGCTCAACAACGCCGGCGTGGTCGGCTCCGCGCAGCGGCGGGACACCGCACAGGGGGTCGAGCTGCAGGTCGGGACGAACCACCTCGGACACTTCGCCTTCACGGCGCTGGCGCTGCCCCTGCTCGACCAGGAGACCGGTCGCGTCGTGCACCTCGGCTCCATCGCGCACCGTTTCGCCACGCTCGACCGGCGCGACCCGCTCGCGTCCGGGCACTACGAGGGGCACCGGCAGTACGCCCGCAGCAAGCTCGCGGTGATGCTCTTCGGCTTCGAGCTCGCGCAACGGTTGGCCGACGCCGGGTCACGGGTCCTGAGCGTCGTCGCGCACCCCGGACTGTCGCTCGACGCCGCGGCGCCGCCCCGTCCGGACATCGCGCCGACGCGGTCGGAGCCCGCCTGGATGCGCCTCGGCTCGGGCTGGGTCGCGCAGGGGAAGGACGTCGGCGCGCACCCGCTCGTGCACGCGGTCGTCGGCGCCGGTGTCCGTTCGGGCGAGTACTGGGGTCCCGGCGGGCCCTTCCAGTTCGCGGGCGCTCCTGCGCTCGTGCCGGCGCAGCCGCGGGCCCACGACCGGACCGAGGCAGCACGGCTGTGGACCGCGAGCGAGCAAGCGGCCGGGGTCGCGTTCGCTCTCGACGCAAGCGTCTGACCGCGACGCGCGGGCGGATGTCGGACCCACTTCGTAGAATCGTCGGCGATGACAATCACCTCTGACCGCGGCACTGCGACCCCCGGCCGGAACGCCTTCGGCGAGCCGACCGATCCCGACCTCCCCGGCGTGACGACGCCCACGAGCTCCACGACGCTCAGCGTCCGCGGCGCCCGGGTGCACAACCTGCGGAACGTCGACCTCGAGATCCCGCGCGACTCCCTCGTGGTGTTCACCGGGCTGTCCGGATCGGGCAAGTCCTCGTTGGCCTTCGACACGATCTTCGCCGAGGGGCAGCGCCGCTACGTCGAGTCGCTCTCCGCGTACGCGCGCCAGTTCCTCGGCCAGGTCGACCGTCCCGACGTCGACTTCATCGAGGGCCTGTCGCCCGCGGTCTCCATCGACCAGAAGTCGACGAACCGCAACCCGCGGTCGACGGTGGGCACGATCACCGAGGTCTACGACTACATGCGTCTGCTCTGGGCGCGCATCGGTGTGCCGCACTGCCCGACCTGCGGTGAGGTCATCAGCAAGCAGAGCGTGCAGCAGATCGCCGACCAGCTCATGGCCTTCGAGTCCGGCACCCGCTTCCAGGTGCTCGCTCCGGTCATCTCGAAGAAGAAGGGCGAGTTCGTCGACCTCTTCCAGGAGCTCGCGGCGTCGGGCTACGCGCGAGCGATCGTCGACGGCGAGCGGGTCCAGCTGAGTGACCCGCCGAAGCTGAAGAAGCAGGTCAAGCACGACATCTCGGTCATCGTCGACCGACTCGTGTCGAGCGACGACATCCTCGGCCGCCTGACCGACTCCCTCGAGACCGCACTACGCCTGACGAACGGCACGGTGGGCATCGACCTCGTCGACCACGAGGGGCCCGGGGCGGTCCGCACCTACTCCGAGAACCTGTCCTGCCCGAACAACCACCCGCTGGCGCTCACCGAGATCGAGCCGCGCACCTTCTCGTTCAACGCACCCTTCGGTGCCTGCCCGGAGTGCTCCGGGCTCGGCACCCGGATGTCCGTCGACCCCGACCTGGTGCTCGGCGACCCCGAGGCCTCGCTGCGGTCCGGCGTCCTGCTGCCCTGGACCGGGACGAGCGGGCTGTATTCGTACTTCGAGAAGCTCCTCGCCGGTCTCGGCAAGGAGCTCGGGTTCGACCTCGACACCCCGTGGAACCGGCTCGACCCGTCGGTGCAGGCGGCGATCCTCACCGGCAAGGACTTCCAGGTGTCGGTGTCGTGGCGCAACCGCTTCGGCCGCGAGATGCGCTACACGAGCGGTTTCGAGGGCGTCATGCCCTACATCGAGCGCAAGTTCGCCGAGGCCGAGTCGGACTCGCAGCGTCAGCGCTTCCAGGGCTACCTGCGCGAGGTCCCGTGCCCCGTGTGCGACGGGACCCGCCTCAAGCCCGAGGTCCTCGCGGTGACGGTCGACGGTCGCAGCATCGCCGACGTGACCGACATGTCCCTCGACAACGCCTACGCGTTCATGGAGACGCTCGAGCTGACCGACCGCGAGGCGCACATCGCCGCGGCCGTACTGCGCGAGATCCGTGCCCGCCTCGAGTTCCTGCTCGAGGTCGGTCTCAACTACCTGACCCTGGCGCGCGGCGCCGGCGGCCTCTCGGGTGGCGAGGCCCAGCGCATCCGACTCGCGACCCAGATCGGCTCCGGCCTGACCGGCGTGCTCTACGTGCTCGACGAGCCGAGCATCGGCCTGCACCAGCGCGACAACCGTCGGCTCATCGACACGCTCGTCAAGCTCAAGGACCTCGGCAACACGCTCATCGTCGTCGAGCACGACGAGGACACCATCCGCACCGCCGACTGGGTCGTCGACATCGGTCCGGGTGCGGGCGTCAACGGCGGCCGCGTCGTGCACTCCGGCTCGTACGAGGGCATCATCGAGAACCGCGAGTCGGTCACCGGTGACTACCTGGCCGGACGACGCGCGATCGAGGTCCCCGCCGAGCGGCGCAAGGTGAACCTCAAGCGCACGATCAGCGTCCAGGGCGCCCGTGCGAACAACCTCAAGACGATCGACGCCGACTTCCCGCTCGGGGTCTTCACGGCGGTGACCGGCGTGAGCGGCTCCGGCAAGTCCACCCTGGTCAACGACATCCTGTACAAGGTGCTCGCGAACCAGCTCAACGGCGCCCGGCACATCGCGGGCAAGCACACCCGCGTCAAGGGGCTCGACCAGCTCGACAAGGTCGTGCACGTCGACCAGGCGCCGATCGGCCGCACGCCGCGGTCGAACCCGGCGACGTACACGGGCGTGTTCGACCGCATCCGCCAGCTCTTCGCCGAGACCCCGGAGGCGAAGACCCGCGGCTACCAGCCCGGTCGCTTCAGCTTCAACGTCAAGGGCGGCCGCTGCGAGAACTGCTCGGGTGACGGCACGATCAAGATCGAGATGAACTTCCTGCCCGACGTCTACGTCGCGTGCGAGGTCTGCGGCGGCGCACGGTACAACCGCGAGACGCTCCAGGTGCACTACAAGGGCAAGAGCATCTCCGAGGTCCTCGACATGCCGATCAGCGAGGCGGCCGAGTTCTTCGAGCCGATCTCCGCGATCCACCGCTACATGGCGACCCTGGTCGACGTCGGCCTCGGCTACGTCCGGCTCGGCCAGAGCGCCACGACGCTGTCCGGCGGCGAGGCGCAGCGCGTCAAGCTCGCGACCGAGCTGCAGCGCCGGTCGAACGGCCGCACGGTGTACGTGCTCGACGAACCGACGACGGGTCTGCACTTCGAGGACGTCCGCAAGCTCCTCCTGGTGCTGCAGAGCCTGGTCGACAAGGGCAACACCGTCATCACGATCGAGCACAACCTCGACGTGATCAAGTCCGCCGACTGGGTCATCGACATGGGCCCCGAGGGCGGTGCCGGCGGCGGCACCGTGCTGGCCACGGGTACGCCGGAGCACGTCGCGGACGTCCCGGAGAGCCACACCGGCGTCTTCCTGCGCGAGATCTTCGACGCGCAGGACGCCCGGGTCGGCAAGCAGCAGGCGGTCGGGGCGCGCCAGGCGACCCAGAAGCAGGCGGGGTCGAAGCAGAAGGCGGGTGCTCGGTAGGTGGCGGACACCGTCCCGTGGCGCCCGAAGGCTGGTGAGATCCCGACCGACCCCGGCGTCTACCGTTGGCGTGACGAGGCCGGCCGGGTGCTGTACGTCGGCAAGGCGAAGAACCTCCGCGCCCGGCTGAGCAACTACTTCGCCCCGCTGCCCACCCTGCACGAGCGGACGCGGCGCATGGTCCTGACGGCGCGGAGCGTCGAGTGGACGACCGTCGGGTCCGAGATCGAGGCGCTCCAGCTCGAGTACACCTGGATCAAGGAGTTCGACCCGCCGTTCAACGTCAAGTTCCGGGACGACAAGTCGTACCCGTACATGGCGATCACCATGGCGGACGAGGCGCCCCGGGTGATGGTGACGCGCAACCGCAAGATCAAGGGGGCCAAGTACTTCGGGCCCTACCCGAAGATCTGGGCTGTCCACGACACCATCGACCTGATGATCAAGGTGTTCCCGATCCGGACGTGCTCGGACTCGTCCTACAAGCGGGCGATGCAGACCGGCAAGCCCTGCTTCCCCGGTCAGATCGGCAAGTGCGGCGGGCCGTGCTCCCAGAAGGTCACCATCGAGGAGCACCGCGCGCTCGTCGAGGAGTTCGTCCGGTTCATGGGCAGCTACGACCGCCGGGTCATCACCGAACTGCGCCAGCGCATGGGCGCCTCGGCCGACGCCATGCAGTACGAGCAGGCCGCACGCTACCGCGACCAGGTCGGTGCCCTCGAGGCGGTGCTCGAGAAGTCCGCGGTCGTGCTCCGCGACTCCGTCGACCTCGACCTGTTCGGCATCTCGGAGGACGAGCTCGCCGCCGCGGTGCAGCTGTTCTCGGTCCGTGGCGGACGCATCCGCGGTGTGCGCGGATGGGTCGTCGACAAGGAACTCGACATCGCGACGGGGGAGCTCGTCGAGCAGATCGTGCAGGCGAACTACGTCACCGACGAGCCACCGCGCGAGGTCGTCGTCCCGGCCCTGCCGGAGGACGCCGACGCGCTGCAGCAGTGGCTCAGCGAGCGGCGCGGCGGTCGCGGCACGAAGCTCAGCACCGCGCAGCGCGGGGACCGGGCGGGACTCGCCCGCACCGCGGCACAGAACGCCGCGCAGGCGCTCATGCTCTACAAGACCAAGCGCTCCGCGGACTACACCACGCGCTCGGCGGCGCTGGCCGACATCCAGGACGCCCTCGGCATGACGGAGGCGCCGCTCCGGATGGAGTGCTACGACATCTCGCACCTGCAGGGGACGAACGTCGTCGCCTCGATGGTCGTCTTCGAGGACGGCCTGCCCCGCAAGGACCAGTACCGCCGGTACACGATCGCGGAGACCACCGACGACACCGACAGCATGTACCAGGTCCTGTCGCGGCGGCTCGCCCGCCTCGACGAGGACGCCGAGCTGCCGGACGTCCCCGACGTCACGACCGACGAGGTCGTCGAGGGGTCGAAGCCGACGAAGCGCTTCGCGTACCGTCCGCAGCTGCTCATCGTCGACGGCGGTCAGCCCCAGGTGCAGGCGGCGAAGCGTGCGATGGACGAAGCCGGTGTGCACGACGTCGCCCTGGTCGGCATCGCGAAGCGCCTCGAGGAGCTCTGGCTGCCCGACGACGACTTCCCGGTGATCCTGCCGCGCAACTCCGAGGCCCTGTTCCTCATCCAGCGCATCCGCGACGAGGCGCACCGCTTCGCCATCACCCACCAGCGCACCCGGCGCAAGCGCGACGTCCGGTCGAGACTGTCCGAGATCCCGGGCCTCGGCCCGACGCGGGTCAACGCGCTGCTCAAGCACTTCGGCTCCGTCGCGCGGCTGCGCGAGGCGACCGCCGAGCAGATCGGCGAGGTGAACGGCGTCGGACCGGCCACCGCGGCCGCGGTCGTCGCGAAGCTGGCGCAGACCCCGACGAGCGCCGACGGTCCGACGAGTGCGGACGGTCCGACGAGCGCCGAGAGCCCGACCAGCGTCGCCGGCCCGACCAGCGCCGACGGCCCGACGAGCGTCGGTGCCCCGACCAGCGCCGAGGCGCCGTCGGGCCCGCCCGCGGGCAGCGTGCCGTCCGGGTCGGTGCGGGTGCCGGACGTGACCGCCGACGGTCCGCAGCGACCGTCGTGACGCCCCACGAGCCCCCCGGGCCCCCGTCCGTCGACCACGGTGGATCCGTTGCCGGAACCGGACGTCCCGCGAGGCCGGCCGTCGGCCGGACGGTAGCCTGGACCCGCAGCCGAGACCTCCCCGGGCGACGCGCCCGGGCCGCCACGACGGAGCCCACTCCCAGATGACCGACAGCGCCACCACGACGCCGCACGCGTCGCAACACGACATCCTCATCGTCACCGGCATGTCCGGGGCCGGGCGCTCGACGGTCGGCAAGGCCCTCGAGGACCTCGGCTGGTACGTGGTCGACAACCTGCCGACGCAGATGCTCGCCCCGCTCACCGAACTCGCGGACCGCGCGGGCGAGAAGATCCCGAAGATCGCCACGGTGGTCGACGTCCGCGGCGGACGGTTCTTCACCGACCTCGAGCAGGCGGTCGAGCAGGTCCGGTCGAGCACGTCGGCGCGGGTCCGGGTGCTGTTCCTCGAGGCCACCGACGCCGTCCTCGTGCGTCGCTTCGAGCAGGTCCGCCGGCCGCACCCGCTGCAGGCCGAGGACACCCTGCTCGACGGAATCGCGCGGGAGCGCACCCGGCTCGCGGGGCTGCGCGAGGCCTCCGACATGGTGATCGACACCTCGGACCTGAACATCCACCAACTCGCGAACACCGTCACCGAGAAGTTCGCCGACGACCACTTCGTCGGTGTGCAGGTGACCCTGATGAGCTTCGGCTTCAAGTACGGGCTGCCCGCCGACGCCGACATGGTGGCGGACGTCCGGTTCCTGCCGAACCCCTACTGGGTCCCGGAACTGCGGGCCCACACCGGCCTCGACCGACCCGTCTCCGACTACGTGCTCGCCCAGTCCGGAGCCCGTCCGTTCGTCGACCGGTACGCCTCCGTGCTCGAGCCCGTGCTCGAGGGGTACCAGCGCGAGAACAAAAGACACGCTACGATCGCCATCGGCTGTACCGGCGGCAAGCACCGCTCGGTCGCCATCGTCGCCGAGTTGGCGAGTCTCCTCCGCGGGATGCCCAACGTCGCCGTGCGGGTGAAGAACCGAGATCTCGGCCGGGAGTGACCGTCCCTCCGGCCGCTCCCCACGCACGGGTGCCGGACCCGCGGGACCACCAGAAAACGTTAGGAATGATGCTGTGCCGTTGACTGCCGAGGTCAAGGACGAACTGGCCAGGGTCGCCGTGAGCCGCAACACGGTCCGCGCCGCCGAACTCGCCACGATCCTCCGGTTCGCGGGTGGCCTGCACGTCATCTCGGGGCGGATCGCGGTCGAGGTCGAGCTCGACACCCGGATCATCGTCCACCGGGTCCGCAAGGACCTCGCCGAGCTCTACGGCGTCCGCAGCGAGGCCTCCGTCGGCTCGTCGGCGTCCGCCCGTCGGGGCACCCGTTACCTGGTCCGCGTGCTCGAGGCTGGGGAGACCCTCGCGCGCCAGACCGGTCTGATGGACGCCCGTCGCCGCCCCGTCCGCGGGCTGCCGAACCGGCTCACGACCGGCAACCGCGAGGACCTCGCCGCCATCTGGCGCGGCGCCTTCCTCGCGTCCGGCACCTTGACCGACCCGGGTCGGGCCGCGGCGCTCGAGGTCACGTGCCCGGGCAACGAGGCCGCGATGGCGCTCGTCGGCGCCGCCTCGCGGCTCGGCGTCGCCGCGAAGGGCCGCGAGGTCCGCGGGGTGCACCGCGTGGTCGTCCGTGACGGCGAGGCCATCGGGCAGATGCTCACGGTGATGGGTGCCGCGCGCACCACCGCCGACTGGGAGGAGATGCGCCAGCGCCGCGAGGTCCGCGCCACCGCGAACCGCCTGGTCAACTTCGACGACGCGAACCTGCGCCGCTCGGCCCAGGCCGCCGTGGCCGCCTGCGCCCGCGTCGAGCGCGCCCTCGAGATCCTCGGCGACGAGGTCCCGGACCACCTGCAGTACGCCGGCACGCTGCGCCTGCAGCACCGCGACGCCTCGCTCGACGAGCTCGGCCAGCACGCCGACCCGCCCATGACGAAGGACGCCATCGCCGGCCGCATCCGCCGCCTGCTCGCGATGGCCGACAAGCGTGCGTCCGACCTCGGCATCCCGGGCACCGAAGCGAGCGTCCCCGAGGAGCTCGAGGGGGCCTGAGCGACGGTCGTGACGACGTTCCGGACGGGAGGCGCGGTGCCAGCTGGCACTGCGCCTCCCGTCCGTCTGTGGGCCTGCCCACAGCTGCCGTCATCCGGCGGTGTCGCGCGGGGTCCGACTGCTAGGGTCGTTACGGCGACGTTACGGGGCGTATCGTCCACCACACGCGGGCCCGCCAGGGCGCGCGCCTCCGAAAGCAGCGCCCCCCGGGCGCTCCACACCCACCAGGAGATCCATTGACCGTCAAGATCGGTATCAACGGCTTCGGCCGCATCGGCCGTAACTTCTTCCGGGCCGCCCTCGCCAAGGGCTCCGACCTCGAGATCGTGGCGGTGAACGACCTCACCGACAACGCCGCACTGGCGAACCTGCTGAAGTTCGACTCCGTCACGGGTCGTCTCGGCGTCTCCGTCGAGCTCGACGGCGACAGCATCGTCGTCGACGGCAAGCCGATCAAGGTCCTGGCCGAGCGCGACCCCGCCAACCTGCCCTGGGGCGAGCTGGGCGTCGACATCGTCATCGAGTCGACCGGCTTCTTCACCAAGGCCGCCGATGCGCAGAAGCACATCGACGCGGGTGCCAAGAAGGTCATCATCTCCGCCCCGGCGACCGGTGACGACGTCACCGTCGTGCTCGGCGTGAACGAGGACCAGTACGACCCGGCGAACCACCACATCATCTCGAACGCGTCGTGCACCACGAACAGCCTCGCGCCGCTCGCCAAGGTCTTCAACGACAAGTTCGGCATCGAGCGTGGCCTCATGACCACGGTCCACGCGTACACCGCCGACCAGAACCTGCAGGACGGCCCGCACAAGGACCCCCGTCGTGCCCGCGCCGCCGCGCTGAACATCGTGCCGACCTCGACCGGTGCCGCCAAGGCCATCGGCCAGGTCATGCCCGAGCTCGCCGGCAAGCTCGACGGCTTCGCGCTCCGCGTGCCGGTCCCGACCGGTTCGATCACCGACCTCACCCTCGAGACCAAGTCCGAGGTCACCGTCGACGAGATCAACGCCGCCTACAAGGAGGCCGCAGAGGGCCCGCTCAAGGGCATCCTGCTCTACAGCGAGGACCCGTTGGTGTCGACCGACATCACGACGGACCCGCACTCCTCGATCTACGACTCCGGCCTGACCAAGGTCATCGGCGGCCTCGTGAAGATCACCTCGTGGTACGACAACGAGTGGGGCTACTCGAACCGCCTCGTCGACCTGACCGAGTACGTCGGCGAGCGTCTGTAACACATGGCCCTCCGCACCCTCGAGGACCTCGGCGACCTCGCCGGCAAGCGCGTCGTCGTCCGTTGTGACCTGAACGTCCCGCTCAAGGACGGCACGATCACGGACGACGGCCGCGTCCGCGCGTCGTTGAGCACCCTGAACACGCTGATCACCGCCGGCGCGCGCGTCATCGTGATCTCCCACCTGGGCCGTCCCGACGGGAAGCCCGCGCAGGAGTTCTCGCTCGCGCCGGTGGGTCAGCGGCTGTCCGAGCTGCTCGGCAAGCCGGTCACGTTCGTCGGCGAGACCGTCGGCGACGAGGCCACCGCTGCCGCCGAGGCCCTCGAGGACGGCGACGTCCTGCTGCTCGAGAACCTCCGCTTCAACCCGGAGGAGACCTCGAAGGACGCCGACGCCCGCCACGCGTTCGCGGAGCGCATCGCCGCCCTCGGAGACGCCTTCGTCTCCGACGGGTTCGGCGTCGTGCACCGCAAGCAGGCGTCGGTCTACGAGCTCGCGTCGGCGCTGCCGTCCGCGGCCGGCTCGCTCATCGAGACCGAGCTCGGCGTGCTCGAGCGACTCACCACCTCACCGGAGCGGCCCTACACGGTCCTGCTCGGCGGGTCGAAGGTCAGCGACAAGCTCGGCGTCATCGACCACCTCCTGCCGCAGGTCGACACCCTGTGCATCGGCGGCGGCATGCTCTTCACGTTCCTCGCGGCCCAGGGCCACGGGGTCGCGAAGTCGCTGCTCGAGGCGGACCAGCTCGACGTCGTCCGCGAGTACCTCTCGCGGGCGAAGGAGCTCGGCGTGACGATCGACCTGCCGACGGACGTCGTCGTGGCGTCCGGGTTCGCGGCCGACGCGTCGCACGAGACCGTCGCCGCGGACGCGATCGAGTCGTCGTCCTTCGGGGCGGACGGCATCGGCCTCGACATCGGTCCGGAGACGGCGGCGCGGTTCGCGTCCGCGGTCTCCGCGTCGAAGACCGTGTTCTGGAACGGCCCGATGGGCGTGTTCGAGTTCCCGGCCTTCGCCGCCGGCACGAAGACGGTCGCGCAGGCCCTGACCGAGGTCGACGGCCTCGGCGTGGTCGGCGGCGGCGACTCCGCCGCGGCCGTGCGGTCGCTCGGGTTCTCGGACGACCAGTTCGGGCACATCTCCACCGGTGGTGGGGCGAGCCTCGAGTTCCTCGAGGGCAAGTCGCTCCCCGGCCTCGAGGCACTGGGGTGGTCGCGATGACTCGTACGCCCCTGATCGCCGGCAACTGGAAGATGAACCTGGACCACCTCCAGGCCATCGCCACCGTGCAGAAACTCGCGTGGACGCTGAAGGACGCACGCCACGACCACGACGACGTCGAGGTCGCGGTGTTCCCGCCCTTCACCGACCTGCGCAGCGTGCAGACGCTCATCTCGGCCGACAAGCTGTCGATCCGCTTCGGTGCGCAGGACCTCTCGCAGCACGACTCCGGTGCCTACACCGGCGACGTGTCGGGAGCCTTCCTCGCCGCGCTCGACGCCCAGTACGTCATCGTCGGGCACTCCGAACGGCGCACGATGCACGGTGAGACCGACGAGGTCGTCGCCGCGAAGACCGCGGCGGCCGTCAAGCACGGCCTGGTCCCCGTGGTGTGCGTCGGTGAGACCGGTGCGCAGCGCGAGGAGCGCGGCGCCGGCGTCGTCCCCGTCGAGCAGCTCCGTGTCGTGCTCGACGCGGTGCAGCCGGCCGAGATCGTCGTCGCCTACGAGCCCGTCTGGGCGATCGGCTCCGGTCAGGCCGCCACTGCCGAGCAGGCGCAGGACGAGTGCGCGGCGATCCGTCGCGGCATCGCCGACGTCTGGGGCGAGCAGGCCGCAGCGGACACCCGCGTGCTCTACGGTGGATCGGTCAAGTCCGGCAACATCGCCGGGTTCCTCCGCGAGCCGGACATCGACGGCGCCCTCGTCGGCGGCGCGTCCCTCGACGTGCAGGAGTTCGCGGCCATCGCGCGCTTCCGCCAGCACGTCGGGCTGTAGTCCGCACCACTCCCGTCCAGGTACCGGCCGTGCTCCGCGCGGCCGGTACACTGATACGGCTGACTGACACGAAAGGTACGTCGTGGCGATACTCTCCGTCGTGCTGCAGGTCCTGCTCGCAATCACGAGCCTCCTGCTCACGCTCCTCATCCTGCTGCACAAGGGCCGCGGTGGCGGCCTCTCCGACATGTTCGGTGGCGGTGTGACGAGCAACCTCGGTGCGTCCGGCGTGGCCGAGCGCAACCTCAACCGCATCACGGTGATCCTCGGTCTGGTCTGGATCGTCAGCATCATCGTGCTCGGTCTCATCAACAAGTTCACGGCGGGGGTCTGATCCATGGCTAGCGGAGGCAGTGCAATCCGAGGGTCCCGCGTCGGCGCCGGCCCGATGGGGGAGCAGGACCGCGGGGTCCAGGCAGAGCGTGTGGCGATCTCCTACTGGGACGCCCTCGGCAACGAGGTCGTCCGGTACTTCGCCGCGAACCTCCCCGACGAGGAGATCCCCGAGACGGTCGACTCGCCGTCCACCGGACTCCCGGCCGGTCGCGACAAGGAGAACCCGCCCGTGGTCTCCAAGACCGAACCCTACAAGACGCACCTCGCGTACGTGAAGGAACGCCGCACCGAGGAAGAGGCAGCGCAGCTCCTCGAGGACGCGCTCCAGCAGCTCCGCGAGCGACGCGGCACCGCGAAGAAGGACTAGCGCACCGAGCGCGACGAAGGCCCCCGTACCGTTCCGGTCCGGGGGCCTTCGTGCGTCTGGTGCTGCGTGGGCTCGTCTCGTCGGGGGCTGCGCCTCGACGGTGGCGTCCTGGCGTCCCGACTGTCGGCCCCGGGGGCGAGCTGTCGCGGACGCGCAGGCGCAGCGCCGGCACCGGCTCCCGCGCGGGCTCCTGCCTCCCGAGTGCTTGCGACATGCCGCATCCGGACGCCGAGTGTGCACGACCTGTCGCTCGGCGCGGAGTCGGGCGACAGGTTCCGCACCCTCGCGCCCCCACGGTGGCGCGACGGGACCACGCGGCATCGGCACGTGCTCCGTGGGTGCGCCCCCGATGGGGCCCGAACCGGGTCGCCGAGTGGTCACGACATGCCACGTCGTGGATGCCGAGGGCGCAGGAAGTGCCGCTCGGCGCGAGACGAGGCGACACGTCGTGCGACCTCGGCGGCACACGGACGGCACGTCGTGACCACTCGGCGCCGAGGCGGCCCGGCACCTCGGCCTGGAACCCCGCCACGTCGGCCCCGGCGCCCGGAACGCACGAAACCCGGTGCCGATCGGCACCGGGTCTCGTGGTCGTCAGGACGACGTGGCTAGTACGTCGACGCGATGAGGTTCTCGGGGACGTCGCGGGCGGCGTCCTGGTCGACGAAGAACACCGTGCGCTTCCGACCCTGCACGCCACCGACAGGGACCTCGTCCACGGCGGCGCCGGCCAGGGCGAGCCCGAGGACGGAGGCCTTCTCGGCACCGGACAGGATGACCCACACCCGCTGGGAGGCGTTGATCACCGGGAAGGTGACGGTCAGGCGCTGCGGCGGCGGCTTGGGGGAGTCGTCGACGGACACGACGGCGCGGTCCTTCACCGCGAGCTGCGGGAACTCGGGGAAGAGCGAGGCCGTGTGACCGTCGGGGCCGACGCCGAGCAGGGTGATGTCGAACCGGGGAGCGACGGCACCCTCGGGCGCGGCGTCCTGCAGCTCGCGCTCGTACTGCGCGGCGGCCTCGTCGATCGAGAGTCCGGCGTCCGAGGTGGCCATCGGGTGGATGTTCGCCTCGGGGATGTCGACGTGGTCGAAGAAGTCGGTCTGCGTCCCGGTGGTGTTCCGGTCCGCGTCACCCGCGGGCACCCAGCGTTCGTCGACCCACCACACGTGGACCTTGGACCAGTCGACGCTCTCGTGCGCCGGCGACTGCGCGATCGCCGCGAGCACCAGCGACGACACCGAGCCACCGCTGATGGCGATGTCGGCGCGCTCTTGCTCGTCGAGCACGTCGATGATCTTCGTGATGAAGCGTGCGGCGACCGAAGCGCCGAGGGCCTGCTTGTCCGGGTGCACGAGCACCCGCCGTTCGTTGGTCACATGACTCCCGTGTTCGTGGCGGCCGACCGGTCGGGCGACGGCCTTCGGTCCGACCGTCCCTCCGGCCGTCGCCCGTGGTGTGCGGGCGACGGCCGGTCCGGACGGCCGTGTGGGGTGCTCAGCGGGCGATGGTCTCGCGCAGCTGGGCGACCCCGTGCTTGACGACGTCTCCGAAGAGGACGTCCGGGTCGAGTCTACGGAGTTCCTCGGCCAGGCAGTCGCGCAGGTTGCGGCGTGGCAGCGACAGGTCGTGGGTCGGCTGTCCGGGCATCGAGAGCGTCGCCACGTCCACCAGGGACCGTTCGAGGTCGATGGTGCCCGACTCGCGCACCAGCTTGACGCCGTGGATGCCGCTCGAACCGGTCGCACGGGGCGACGTCACGACCGACACCGGCACCTGGAGCTGCAGCTGCAGCCAGGCCGCGAGCAGGATCGTCGACGGGCTGTCGAACGCGCCGCTGACCTCGACCGCGGTGATCGGCTCGTACGGCGGCTGGTCGAGCGCCGCGGCGAGCTGGTTCCGCCAGAGGGTCAGGCGGGTCCACGCGAAGTCGGTGTCGCCCGGCACGTACGAGGCCCCGAGGGCCTCGATCGCCCCGTTCGGGTCCTTCTGCGCGGCGGCGTCGGTGATCCGGCGCTGGGCGATGCGGCCGAGCGCCGAGGCGGCCGGCTGCTCCGGGGCGGTCTGCGGCCACCAGGCCACGACGGGGGCGTCCGGCAGGAGCAGGCCGGTGACCAGGCTCTCCTCGTCGGTCGCGGTCTCGCCGTAGGCGCGCAGCACGATGACCTCGCTGGCGCCCGCGTCGCTGCCGACACGGATCTGCGCGTCGAGGCGCCCGGGCGACTTCGTGTCGCCGTCGTTCTTCGACACGATGATGACGCGCATCGGGTGCTCACGGGACGCCTCGTTCGCGGCCTCGATCGCCTCTTCCTCGTGGCCCAGGGCCGTCGAGATGATGAGGGTCAGGACGCGTCCGAGTGCGACGGCGCCGCCCTCCTCGCGGATGTGGACGAGCTTCTTCTGGATCTTCGAGACCGTGGTGTTCGGCATGTCGATCTTCATGGACGCCTCCAGGTCCGGCCGTCGCGGGCGAGCAGGGCGTCGGCGGATGCCGGACCCCACGTGCCGGGGCGGTACTGCTCGGGCTGGCCCTGCGTGGCCCAGAACTCCTCGATCGGGTCGAGGATCTTCCAGGACAGCTCGACCTCCTGGTGCCGCGGGAACAGCGGCGGGTCGCCGAGGAGCACGTCGAGGATGAGTCGCTCGTACGCCTCGGGGGATGCCTCGGTGAACGCGTGGCCGTAGCCGAAGTCCATCGTCACGTCGCGCACCTGGGTGCCGACGCCGGGGACCTTCGAGCCGAAGCGGAGCGTGACGCCCTCGTCCGGCTGCACGCGGATGACGAGCGCGTTCTGTCCGAGCGGCGACTGGCTGTTGCCGTAGACGTCCTCGGGGACGCGCTTGAACACGATGGCGATCTCGGTCACGCGGCGGCCGAGTCGCTTGCCGGCACGCAGGTAGAACGGGACGCCCTGCCAGCGACGGGTCGCGATGTCGAGCTTGATCGCCGCGTAGGTCTCGGTGCCGGACTGCGGGTCCATGCCCGCCTCGTCGAGGAACCCGAGCACCTTCTCGCCGCCCTGCCAGCCGCCGGCGTACTGTCCGCGCGCGGTGGCGGTCGACAGGTCCTCGGGCAGGCGCACGGCGGAGAGCACCTTCTCCTTCTCGGCACGCAGGTCGGCGGCCTTGAACGAGACGGGCTCCTCCATCGCGGTGAGCGCGAGGAGCTGCAGCAGGTGGTTCTGGATGACGTCGCGCGCTGCGCCGATGCCGTCGTAGTAGGCGGCACGTCCGGCGACGCCGATGTCCTCGGCCATCGTGATCTGGACGTGGTCGACGTAGTTCGAGTTCCAGATGGGTTCGTACATCTGGTTCGCGAAGCGGAGCGTCAGCAGGTTCTGGACGGTCTCCTTGCCGAGGTAGTGGTCGATGCGGAACACGTCGTCGGGGGCGAAGACGCTCTCGACGATCGCGTTCAGCTCGCGCGCGGTGCGGAGGTCGGAGCCGAACGGCTTCTCGACGACCACGCGGCTCCAGGAGCCGTCGCGCTTCTCGGTCAGGCCGGACAGCTTGAGCTGTTCGGTGACGACCGGGAACATCTTCGGCGGGATCGACAGGTAGAACGCGTGGTTTCCCAGCGTCCCGCGCTCGGCGTCGAGGTCGTCGACGGTCCGCTTGAGTTCGCGGAACGCCTCGGGGTCGTCGAACGAGCCCTGCACGAAGCGGATGCCCTGTTCGAGCTGACGCCAGACGTCCTCGTCGAACGGGGTGCGGGAGTGTTCCTTGACCGCGTCGTGCACGAGCTGGGAGAAGTCCTGGTCCTCCCAGTCGCGTCGGGCGAAGCCGACGAGCGCGAACCCCGGGGGCAGCAGCCCCCGGTTTGCCAGGTCGTAGACCGCGGGCATCAGCTTCTTGCGGGACAGGTCGCCCGTCACGCCGAAGATGATGAGCGTGCTCGGTCCCGCGATCCGGTTCAGTCGACGATCCGTGGGCAGTCGGAGCGGGTTGTGCTCCGGAGTGACAGCCACCGGTGACATGAGTCGGTGAACTCCTTCGGGGGTCAGTGTGAGACGGCGGAGGCGATGGCCGCGGTGGCGGCGCGCACGTCCGACGTCGTGAGGGTCAGGACCGGCCGGCCGTGCTGCGCGAGGACACTCGCGTCACCGGCGGCCTGGGCCTGGATGAGTCGGCCGAACGAGAAGGGACGGCCCGGGATCGCCAGGTCCTCCGCTTCGTCGGCCACGATCTGCAGGAAGACGCCGTTCGCGGGTCCGCCCTTGTGGTACTGCCCGGTCGAGTGCAGGAACCGCGGGCCGTACCCGAAGGTGACGGGGCGGCCTGTGCGCGCCGCGATCGCGTCGCGCAGCGACTCGAGGTCGCCGTTCGCGGTGCGGTCCACGTACGCCTGCACCGACACGTAGCCGGTCGCGTCGAGTCCGGACAGGAGGCCCGACACGGCTTCCGCGAGCGTCGTCCCGACGGGCAGTCCAGGCGTCGCGCGGACGGCGATGCCGTCCTCGGAGAACGCCGGCTCGGCCGGCACGGGACGGTCCTCGAGCAGTCCCCGGGTCGCGACCTTGGCGGCCTCGACGTCGGGCTGGTCGAACGGGTTGATGCCGAGCAGACGCCCGGCGACCGCGACGGCGTACTCCCAGACGAGGATCTGCCCACCGAGCGTGCCGGTGATCTCGACCTCGCCCTCGACGACGTGGCGCTCGTCCTCGCGCGATCCGACCAGGCGGATGACCTGGACGTCGGGCAGGCCGGCGGTGACCTCGGGGGAGTCGGGGTGCAGGACGACGGGCAGGAGACCGCGGCCGTCCTTGCCGGTCGACTCGGCGATCAGCTGCTCGACCCAGTCGCCGAAGCCGACGATGTGGGTGCCGTCCGGCACGATCGCGATCTTGTCGCGCAGCGGTTCCGTCCCGGCGAGGACCGCGCCGAGCACGAGCCCGGGGTTCTCGTCGAGGTCGACGGAGAGCAGTGCCGAGATGGCGTCCGCCTCGTCGAGGAGCTCCGCGATGTCCGCACCCGCGAGCCCCGAGGGCACGAGGCCGAACGCGGTGAGCGCGGAGTAGCGGCCGCCGACGGTCGGGTCGGCGGTGAAGACGCGGTACCCGGCCGCGGTCGCGGTGGCCTCGAGCTCGGAGCCCGGGTCGGTCACGACGACGATGCGGCGGGCGGGGTCGATGCCGGCGTCACGGAAGGCCTGCTCGTACACCCGACGCTGCGAGTCCGTCTCGAGCGTGGAGCCGGACTTCGACGACACGACGAGCACGGTGCGCTCGAGGTCGGTGGCGACGGCCGCCCGGACCTGGGCCGGGTCGGTCGAGTCGAGCACGGTCAGCGGGACGCCCGCGGTCCGGGTGATGACCTCGGGCGCGAGCGACGAGCCGCCCATGCCGGCGAGGACGACACGGTCGACCCCGTCGGCGATGAGCGACTCGCGCAGTGCAGACACCTCGGCGACGAGCGGGCGGGAGACCGAGACGGCCTCCACCCAGCCGAGGCGCTTCGACGCCTCGGCCTCGGCGTCGGCTCCCCACAGGTCGGCGTCCTGGGCGGTGATGCCCGAGGCCACCAGGTCAGCGACGAGCCGCGGGACCACCTGTTCGATGGCCCGCGCGGCATCGCCGCTGGCTGCGATGGAAACCGTCACTACTTCGCGCCCTCGAGCGCGGCCTTGACGGTGTCGACGAGCTCGCCCCACGACACGTTGAACTTGTCCACGCCCTCCTTCTCGAGGAGCGCCACGACGTCGTCGTAGTCGATGCCCTGCGCGGCGAGCTGGTCGAGGACCTGCTGCGCGTCGTCGAACGAGCCGGCGATCGCGTCGCCGTGGATCTCGCCGTGCTCGAAGGTCGCGTCGAGGGTCTTGCCCGGCATGGTGTTGACCGTGTTCGGGGCGGCGAGCTCGGTCACGTAGAGCGTGTCGGGGAGCGACGGGTCCTTGACGCCGGTCGAGGCCCACAGCGGGCGCTGCGTGTTCGCACCGGACTCGAGCAGGCCGAGGGCGCGCTCGGAGGCGAACGCCTCGGTCCAGACCTGGTAGGCGAGCTGCGCGTTGGCGATGCCGGCCTTCGACTTGAGGGCCTTGGCCTCGTCGGTGCCGACGGCGTCCAGGCGCTTGTCGATCTCGGAGTCGACGCGCGAGACGAAGAACGAGGCGACCGAGTGGATCTTGGAGAGGTCGTGGCCGGCGGCCTTGGCCTTCTCGAGCCCACCGAGGTAGGCGTCGATGACGGCGCGGTAGCGCTCGAGCGAGAAGATCAGCGTGACGTTGACGGAGATGCCGGCGCCGATGACCTCGGTGATGGCCTCGAGGCCCTCGACCGTGGCGGGGATCTTGATGAGGACGTTCTCGCGACCGACCTTCTCGAACAGGAACTTGGCCTGCTCGATGGTCTTCTCGGTCTCGTGGGCCAGGCCCGGCTCGACCTCGATCGAGACACGGCCGTCGAAGCCCTTGGTCTCGTCGTAGATCGGCTTGAAGACGTCGGACGCGTTCGCGACGTCCTGCGTGGTGATCTCGAAGATCGCCTCGGTGACCTCGGTGCCCGCAGCGGCGAGCTCCTTGACCTGCGAGTCGTAGCGCTCGCCCTTGGCGAGGGCCGACGCGAAGATCGTCGGGTTCGTCGTCACGCCGACGACGTTCTTCTGCTCGATGAGCTCGGTGAGCTTGCCGGTCTCGAGGAGCTCACGGGAGAGGTCGTCGAGCCAGATGCTCACGCCGACCGCGGAGAGGGCGGCGGTGGGGGTGGTGTCAGCCATGTGTTTCTCTTCTTCTTTCGTCGACCGGCCCGGCGTCGTGGCGACGACCGGAGCCGTGGAGTCGTGGTGTGGGGGGCCGGGAGGTGGCTGGCGGAGGCGAGCCGCGCCTCCCGGCAGAAGGGCCGGATCCGGGTGACCGGACCCGGCCCCGGTGGGTCAGGAAGCCGCGATCGATTCCTTCGCGGCGGCGACGACGTGCTCCGTCGTGAAGCCGAACTCCTTGAAGAGCGTCTGGTAGTCGGCCGAGGCACCGAAGTGCTCGATCGAGACGCTGCGGCCCTTGTCGCCGACGATGTCGCGCCAGCTCATGGCGATGCCGGCCTCGACCGACACGCGTGCGGTGACGTCCTTCGGGAGCACCTGGTCCTGGTAGTTCTCGGACTGGGCGCGGAACCACTCGAGCGACGGTGCGCTGACGACGCGGGCGTTGATGCCCTCGCCCTTGAGCTGCTCGCGGGCCTCGACGGCGATCTGGACCTCGGAACCGGTCGCGATGAGGATCACGTCCGGGGTGCCGTTCGGCGCCTCGGCCAGGATGTACGCACCCTTGGCGACGTTCTTCGCCGACGCGAAGGTCTCACCCGACGCCTCGCCCTCGCCACGCTCGAAGACGGGGAGGTTCTGACGGCTCAGCGCGATGCCGGCCGGGCGGTCGGTGTGCTTGAGCATCTCGAGCCAGGCGTAGGCGACCTCGTTGGCGTCGGCGGGGCGGACCACGTCGAGGCCGGGGATCGCACGGAGCGAGGAGATCTGCTCGATCGGCTGGTGCGTCGGGCCGTCCTCGCCGAGGGCGACGGAGTCGTGCGTCCAGACGTAGATCGCCGGCGCCTGCATGAGCGCGGCGAGACGGACCGCCGGACGCATGTAGTCGCTGAAGATGAGGAACGTGCCGCCGAAGGGGCGGGTGTTCCCGTGCAGCACGATGCCGGACAGGATCGAGCCCATCGCGTGCTCGCGGATGCCGAAGTGCAGCACCCGGCCGTACGGGTCGGTGCTCCAGGCCTTCGTCGAGGCCTCGGCCGGACCGAAGGACTTGGCGCCCTCGATCGTGGTGAGGTTCGACTCGGCGAGGTCCGCCGAACCACCCCAGAACTCGGGCATGAGCGGCGCGATGGCGTTGATGACCTTGCCGGAGGCGGCGCGGGTCGAGACGGCCTTGTCGGTCGGGAAGACCGGCAGCGCCTCCTCGAGGCCCTCGGGGAGCTCGCCCGCGTTGATGCGGTCGAGGATCGCCTTCTTCTCCGGGTTGGCCGCGGCCCACGCGTCGAAGGTCTTCTGCCACTCGGCGTGCTCGGCCTGGCCCTTGGCGACGGCGCCGCGGGTGTACTCGAGGACCTCGGGGTCGACGTGGAAGGTCTGCTCGGGGTCGAAGCCGAGGACCTCCTTGAGGCCCTTCAGCTCCTCGCCACCGAGGGCGGAGCCGTGGATCTTGCCGGAGTTCTGCTTGGTCGGCGACGGCCAGCCGATGATCGTCTTGAGGACGATGAGCGACGGCTTGTCGGAGACGGCCTTGGCGGCCTCGACCGCGGCGAAGAGCGCCTCTGCGTCCTCCGAGTACTCGCCGGTCTGCTTCCAGTCGACGGTCTGGACGTGCCAGCCGAGGGCCTCGTAGCGGTCCGGGACGCTCTCCGAGAAGGAGATGTCGGTGTCGTCCTCGATCGAGATCTGGTTCGAGTCGTAGAAGACCACGAGGCGACCGAGCTGCTGGCGGCCGGCGAGGCTCGCGGCCTCGTTCGTGACGCCCTCCTGCATGTCGCCGTCACCGGCGATCACGTAGGTGAAGTGGTCGAACGGCGACTCGCCGTCGGCGGTCTCCGGGTCGAACAGGCCGCGCTCGAAGCGCTGCGCGTAGCCGAAGCCCACGGCGCTGGCGAGGCCCTGGCCGAGCGGGCCGGTGGTGATCTCGACACCGTCGGTGTGGCCGTACTCCGGGTGACCCGGGGTCTTCGAGCCCCACTTGCGCAGGTGCTGGAGGTCCTCGAGCTCGAGGCCGTATCCGTGCAGGTAGAACTGCACGTACTGCAAGATCGAGGCGTGACCGGCGGAGAGGATGAAGCGGTCGCGGCCGATCCAGGTGGAGTCGCTCGGGTCGCGACGCATCACCTTCTGGAAGAGCAGGTGGGCGAGCGGAGCGAGGCTCATCGCGGTGCCGGGGTGACCGTTGCCGGCGGCCTCGACCGAGTCGGCGGCGAGTACGCGGGCCGTGTCGACGGCCTTCCGGTCGATGGCGTCCCAGGTGAATTCAGCCACTTGGATGTTGACCCTTCTTGATGCGACATGTGCGAGGGCTCGTGCCATCGCACGGACATGTGGCCATCCCGGGGCCGAGTCGTGTCGCCGTCGAGCGGCGGCCGACCGGCTCGTCACGCCGACGTCATCGGGGCACGCACTGCGGGAGGGCATGTCCAGCATAGTGACCCGGCACTCAGAGGGGGTTCAGGAGACCTCCGAAGTCGGCGCCCGGGCAGCCGTCGGTGCTCCCCGCCGGGCGTGTCGGCGGCGTCGGGGTCCGCCGCGGATCCGGTCGGGATGTCGGAGCGGGGCACCGTCGCGGCGCTTCCATCGCGTAAACTGATCGGGACCCGTGGACATTCCGGGTCAGCGCATGCCCGGACGCCGCCGCAGTCGTCCACCGAGTGTGCGAGCTGATGCGAACAGACTGAGGTTCCCTTGCCGACTGACACCGTGACCCGGCCAGACACCGACCGACCCCGTTCGGTCCTGTCGCGCAAGGTCCGTGCGTACGTCTCGTTGACGAAGCCGCGCGTGATGGAGCTGCTGCTCGTCACCACGGCGCCGACGATGTTCCTGGCCGAGCGCGGTGTGCCGGATCTGTGGCTCGTCTTCTGGACGATGCTCGGCGGCGCGATGTCCGCCGGCTCCGCGTCGGCGTTCAACTGCTACATCGACCGCGACATCGACCGCCTCATGAAGCGGACGAGCACGCGGCCGCTCGTCACCGGCGAGCTCTCCGACCGCGAGGCCCTCGTGTTCTCGTGGGTCCTCGCCGTGCTCTCCACGGCGGTGCTCGGGTTCCTGGTGAACTGGCTCGCCGCCGCGCTGAGCGTCGTCGCGATCCTCATCTACGTGTTCGTGTACACGCTGTGGCTCAAGCGCCGCACCCCGCAGAACATCGTCTGGGGCGGCTCCGCGGGCTGCATGCCCGTCCTCATCGGCTGGGCCGGCGTCACCGGGTCGCTCACCTGGGCCCCGGTCATCCTGTTCATGGTCATCTTCCTCTGGACGCCGCCGCACTACTGGCCGCTCTCGATGAAGTACCGCGACGACTACGACGCCGCCGACGTCCCGATGCTCGCCGTCGTCCGCGGCCGCACCGTCGTCGGCCTGCAGGTGGTCCTGTACGCCTGGGCGACGCTCGTCTGCTCGCTCCTCCTCATCCCGGTCGCGCACATGGGGCCGCTCTACACGGTCGTCGCACTGGCCGGCGGCATCTGGTTCGTCGTCGAGGCCCACCGGCTGTACTCGCGGGCGATCCAGCACGTCGAGCACGTGCAGCCGATGCGCGTCTTCCACAGCTCGATCACCTACCTGACGCTGCTCTTCATCGCCGTGGGCATCGACCCGCTGCTGCCGCAGGTCTTCACCTTCTAGGCCGGGGCGTCGCCGCTGGGCGACGTCCGTGTCGTCGAGGCGCCGCCGGGGACGGCGGCGCCTCGTGCGTCGCGGGGCGTGCCGGCCGACGTCGGTCCGCTGCGACGCACGACGTGCCCGACCGGCGGCCGGGAGGCCCGTGGCGGCGCCGCCCCGGGCCTCCCGGCCGCACGGTGCACGCGTGGGCGTGGGCGTGGGCGTGGGCGTGGGGCGCGGGGCGCACGCGTGCTGCGACGATCCACCGGTCGATCGTCGCGCGCACTGACGCTCGATGCGCACGCACCGGATGCGTGCGCAACGAGCGACACCCCACGAGTCGATCGACTCGTGGGGTGTCGCGGAACGGTGCCGAGGGCGCGACGCGCCCGGGCGTCAGGCGTCGAGCGGTTCCCGCAGGGCGAGGCGGCCGGCACTGCCCCGGGTCGAGAGCACGACGGCGGTGGTCGCGCCGACGAGCAGCCCGGCGAGCACCATGTGCGTGCCGACGAGGCCGGCCGGCAGCCCCGTCCGGGCCTGCGTCAGGCCGACCGCGATCTGCAGGAACTCGACGACGAGCAGCAGGAGCGCCCACTTGCTCGACAGCCGCAGGCGCACCGCGCCGACGACGAGCACGAGGGTGAGGGCGAAGAGGGCGTAGGCCGGCCAGGCGTGCACGTGCTCCATGACCGCGGGGTCGAAGCCGGTGCGGTGCAGGCGTCCGCCGTCGACCTTCTCGTCGGCGCCGGCGTGCGGGCCGCTGCCGGTGGTGAGGATGCCGACGAGCACGGTGACGACGACCGCGGCGACGGTGGCGCGGACGACGCCGGTGTACCAGGCGGGCACGAGCCGGTCGGCGGTGCGGGGACCGTGCACGGTGCGGTAGACGAGGGCCGCGGTGACGGCGGTGAGGGCGGCCGAGACCACGAAGTGCAGGCCGACCACGAACGGGTTCAGGCTCGTGAGGACGCTCAGCCCGCCGATGACGGCCTGCACCGGGATCGCGACGCCCTGGGCGAACGCGAGCCAGAACAGCTCGGGCCGGGTGCGGAGCATCCGGACGACCGCCAGGAACATCGCGACGGCGACGACGACGAGCACGAACGTGAGCAGGCGGTTGCCGAACTCGATGACCCCGTGGATGCCCATCTCGGGCGTGGACACGAGCGACTCCGCGGTGCACTTCGGCCAGGTCGGGCAGCCGAGACCGGACGCGGTGAGCCGCACGAGGCCGCCGGTGCCGATCAGCAGGACCTCGACGACGAACGACGCCCATGCGAGCGCGACCACGCGAGCGTCGACCACGCGGGGGAGCGACCACCACGGCTCGGAGCGGACGTCCTGCTCGACGGGGGTTCCGACGCGTGTCACGAGGGTGGTGCCTTCCTGTTGTTCCGTGCAGTGAACCTGTAGGATTCGAGGGTTCAGCAGCAGTCAAGTCTAGGCAGGCGCCGGCTCCGAATGAGCCGAGTTCGCCGATCACTCCACGGACTGCGTGGAACCATTGTCGTTGCGAGGGAGCAGCACCGTGTCCGCCTGTCGGCGGTCTGCGGTGGAATGGCGTCCAGACGCCACGGGTTCACACCCGAGAACGCTGTCCGCGAGAAGGAAACGAGGAGACCATGTCCGACGTGCTCATCGACCGTCCCGAGCTCGAAGGGCTCGGCCAATACGAGTTCGGCTGGTCCGACTCCGACTCGGCCGGCGCCTCCGCCCGTCGCGGTGTCTCGGACGAGGTCGTCACCGACATCTCGAACCTCAAGGGCGAGCCCGAGTGGATGCTGAAGAACCGCCTCAAGGGGTTGTCGCTCTTCGGCCGCAAGCCGATGCCGACGTGGGGTGCCGACCTGACCGGCATCGACTTCGACAACATCAAGTACTTCGTGCGCTCCACGGAGAAGCAGGCGCAGTCGTGGGAGGACCTGCCCGCCGACATCCGTGAGACCTACGAGAAGCTCGGCATCCCCGAGGCGGAGCGCCAGCGCCTCGTCGCCGGTGTCGCCGCGCAGTACGAGTCCGAGGTCGTCTACCACCAGATCCGCGAGGACCTGGAGCAGCAGGGCGTCATCTTCATGGACACCGACACGGCGCTCCGCGAGCACCCCGAGCTGTTCGAGGAGTACTTCGGCACCGTGATCCCGGCCGGCGACAACAAGTTCGCCGCGCTGAACACGGCCGTCTGGTCCGGTGGCTCGTTCGTCTACGTCCCGAAGGGCGTGCACGTCGAGATCCCGCTGCAGGCCTACTTCCGGATCAACACCGAGAACATGGGCCAGTTCGAGCGGACGCTGATCATCGCGGACGAGGACTCGTACGTCCACTACATCGAGGGCTGCACCGCCCCGATCTACAAGTCGGACTCGCTGCACTCGGCCGTCGTCGAGATCATCGTGAAGAAGAACGCCCGCGTGCGGTACACGACGATCCAGAACTGGTCGAACAACGTCTACAACCTCGTCACCAAGCGTGCGATCGCGCACGAGGGCGCGACGATGGAGTGGATCGACGGCAACATCGGCTCCAAGGTGACGATGAAGTACCCGTCGATCTACCTCGCCGGCGAGCACGCCAAGGGCGAGACCCTGTCGGTCGCCTTCGCCGGCCCGGGCCAGCACCAGGACGCCGGCGCGAAGATGGTCCACATGGCGCCGTACACGACGTCGTCGATCGTCTCGAAGTCGATCGCCCGCGGTGGCGGTCGTGCCGGGTACCGCGGCGAGGTCCGCGTCGACGCCAGCGCACACCACTCGGCGAACACCGTGCGCTGTGACGCGCTGCTGGTGGACACGATCAGCCGGAGCGACACCTACCCGGCGATCGACATCCGGGTCGACGACGTGCAGCTCGGTCACGAGGCCACGGTCTCGCGGGTCAGCGAGGAGCAGCTCTTCTACCTGATGTCCCGCGGCATGCCCGAGGACGAGGCGATGGCGATGATCGTGCGCGGCTTCATCGAGCCGATCGCCCGTGAGCTCCCGATGGAGTACGCACTCGAACTCAACAAGCTCATCGAGATGAGCATGGAAGGATCCGTCGGCTAGATGTCCAGCACCACCCCTCCCCACATCGACCAGCCGATCGAGCCCGCGGCCCCCGCCCAGGGCGGGACCCAGCACGGCGCCGGAGCCCACTCCGACGGCGGCTGGGACGCCCCCGACAAGACCGTCCCGGTCCAGACCCGCTCCGAGCGGTTCCAGTCCGGTGACCTCGACGCGTTCCCGGCGGTCACCGGGCGCGAGGTGAACTGGAAGTTCGCGCCGCTCGCGAAGCTCCAGCCGCTGCTCGACGGCGGACTCGACGGGTCCGCCTACCCGTACCTCGCGCGCCAGTCCGACGGTGCCGACGTGGACTGGGGTCGCAGCGACGACCCCCGCGTCGGTTCCGCCGGGCTCCCCGAGGACCGCGCCGCCGCGGCGGCCTGGTCCGCGCGGGACGCGGTGCTCGCGGTCACGATCACGGCCACCGACGCGAACGAGTTCATCACGCTGACCCGTTCGGACTTCGGTTCCCAGCCCCGCGCGGCGCACACGGTGATCACCGCCGAGCCGCACGCGCAGGGCATCGTCGTCCTCGACAACCGGGGTTCCGCGCTCCTCACCGAGAACGTCGAGATCGTCGTGCAGGACGGCGCGCGGCTGACGGTCGTCAGCGTGCAGGACTGGGACGACGACGCGGTGCACGTCGCGACCCACTTCGCCGAGGTCGGCCGCGACGCCTTCCTCAAGCACGTCGTGGTCTCGCTCGGCGGCGACGTCGTCCGGGTCAACCCCTCGACGCACCTCGGTGCCCAGGGCGCCGACACCGAGATGTACGGCGTCTACTTCGCCGACGCGGGTCAGTACATCGAGCAGCAGGTCTACGTGAACCACGACGCGCCGAACACGCGCGGTCGGGTCAACTACAAGGGCGCGCTGCAGGGCCAGGGGGCGCACACCGTCTGGATCGGCGACGTCCTGATCGGGCGCGCCGGCGACGGCACCGACTCGTACGAGCAGAACCGCAACCTCGTGCTGACGGACGGCACCCGCGCCGACAGCATCCCGAACCTCGAGATCGAGACGGGCAACATCGAGGGCGCCGGCCACGCGAGCGCGACCGGGCGCTTCGACGACGAGCAGCTGTTCTACCTGCAGGCCCGCGGGATCCCGGAGGAAGAGGCCCGTCGCCTCGTCGTGCTCGGCTTCCTGGTCGAGATCATCCAGAAGATCGGCGCGCCCGAGCTCGAGGAACGTCTCATCGCCGCCGTCGAGCAGGAGCTGGCGGAGGGCCGTTCGGTCATCGCGGCACCCGCTGAGCCCACCGACGCTGCGTCCGAGAACACCGAGGCGACCGCCTGATGGCCGAGAAGGTCTGCGCCGAAGCCGACATCGCGGTGGACAGCCCGATGCGGGTCGTCGTCGGCGGTACGGCCGTCGCCATCGTGAAGGACTCCGCCGGCACAGTCCACGCGATCGGCGACACCTGCACGCACGGCGACATTTCGCTCGCCGAGGGGTTCGTCGAGGGCGACTCGCTCGAGTGCTGGGCCCACGGGTCCCGCTTCTCACTGACCACCGGCAAGCCGCAGAACTTCCCGGCCTACGAGCCGGTCCCGGTCTTCCGGGTCGAGGTCCGCGACGGCGACGTCTACGTCGACGTCCAGGACGTCGTCCCGGTCGACTGAGCCCCCACACTTCCCGCGGCTGACGCCGCACCACAGCTGCAACCGAAGGAACGCAATGTCCACTCTGGAAATCCGTGACCTCAAGGTCTCGATCGACACCGATCAGGGCACGAAGGACATCCTCAAGGGTGTCGACCTCACCATCAACGAGGGCGAGATCCACGCGATCATGGGGCCGAACGGCTCCGGCAAGTCGACCCTCGCGTACACGATCGCCGGGCACCCCCGCTACAACGTGGTCGGCGGCTCGATCACGCTCGACGGCCAGGACGTCCTCGCGATGAGCGTCGACGAGCGTGCCCGTGCGGGCATGTTCCTCGCCATGCAGTACCCGGTCGAGATCCCCGGCGTGACGGTGTCGAACTTCCTCCGCACCGCCAAGACGGCGATCGACGGCGAGGCCCCGGCCCTGCGCGGCTGGATCAAGGAGCTCCGCCAGTCGATGGCCGACCTCAAGATGGACTCGTCGTTCGCCGAGCGCAACGTCAACGAGGGCTTCTCCGGCGGCGAGAAGAAGCGCCACGAGATCATGCAGCTCGAGCTCCTCAAGCCGAAGTTCGCCGTCCTCGACGAGACCGACTCCGGCCTGGACGTCGACGCGCTGAAGATCGTGTCCGAGGGCGTCAACCGCGCCAAGGCCGCCACCGGCCTCGGCGTGCTGCTCATCACGCACTACACGCGCATCCTCCGCTACATCAAGCCGGACTTCGTGCACGTCTTCGTCGCCGGCAAGGTCGCGGAGCAGGGCGGCCCGGAGCTCGCCGAGCGCCTCGAGAACGAGGGCTACGACCGCTACGTGCAGGCCGCGGCCGCCGAGGTGCAGGCCTGATGATCGCCGCACTGGCACCCGAGAAGTTCGACGAGGTCGTCGAGGGCCTCAAGGAGGTCCAGGACCCGGAGCTCGGCGTCAACATCGTCGACCTCGGGCTCATCTACGACCTCGCCTGGGACGACGACGCGAACGCGCTCGTCATCAGCATGACGCTCACGAGCGCCGGCTGCCCGCTGACCGACGTCATCGAGGGCGACACCGCGAACGCCCTCGACGGCATCGTGGACGCGTTCCGCATCAACTGGGTCTGGATGCCGCCGTGGGGTCCGGAGCGGATCACCGACGACGGGCGCGAGATGATGCGCGCCCTCGGGTTCGCGATCTAGTCGCGACCCACCGACGGACGGGAGGCGCGGTGCCAGCTGGCACCGCGCCTCCCGTCCGTTCGTCGGTGCGTCACGCGCGGGGCGCGCCGCCGAGGTCGCGCAATCTGTCGCTCGCGACGCGATCTGGCGGCACTTCGTGCGACCTCGGCGAACCGCCGGCGGCGGTTCTTGCGACCTCGGCACCCGGCCGTACGCGCGCTGCGCGCTGGGCGCGCCGCCGAGGTCGCGCAATCTGTCGCTCGCGACGCGATCCGGCGGCACTTCGTGCGACCTCGGCGAACTGCTCGCGGCGTGTCCTGCGACCTCGGCGCCCGTGCGCAGAACGGCCCCGCACCGAACCGGTGCGGGGCCGTCGTCGGCACGCTCAGCGGCGCCCGAGCGCCTTCCACGCGAGCGGCAGGACGCCGGCGGCGATGAGGGCCTTGGCGATGCCACCGACGACGAACGGGTACAGGCCGGCGGCGAGCACCGACTGGACGTCGTTCGGGGCGCCGAGCTGGCCGAGCGCCACGGCGAGCCAGGGGAGGCCGGTCACGAACGGGACGGCGCTGGCGAGCAGCATCGCGACCGCTGCGCGACCGACGTGACGGTCCCAGTCGCGGCGCGCGAGCCAGCCGACGAGCCCGGCGGCCGGGATGAAGCCGATGACGTACCCGAAGCTCGGCAGGGCGAGTGCCTGCAGGCCGCCCTGCATGTCGGCGAAGAACGGGGCGCCTGCGAGTCCGGCGACTGCGTAGACGAGCAGCGAGAGCATGCCGCGGCGTGCGCCGAGCGTCGCGCCGACGAGCACGACGGCGAGCGTCTGCCCGGTGATCGGGACCGGCCACATCGGGACCTCGAGCTGTGCCATCGCGGCGGTGAAGAGCGCTCCGCCGGCGACCAGGGCGGCGTTCGTGGCCAGGCCGTGCGACCGGAGACGGTCGGCGAGGACTGCGCGGGGAGCGAACCCGGTGGCGTTCGTCATGGATTCTCCTAGAATGGACTGCTGGTCCCGTTCGGGACCATCGGTCCCGTCAGCGTAGCGGTGCACCTCCCGCACACGTCGTTGTGCAAAACCACCAACTGATTGGACGTCCACTGTGCTTGCCGTGCACGAACTCGAGATCCGCGTCGGAGCTCGTCTCCTCATGGAGGACGTCTCCTTCCGTGTCGAGAAGGGCGACAAGATCGGACTCGTCGGCCGCAACGGCGCGGGGAAGACGACGATGACCAAGGCCCTGGCCGGGGAGACCCAGCCCACGGACGGCAAGATCGAGCGCGGTGGCGAGATCGGCTACCTGCCGCAGGACCCGCGCTCCGGCGACCCGGAGGAGACCGCCCGCAAGCGCATCCTCGATGCTCGCGGGCTCGGTGAGCTCGTCGAGGGCATCCGCCTCGCGACGCTCGACATGGCGAGCGACGACGCGGCCGTGGCCGAGAAGGCGATGCGCCGCTACAGCCGTCTCGACGACCAGTTCAACGCGCTCGGCGGCTACGCGGCCGAGGCCGAGGCCGCGTCGATCGCCTCGAACCTCAAGCTGCCGGACCGCATCCTCGACCAGCAGCTGAAGACCCTGTCCGGTGGCCAGCGTCGACGCATCGAGCTCGCCCGGATCCTGTTCTCGGACGCCGAGACGATGATCCTCGACGAGCCGACCAACCACCTCGACGCCGACTCGGTCGTCTGGCTGCGCGAGCACCTGAAGACCTACCCCGGCGGCGTCATCATCATCTCCCACGACGTCGAACTCGTGGACGAGGTCGTCAACCGCGTGTTCTACCTCGACGCGAACCGGCAGACCATCGACATCTACAACATGGGCTGGAAGCTCTACCAGCGGCAGCGCGTCGCCGACGAGGAGCGCCGCCGCAAGGAGCGCGCGGGCGCCGAGAAGAAGGCCGCCACGCTCAAGGACCAGGCCGCCCGCTTCGGCGCCAAGGCGTCGAAGGCAGCCGCAGCGCACCAGATGGTCGCGCGCGCCGACAAGCTGCTCGCCGGCCTCGAGGACGAGCGCGTCGCCGACCGTGTCGCGAAGATCCGCTTCCCGACGCCCGCCCCGTGCGGCCGAACGCCGCTCATGGCCGAGGGGCTGTCGAAGTCCTACGGGTCGCTCGAGATCTTCGCGGGCGTCGACCTGGCGATCGACCGCGGCTCGCGCGTCGTGATCCTCGGCTTCAACGGCGCGGGCAAGACGACGCTGCTGCGGATCCTGGCGGGCGCTGACCTGCCCGACACCGGCGAGATCCAGCCCGGCCACGGCCTGCGCATCGGCTACTACGCGCAGGAGCACGAGAACATCGACGTCAACCGCACCGTGATCGAGAACATGGTGTCGGCGTCGACCGACCTCAACGAGACCGAGGCCCGTCGCGTGCTCGGGTCATTCCTGTTCACCGGCGACGACGGCTACAAGAAGGCCGGTGTCCTCTCCGGCGGCGAGAAGACCCGACTGTCGCTCGCGATGATCGTGGTTTCGGGCGCGAACGTCCTGCTGCTCGACGAGCCGACGAACAACCTGGACCCGGCGTCGCGCGAGGAGATCCTCAACGCCCTCGCCGGCTTCGAGGGCGCGGTCGTCCTGGTGTCCCACGACGCCGGCGCGGTCGAGGCGCTCAACCCCGAGCGCGTGCTGCTCCTGCCGGACGGCACCGAGGACCACTGGAACAAGGACTACGCGGAGCTCATCGAGCTCGCCTAGGCGCGTTGGTCTGGTGGGACCGGCTTGACGGACGGGAGGCCCGTGGCGAGATCGCCGCGGGCCTCCCGTCCGTCGTGTGCGCACCTGACGACGTCCGGGCGGGGAGTCGATCCGCGCGTGGTGGGGTGGAACGTCGGCTCTCGGTGGTGTGTGCGGTGCGCGGTCTGCGTGGGATGGGGCGTGGGGCCTAGCTGTGCTGGTCCTGCAGTGGGAGTTGTTGTCGTCGGCGGAAGGTCACGTCCCATCGCGCTCGGCATGGGAAGACGAACCGCGCGTCGGTGGGCGGAACGTCGAGCCTCCTACGCGCGGAACTGCTCACCACGCGCAGAGCTGTTCACCGAGGGCGACGAGGCTCACCATGCGCGAGAGTTCCCATCGCGCGCCGCATGGGAAGGTGAAGTGCGCGTCGTGGGGCGGAAGGTTCGGCCTCCTACGCGCGGAACTGCCAGCCACGCGCGCATCTGCAGCGCCCTGCGGCGGGAAGTCTTCTCACGCGCGGAAGTTCCCATCGCGCGCGGCATGGGAAGGTGAATCGCGCATAGTTGGGCGGAACGTTCGGCCTCCTACGCGCGAAAGTGCCTCCTACGCGCGGAACGACCTCCGACGCGCGGAACTACACCCCACGCGCGGATCAGCGCCGCGACGCGAGCAGCTCGTCCTCGATCTCGGCGTCGGTCTTCGGCTTGGCGTCCTTGCGGCGCTGCCGCTCGAGGGCGCGCTCGCGTTCCTCGGGGTCGTCCTGGTTGAGGTTGCGGTACTCCTGCACCATCACGTACGCCAGGAAGCCGAAGCCCCCCGCCGCGAACAGGAACCACTGGATGAAGTAGCTCAGGTGCAGGCCGGTGTCGGCGTTCGGGCGTTCCCAGCCGAGGGGACGTGCCTCGGCGGGGGCGGGGGACTCCGACGCGAGCTGGCCGTAGGCGCCGGTCCAGATCGGGGTGTCGACCTTCTTCGCGACGTCGCCGAGGGTCACCGACTGCACCTGGTCGGTGTGCGCCGGGTCGGTGCGGCCGGGGATGCGGGGCTCGCTCTCCTGCAGACGGACGATCGCGGTGACCTCGCCCGACGGGGGAGCGGGCACGTGGTCGGGGGCGTCCTGCGCGTTGCCGGTCGGGACCCAGCCGCGGTCCACGATGAAGGCGCGGCCCTCCGCGGTGACGAGCGGGGTGAGGACCTCGAACCCGGGCTGTCCGTTGTGCACGCGGTTGCGGACGAGGAGCTGGGCGTCGGTGTCGTAGCGACCGGTGACGGCGACGCGGAGCCACTCCTGCTCGTCCTGCCAGCTCGACGCCGTCGGCAGCGCCTGGTCGAGCGGGACGGGGGTGTGGTCGTAGTTCTGCGCGACCTGCTCGTTCTGGCGGACGGCCTCGTTCCGGCGGTCCCACTGCCACATGCCGAACAGTGCGCACACGATCGCGAAGGCCACGGCGATCGCGAAGTAGCCGAGCCAGCGGCGGCTGCGGACGAAGCGCCACCCGACGAACGGCTCGTCCGGGTCGCGGGGGGACTCGTCGTCGCGTCGGACGTGCGCGGTGGCCTGCTGCAGCCGGGCGGCGTGCTTTCGGCCGTAGCGGGAGTGCGGGTCGAACGGCTCCGTCATCGCGAGGTGCCGGTGGAGCGCACCCCGACGTCGTTCTTGGGAGCCGCTGACGGGTCGCGTTCGTCGTCGAGGTGGTCGACGTCCTCGTGCATGCCGGTGACGCGCACCGGGAAGGAGCGGGACCGCAGGTAGTCGGCCAGGAAGTCACGGTGCTCGTCGCACGCCGCCCAGATCTTCACGCGGTCGGCGGAATGGATGCGCGGGTTGCGCCAGTTGACGCGCCACGCGGCGGTCGACGTGCAGCCGGCCCGCGAGCACACCGGCGTCGAACCCGGCTCGGTGTGCAGGTCGAAGGTCGCGCCCATCAGCGGTGACCCCACATCTTCGATCGGTCGCCGTTGCGCTGCCACTCGTCCTGCGCGTTCTGGGCCTGCTCGCGCAGACGGTCCTGCTCGTCGCGGTAGGCCTGGGCGCGGGCGTCCTCCTGCTGTTCACGCAGGCGCGGGTCGACCGCGTCGTAGAGCACGATCGAGCCGGCGGGGGAGACCATGTCGCTCTCGGTGCGGCTGCCCGCGTTCGCGATGACGACGGCGACCCAGGGGATCACGGCCGCGAGGACGATCGGGATGACCGCGAACCACGAGTGCCAGGTCGTCCAGACCAGCACGGCGACGATGAACAGGACGACCCTGACGGCCATCTGCCAGATGTAGCGGGACAGGCGGTGCGCCCGGTCCTGCTCCGGCGAATCCGGGAGCGTCGTGATGCTCGTGTGCGTGCTCTTCATACAGATGGTCTCCGTCTACCAGGTCTCCAGCCTAAGCCCGCGAGGCCGTGCGCGGTCACGGCGCGCGCACGCCGGACGGCGCGTCGTGCGCAGGCCGGACGGCCGCGGTGCCTCCGGTACGCTCGTCCGGGCGTGTCCGCCGGTGATCCGGTGCGACCCGCCGGCAGACCACCACCGAACGGAGCGCTCATGACCACCCCCCGTACCGTCCTCATCACCGGCGGCAACCGCGGCATCGGCCACGCGCTCGCAGCGCGGTTCGTCGCCGCCGGGCACCGCGTCGCCGTGACGTCGCGCAGCGGCCAGGGCGGTCCCGAGGGCGCGCTCACCGTGCAGGCCGACATCACCGACACGGCCTCGGTCGACGCGGCCTTCACGCAGGTCGAGGCCGAGCTCGGACCGATCGAGGTCCTCGTCGCGAACGCCGGCGTCACGAACGACCAGCTGCTGCTCCGCATGTCCGAGGAGGACTTCACGAGCGTCGTCGACACGAACCTCACCGGCACCTTCCGCGTCGTGAAGCGCGCGACGAAGGGCATGATGAAGGCGAAGTTCGGCCGCATCGTGCTCATGTCGAGCGTCGTCGGCGCCTACGGGCAGGTCGGGCAGGTCAACTACGCCTCGTCGAAGGCGGCGCTCGTCGGCATGGCGCGGTCGATCACGCGCGAGCTCGGCTCCCGCGGCATCACGGCGAACGTCGTCGCGCCGGGGTTCATCCAGACCGACATGACGGCGGCGCTCCCCGCCGAGCTGCAGGCCGAGTTCAAGAAGCAGATCCCCGCCGCGCGCTACGGCACCGTCGACGACGTCGCCGACGCGACGCTGTTCCTGGCGAGCGACGGCGCCGGCTACGTCTCGGGGGCGATCATCCCCGTCGACGGCGGCCTCGGGATGGGCCACTAGCCCCCCTGGCGCCTCAGCCGCGCAGGCCGAGCGTCGCGAGCACCGTCGACAGGTCGCGGTCGACCACGGCGACGTCGGCCTGCTCGCGGACGCGCGGCTTCGCGTCGAACGCCACCGAGAGCGCGGCGACCCGCATCATCTCGAGGTCGTTCGCCCCGTCGCCGACCGCGACGGTGCGGACGTCGTCGACCCCGTCGGCCGCGGCCCACTCCCGCAGGGCGTCGGCCTTGGCGCGCGCGTCGACGACCTCGCCGAGGACGCGCCCGGTGAGCACGCTGTCGGCGACCCCGAGCCGGTTCGCGCGGCAGTGGTCGAGCGCGAGCCGCTCGGCGAACGGGTCGAGGACCTCGTGGAAGCCGCCGGACACCACCCCGACGGTCCCGCCCGCGGCGTGCACGCCGCGGACGAGCTGGTCGGCGCCCCGCGTCACGCGGACCGCCTGCTGTGCGCGTCGGAACACGTCGGCCGGGAGGCCCGCCAGGGTCGCGACACGCTCCCGGAGGCTCTCGGCGAAGTCGAGTTCCCCGCGCATGGCGCGCTCCGTGATCGCCGCCACCTGTGGCCGGGTCCCGGCGCTGTCGGCGAGGAGTTCGATGACCTCGTCCTCGAGGAGGGTGGAATCGGCATCGAGGACGACGAGGAAGCGGGGCACGCACCAACGGTACCGACAGCAGGAGGCGCGGCTGCGTCGTGTGACGCGAGCCGTGCCTCCTGTCCGGTCCTGGTGGACCCGCTGACGCGGGCGGCCGACGCTACGCCTCGACGCGGACGCCCTTGCCGACCACGGTTATCCCGGACTCGGTCACGGTGAAGCCGCGGGCCTCGTCGGCCTCGCGGTCGACGCCCACCTGGGCGCCGGGGGCGAGGACGACGTCCTTGTCGAGGATGGCGCGGTGCACGACTGCCCCTGCGCCGATGGTGGCGCGCTCGAAGACGATCGAGTCGAGCACCTTCGCGCCAGAGTCGATGCCGCACCAGGGGCCGATCATGCTGCGCTCGACCTGCGCCCCGGACACCAGGCAGCCGAGCGACACGAGCGAGTCGACCGTGGAGCCGGTGTTGCCGTTCGCGTCGCGGACGAACTTCGCCGGGGGCAGGTTCGTCTGCTGGTTGAAGATCGGCCAGTCCTGGTTGTACAGGTTGAAGACCGGCACCGGCGCGATGAGGTCCATGTGGGCGTCGAAGAACGAGTCGATCGTCCCCACGTCGCGCCAGTAGTACTTGTCGCGGTCGGTGGAGCCGGGGACGTCGTTGCGCTGCAGGTCGTACACGCCGGCGTCGCCGCGGGCCACGAAGTCCGGGACGATGTCGCCACCCATGTCGTGGGCCGAGGACTCGACCTGGCCGTCGCGCAGGACGGCGTCGACGAGGGCGTCGGCGTTGAACACGTAGTTGCCCATCGACGCGAGGACCTCGCCGGGGGAGTCGGCCAGGCCGACCGCGTCCTTCGGCTTCTCGAGGAACGCGTCGATCTTCGTCGGGTCGTCCGGGTCGACCTGGATGACGCCGAACTGGTCGGCGAGGCCGATGGGCTGGCGGATCGCGGCGACCGTGGCACTGCGGCCGGACTCGATGTGCGCCTGGACCATCTGGTCGAAGTCCATCCGGTACACGTGGTCGGCGCCGACGACCACCACGATGTCGGGACGCTCGTCGCGCAGCAGGTTGAGCGACTGCAGGATCGCGTCGGCCGAGCCGGCGAACCAGCGCTTGCCGAGGCGCTGCTGCGCGGGGACCGAGGCGACGTACGAGCCGAGCAGGCCCTCCATGCGCCAGGTCTCGGCGACGTGCCGGTCGAGACTGTGGGACTTGTACTGGGTGAGGACGACGATCTTCTGCAGACCGGAGTTCACCAGGTTCGAGAGCGCGAAGTCGATGAGCCGGAAGTTCCCGCCGAACGGGACAGCGGGTTTCGCGCGGTCGGCCGTGAGCGGCATGAGCCGCTTTCCCTCGCCTCCGGCGAGCACGATGCCGAATACCTTCTTTGGTGCCATGACGCTCACAGTAGGCGTCAGCACTGGGAACCCGTTACGTTGAACCGGTGCGAGTCGATCTACTGACCAGGGAGTATCCGCCGGAGGTCTACGGCGGAGCAGGTGTCCACGTTGCCGAACTGACCTCGGCGCTGCGGTCCGGGACCGACACCGAGGTGCGCGTCCGCGCCTTCGGGGCGTTCCGCGACGAGGCCGACGTCTGGGCCTACCGGACCCCCGCCGGCCTCGAGCAGGCCAACGGTGCGCTGCAGGCACTCGGCACCGACGTCGCCATCGCGGCCGACGTCGAGGGCGCCGACCTCGTGCACTCGCACACCTGGTACGCGAACGCCGCGGGCCGGATCGCGCAGTTGACGCACGGCATCCCGCACGTCGTCACCGCCCACAGCCTCGAGCCGCTGCGTCCGTGGAAGGCCGAGCAGCTCGGCGGCGGCTACCGCCTGTCGAGCTGGATGGAGCGCGAGGCGTTCGAGCAGGCCGACGGCGTCATCGCCGTGTCCAAGGCGATGCGCGCGGACATCCTGCGGTCCTACCCGTCCATCGACCCCGCCAAGGTGCACGTCGTCTACAACGGCATCGACATCGACGAGTGGAAGCCGACCGTCGACGAGGACGCCGTGCGTGCCCTCGGCATCGACCCCTCGCGGCCCAGCGTCGTCTTCGTCGGGCGCATCACCCGCCAGAAGGGGCTGCCCTACCTGCTCCGCGCCGTGGCGTCCCTGCCCGCCGAGGTGCAGATCGTCCTGTGCGCCGGCGCGCCGGACACCCCGGAGATCATGGCCGAGGTCACCGGCCTCGTCGAGGGCCTCCGGGAGCAGCGCGAGGGCGTCGTCTGGATCGACCGGATGCTCGAGCACCGCGAGATCGTGAACGTGCTGTCCTCCGGCACCGTGTTCGTCTGCCCGTCGGTGTACGAGCCGCTCGGCATCGTCAACCTCGAGGCGATGGCCTGCGGGATCCCCGTCGTCGGCACCGGCACCGGGGGCATCCCCGAGGTCGTGGCCGACGGACTGACCGGCCGGATCGTCCCGATCGACCAGGTCCAGGACGGCACGGGCACCCCGACCGACCCCGACCGCTTCGTGGCGGACCTGGCGGCGACCCTCACCGAGGTGCTCGCCGACGAGGGCCTGGCGAAGCTGATGGGCCGCGCCGGACGCCTGCGCGTCGAGACCGAGTTCACCTGGGACGCGATCGCCACCAGGACACGGCAGGTCTACGACGAGGTGCTGGCCCGGACCCCGTAGGCTGGTCGCATGCCCTCGGTCGTGCGCTTGTCAGACGTCTCCGTGGTCCGCAACGGGGCCACCATCCTCGACACGATCTCGTGGGAGGTGCAGGACGACGAACGCTGGGTCGTGCTCGGCGCGAACGGCGCCGGCAAGACCACGCTGCTGCAGGTCGCCGGGGCGCAGACGTTCCCGACCTCGGGCGACGTCGAGGTGCTCGGCACCGAGCTCGGCGGGGCCGACCTGTTCGAGCTCCGGCCCCGCATCGGCTTCGCGTCGACCGCGCTCGCCCGCCGCATCCCGGTGACCGAGAAGGTCATCGACGTCGTGCTCACCGCGGCGTACTCGGTGACGGGGCGCTGGAACGAGGAGTACGAGGAGCTCGACGTCCGTCGCGCTCAGCGCGTGCTCGACGAGTGGGGCCTCGGCGCCTTCACCGACCGCACCTTCGGTGAGCTGAGCGACGGCGAGCAGAAGCGTGTCCAGATCGCCCGCGCGGTGATGACGGACCCGGAGATCCTGTTCCTCGACGAGCCCGCCGCATCGCTCGACCTCGGTGCCCGCGAGAGCCTCGTCCGGACCCTCGGCGGCTACGCCCAGAGCTCGGACTCGCCGGCGATCGTGATCGTCACCCACCACGTCGAGGAGATCCCCGCCGGCTTCACGCACGCGCTCGTCCTGGCCGACGGCCACGTGCAGGCGGCCGGCCCGATCGACGACGTCCTGACCGACGCGACCCTCACCGAGGCGTTCGGCATCGCGCTGACCGTCACGAAGGACGCGGATCGCTGGACGGCGCGCGCGGCGTAGCGCTCCCGATCCGGCCGTCTCTCTGGTAACGTGGACGGCTGGCGCAAGCCGATGACTTCCCGCGCAGTTCGCGCAATTGCTCACGACCGCTACAGAGGAATCCCCATGAAGACCGACACCCACCCCGAGTACCGCGCCATCGTCTTCCGCGACCTGGCCTCCGGTGAGACCTTCCTGACGCGTTCCACCGCGAACAGCGACAAGACGATCGAGCTCGACGGTGCCACCTACCCGGTGATCGACGTCGAGATCTCGTCCGCTTCGCACCCGTTCTACACGGGCAAGCAGCGCATCCTCGACTCGGCCGGTCGCGTCGAGAAGTTCAACCAGCGCTTCAAGGGCTTCTCCAAGTAAGCAGCCCCGGTACGCCGGAACGGGCGGTCCTCCTGCGGGAGGGCCGCCCGTTCTGCGTGTGCGGGGCGCGGCGGGAGCTGGATTCGCGTCCTGCGTGAGCGCAGGGTCCGTGTGCCGGAACCCGCGCCCCCGCTGCTCCGTCAGGCGGCGTCGACGGCCGCGCGAGCCCGGTCGATGATCTCCTGGCCGGCCAGGACCCCGCGGGCGTCCGTGACGACGAGGCCCGGCGCGGTCCACCCGGCGGCGTCGAGCTCGCCGTGCGCCGGCCGGATCGCGACGTCCGCCCACACGAGCATCGCCTGGTCGAGCAGAGAGTCGCCGGCCGCGACGGTCCGAGTGGCGCCGATGCGCTCGGCGACGGCGGCGAGGGCACGCTCCTTGCGCACGGCGGTCGGCACGACGTAGAGCTTCCGGCCCTGCAGCGAGACGGTCCACCCGATCGCGGTCATCGCGGCGGTGAGCTCCGCGAGCGCGTTGTCGGGCAGCGCACGACGCTCGACCACCGCGTACGCGAAGAGTTCCTCGGCACGGTGGTGCCGGAGCAACGCCGCCGGGGGCACCGCGGCGAGCAGCCCGCGCTCGGCCTCGGCGAGCGGGGCCGACGTCGCGTCGATCTCGGCGCGCAGGGACGTCGTCCAGTCCTCGTCGGGGACGCCGTCGTGCAGCACGACGGCACCGTTCGTGGTGACCGCCCAGCCGCCGGCCGGCAGCGGCAGCCGGATCCGGCGGTACTGCGCGACGGTGCGGGTCGTCACCGGGACGACGGTCGCCCGGGCGGCGAGCTCGGCGAGGGCGCCCTCGGCCTGCCGGGTCATGAACGACAGCGGAGCGCCGTCGTACACCTCGGCCACGACGAGCGGCGGGGCCTCGTGGTCCGGGCCGTCGAGCAGCAGCGCGGCGGCCGAGTAGACGATGGTGCGGTCGAGGTCGAAGCCGACGAGCGCGGTCATGCGCGGGCCGCCGCGGTGCTGTCGGCGGTCGCGGTGTGGCCGGTCTCCGCGACACGGCTCCCCAGGGGATGGATGAGCCCGACGCAGCTGTACGCCAGGTCCGGGCGCGCGACCACCGGGACGCCGCGCTCCCGTGACAGGGCGACGACGTGCGCGACGTCCGGGTCGTCCGGGTCGCGGACGAGCACCTGCCACGGCACACGGCGGAGCAGCACGCGGGTCGTCTCGCCGACGCCGGGCTTGACGAGGTGCAGGTCCTCGATGCCGAACTCCGCGCCGACGGCCTCGACGGTGCGCATGCCCCGCCAGTCGACGGCGCGCTCCGGGGCGGTGCCGGTCGGCGGTTCGCGGTCGATCGTCTCCTGCACGCGGGCGGTCACGTCGGGGAAGCGCTCGGCGATCGTCGCGATGTAGGAGCGGGACCGGTCGCGGTCGGCGAGGTCCCGGTACTGCTTCGCGCCGTGCAGGGTGCCCTCCGGCGTCCAGCGGCGGTTGAACACCGTGCGGGACACGAGCCCGGACACGGTGGAGTTGAGGCAGGCGGACGGCACGAGGTAGTCCTCGCGGGTGCCGTGCAGCGGGGTGCAGCCGGCCGGGTCGGCGAGGACGGCGAGGTCGCTGCGGAACCGGAGCCCGTCCGTCGCCGCGAAGCGGTCGAGTGCGTCGGTGAGCTCCCGGGTGATGGCGCCCTTGCCCGTCCAGCCGTCGACGAACACGACCTGCTCGGGGTCGTGGTGGGCGGCGAGCCAGCGCAGGGCCGTCTCGTCGATGCCCACCCCGCGGACGATGCTCGCCGTGTAGTGCGGCAGCAGGACGTCGTGGTGTTCGAGGGCCCAGCGGCGCATGAGGACGCCGACCGGGGTGCCGGCGCGGGCGAGCGAGACGAGGACGGCTCGAGGGCGGTCCCGGAGCACCAGTTCGGTGACGACCCCGACCGCCTCGGCGATGCGTTCCGCCGAGCGGTCGAGCGCGTCGCGGTAGAGCTCCTCGTAGGCGTCGGACGGCACGTACTCGACCGGGAGCGACTCCGCGTAGTTCGCGCCCTCGAGCTGGATCGCGCGCTCCCGCGACGCGGTGTCGGCCTCGAGCTCGGCGTCCGCCAGGTCCTGCAGCAGCCAGGTGACGTCGTCGGGCTCGTAGGACCCGAACGATGGCCCGGTGAGCGGTCGCGGTGGGGTGTGCGCCGTGGTCCCGGCGAGCGGGCTGTCGACCACGACGACCTGGGGGGCGACCGCGCCGAGGGCGGCGAGCAGGCCGTCGTCGCCCTCGAGTGCGGCGGTGTCCGTGCCGGGCTCCGGCAGGACGACGATCGCGTCGAACCCGCGGACGTTGTAGGCGTAGCGCTCGCCCGGACCGTCGACGGTGCGGTCGTGGGAACGGTGCCGGACGCCGGAGCGGATCGGCCACGCCGGGTCGTCGAGGATCGCGACGGGGGAGCGGGTCGTCGTCGAGGACCGGACGTCGCGTCCGCTCTGCCGGCGGAGGGCGTCGGCGACCGTGAGCGGCGTGTGCATGTGCTCCTCGGTGCCGAGCACGAGCACCCGCCTGGCGGTCGGGTCGAGCCGGGCGAGCACGTCGGCCGCGATGCCCTCGACGTCGGTGCGCGGCTGTCGGACCCGTGCCGCGGGGGTGCCGTGGCGGTCCACGGTGGTGGCCGGGGCGGCGACGCGGACCGGGGACGGCTCCGGGAGCCCGGGCGCGGACCCGGTGCGGGCACCGTCCGTCGGCCGACTCGCGCCCGAGGCCACGAGCGCCGCGGCGGTGTCCAGGACGTCCGCCGGCAGGTCGACCCGACCCCGGCCGAGGGCGACGACGTCGACGCGGGCGCCGAGCTCGTCGGCGAGAGCCGCGGTCGCAGCGGTGTCCGCCGCGGACCGCAGGTCGACGAGGCTCGCGACGACCCAGTGGCGCTGCGGCGCGACGGCGTGCAGGGCGCGGATGGTCTCGCGGGCGGTGCGGCCGGTGCTCAGCTCGTCGTCGACGAGCACGACCGTGCCGTCCCGGGGCAGCCAGTCGGCGTCCGCCGGCAGCAGCCGGTGCGCGGTGGCGTGGGAGTGCTCCTCGGAGAACCCCGCGGCCGGCACGGAGCCGGGCGGGTCGTGCCGGGTGGAGTGCAGGTACGCGGACCCGAGGGTCTCGGCGACGAGCGCACCGAGGGCGGTGGCGGTCTCGGCGAAGCCGAGGACGAGCACGTCCGGGTGGTCGGTCCGGTGCGCGGCGAGGTCGGTGCGGAGCGTCGTGGCCGCGCGGTGCAGCCCGGACGAGCGGTCGACGTCCACGTCGAGGTCGGCATCCACGTCGACGTCGGCATCGGTGCGCTCGGTGATCGCTCGCTGGTCGCGGAGCACCGCGTCGAGCCGTGCGACGACGGCGTCGTCGAAGCGTGGACGTGCGGGGGCGTCGAGCAGGTCGGCCACGAGGGTGCCGAGGGCCTCGCCGGCGAGCAGCGCGACCGCCGGCACGGTCGGCACGTGCTTGGCGAGCACCGTCGAGACGAGCAGGTGCGCTCGCTTCGGGTTGCGGCGCAGCGCCAGGCGCACGAGGTCGCCGAGCGGCACCGTCGGGCCCTGCTGCCCGTCGGCGTCGACGACGGCCAGGCCCAGGTCGGCGGGGGACGGCAGGGGCACGTTCACGGGAGGCTCCGCTCGAGCAGGTCGACGTAGGTCACGTCGGGGGTGGACACGCCGAACGCACGGGCACGCAGCATCGTGCGCTCGGCCCAGGCGTGGTGCGGCTTCATCTCGTTCATCTTGTTGCCGTAGCGCGAGGGGGCGACCCCGCCCGACTCCCGGGCGAGCACGTCGGAGGCGTCCGAGTACTCCTCGTCGGTCACCACCGACATCGCGTGCACGAGCGGCACGTGACGCGGGTGGATGACCGTCTTGCCGGTGAGGCCGTTCGCGCGGTCGAGCGCCACCTCGCGGAGCAGGCCGTCGAAGCCCTCGAGCAGCAGCTGGCGGCGCAGTGCCAGGTCGCCGGCCTCCTGGAACGGGGTGGTGCGGAGCTGGGTCTTGAACACGCGGTCCGACGAGGGGTAGTGCTCCCACACGGGCCCCGCGACGACGAACCCGTCGTTCGCGCGGCCGAGTGTGTTGACGACGTCGCCGATGACGGAGGCGAGGACGTGCACGTCGTGCACGGTGAGGTCGGACGGGCGCCGGAGCCCGAAGACGCTCGACAGGTCGGTCGCGCCGATGCGCACCGCCAGCACGTCGGCCCGTCTGGCGGCGAGCAGCTCGTGGATGCCGGCGAGCGTCGTCGCCCGGGTCTCGCGGTGCATGATCGACGGCGACTCGAGGATCGGCATGACGAGCAGCCGTCGGCCGCCGCTCCGCGTGGCGTTCACCCGGTCGAGGACGGAGAAGTACCGTTCCCCGGCGCCGTCGGTCGCCTCGAACTTCGGCAGCACGATGCCGCTCAGCGCGTCGAGCGGGCGCTCACCGAACCGCTCGACGAGGCGCTCGAGGTGCTCGGGGCTGCGCACGCGCAGGAAGAGCTGCGGCAGCACCGCCGGGTCGTCCTCGGTGGCGAGCAGTCGGAGCGCGTGCTCGACCTGCTGCTCGGCGAGCGGGAGGTCGTCGTCGGCGACGGAGTCCTCGAGGCAGAGCACCAGGGACCCGGCACCGAGCGCCGTCTGCCGGTGCACGTCGCGCACCAGGTCCGGCCGGATGCCCGGGACGTACAGGGTCGCGCCGAGCGCGACGGCACGCAGGGCCGGATCGCTGTCGCGTCCGACGTCCTCCGGTTCGCGCAGGAACAGCGCGCCGTGGTCGTCCAGGTTCGCGAAGTGCCGCATCGGTCAGCCTCTCGGGTTCGGGGCGGAGAGGACGAACCCGAACGCGGCGAACACGTCGCCGTCGTGCGACGCCCGCGGGAAGGGTTCCGCCCGCAGTTCCAGTTCGCCGTCGAGCACCGACAGCGCGGTGATCGTCATGGTCTCGGGGTCGCCGGCGTCCACCGCCAGCACCGTGCCGTCGTGCAGGCTCACGACGGCCCGGTCGTCGCCGCGTGCCATCACGAGGGCGCGGCGGAGCGAACGGACGTGCCGGAGCGCGACGACGACGTCGCCGTCGTGGAAGCCGACCAGGGGCCGGTTGCCCGGCGTCTGCATGTCGCGCCCGGCGGCACGGCCGTCCGACGTCGTGGCGCCGACGATCCCGTCGACGGTCTCCCACGCCACGCTGGTCGCGCCGGACACGCGGAGCGCCCCCACCGCCGACCGCCGGCGGTCGACGCGCACGACCGGGGTCTCCGGACCGAGCATCCTGACGTCGGCCGGATCGGGTGCCGGGAAGGGGCGGACCCGGGAGGCGCGGGCACGTCGGCGTTCGAGCACGCGTTCCGAGACGGTCCCCTGCGCCGCCGGCGTGCGGCCCGGCGCGCGCGTCGCGTCGGCGGTCGCGGGCGCGGTCCGCGAGGCGGGCGGGGTGGTGGCCGGTGCCGCGGGCGGTGCCGCGGGCGGTGCTGCCGGCGATCGGTCGAACCCGAGGCTCAGCCCGGCACCGCGGTTGACCGGGGCAGCCGTGCCCGCGCCGGTGCCCGTGCCCGGGTTCGTGCTCGGATGTGGGCCGTCGGCGACCGCTCCGGCGCCTGCGCTCGACGGATGGTCCTGCGCCGGACGCGTGCGTCGTCGCAGGTACGGGTGCCGTTCGGTCATCGCGCGCGGCCGATGCCGTGGTCGGCACGGAGGCCGGTGAGGCCCGTGGTGTAGCCCTGCCCGACGGCACGGAACTTCCACTCGGCGCGGTGCCGGTACAGCTCGCCGAGGATGACGGCGTCGATCGTGTGGTTCCGCTCGGAGGGCAGTGCGAAGCGCACGAGCTCACGGCCGTCCGGCGCGCACACGCGGATCGCCATCGAGCGGATCGACCCGAGGTCCTTCGGGGACCGCGGGTCCGGGTCGAGGTACACCGCGAAGACGATCTTGTCGACGGCCTCCGGCACGGAGCGGAGGTCGACGTCGATCTCCTCCTGGTCGGACTCGTCCAGGTAGTGCACCGCGGCCGAGGCGTCGTCGATCTGGTTGAAGAACACCAGGTCGTCGTCGGAGAGCACACGGCCGTCGGTGCCGCAGACGATCGCCAGGGGCACGAGCTCGGCGGACGGGCCGCGGCTCGGGATCTGCTCCCACGCGATCCCGACGACCACGGCGGTCAGGTCGGGGTTCTCGGCGGTGAGCGCGGCGTTCGCGCCGGGCACGAGCTCCCCGGTCACGAGCCCGCTCCCGGCAGTCGCAGGCCGGGGTCGCCCTCGCCGAGACGCCCCTGCAGGAAGCGGCCGTGCGCGGAGAGCTCGGCGATGGCGCCGCTCCTGATCTGTTCGTGCATGTCCTCCACCGTCTCCGCGACGACGTCGAGTTGGGCCGCCAGCGACCGGGTGGTGGCGCTGTCGGGCGTGCGGTCCTCCGGCGGGAGGGAGCGGTAGGTGCGCACCGGCGTCGGGACGTAGTCGCCCACGATCGCCTGGAACAGGTACCGCTGCTCGGTCGACGCACCCTGGGCGACGACGGTGCGGGACACCTGGCGCAGCTGGTCCTCGACGTGCCGGACGCGCGACGAGATCACGGTCGGGAGCTCGGCGCCGGCGGCACGGACGACCGTGCGCAGGTCGTCGAGACCCGCGGCCGTCGCGGCGTCGTCGGTGGCGCCCCCGGAACCGCGCACGTCGATGCGCGCCGCCGCGGCAGCGGCGACCGACGACGCGGACTCCGGCTCGGGCGGACGTGGGTCGTCACCGCGGCCGAAGAGCCCGCGGAGCCGGTCACGCACGGCCCGTGACCGCCTCGGTCATCGGGGCGGACGGTTGGAGTCGTCGGACTGCAGGGAACGCTCGAGGTAGGGCTTCGAGCGTTCGATGCCGGACTCGAGCGCCGCGACGGTCGAGGACATGTTCTTCGCGGCCTCGGACCGGAAGGTGTCGATCGCGTCCATCGTCTGGAACACGTTGTCGAACGCCTTCTGCAGCGTCTCCACGCTGACGCCGGAGTTCGTCGCCTGCTGGTGGATCCGCGTCGTCTGGTCGCGCAGCATCTCGCTCGTCTGCAGGATCATCGCGTTCGTGGTGTTGTTCACCGCGTCGATCTGGTCGAGCACCATCTTCTGGTTCGCCAGGGCCTGCGCGACGATCACCGCGGTGCGCAGCGCGGCGATGGTCGTGGTCCGGGCCCGCTCGACGCCCTTGATGAGCTCGGTGTTGTTCTTGCGGATGAGGTCCATCGCGAGGTAGCCCTGCACCGACACCGCGAGCTGGGTCAGGATGTCCTGGTGCCGCTGGCGGACCGGGAAGAGCACGTCCGACTCGAGCTTCTGCGCCTCGTCGACACGGCCGCTGTTCCGCAGCGTGTCGATCTTCTGCACCGCGGCGGCGTCGAGGGCCTTCGCGAAGACGGCGTACTCGCTCAGCTGCTGCATGGTCTCCCACAGCTGGACCTTCTCGTCGGCGAGCGAGGCGTTGTCCTTGCGGAGCTCGTCCTGCCCGGCCATGAGCGACTTGATGATCGCGTCGAGCTGGGTCTGCGCCGACTCGTACTTCTGGAAGTACTTCGCCAGCTTGTTCCCGCCCGGGATCATGCCGAGGATCTTCCGGCCGGTGCTGAGGTCGGCCTGGTTCGGCGTGAGGTCCTCGACCGTGGAGCGGAGGTCGCCCAGGGTCGAGGCCACGCGCACCTGCGCGTTGTCACCGGTGCGGCGGGCACCCGCGACCGAGGACTGCGAGCGGTCGAGCATGCGCGACGAGAAGCCGCCGGAGCGTGCGATCTCGCCACCGGCGATCGACGTGATGCCGTCGACCTTGTCGCCGAACTCGGGGGAGCGGGGGTCGAGCGCGGCGACCTCGTCCACGAAGTCGCGCGCCTGTGCGGCGATCTGCGACTGCCGACCCGGGTCGACCGGGACCATGCCCGGCGCGTCGTCCGGCGTGACGGTCTCCGGGGCGTCCGCCGGCTTGAGGACGAGGGCGTCCTCGGCGTTGTCGGCGGGCTCCGGCGGGGCGAGGGGTCCGGGCATCGGTCTGCTCCTGGTTGCTGTCGGTGCGGGTGTGGTGGGTGCGGCGGGGTCAGCCGAGCTGGACGCCGAAGTCCGTCGCGATGCCGGCGAGGCCGGTCGTGTAGCCCTGGCCGACGGCGCGGAACTTCCACTCGGCGCCGTTGCGGTAGAGCTCCGAGAAGATCATCGCGGTCTCGGGAGCGGCGTCCTCCGACAGGTCGTAGCGCACGATCTCGGTGCCGTCCTGGTCGAGCACGCGCGAGTACGCGCTGCGGACCTGGCCGAAGTTCTGCCGTCGCGCCTCGCCCTGGTCGATCGAGACCACGATGACGACGCGCTCGACGTCGGCGGGCACGGCCTGCAGGTCGATGGCGATGCGCTCGTCGTCGCCGTCGCCCTCGCCGGTCCGGTTGTCGCCCTGGTGCTCCACCGAGCCGTCGGCGCTGCGCGGCTGGTTGTAGAAGATGAAGTCCGCGTCGGAGCGGACCTTGCCCGAGGCGCCGACGAGCAGCGCCGAGGCGTCGAGGTCGAACTGCTCACCGGCGGTGGTGCGCGGGTCCCAGCCGAGGCCGACGGTCGCGACGGTCAATCCGGGGCTCGTCTTGGTGAGCGAGAGGTTGTTGCCCTTCGCGAGGGTGAGTCCTGCCATGGTCGTGCCTTCCGTTCGTTCGGGGGTGGCGTCAGTCGAGGACGACGCCGTAGTCGGTGGCCACGCCGCGCAGGCCGGTGGCGTAGCCCTGGCCCACCGCGCGGAACTTCCACTCACCGTCGTACCGGTAGATCTCCGAGAAGATCATCCCGGTCTCGGACGCGGCGTCCTCGGTGAGGTCGTACCGGACGACCTCGTTGCCGGTCTCGTCGTTCACGACGCGGCAGAACGCGCCGCGGACCTGGCCGAAGTTCTGCCGACGCAGCTCGGCTTGGTCGATGGTCACGACGATGACGACGCGCTCGACGTCGGGCGCGACGGCGTCGAGGTCGATGAGGATCTGCTCGTCGTCGCCGTCGCCCTCACCGGTGCGGTTGTCGCCCTGGTGGACGACGGCGCCGTCGACGGACTGCAGCTGGTTGTAGAAGATGAAGTCGTCGTTCGAGCGGACCTTGCCGTTCGCCGCGACGAGGAGCGCCGAGGCGTCGAGGTCGAACTGCTCACCGGCCGTCGTGCGGGGGTCCCAGCCGAGGCCGATCATCGCACGGCGCAGGCCCGGGTCGGTCTTGCTGAGGGAGAGGTTCGTGCCCTTGGAGAGCGAGAGGGAAGCCATCTGGTGCGGGTCCTTCCGCTCAGAGCGCCGCGGAGGCGGGGGCGACGAGGTCCTGCACGGTCCGGCCGTTCGCACGGTCGCCGATGGCGCTGAAGCTCCAGCCCCCGCCGGATCGCGACACCTTGGCCATCACCATGGCGGTGTGCGGGCCGGAGTCGGTCAGCTGGTAGCGGGCGACCTCGGGGGAGCCGGCCGTGGAGTCGTCGACGAGTCGGCAGAACGCGTTCTCGACGGTGTCGAAGGTCTGCCGGCTGTAGCTGCTGATCACGAAGACGATCTGCGCGACGCTCTGGTGCACGGCGCTCAGGTCGACGCGGATGGTCTCGTCGTCGCCGGCGCCGTCACCGGTGAGGTTGTCACCGGTGTGCTGCGCGGAGCCGTCCTTGCTGCGGAGCTGGTTGAACCAGACGTAGTCGACCGCGGTGCCCTGGGCGTCGAAGAAGATCGCCGAGGCGTCGAGGTCGACGTCGGCGGCCTTGCGGCCCCCGAAGAGCCCGCGCCTGACGGCGACGGCGTCCCATCCGAGGCCGAGTCGGACGCGCGTCAGTGCGCTGCCGTCGCTCTTCGTCAGGGAGAGCGACTGACCCTTCTGCAGGCTGAGTCCCATGGGGTGACCTTTCGTGGTGTCGGTCCACGTCCGGGGGCGGACGCGGTGTGGGGCGGTGCGACGCTCAGTGCGTCGCGACGGCGGTGTCCTCGACGGGCGCGTGCGCGGCCTTGCGACGGTTGCGCACCACCGAGGAGAAGAACGCGGCGAGGATGAAGACCACGCCGATCAGGCCGGTGACGACCTCGTTGATCTCGGTCGTGATGGTGACGAGCAGGATCACGGCGAGGGCGCCGATGGCCCAGTGGGCACCGTGGTCGAGGTACTCGAACTCGTCGAGCGTGCCCTGCCGCACGAGGAAGACGGTGAGCGACCGGACGAACATCGCGCCGATGAGGCCGAGGCCGAGCGCGATGATGATCGGGTCCGCCGTGATGGCGAAGGCACCGATGACGCCGTCGAAGGAGAACGACGCGTCGATCACCTCGAGGTAGAGGAACAGCAGGAACGCGGCGCGCCCGGCGACGTGGCCGAGACGACGCTGCTTGCCGATGCGATTCGCCTCGGCGACCATCTCGCCGGTGTTCTCGAACGAGTTGCCGTCGTCCTCGGGGTCGCCGACGTCGAAGAGCCCGCCGAGACCGGTGACCAGGAAGTACGTGATGAGGCCGGCGATGCCCGCGACGAGGACGACGGCCTGGTGGTCGCCGGAGGTCGCACCGAACAGCGCGAGGAGCGCGAGGGCGACGACGACGTTCACCATCGGCAGCTTGCCGATGAAGAGCAGCGGCCGCTCGAGCCAGCGGAGCCAGAGGATGTCGCGTTCCTCGAACATGAAGTCGAGGAAGATCATGAGCAGGAACATCCCACCGAAGGCGGCGATCTGCGGGTGGGCCTCGTGCAGCAGGTAGGCGTAGGTGCCCGGCTCGTCGATCGGGCCCTTCTCGAGGGCGAGCTGCACGGCCTCGACCGGGTTGAGCTGCGCCGTGACACCGACGATGAGCAGCGGGAAGAGCACGCGCATGCCGAAGACGGCGATGATGATGCCGACCGTCAGGAACATCTTCTGCCAGAACGGGCTCATCCGCTCGAGGATGCGGGCGTTCACGACCGCGTTGTCGAAGCTGAGGCTGATCTCGAGAACGCCGAGGATCAGCGTGATGGCCACCGCGCTCCAGCTGCCGTAGATCAGGGCCGTGGCGAGGGCGAGGACGGTGATCACGAGGGACCAGCCGAAGGTCTTCAAGAACACGTGTGACGGTCTCCCGGTTGCTGCGTCAGTGCGACGGTGGATCGGGACGCTCTCGTCGATCGCCCCCGCTGCATGCTACATGCCTGCTCCTGCGCCGCGGTGTGGCCACCGGCCGTCCGCCGTGAAGGACGGGTCGCGCTTCGCGCGCATGTACTGCTGGAACGAGGCCGCCTGGTCGGCGCACCACCCGACCTGCTTGCGGTGGAGCTCCTCGGCGGTGATGCCGAGCTCCTCCGGGTAGCGCCCGGCGATGGCCTGGGCGACCCGGCCCGCGGCGACGGCGTCGGCACCGGCGTCATGGGCGTCGTCGAGGGTGACGCCGTACGTCTCGGACGCGGCCTCGAGCGTCCGCTTGCCCTTGCGGTAGGTGTCGAGGGCCTTGTCGATGACGAGCGGGTCGACGACGTTGCCGATCACGGGCGAGGCGAAGCCGTGCCGCTTGGCCTCGCGGTCGAGGACGGTGAGGTCGTACGGGGCGTTGTAGATCACGAGCGGGATGCCGCGGGCGAACACGGCCTCGATCGCGGCGATCACCTCGGCGACGACCTCGGACGCCGGACGGCCCTCGGCCTGGGCGCGCTCGGTCGTGTAGCCGTGCACCGCCGCGGCGCCCTCGGGGACGGGCACACCGGGGTCGGCGACCCACGCGCCCTCGACGATGGACGCCCCGGTCATGTCGATGAGCCCGACGTGCGCCGTGACGATCCGGGCGGTCTCGACGTCGACCCCGGTGGTCTCGAGGTCGAAGACCCCGAGCGCGTGCCACCACGGGCGGCCGGCGAGGTCCTGCGGCGGGGCGGGCGTGTCCGTGGGGGCGGTGGAGAACGTCACGCGGTCAGGCTAGCCGTGCGCACCGACACCACTGCCTACTGGACCGGCGCGCCGACGTGCAGCCAGTAGAACGACTGCGTCCCCATGGTGAGCGTGACCTCGCCGTCCTCGTCGAAGGACGGGAACGAGCCGCCGCCGAACAGGTCGTACAGCGGGCGACCGGCGAACTCCGGCGCGGAGACGGTGACCGACGTCGGGTTCGTCGCGAACGAGAACACGCAGAGCACGTCCTCGGCGGACGGCCCGAACTGCTGTCCGGAGCCCTCCCACGACCGGACGAACGCGAGCACGGACTCGTTCGAGGTCTGCTGGACCTCGAGCGTCCCCATGCCGAAGACGGGATGCGCCTTCCGCACGTGGATCACGTTGCGCACCCAGTGCAGCAGCGAACGGGACTGCGCGAGCTGCGCCTCGACGTTGACCTGCGCGTAGTTGTAGACGAGCGACTGCACGACCGGCAGGTAGAGCTTGCCCGGGTCGGCGGTCGAGAAGCCGGCGTTGCGGTCCGGCGTCCACTGCATCGGCGTGCGCGAGGAGTCGCGGTCCGGCAGCCAGATGTTGTCGCCCATGCCGATCTCGTCGCCGTAGTACAGGAACGGCGACCCCGGCAGCGAGAACAGCAGCGCGTGGATGAGCTCGAGCTCGGCGCGGGAATTGTCGAGCAGCGGGGCGAGCCGGCGGCGGATGCCGATGTTCGACCGCATCCGCGGGTCGTACCCGTACCAGCCGTACATCGCCTGGCGGTACTCCTCGCTCACCATCTCGAGCGTCAGCTCGTCGTGGTTGCGCAGGAACACGCCCCAGGCCGCGCTGTCCGGCACGTCGAGGGTCTCGGACAGGATCGCGGCGAGCTCCTTCGCGTGCTGCGCGCGGAGCGAGTAGAAGATGCGGGGCATGACCGGGAAGTCGAACGCCATGTGGCACTCGGGCTCGTCGTCGGTCCCGAAGAACGCCGCGGTCTCGCGCGGCCACTGGTTCGCCTCGGCGAGCAGCACCCGGCCGGGGTACTCGTCGTCGACCATCGCGCGGAGCTTCTTGAGGAACTCGTGGGTCTCCGGCTCGCCCTCGCCGTTGCCCTCCTCCGACGCGAACAGGTAGGGGATCGCGTCGAGCCGCAGCCCGTCGACACCCATGTCGAGCCAGTGCCGGACGACGTCGTAGACCGCCTCGACGACCGCCGGGTTCTCGAAGTTCAGGTCGGGCTGGTGCGAGAAGAACCGGTGGAAGAAGAACTGCCGCCGCACCGGGTCGAACGTCCAGTTCGACTCCTCGGTGTCGACGAAGATGATGCGGATGTTCGAGAACTCCTGGTCGGTGTCCCGCCAGACGTAGAAGTCGCCGTACGGACCGTCCGGGTCCTCGCGGGACTGCTGGAACCACTCGTGCTGGTCGCTCGTGTGGTTGATCACCATGTCGATGACGATGCGCATGTTGCGCTCGTGCGACTTCGTGACGAGCTCGCGGAAGTCGTCGAGCGTGCCGAACTCCGGCAGGATCGCCTTGTAGTCCTGGATGTCGTAGCCGCCGTCGCGCATCGGCGACTGGAAGAACGGCGGCAGCCACAGGGCGTCGACGCCGAGCCACTGCAGGTAGTCGAGCTTGCCGATGACGCCCTGCAGGTCACCGATGCCGTCCCCGTTCGAGTCGACGAACGAGCGGATCATGCACTCGTAGAACACCGAGCGCTTGTACCACTGCGGGTCGAGCGTCAATCCGGGCAGCTGGATCGGGGCTGTGAAGGTCACCGTGCTCCTCGTCGTGGGTCGTCGGACCGCCGCACGGCCCGCCCCGGACACGATAGGCGCGCGATGCTCCGGGTGTCCGGGGATTCGTCCAGCGGCCTCCCTAGACTGGCGCCGATGCAAACGCCCGTGCTCTCCCCGTACCAGTCGCTCATGGCCGCCACCCCGGTCGTCCACCGGTCCGTGCAGGTCGACGGCCGCACCACCCACTACTGGGAGTACGGCCCCGCCGACGCCGAGCAGACGGTGCTCGCCGTGCACGGCTTCCGTGGCGACCACCACGGCCTCGAGACCATCGCCGCGCACCTCGAGGGCGTGCGGGTCGTCGTGCCGGACCTGCCCGGCTTCGGCATCTCGGACCCGCTCGCGGTCTCGGACATTGAGTCCTACGTGGCCTGGGTCACCGGGTTCCACGCGGCGCTCGGCCTCACCCGGGACACCGTCGTCCTCGGGCACTCGTTCGGCTCGATCGTGGTGGCCGCCGCCGTGGCCGCCGGCCTCGACACCCGCCTGCTCGTCCTGGTGAACCCGATCGCCGCCCCGGCGCTGCAGGGCCCCCGGGCCGTCGCCACCGGCATCGCGATCGGCTACTACCGCGCCGGAGCCGTGCTGCCCCGGCCGATCGGGCTCGGACTGCTCCGCAACCCGGCCATCGTGCGCGTCATGAGCCTCGCCATGCTCAAGTCGCACGACCGCGACCTGCGGCGCTGGGTCCACGACCAGCACGACCGGTACTTCTCGGCCTTCGCGAACCGCACCAGCGTGCTCGAGGCGTTCCGCACCTCGGTCACCCACGACGTGTCCGAGTACGCCGACCGCATCGACGTCCCCGTGCTCATGATCGCCGCCGAGCGCGACGACATCACCGCCGTGCCGGAGCAGCAGGCGCTCGCGCGGCGGCTCCGCGACGCCGAGCTCGTCGTCATCCCCGAGGTCGGCCACCTGGTGCACTACGAGACGCCGGCGCCCGCCGCGCAGGCGGTCCTGCGACGGATGGCGGACCCGGCCCCGCGCCGTGGACGCGGCCGACGCACCGACGCAGGCCGGTCGACGGGCGCGGAACGGGCCTCCCGACCGGCCGCGACGGAGGCGACCGACCAGGCGGACGGGGCGGACGCGTGACCCGCCGGCTGCGTATCGGGATCGACTGCCGCTACGTGCGGATCGGACGGCACGACGGGATCAGCCGGTTCACGGCCGGCATCGCCGCGCACCTGCCGGACCGGCACGACCACGTCCTGCTCGTGCACGACGAGCGGCAGCTCGAGTCGCTGCCGGACCACCTGCCGTGGGAGCTGCTGCCCGCTCCGACGGACGCGGGGGAGCCGCTCGTCGCGCGCCGGGTGAACCGCCTCGGCCTCGACGCGGTGTTCTCGCCGATGCAGACGATGGGCTCGCGCGGTCGGCACTACGCGCTCGTGCTCACGCTGCACGACCTGATCTACTACCGCAACCGCACGCCCCCGCGGGAGTTCTCGTGGCCGCTGCGGCTCGGCTGGCGGGCGTTCCACCTGTCGTGGACGCCGCAGCGCGTCCTGCTGAACGGCGCCGACGGCGTCGTGACCGTGTCCGAGACGACCGCCGGGCTCATCGCCGAGCACCGGCTCACCCGGCGTCCGGTCACCGTCGCGTACAACGCCGCTGACCCGGCGACGCCCCGTGCCGACGACGCCCCGCGGGAGCGGTCGCTCGTCTACATGGGGTCGTTCATGCCGTACAAGAACGTCGAGACGCTCGCAGCGGCGATCCCGCTGCTCGGACCGGACTGGACCCTGCACCTGATGTCCCGCGTGACCGACGCCGACCGTGCCCGACTCGAGGCGCTCGCACCGGCCGGCACCCTCGTGTTCCACGACGGCGCCACCGACGACGAGTACCTGTCCGTGCTCCGGTCGGCGACGGCGCTCGCGACGGCGTCACGGGACGAGGGCTTCGGCATCCCGCTCGTCGAGGCGATGGGCGTCGGGACCCCGGTCGTCGTGAGCGACATCCCGATCTTCCGCGAGATCGGGGGAGACGCCGCGGAGTACTTCGACCCGGGCTCGCCCTCCGCCGTCGCAGCCGCGGTCCGCCGGGTCGAGGCGCGGTGGGAGGACGCCTCGCGGCGGTCGGTCGAGCAGGCGGCGCGGTTCCGGTGGCAGGACTCCGCCGAGCAGGTCGTGCAGGCGGTCGAGCGGGCGGTCGCGGCGCGGGGGTAGGTGCGGGCGTGGGGCGGGCGCGGCGCGGGGCGCGGGGCGCGGCGCTCGCGCGGCGGGTTTCGTCGAGTGAGCAGAAGACGTTGGGTCGGCCGTACTCACTCGACGTCTTCTGCTCACTCGACGTGGCGGCCCAGGTGCGCGGGTCCGCAGGTCCGCGGCGCTGGCGGACCGCTCGTCGAGTGAGCAGAAGACGTCGGGTCGGCCGTGCTCACGCGACGTCTTCTGCTCAGTCAGCAAAGATGCGCGCGCACCTGCTGCGAGTGCCCTGCGGTCCGGACGGGAGGCACGGCCCGACCCCGGCGCTGCGCCCGGCTCGCGCGCACGCGGCACCACTGCCGAGACCCGTCAGCAGGAGCGGTCGCGATCGGCAGGCAAAGGCGTTCGCGACCGGCAGGCGGATACGGTCGCGTCCGCGTCCCGGTTCACCCCGCGGGCAGGACCTGCACGCTCGCGCCCGGGAACACCCGCTGCGTCTCCTCGGTCACGCGGGCCACGATCGGCGGCACCGCGCGGCCCCGGCCCGGGGTCTCGACGACGACGGCCTGGTCCTCGGCGTCGTCCGACGACTGCGCACCGCGACCCCACGAGCACCGCACCGCGGTGACGCCGCCGATCCGGTCGAGGGTGTCCGCCAGCTGCAGGCGTCGGGCGGCGGTGTCGGCGTGCTCGGTGACGCCGACCTGCTGGACGCCGAGGTCGGCGATCGCGACGACGTGGACGCCGTTGCCGCTCGCCTCGTCCGTCGCCCGGCTGAGCGCCCGGACGAGTTCGGCCCGTGCCGCCGGTTCCAGCGACGGGTCGGCGGTCACGGTCGCCGACACCTCGTAGCTCGCGAACGCGGTCTTCTCGGCCCGGTGGCGCTGCACGTCGGTCACGCCGGGCAGGTCGCGGGCGTCGCTGACGAACCGGTCGAGGGCCGTGCCCGGTCGGGGGAACACCCCGCCGATGCCGGTCTGCACCGACCCGACGATGGTGCCGAGCACCAGGACGATGACACCGGCGACGACCACGGTGCCGCCGCCGATCAGGACCGCCGTGCGGACCCGGTGGCCGGAGCGTGTGGCGGTGCTCCCGGTGTCGGGCCCGAAGGCCCGGTCGAGGTCGTCGGGCGCCAGCGGACGGTCGGCGTCGGGCGCCAGCGAACGGTCGGCGTCGGGCGCAGGTGCGGGGGCTCGGTGGGCGTCGGGTCCGTCGGTCGGCATGTCGATCCCTCCGCCCGGGCGTCTGGTCGGTCCGGGTCCGTCGGAGCGTAGTCCCCGGTCAGTCGCGGCGTTCGAGCGGGTTCTGGGCGGCGAAGGGGGCGCCGCCCGTCTCGTCCGAGACGACGTCGATCGGGTCGTCGAAGCGCACCAGTTCGGCGTGGAAGCGCTCCGGGTCCCAGCGGAACGAGTGGACGGACCCGTTCCGGATCGGCGTGCCGCGTCGTTCCACCGTGCCGGGCGCCGAGGCGTTCACCACGCTGCGGATGACCGCGCCGTGGGTCGCGACCACGACGACGCCGCCGTCGAACCGCACCGCGACCTCGCCGAGGGTCTCGGTCACCCGGGCGAGCAGGGCCGAACGGGACTCGCGTCCGGGGATGTCGTCGTGCGGGTACCGCTCGGCGACCTCGTCGTCGGTGAGGCCCTCGGCCTCGCCGTACGAACGCTCGGCCAGGCCGGGGTACTCGGCGGGCGTGTCGAGGCCGAGCCGGTCGGCGATGATCGCGCCGGTCTCGGCTGCCCGTGACAGCGGCGAGGCGACCACGGCGTCGAACCGGCGGCGCGCGAGGAGCTCGGCCGCCTCGGCCGCCTGGCGGCGTCCGGTGTCGTTCAGGGGGATGTCGGTGGAGCCCTGGATGCGGCGCTGCGCGTTCCAGTCGGTCTCGCCGTGCCGGACCAGGTAGAGGAGCGTCGTCACCGCTCGATCATCGCAGACGCGGGCTCCGGCACGACGAAGTCGTCACCGCCCGGTCGGCGCGAGCCGCTCGGCCAGGTGCACGAGCGTCTCGGTGGTGCCGGCGTCGATCTTGGCGACGGCGCGCCGGTCGCTGCGGGTGTCGCCCCGGTTGACGATGACGACCGGGTTCTTCCGGCGGGTGGCGTGGTCGACCAGGCGGACGCCCGAGTTCACGGTCAGCGAGGAGCCGACCACGAGCAGGGCGTCGGCGTCGGCCACGATGGAGACCGCCTCGCGGAACTTCTCGGCCGGCACGAACTCGCCGAAGAAGACCACGTCCGGCTTGAGCACGCCGCCGCAGACCGAGCAGTCGGGCACGACGAAGCGCTCGACGTCGGTGATCTCGACGTCGCCGTCCGGCTGCAGCTGCACCGAGCCGGGCTCGTCGATCCAGGGGTTGGCGCGGTCGATCGTCGCGGCGAGGTCGGCGCGCGAGAAGACCTGGCCGCAGGTCAGGCAGACGGCCCGGTCCATCGAGCCGTGGATCTCGACCACGCGGCGGGAGCCGGCGCGCAGGTGCAGGCCGTCGACGTTCTGGGTGACGACACCGGTGACGACGCCGGCGTCCTCGAGTGCGGCGAGGCTGCGGTGGCCGTCGTTCGGTCGCGCCGCCGCGAAGGTGCGCCAGCCGAGGTGCGAGCCGGCCCAGTAGCGCTGCCGCTTCGCGGGGTCGGCGCGGAACTCCTGGAAGGTCATCGGCTTGCGGACCACCCGGCCGGCGCCGCGGTAGTCGGGGATGCCCGAGTCGGTGCTGAGACCGGCGCCGGAGAGCACGGCGAGGCGCTTGCCCGCGAGCAGGTCGACGACCCGGTCGAGGTCGTCGGACGTCGTCGACGCAGCATCATCCAGCACCCTGTTCACGGTACCCTCAACAGCCGACCGTCCCGGTCGCTTCCCACCCGGTCCACCGGGTCCGCCCCACCTCCGACCCCCGCCCCGCACCCCACCGGAACGAGCCCCGTGCACCCCGTCCGCATCGACTCCCTCGACGACCCCCGTCTCGACGACTTCGCCCGCCTGACCGACGTGGCCCTGCGCCGGGTGACCGAGCCCGAGGGCGGGCTGTACATCGCCGAGTCGAACACGGTCATCGAGCGCGCGGTCCGGGCCGGACACGTGCCGCGCAGCGTGCTCGTGCAGGAGAAGTGGCTGGACAGCGTCCTGCCGCTCGTCGCGGACCACGACGGCCCGGTCTTCGTCGGCCCCGACGCGCTGCTCGAGGAGCTCACCGGCTTCCGCATGCACCGCGGGGCGATCGCCGCCGTGCACCGCCCCGCGCTGCCGAGCGTCGCCGACGTGGTGCGGGACGCCCACCTGGTCGTCGTCCTCGAGGACATCGTCGACCACACGAACGTCGGCGCGGTGTTCCGCAGCGTCGCCGGGCTCGGCGCCGACGCCGTGCTCGTCAGCCCCCGGTGCGCCGACCCGCTCTACCGCCGGAGCGTCCGCGTGAGCATGGGCACGGTCCTGCAGGTGCCGTGGACCCGGATCGGTGACTGGCCGGAGGCCGGCGAGGAGCTCACGGCACAGGGCTTCCACGTCGCCGCCATGGCGCTCACCGACCGGTCCGTCGACCTCGACGCCTTCGTCGCCGACGTCCCCGAGCGCGTCGCGCTCGTGATGGGCACCGAGGGCCAGGGCCTGACCCCGGCCGCGATCGCGGCGGCCGACACCACGGTGCGGATCCCGATGGCGCACGGCGTCGACTCGCTGAACGTCGCCGCGGCGAGCGCCGTCGGCCTCTGGGCGGTCCGGGACGCCCAGCGCCGCAGCGCGTAGCACCCAGTACCCACTACCCACTACCCACTACCCACTACCCACTACCCACTACCCACTACCCACTACCCACCACCCGCCACCCAGCGCCCCGGTCGGGAGGCCCGTCCCGCCTTCTCCACACCGGCGGCGGTTCCCCGGGTGGCCGGTCCCGCACACCGCTACGCTCTGGTGCCGTGTCACGAGTCGTCCGCCGCCCCCGCTCCGCCGTCCGGAGGCCGGTGACGATCACGGTCCTCGCCGTCCTCGTCCTGGCGATCGGCTACCTGGTGGCCGCGGCCGTCGTGCCGTTCGCCCCGGCGAGCGCCACGACCACCACGTACTCGGCGCCGACGTCGAGCGTGCCCGCGCTGCGGTTCCCGGGCTACGGTGCGACGGCGGTGCAGGCGACGGGGTTCCCGGAGAGCCTGCGGACGAGCGGTGACGAGCAGCCGCGCTCCATCGCGAGCATCACGAAGGTGGTGACGGCGCTCGTCGTCCTCGACGAGAAGCCGCTCGAGCGCGGGCAGTCCGGTCCGGCGATCCGCTTCACGGAGCAGATGCAGGGGCTCTACGCGAAGTACCTCGCACAGAACGGCGAGGTCGCGCCGATGCCGGCCGGGCTGCGGCTGACGGAGCACCAGGTGTTCCAGGTCATGCTCATGAAGTCGGCGAACAACTACGCCGGGGCCCTCGCGCTGTGGGCGTTCGGGTCCATGGACGCCTACGAGCAGGCCGCGGACCGCTGGCTCGACGCGCACGGTCTCGACGACACGACGATCCACGAGCCGACCGGGCTCGACCCGGCGAACACGTCCACCGCGACCGACCTGGTCGAGCTCGGCCGGCTCGCCCTGGCGGACCCGGTGGTGCGGGAGATCGTCGGCACGAAGGACGTCACCATCCCGACGGTCGGGCCGATCGAGAACTCGAACAAGCTGCTGGGGCTCGACGGCATCGAGGGGATCAAGACCGGCACCCTCGACGAGGCCGGCGCCTGCCTGCTGTTCGCGGCGACGTACGAGCGCGGCGGACGCGACGTCACGGTGATCGGCGTCATGCTCGGCGGGGTCGACCACGACTCGCTCGACGCGGACGTGCAGCGCCTGCTCCGGTCGGTGGCCGACAACTTCCAGGTGGTGACGCTCACCCACGCCGGACAGACCTTCGGGACCTTCTCGACGCCGTGGCACGACGAGGCCGACGCGGTCACGGCGAAGGCGTCCGAGGTCCTGGTCTGGGGCCGCACGAAGGTCCGCGCGAAGGCGCACCTCGACGAGGTCACCCTGGGCACGGAGGGCGAGCGGGTGGGGACGGTCCGCTTCACCGTCACGGACCACGACCCGGTGACGGTCCCGCTCGTGCTCGAGCGGACCATCGACGACCCGGGTGTCTGGTGGCGGTGGACGAACCCGTTCCAGGGAGCCTGACGCCGCGGCCCGGCAGGCCGTAGGGTCGGATCCGTGACGACGACGTTCCCGCGCAGCTCCCCGTCCGCCCTCGGCATCGACGCCCGCGGTGTCGACGCCCTCGTCGACGCGCTGGAGCGCACACCCGGCGTCGAGCCGCACGGTCTCGTGCTGCTCCGCCACGGGCAGGTCGCCGCGCAGGGCTGGTGGGCGCCGTACGGCCCGGACCGCGTGCACTTGCTGTACTCGCTGAGCAAGAGCTTCACGGCAGCCGCCGTGGGGATCGCGGTCCGCGAGGGGCTCGTCGACCTCGACGCGACCGCCCTGTCGTACTTCCCGGAGTTCGACGCCGACGTCACGGACGACCGCAGCCGCCGCATCCGGGTCCGGCACCTGCTCGCGATGGCGAGCGGTCACCGCGAGGAGACGCTCGACCGGGCCCGTGCCGCCGACGCGACCAACACCGTCCGGGGCTTCCTGCTCACCCCGCCGGACGAGGAGCCCGGGTCGGTCTTCGCCTACAACCAGCCGTGCACGTACACGCTCGCAGCCATCGTCCGGCGGGTGAGCGGCGGGTCGCTCGTCGAGTACCTGCGGCCGCGGCTGCTCGACCCGCTCGGCATCGACGACCTCGCGTGGCGGCGCGACGACACCGGCGCCGAGCTCGGCTTCAGCGGCTGCTACGCCCCGACCTCCGCGATCGCGGCCCTCGGCCAGCTGTACCTGCAGCGCGGCGTGTGGGACGGCGAACGGATCCTCGACGAGGACTGGGTCGCCGCTGCCACCTCGACCCAGGTCGAGAACCCGGGCGAGGAGAACCCGGACTGGTCCCAGGGCTACGGCTTCCAGTTCTGGATGGCCCGGCATGGCTTCCGCGGCGACGGCGCCTACGGCCAGTTCTGCGTCGTCCTGCCGGAACAGGACGTCGTCCTCGCGATGACCGGGCAGAGCCTCGACATGCAGGCGGTCCTCGATGCGGTCTGGCAGCTCCTGCTGCCCGCCGTCGGCGGCACGACGGACACGGTTGCGGACGCCGCCCTGGCGGCACGACTCGCCGCCCTGGGGCTGCCGGCGGTCGTCGGCGGCCCGCTCACGGGCACCGCGGACCTCGGCCCGTTGGCGCACGACGACGCCGGGTGGCGGCTGACGCTCGACGTCGACGGCGGGACGCTGTCCGTGCCGGTCGGCGACGGGGAGTGGGCGGTCGAGGGGGCGCTGGCGGCGAGCGGCGCCGTCGCGGCGGACGGCCGGACCGTGCTCGTCGACGTGCGGTTCGTCGAGACCCCGCACCTGCTGCACGTCCGGGTGGACCGGTCGACGGGCGACACCGCGACGGCGTGGAAGACCGTGCCGCTGCACGACGGTCCGCTCACGCTGCGCCGCCCCGCGGACTGAGCGACCCCACACGCTACCGCCCCCGCACACGACGCGCCCCGGTTCCTCGGGGCGCGACGACCGTGCAGGGCGCGTCGGTCGGCACCCGTCGACCGACGCCTAGGGCGTGTCGGACCGGTGCTCGACGACGTCCTGCAGCTCGGGGCGCTTGGCGGAGACCCCGTCGCCGGAGGACGTGTGCCGGATGCGCCGGACGACCCACGGCACCAGGTACTCCCGTGCCCAGCCGAGGTCCTCGGCGCGGGCCTCGCGCCAGGGCCTCGCCTCGAGCGGTTCCGGGTTGAACGGTTCGAGTCCGTGCGCGACACCGAGGGTGTCGAGGACCGCGGCGGCGACGGTGGCGTGCCCGGTCGGGGAGTGGTGCAGTCGGTCCGGCGCCCACATCCGCGGGTCGCGGAGCACGCGGAGCGCCCACATGTCGGCGACGAGCGCCCCGTGCTTCAGGGCGATCGCGTGCAGGTTCTCGTTGTAGATCGCGGTCTTGCCGCGGACCATGCCGAGCACGGGGGTCATGCCGACGTCCGGCCCGGTGAAGAGCACGACCGTGGCCCCGTCGCTCCGCAGCCGGGCGACCATCGCGTCGACCCGCTCCGCGAGCTCGTCCGGGTCGGAGCCCGGGCGGATGATGTCGTTCCCGCCGGCGGAGACCGTCACCAGGTCCGGGCGGAGCGCGAGCGCCGGCTCCACCTGCTCGTCGACGATCTGCTGCAGCAGGCGGCCGCGGATCGCCAGGTTCGCGTAGGCGAAGTCGTCGGACCCGTGCGCCAGGACCTCGGCGACGCGGTCCGCCCAGCCCCGGTTGCCCCCGGGCACGGTCGGGTCGGGGTCGCCGATCCCCTCGGTGAACGAGTCACCGATCGCGACGTACCTGGACCACGGATGACGAGCTGACACGATCGGGACCTTAGTCTCGTGCCATGACATCGGCCACCAGGGACGCAGTCGGCTGGACCCCGCCGGAGGACCTCCTCGCCCGCATCGCGGCGCGTGCCCCCGGGTACGACGCGGCCAACGCGTTCTGCGTCGAGGACCTCGACGAACTGCGCACGGCGGGGTACCTGCGCATCGGCGTGCCCGCGGAGCAGGGCGGCTCCGACCTCGGCCTCCGGGCGACGACGGTGGTGCAGCGCACGCTCGCCCGGGCCGCGCCGGCGACGGCGCTCGGCCTGGGGATGCACCAGGTCTGGGTGCAGGCGGCCCGGGCCGTGTCCACGCGGGGTGGGGCGTTCCTCCAGTCCGTCACGGACCACGCGGCGGACGACCACCTGCTCGCCTTCGGGGTGAGCGAACCCGGCAACGACGCGGTGCTGTTCGACTCGTCGACGACGGCGGAGCCGGACGGCGACGGCGGGTACCGCTTCACCGGGACGAAGGTGTCCACCTCGCTCGCACCGGCGTGGGACGTCCTCAGCGTGTTCGGCCGCGACGACTCCGGGCCGGAGCCGCGGCTCGTGCACGGGTTCGTGCTCCGGTCCGACGAGCACGTCGAGCAGGGGGACGAGTGGGACACGCTCGGCATGCGGGCGACGCAGAGCCACGGGACCCGGCTGCTCGGGGTGCACGTGCCCGCGGAGCGGATCGTGCGGGTGCTGCCGGTCGGGCCGAACCAGGACCCGCTGGTCTTCGGCGTGTTCGCGGCGTTCGAGCTGCTCGTCGCGTCGGTGTACGTCGGGATCGCCGAGCGCGCGCTGGACCTCGCGGTGTCGGCGGTCACCCGTCGCGTGGCGGCCGACGGGTCGTCGCGCGCCCAGGACCCGGACGTGCGTCGGGCGATCGCGGACGTGCGCGGTGCGGTGGACGCCGTGTCGATGCAGGTGGACTCGCTGGCTCGCTCGGTCGACGAGGGCGACGACCTCGGCGCCCGGTGGTTCCCGCTGCTCGTCGGCACGAAGGCACGGACGGTGGACGCGGCGCAGCACGCGGTCGACGAGGCGATGCGGATCGCCGGCGGCTCGGCGTTCCGGTCGACGAGCGAACTGGCGCGGCTCGCGCGGGACGTGCGGGCGGGGCAGTACCACCCTTCCACCCGGGACTCCGCGGCCCGGACCATCGCCGCGTCGGTGCTCGGACCGCTGCCGTGACGGTCCGCCGCGCGCACGGGGCCGCTCCGGTGTCGGTGGCACCTGGCATCATCGCCACGTGAGCAAGCAGGACGGCAGCAACCGGCTCGTCTCGGACACCCCCGTCGACGACGTGTCGGCGACGGTGCTGCACGTCGACATGGACGCCTTCTTCGCCTCCGTCGAGCTCCTCGACCGTCCCGACCTGCAGGGGCTGCCGGTGATCGTCGGCCACGACTCCGACCGGTCGGTGGTCACCGCCGCCACGTACGAGGCCCGGCGCTACGGCGTGAACTCGGCGATGCCGATGGCGATCGCCAAGCGGCGCTGCCCGAACGCCGTCATCGTCGAACCGCACTTCGAGAAGTACCGCGCGAAGTCCGCCGCAGTCATGGCCGTCTTCGACCGCTTCACCCCACGGGTCGAACGACTCGGCATCGACGAGGCCTTCCTCGACGTCGCCGGCGCACTCCGCCTGTACGGCACGCCTTGGCAGATCGGGCAGGCGATCCGTCGCGCCGTCCACGCCGAGACCGGCCTGCACTGCTCCGTGGGGGCGGCGTCGACGAAGTTCGTCGCGAAGCTCGCCTCCAGCCGCGCCAAACCGGCCGGGCTGCTCGTCGTGCCGGCCGCCGACACCATCGCGTTCCTGCACCCGCAGCCGGTCTCCGCGCTCTGGGGCGTCGGTGGCAAGACGCAGGAGACCCTCGAGCGTCGGGGGATCCGCACCGTCGGCGACCTCGCCCGGACGCCGCTCGGGTCCCTGGTGTCCGCGCTCGGGCCGGCCGGCGGCCAGAAGCTGCACGACCTGTCCTGGGGTCGCGACCCGCGCGTCGTGGACACCGGCGTCAGCGAGAAGTCGATCGGGCACGAGGTCACCTTCGGACACGACCTGACCGACCGCGACGACGTCGCACGCGAACTCCTCCGCCTGGCCGACAAGGTCGCCGTCCGGCTGCGGCACGCCGACGTGCAGGCACGCACCGTTGCCCTGAAGGTCCGGTACACCGACTTCACCACGCTCACCCGGTCCCGCACCCTCGCCGAGCCCACGGACGTCGCCAAGCGGCTGCACCGCGAGGCCGTCGAGCTGTACGACGTCCTGCACCGGCCCGGCAACCGCATCCGACTCATCGGCGTCCGCGGCGAGAACCTCGTGCCGGCGGCCGCCAGCAACGCCCTGTGGGACGACGACGCGCCGTGGCGCGAGACCGAGACGACCGTCGACGCCGTGGCCGCGCGCTTCGGCGCCGGCGTGCTGCGGCCGGCATCGCTCGTCCGGGGGACCCGCGACGGGCACGCCCCGCACGCCAGGCAGGACTGAGCGTGGCGGTAGGATCAGGTCCAGTGAGCGCAGCGGAGTACGACGACCAGCAGCCCGCCACGCTGTGGGCCGAAGCCGGGGACGACCGGGCCGGCGACGGTGGTGCGGTACCGGCACACACCGACCAGACCGCGACGGCCGGGGCGACTGCAGCACGTGACGAGGCCGACGCCGCGGCGCTGGCCGAGGCGGCCGGCAACTCCGCCGTCCAGCACCTCTCCCCGGCCTTCCCCGACCGTGCCGCGTGGGGGACCGCGTCGAAGCTCCGTGCCTGGCAGGTCGAGGCGCTGACGAAGTACTTCGAGACCGAACCGCGTGACTTCCTCACCGCGGCCACGCCCGGCGCCGGCAAGACCACGTTCGCGCTGCGCCTCGCCACCGAGCTCCTGGCCCGGGGCACCGTCGACCGCATCGTGGTCGTCGCGCCGACCGAGCACCTCAAGCGCCAGTGGGCCGACTCGGCCGACCGGGTCGGCATCCGCATCGACCCGATGTTCAAGAACGGCGACGGCATGTTCGGCCGCCACTACCAGGGCGTCGCGATCACGTACGCCCAGGTCGGCATGAACCCCGAGGTGCACCAGCGGATCACCGCGAGCGGCAAGACCCTCGTGATCCTCGACGAGGTCCACCACGGCGGCGACGCACTGACCTGGGGCGACGGCATCAGAGAGGCGTTCTCCGGGGCCACCCGCCGCCTGTCGCTGTCCGGCACGCCCTTCCGCTCGGACACCGCGCCGATCCCGTTCGTGCAGTACGCCCCCGACGAGCAGGGCATCCGCACCTCGATCTCCGACTACAACTACGGCTACGGCCGCGCGCTCAAGGACGGCGTCGTCCGACCGGTGCTCTTCATGGCCTACGCCGGGCAGATGCGCTGGAAGACCCGGATGGGCGACGAGATGTCGGCCTCGCTCGGTGAGCAGGTCACGAAGGACATCACCGCGCAGGCCTGGCGCACGGCGCTCTCGCCCGAGGGCGAGTGGATGCCCGCCGTGCTCTCCGCCGCCGACAAGCGCCTGACCGAGGTCCGTCGTGGCGTGCCGGACGCGGGCGGCCTGGTCATCGCGACCGACACCACGACCGCGCGCGCCTACGCCCGGATCCTGCAGCAGATCACCGGCGAACGCCCGACCGTCGTCCTGTCCGACGAGGCCGCTGGGTCGAGCCGGATCAGCGCGTTCGCCGAGGACACCTCGCGCTGGATGGTCGCCGTCCGGATGGTGTCCGAGGGCGTCGACGTCCCGCGCCTGTGCGTCGGCGTCTACGCCACGAGCGCGAGCACGCCGCTGTTCTTCGCCCAGGTGATCGGCCGCTTCGTGCGTGCCCGCCGGCGCGGCGAGACGGCGAGCGTCTTCCTGCCGAGCGTGCCCGGGCTGATGGCACTGGCGGCGTCCCTCGAGCTCGAACGCGACCACGCGCTCGACCGCCCGAAGGACACCGACGACGGGTTGTACAACCCCGAGGACGCCATGGTCGCCGAGGCCAACAAGGAGGACCGCGCGTCCGAGAGCCTGCTCGAGGTCCAGCCGTTCGAGGCGCTCGACTCGCAGGCGTCGTTCGACCGCGTCCTCTACGACGGCGGCGAGTTCGGCACCGGGGGAGAGGTCGGCTCGCTCGAGGAACTCGACTTCATCGGCATCCCCGGGCTCCTCGAGCCCGACCAGGTGCGCGACCTGCTGCGTGCCCGGCAGGCCACCCAGGCCAAGCGCTCGAAGGGCCGGACCGTCAAGGACGGCCAGCCCAAGCCCGCCGAACCGGACCGCCCGATGTACATGACGATCAAGGAGCAGCGCACCGAGCTCGCCCGGCTCGTGTCGATCTGGTCACGCCACTCGAACGAGCCGCACGGCGCGATCCACGCCGAACTCCGGCGGATCAGCGGCGGTCCGGCCGTGGCGCAGGCGAGCATCGAGCAGATCCAGAAGCGCATCGACGTGCTGCGCTCCCGCATCGGTGGGCGACGGTGACCGCGGCGTGATCGAGCCGGTCGACGACCGCACCTGGTACGTCAAGCGCGACGCCGAGTCCTCACCCGAGGCGATCATCGACCGCTTCGGCGGCGGCTACCGGCTCCGACGGTTCTCGCTCACCGAGTCCCGGCGCACCCCGCACGGTGTGTACACCGGTGTGGAGCTCGCCGAGACCGCCTGGTGGCGGCTGAAGCGACGCTGATTCCCGCCAGAGGCGCGGCGCTGGTGACGTTGACGGCCGTCATCCGGTAGACCGGAGGAATGGCAGACTCGATCCCTCACGTCCTCGTCCTCGGCGGCGGCTCCGCTGGCTACTCCACCGTCAAGCAGCTGCAGAAGCACGCGGCCACCGTGCCGATGCGGATCACACTGGTGGACCAGAACACCTACTACACGTACCTGCCGTTCCTGCCCGAGGTCGCGGGCGGTCACATCGCCCCGAAGGACGTGACGGTCGAACTCCGTCGCGCCCTGCGCAAGACCCGGGTCATCCAGGGCAAGGTCACCGCGATCTCCTCGGCTGACAAGACCGTCTCGATCGCGACCGCCGGCGGTGACGACCGCACGCTCGGCTACGACCAGCTCGTCGTCGCCCTCGGTTCCGTCACGCGCACCTTCCCGACCCCCGGGCTCGAGGAGTACGGCGTCGGCTTCAAGAGCGTCGAGGAGGCCGCCTACGTCCGCTCCAAGCTCCTCGACAACATCGCGAAGGCCGCAGCCACCCGCGACGAGGACGAGCGTCGTCGTCTGCTCACGAGCGTCTTCGTCGGCGGTGGCTACACCGGCGTCGAGGCCATCGGCGAACTGTTCGACGTCTCGCAGGCCGCCATCGCGACCTACCCGTCGCTCGCCGGCGAGCAGCCCCGCTGGATCCTCATCGACGCGCTCGACCGCGTCGCGCCCGAGGTCGGCCCGGAGCTGTCGAAGTGGACCCTCGAGTCGCTCCGCGCCCGCGGCATCGACGTCCGGCTGAAGACCACCATGCCGAGCGCCGAGGGCGGCGTCGTCACGCTGTCCGACGGCGACGAGGTCCCCACCGGGCTGCTCGTCTGGACCGCCGGCGTCAAGCCGAACCCGCTCCTCGACGCCTCCGACCTGCCGCGCGGCCCGAAGGGGCACCTCGCCGCCAACGCGAAGCTCCAGGTCGAGGCCGAGGACACCCACGAGGTCGTCGACGGCGTCTGGGGCCTCGGTGACGTGGCCCAGGTCCCCGATCTGACCGCCGACAAGCAGCCGGCGTTCTACCCGCCGAACGCGCAGAACGCCGTGCGTCAGGCCGTCGTCGCCGCCGACAACATCGTGGCGACGATCACGGGCAAGCCGCTCGAGGAGTACCGCCACCCCTCGATCGGCACCGTCGCCTCGTACGGCGTCGGCAAGGGTGCCGCGAACATCAAGGGCATCAAGATGACCAACGTGCTCGCCTGGCTCGCCCACCGCGCCTACCACGTGTACGCGATGCCGACCCTGAACCGCAAGGTCCGGATCGTCATCGGCTGGGTGACCGGCGCCGTCTCCGGACGCGACGCGACCTCCCTCATCAAGGAGACCGACCCGCGCCGCAACTTCGTCGAGGCGTCGAAGAGCTGACGCAGAGCTGACGCAGCGCTGACGCACCGACAGGGCGGACGGGAGGCGCGGTGCCGGCTGGCACCGCGCCTCCCGTCCGTCCGGTGGTCGCGCCGACGCGCCCGGTGCGGCAGACTGACTCCCTCGGTGCTGCTGCACGGAGGTCCCGGAAGAGGCCACACGTGACCACCACCTCCTGCACCCGGTGCGGCGCTGCGCGACGCACGACCGGTCTCCACCGGTGCCCCGGCCCCACCGACCCGGCACGTGCGCTGGGTGTCGGCACGGCCGTCGACGCCGTCCTCGTGGCGCTCGGCAGCATCGGGCGCCCGTTCCTGGTCGGCGGCGTGGTCCGCGACGCCCTGTTGCGGTCGGCCGGGCGTGCGGTCCCGGAGGACGACGATCACGACGTCGACGTCGAGGTCCACGGCGCGGACACGGCCCCGGTCGTGGACGCCCTGCGCGCTGCGGGCGCGGTCGTCGTGACGACCGGCCGGCGGTTCGAGGTGCTCCGGGTCGTGCTCGACGACGTGCACGTCGACGTCGCCGTGGTCCCGGGGACCGGCGACGACGACGCCCTCGCCGACGCCGCCGCGCGTCGCGACTTCACCGTCGACGCGGTCGCGTGGGACCCGGCGACGAACGAGTACGTCGACGCGTCCGGCGGCATCGACGACGCCGCTCGGGGCGTGCTCCGGCACACGTCCGAACGGTTCGGCGACGATCCGTTGCGGGTCCTGCGCGCGGTGCAGCTCGTGGCGCGGTTCGACCTCGCCGTCCACCCGTCGACGATCGAGCTCGCGCGTTCGCTCGCGGACGCCTACCCGTCGATCGCGCCGGAGCGGGTGTGGCCGGAGATCCGGAAGGCGGCCGGGGGCGACCACCAGTCGCACGCGCTCCGGGTCCTCCACGACACCGGGTGGGAGCGGCACTTCCCGGAGCTCGCCGCCGTCCGGGACGTCCCGCAGGACCCCCGGTGGCACCCCGAGGGGCCGGTGCACGTGCACCTGGGACTCGCGGCGGACGCGGCTGCTGCCGCGTGCACGGCCGACGGGGTGACCGGGGAGGACCGCACCGTCGTGGTGCTCGGGGCCCTCCTGCACGACCTCGGCAAGGCCGGCGACGGCACGCAGACGGTCCGGGGTGACGACGGCACCGTCCGGATCCGCAGCCTCGGGCACGAGGTCTCCGGAGCACGGGCCGCCCGCGACCTCCTGCGGCGGATCGGCGTGCCCCGGACCGTGACCGACCGCATCGGCGCCGTGGTGCGCGAGCACATGGTGGTGCACTCGACGGACGGTGCGGCGCCCTCGGTGCCCGCAGCGCGCCGGCTGCTGCGCCGCCTGGGCGGATCGGTCGCGACGGCCGAGTGCTGGGCACGGGTGTGCGAGGCGGACTCGCAGGGGCGGGGCCCGGCGTCCTCGGCCTCGGCGGCTGGGGCGTGGCTCGCGGTGGTGCGCGCGGACGCCGCCGTTCGTCGCGTCCGCCTGGTGACCGGGCGGGACCTCATCGCGTCGGGACTCACCCCGGGGCCCCGGTTCCGCGAGGTCCTCGACGCCGCCGCTGCGGCACAGGACGACGGCCTGTTCGAGGACGCCGAGGGTGCACGCGCCTGGCTGTCGGAGCAGCTCGGCGACTGACTCAACAGGAAATGCCCCCGGGCCACTGGCCTGGGGGCATTCCTTGTCTTCGTGTTTCCGTGTTCTGTGTGTTCTCTGTGTCCGAGGGGGGACTTGAACCCCCACGCCCTAATACGGGCACTAGCACCTCAAGCTAGCGCGTCTACCAATTCCGCCACCCGGACAGGGTGTCTGGTGTCTGTTTCCCGAGTGCAACCCGGCGTTCCTGCCGAGAGAAGACACTAGCACGGCTCCGAGGGCACGCTGCACACGGGCGTGCATCCCGGGCGCGTCCCGGGTCGCGGACCCTCCTGTCGGGGTCGGAGCGGCCCGGTAGCGTGGAGCCATGACGAACCCGGAGCCGACCGTGCCCGAGCTCGAGGCCACGGCGGCGATCGCCCGCGACCTCATCCGCATCGACACCACGAACTGGGGCGAGGGCAAGTCCCGCGGCGAGACCGAGGCGGCGCACTACGTCGAGGCCGAACTGCGTCGCCTGGGGCTCGAGCCGCAGCTGTTCGAGTCCGAGCCGGACCGCGTCAGCGTCGTGGCGCGGGTACCGGGCCGCGACCGCGACAAGCCGGCCCTCGTCGTGCACGGCCACCTCGACGTCGTGCCGGCGGACCCCGCCAACTGGACGGTCGACCCGTTCGGCGGCGTCGTGCGGGACGGTTCGCTGTGGGGCCGCGGCGCCGTGGACATGAAGAACATGGACGCGATGATGCTCACCTCCCTGGCGGACGTCATCGCGGCGCAGGGGGCGCCCGAGCGCGACCTGGTGATCGCCTACTTCGCCGACGAGGAAGCCGGGGGAGTCCTCGGCTCGCACCACGTCGTCGAGCACCATCCCGAGGTCTTCGCCGGCGCGACCGCCGCGATCAGCGAGGTCGGCGGGTACTCCATCACCCTCGGCGACCGGCGGGCCTACCTGCTGCAGACCGGCGAGAAGGCGCTCATGTGGGTGAAGCTCGTCGCGCGCGGCACGGCGGCGCACGGCTCGCACGTCATCCGCGACAACGCCGTCACGAAGCTCGCCGCCGCGGTCGCCCGCATCGGCAGCGAGGAATGGCCGGTGCGCCTCTCCGCCACGACCGACGCCATGGTCGCCGAGGTCGCCCGGTTCCTCGGCGTCGACCCTGCGGTGACCGGCCCGGACGAGGTCGCCCTGGCCACCGGGTCCGCCTCGCGGTTCATCCACGCGGCACTGCACACCACGTCCAACCCGACGGTGCTCACCGCCGGGTACAAGCACAACGTCATCCCGGACACCGCCGAGGCCCTCGTGGACATCCGCTGCCTGCCCGGTGACGAGGACACCGTGCTCGCGCGCGTCCGCGAACTGGCCGGTGACGAGGTCGAGGTCGTGACCTCGTTCCGCGATGTCGGCCTCGAGCAGGACTTCGGCGGCCCCCTCGTCGACGCCGTCCGCGACGTCCTCGGCCGGCACGACCCCGGGGCGCCGGTGCTGCCGTACCTGCTGTCCGGCGGCACCGACAACAAGGCCCTGTCGACCCTCGGCATCGCGGGCTACGGCTTCGTCCCGCTGCAGCTGCCCGCCGGCGTCGACTTCCCGGCGATGTTCCACGGCGTCGACGAGCGGGTGCCGCTCGATGCGCTCGCGTTCGGGCGGCGCGTCCTCGGCGACCTCTTCGCCACGTACTGATATCTTGCATGGTCGCCTCCGGGCGGTGTCCTGATCCACTGCACCCCGAAAGGCCCGTGCGATGCACATCCTCGAGGCGATCTTCCTCGGCTTCGTCCAGGGGCTCACCGAGTTCCTGCCGGTCTCGTCCAGCGCCCACCTGCGCATCGTCGGGCTGTTCCTGCCCGACGCGAAGGACCCCGGGGCGGCCTTCACCGCGGTGACGCAGCTCGGCACCGAGACCGCGGTGCTCATCTACTTCTGGAAGGACATCACCCGGATCATCGGGCGGTGGTTCCGCTCGGTGTTCCGACGGGACGTGCCGAAGGGCGACCCGGACGTCCGGCTCGGCTGGCTGGTGATCATCGGCACCATCCCGATCGGCATCGCCGGGTTGCTGCTCAAGGACTCCATCGAGACCACCTTCCGGTCGCTCTGGATCGTCGCGATCGTGCTCATCGTCTTCGGCGTCGTGCTCGGCGTGCTCGACCGCGTCGGCCGCAAGGAACGCCGCATCGAGCACATGACGTTCGGCGGGGGCGTGCTCATCGGCCTGGCGCAGGTGCTCGCGCTCGTCCCCGGCGTCTCGCGGTCCGGCGCCACCGTGTCGATGGGCCTCGCACTCGGCTACACCCGGCCGGCCGCCGCTCGGTTCGCGTTCCTGCTCGCCGTGCCCGCCGTGTTCCTGTCCGGCCTGTACGAGGCCGCGACGAGCCTCGGTGACACCGGCGCGCCGTTCGGCATCGCCGACACGCTCATCGCGACGGTGGTGGCGTTCCTCGTCGGCTTCGTCGTCATCGCGGCGTTCATGAACTACATCAGCAAGCGGAGCTTCATGCCCTTCGTGGTCTACCGGATCGCACTGGGTATCGTTCTGATCGTGTTGTTGTCGCTCGGAGTGATCCAGCCGTGAGGGCCTGGCAGGCCCCGTCCCTTCCCGACGTCGCCGGTGCGGCGCCGCGACCCGTCGTCCACGACACGGCCACCGGCAAGCCGGTCGACCCGAGCCGTGGCGAGGACCGCGCGGCGCTCTACGTGTGCGGGATCACCCCCTACGACGCGACCCACCTCGGGCACGCGGCGACCTACCTGGCGTTCGACACGCTCGGCCGCGCCTGGCGCGACGCCGGGCTCGACGTCGAGTACGCGCAGAACGTCACGGACGTCGACGACCCGCTGCTCGAGCGCGCCGCCCGCGACGGCGTCGACTGGCGCGAGCTCGCCGCCTCGCAGATCGACCTGTTCCGTCGCGACATGGAGTCGCTCCGGATCCTGCCACCCGACGACTTCGTGGCCGTCACCGACCAGGTCGACCGCGTCGCCGAGGCCGTCTCGTTCCTGCAGGAGACCGGCTACGCCTACGAGGTGCCGACCGACGGCGCCGAGGGCGACGACCTCTACTTCGACGTGACGCGCCCGACCGAGTCGTGGAAGCTCGGCGACGAGAGCGGTCTCGACCGCGACACCATGCTGGCACTCGCAGCCGAGCGCGGCGGCGACCCGGAGCGCCCCGGCAAGCGGAACCCGCTCGACCCACTGCTCTGGCGCGCCGCGCGCGAGGGCGAACCGTCCTGGGACACCGAGATCGGCCCCGGCCGCCCCGGCTGGCACATCGAGTGCAGCGTCATCGCCGGCGACCGCCTCGGCCTGCCGATCAGCGTGCAGGGCGGCGGCAGCGACCTCGTCTTCCCGCACCACGAGATGAGCGCCGGCCACGCCGCCGCGCTCGCGCACCAGCCCCTCGCGCACGCCTACGTGCACACCGGCATGATCGCGTACCAGGGAACGAAGATCTCGAAGTCGCTCGGCAACCTCGTCACCGTGCGCGGGCTGCTCGACGACGGTGCGGACCCCCGGGCGATCCGCCTCGCACTGCTCTCGCACAAGTACTCGGACGACTGGGAGTGGTTCGACACCGAGCTCACGAGCGCCACCACGCGGCTCGCGGCCTGGGACGCCTGGGCCTCCGGCTCGGCCGCGGGACACGCCGACGACGCCGCCGACGTGGCGGCCCGCATCCGCGCACGCGTCTCCGACGACCTCGACACCCCGGGAGCCGTCGCCGCGGTCGACACCGCGATCGCGGGCGGCACCGCGGTCACGCCCGAGCTCGTCGACCTGGTCGACGCCCTGCTCGGCATCCGCCTGGGCTGACGGTCGGAAGGACGGAAGGCCCGGGACGGCTCCGCCGCGCGCGTCCCGTCCGGCAGCCGTCCGGCTCCTTCGGTCCTCCGTCCGGCTCCTTCCCGCCGAGTGGCCGCGACGCGCCGCGTGCCGGTCGCCGAGGTCGCGCAAGGTGTCGCCCGCCGGCGCCGCATGCGACAGTTCGTGCGATCTCGGCGGTGGCCGGCGCGCGTGGGGGCGGCGTGCGCGGAGCCGGTGCGCACGGAGCCGGTGCGCACGAAGCCGGTGCGCACGGAGCCGGTGCGCGCCGAGCATCGGGCGGGAGGCCCGTGTCGCCTCCCGTCGGGCGCCTCCTGCCCGCCGAGTGGTCACGACGCGCCGCGTGCGTACCGCCGAGATCGCGCAAGGTGTCGCCTGCCAGCGCCGCAGGCGACAGTTCGTGCGACCTCGGCGCATGACGGCGCGCGTGCCCGCCGGCGTGCCTGCCTGCCGACGTGCGATGAGCGTCGGGCGGGAGGCCCCGGTCGCCCCCGTCAAGCGCTTCCCGCCCACGAGTGGTCGCGACGCGCCGCGTGCAGGTCGCCGAGATCGCGCAAGGTGTCGCCCGCCGGCGCCGCACGCGACAGTTCGTGTGACCTCGGCGCCCGCGTGGACGCGCCGCACGCGACAGTTCGTGCGACCTCGGCGCCCGCTGGCGCCCGCGCGCCGAGCTTCGGGTGGGAGGCCCGGGCTACCCCCATCGGGCGCCTCCCGCCCGCCGAGTGGGCACGACGTGCCGCACGCGTGCCACCGAGGTCGCGCAAGGTGCCGCCCGCCGGCGCCGCGGGCGGCAGTTCGTGCGACCTCGGCGCCCGCCAGCGCCGGATGGCGCGCCGCCGGCACCGGTGAGATCGCAATTCGGCCCGGATCGAGCAGCCGGATGCGGGCCGAAGTGCGACCTCAGCCCCGGCCGGCTGCCCCTCGCCCTACTGCGGGGGCTGGGGCGGGCGCCAGGGGCCCTCGCCGCCGGCGGTGCCGCCGTCCTTGCCGTCCTTGCGCTCGCGCCGACGGAGGTACTGCTCGAACTCCTGCGCGATGGCGTCGCCGGAGGCCTCGGGCGAGTCGACGGTGTCCCGCGCCTGCTCGAGCTGGCCGATGTACGAGGCCATGTCCTCGTCGTCGGCGGCGAGGGCGTCGATGCCCTCCTCCCACTCCGTCGCGTCGTCGAGCAGGGACCCGCGCGGCACGGTGACGTCGGTGAGCTCCTCGATCTTGTCGAGCAGCGAGAGCGTCGCCTTGGGCGAGGGCGAGTTGTGCACGTAGTGCGGCACCGACGCCCAGAGGGACAGGGTGGTGAGCCCGGCCTTGTCCATCGCGTCGGCGAGGACGCCGAGGATGCCGGTCGGGCCCTCGTACGACGAGCGGTCGACGTCGAACGCCGCACGGACGCCGGCGTCCTCGCTCGACACGAACACCGAGATCGGGCGGGTGTGCGGGACGTCGGCGAGCATCGCACCGACGAAGACCACGGCGTCGATCGAGTACACGTCGGCCAGGTCGATGATCTCGGCGCAGAAGCCGCGCCAGGTGCGCGAGGGCTCCGGGCCGACGAGCACGAAGACGTCACGGTCGGTGGGGGAGCCGGTCGCACTGATCACGGGGCCGCCCTCGGCGCCGGGGCCGTGCAGCACGATGCGCGGCCACTGGACGCCGCGGTCGCCGTTCTCGTCGGGACCGACGGTCGGCCGGTTGAACTGGTAGTCGACGTACCGCTCGCCGTCGAGTTCACGCAGCTCGTCGAGGTCGAGCGACTCGACGATGCGTCGGGCGAGTCCGCTCGCGGCCTCGCCGGCGTCGTTCCAGCCCTCGAAGGCGACGACGAGCAGTCGACCGTCGCTGAAGGGTGAGTGCTGTGGCACGGAGCGGACCTCCTGGTGGTGGCGCGGAGCGGGGCGGGGCGACGGGCGCTCCCGGCCGGACACGATTCAGGCATCCACTGTAGGCCCAGGCGTCCCGCCCGGCCGCGCGCGTCCGCGCCCAGCGGAACGCCCCCGGTAGACTCGTCGCCCGTGACCGAGCATCCTCCTGCCCCCGTCCTGCCCGCAGCCGTCCTGTGGGACATGGACGGCACGATCGTCGACACCGAGCCGATCTGGCAGCGGTCCCAGGTCGAGCTCACCGGGCGCTACGGCGTCGAGTGGACCCACGCCGAGGGCCTCGCCCTGGTCGGCAGCGGTCTCGAACGCTCCGGCGAGATCCTGCGCGACAAGGGCGTCGACATGGAGGTCGAGGAGATCGTCGAGTGGATGACCGACTACGTGATGGAGCGCCTGCGCGGCGGCGAACTGCCGTGGCGCCCGGGTGCCCGTGAGCTCGTCGAGGAGCTGCACGCCCGCGGCATCCCGACCGCCCTCGTCACGATGTCCCGTCGCAAGATGGCCCTCGTCACCGCAGAGGCACTCGGCGAGCGCGGCTTCCGGGTCGTGGTCGCCGGCGACGACGTCGACCGCCCGAAGCCCCACCCGGACGCCTACCTGTCCGCCGCAGCGCAGCTCGGCGTCGAGCCGACCGCGTGCGTCGCGATCGAGGACTCCGCCACCGGCGTCGCCTCGGCCGTCGCCTCCGGCGCCGTCACGGTCGCCGTCGAGCACATCGTCCCGCTCTCCGAGATCGGCGGCGGCGACGTGCACCTCACCTCGCTCGCCGGCGTCGACGTGGACCGTCTGGTCGAGTTGACGACGCCGGCCCTGACCGCACGGGGCGGATCGACGGGAGGCGCGGTGCCGGACCCGGCGCACGCTGCGGACACCGAGGAGGTCGCCCGATGAGCCACGCCGACGACGCACGCGACGGGGCGGACGCGAGCCGTGCCTCCAGTCCGGCCACAGAACCGACCACGGACCCGACCGCAGCGCTCCCGCACACCGCGGGCGGCGCCCCGCACACGCCGCCGCGCGGCCCGTTCCGGGCCGGCGACCGCGTGCAGCTCACCGGTCCGAAGGGCAAGCTCACGACGCTGTCGCTCGAGACCGCGGGGGAGTACCACACGCACCGCGGCGTGCTCCGGCACGACGACGTCATCGGGCAGCCCGACGGCTCCGTCATCCGGGCGAGCACCGGCGACGAGTACCTGGCGCTGCGGCCGCTGCTCAACGACTACGTCATGTCGATGCCGCGCGGCGCCGCGATCGTCTACCCGAAGGACGCGGCGCAGATCGTGGCCTTCGCGGACGTCTTCCCTGGCGCCCGCGTGGTCGAGGCCGGTGTCGGTTCCGGCGCCCTGTCGTTGTTCCTGCTCCGGGCGATCGGCCCGACCGGTCGGCTGCAGTCGTTCGAGCGCCGCGAGGAGTTCGCGGCGATCGCGAAGGGCAACGTCGGCACCTTCCTCGGTGCCGTGCCGGACAACTGGTCGGTGACCGTCGGCGACCTCGTCGAGGAGCTGCCCGACGCCGTCGAGGAGCAGAGCGTCGACCGCGTCGTGCTCGACATGCTCGCCCCGTGGGAGTGCGTCGACGCCGCTGCGGACGCCCTCGTGCCCGGCGGCCTCATCGTCTGCTACGTCGCGACCGTCACCCAGCTGTCGCGCACCGCCGAGGCTCTGCGCGACACCGGCCGCTTCACCGACCCGATGCCGAGCGAGACCCTGGTGCGCACCTGGCACGTCGAGGGCCTCGCGGTCCGGCCGGACCACCGGATGGTCGGGCACACCGGCTTCCTCGTCACGGCGCGTCGCCTGGCGGACGGCACCGTGCTGCCGAACCTGAAGCGCCGCGCGGGCAAGGCCGAGTTCTCCGACGAGGACGTCGAGGCCTGGACCCCCGGCGCGGTCGGCGAGCGGGCGACGAGCGACAAGAAGCTCCGCAAGGTCGCACGGCAGTCGGCAGCGCAGGCGCGGAAGGTGGCTGCGGCCGAGGCTGCCTCGGGTGCGGCCCCCGCCGGAGTGGCCCCCGCCGGTGCGGTGTCGTCCGGTGCGGACTCGTCCGGCGCGGTCTCGTCAGGCGCGGTCTCGTCCGGAGCCGACGAGGACGAACGGTAGGCTGACGGCGTGCCCGTCCTGCATCGAACGGAAAGAGGGTCCGTGCGCACCATCCCCGCACTCCTGGTCACCATCGGTCTCGCGGTGTCGCTGACGGCGTGCGCCTCGAACGGCGCCGGTACCACCCCCTCGAGCTGTGCCGCTCCCGGCGACGCCTCCGCGGCCGTGACGGCGACGGGCGCGTTCGGCAAGGAGCCGAAGGTGTCGATCCCGAACGGCCTCACCACGAAGGGCACGCAGGTGTCCGTCCTCCGCCACGGCGACGGCCGCCAGGTCGACGAGGGCACCCCGGTGCAGATCGCGTACACGATCCTCGACGGCAAGAACGGCGAGGTCGCCTCGACGAGCGGCTACACGAACCAGGTGGCACCGATCACCGCGGGTGCGAGCACGTACGGCGCGCTCGGCGAGGCCGTCGAGTGCGCGCACGTCGGTGACCGGCTCGCCGTCGCGCTGCCGAAGAGCGCGGTGAACAACCCGGCGAACGGTGCCCCGGCGACGTCGACCGGCAAGGCGGAGTCCGCCGCGATCGCCGTCATCGACGTGCAGCGCGCCTTCGACGCCCGCGCGACCGGCACCCCGCAGCTCGCCGGTGACCGCATGCCGGCCGTCGTCCTCGCCCCCTCGGGCGCCCCGGGCGTGACGATCCCGTCGTGGGACGCCCCGACCTCGGACGAGGTCCACCTGCTGCGCAAGGGCTCGGGCAAGGTGCTCACCGAGCAGGACAACGCGGTGATCAAGGCCCTGGTCGTCCCGTGGACCGTCGGCGCCGACGCCACGGGCTCGAGCTGGACCGGCGGCGCGGGTGCCCAGGTCGTCTCGCTCGCCAAGGGCCAGCTCAACCCCGAGGGCGTCCGGAAGGCCCTCGTCGGCCACCGTGTCGGCGACCAGGTCCTGGCCGTCGTGCACGAGCAGGGCGCCGTCGACGTGTACGTCATCGACCTGCTCGGATCGCTGTCGAACTGACCCGTCCACACCGTCCACCGACCGCGGCGCGGGTGCACTCCGGTGCACCCGCGCTGCCGTAGGATCGGCTCGTGCCAGCGACCCGTGTGCCCCGTGTGCCCGCCGAGGAGCGGCTGTTCAGCCTCGTGCTCGCGCTGCTCTCGACGGAGTCGGGGCTGACCAAGGGCGAGATCCTGGCGAACGTGCAGGGCTACCGGCAGCGCTTCACCGCCGGCGGCGACAACGCCTCGCTCGAGCGCCAGTTCGAGCGCGACAAGGACGACGTCCGCGAGCTCGGCATCCCGCTCGAGACGATCGAGACCCCCGGCGCGGCGGGCAACAACCAGACGCTGCGCTACCGGATCCCGAAGGGCGAGTACGACCTGCCCGTCGACGTCCGCTTCACCCCCGACGAGTCGGCACTGCTGTCGCTCGCGGCGATGGCGTGGCGCGAGGGCGCACTCTCCGCCGACTCGCGGCGCGGGCTGCTCAAGGTGCGGTCGGCCGGTGCCGAGGACGACGACGGCGCACTCCAGCTCGGCGTCGACGCCTACGCGCCCCGGCTCCGCGCCCGCGACGCCGCGTTCGAACCGCTGCGCTCCGCACTCGACCGCGCCGCGGCCGTCCGCTTCGACTACATCACCCCCGGCCAGCACGCCGCACGCCGGCGCGACGTCGCGCCGCTCGCCCTCGTGCAGCACGGCGGCCGCTGGATGCTCGCGGCGCACGAGTTCGCGACCGACTCGGACAAGAACTACCTGCTCTCGCGGATCGTCGGGCCCGTCTCCCAGTACGCCGTCGGGCAGCACACCGCCCCGGCCGGCGCGGCGGAGCGAACCCTCGCCGGGCTCGAGCGCATCTGGGCGACCCGCACGGCGCGGATCGCGGTGATCCCCGGGTCGGACGCCGAACGCCGCCTCACCCGACGACGGGACACCGAGACCGACGCGGACGGCTCGCTCGTGCTCCACCACGTCGACCCGCAGATCCTCGCCGAGGAGCTCGCCGCCTTCGGGCCCGAGGTCCGGGTGCTCGAACCCGACGACCTGCGCGCACGCGTGCTCGACCGGCTCCGCGCCCTCGTCGACGACCACGCGACCCCCGATGCCGGAGAGGAACCCGCCCGTGGCTGACGCCCAGCCCCTGCAGGCGCAGGACAAGCTCGCGTTCCTGCTGTCCCTCGTGCCGTACCTGATCGACCGCGAGCGTGTCTCCGTCGCCGAGGCCGCCCGCCACTTCGGGGTGCCCGAGTCCCGCATCCGCCGTGCGGTCGAGCTCATCGCGGTGTCCGGCGTGCCCGGCGAGACGATGCAGTACCAGCACGGCGACCTGTTCGACATCGCCTGGGACGACTTCGACCAGAACGACATGATCGTGCTGACGAACCTCGTCGCGATCGACGACTCGCCGCGGCTCTCCGCCCGCGAGGCCTCCGCCCTCATCGCCGGCCTGCAGTACCTCTCCGCCCTGCCCGAGGCCGCCGACCGCGACGCCATCCGCGCCCTGATGGCCAAGCTGTCCCGCGGTGCCGGCGGAGCCACGTCGACCGTCGCCGTCGGCCAGGACCTGCACGACGTCGCCCTCGCCACCATCCGACGGGCGATGGCCGACGGCCGTGGGCTCTCGTTCGAGTACGTCGGACCGCGCTCCCGCGGCGGCACCCGCCGCGTGGACCCGCTCCGGGTCGAGTCCATCGACACCGACTGGTACCTCCGCGCGTGGGACCTCGACCGCCAGGCGCTCCGCACCTTCCGGCTCGACCGGATGTCCGCCGTGCAGGTCGACGACCGTGCGGTCGAGAAGACCGTCGACCAGGTCGTCATGCCGGACACGCTCTTCCAGCAGTCCGCCGAGGACGTCATCGTGACGGTCGAGCTCGACTCGTCCTCGCTGCCCCTGGTGGCGGACTTCCTCGCCGACACCGCGGACGCCCCCGACGCCGACGGCCGGGTCCGCATCCGCCTCGCGGCGTCGCACGGGTTCGACGGGGTGGTGCGGCTCGTGGCGGGGCTGCCCGGCCGCGCGGTGGTCCTCGACCCGCCGGCCGCCCGCGCCGCCGTGCGCGACTTCGCGGCCGCAGCGCTCGACGCGGGCTGAGGTTCTGGCTTCTCGGGACAGTTTCGCGCGTTGAAGGTCGTTCCGCGCGTAGGAAGCAGTTCCGCGCGTAGGAGGTCTTGAGTTCCTGCTCACCACGCGCGATTCCGCTTCCCACTGCGCGCGCGATGGGAAGGACCGTCGGGCCGCGCGGCACTCGTGGTCTCGAACACCGGTGCCGCCAGGCGCGGGGCTGCTCGCCGCGGGTGGTCGTTCCGCGCGTAGGGAGCAGTTCCGCGCGTAGGAGGTCCCGAGTTCCTGCCCACCACGCGCGATTCCGCTTCCCACTTCACGTGCGATGGGAAGGAATTCCGGGCCCGGTGCCGAAGCGGCTCCTGCCCACCAGACACGAAACTTCCCTCCACGCGCGAAACAGCACACCTCGCGCGGAACAGCACACCACCGCACCACCGCACCACCGCACACCCGCACGCCGGCACACCGCACACCCGCGCACGCCCGCCCCGCCGAGGGTCCCGTGTGCGTTCCCACCGAGCGCGCCGGACTGTCGGTCCCGACACCGTAAGATCGACGCATGGCTTCGACGACCGCGCGCGGGCGAGCGAAGCGGCAGGGGCGCCAGCAGACCGACGCCGAAGGCCGCATGTCGCTCGGGCAGCACCTCATCGAGCTGCGCAACCGGCTGTTCCGCGCCGTCGTCGCAGTGGTCGCCGCCGCGATCGGTGGGTGGTTCCTCACGCCGTTCGTCCTCGACGCGCTGCGGGCCCCGGTCACCCAGCTGGCCGAGGTCGGCGGGCACACGGCCGAGCTGAACTTCCCGATGATCACCGGGGCGTTCGACCTGCGGTTGCAGATCGCGATCACGATCGGTGTCGTCATCTCGAGCCCGGTGTGGCTGTACCAGATCTGGGCGTTCATCGTGCCGGCACTGGTCCGGCGCGAGAAGCAGTACGTGTGGGGCTTCCTCGGCACCGCGATCCCGCTGTTCTTCGGCGGGTGCTTCTTCGGGTGGTACATCCTGCCGCACGTGGTCACCATCCTCGGCAGCTTCGTGTCGACGCAGGACACCTCGATCGTCGACGCGAAGGCCTACTACGACTTCGTCATCAAGCTCATCGTGGCGGTCGGCATCGCGTTCGTACTGCCGCTCTTCCTCGTCCTGCTCAACTTCGTCGGGGTGCTCAGCGCGAAGGCCATCCTGAAGTCGTGGCGCATCGCGATCATCTGCATCCTGGTGTTCTGCGCGATCGTCACGCCGAGCGCCGACCTCATCTCGATGTTCCTGCTGGCGATCCCGATGACGGTGCTGTACCTCGCCGCGTGTGCCATCACGTGGATCCACGACCGTCGGCTCGCGAAGCGGCAGGCCAAGCTCGACGAGGAGTACGGCCTGTGACCGCCGCCGAGCTCAGCGCCGCCGAGCGCTTCGCTGCGGCGAAGGTGCGCAACCGGTCCCGCAACCTCGAACTGTTCCGCTCCGACCTGCGGTTCGACCTCGACCCGTTCCAGTTCGCCGCCTGCGACTCGCTCGACCAGGGCCGGAGCGTGCTGGTGGCCGCGCCGACCGGTGCGGGCAAGACCATCGTCGCCGAGTTCGCCATCTGGCTCGCGATGCGGCAGCCGACGGCGAAGGTGTTCTACACGACGCCGATGAAGGCGCTGAGCAACCAGAAGTACGCCGAGCTCGTCGAGGAGTACGGCGAGACCGAGGTCGGGCTGCTCACCGGTGACACGAACGTCAACCCGCGGGCCCGCGTCGTGGTGATGACCACCGAGGTCCTCCGCAACATGATCTACGCGGACTCCGACCTGCTCGACGACCTGGCGTGGGTGGTCCTCGACGAGGTCCACTACCTGGCCGACCGGTTCCGCGGTGCGGTGTGGGAAGAGGTGATCCTGCACCTGCCGACCGAGGTCCGGCTCGTCTCGCTCAGCGCGACGGTGTCCAACGCCGAGGAGTTCGGCGACTGGCTGCAGACCGTCCGCGGCGAGACCGACGTGATCGTGTCCGAGGACCGTCCGGTACCGCTCGAGCAGCACGTGCTCGTGGGGTCGAAGATGGTCGACCTGTTCGACTCGAGCGGCGCCGCGGCGACGAACCGGGTGAACCCGGAGCTGCTCCGGCTGGTCGGCGGTGCCTCGCGCAGCGAGCGGCACGGCGGCGGTCACCGCGGGGGCCGGGGCCGCGGCGGCTACCACGACCGCCGTGGGCCGCGGACCGAGAAGCTGCACCGCGAGCGCATCGCGCACATGCTCGACGAGCGGATGCTGCTGCCCGCGATCTTCTTCGTGTTCAGTCGCGCCGGGTGCGACCAGGGCGTCCGGAACGTCCTGCGCTCCGGGCTGTCGCTCACCACACTGCCGGAGCGCAACGAGATCCGCGAGACCGCGGAGTACCACTGCCGCACCCTGCCCGACGAGGACCTCGCCGTCCTCGGCTACTGGGAGTTCCTCGAGGGGCTCGAGCGTGGGGTCGCCGCGCACCACGCCGGCATGCTCCCCGCGTTCAAGGAGGTCGTCGAGAACCTCTTCCAGCGCAAGCTGCTCAAGGTCGTCTTCGCCACCGAGACCCTGGCGCTCGGCGTGAACATGCCGGCCCGCACGGTCGTGCTCGAGAAGCTCGAGAAGTTCAACGGCGAGGCCCGGGTGCCGATCACGCCGGGGGAGTACACCCAGCTCACCGGTCGCGCCGGCCGCCGCGGCATCGACGTCGAGGGGCACTCGGTCATCCAGTGGACCGACGGGCTCGACCCGCAGGCCGTCGCCTCGCTCGCCAGCCGGCGGACCTACCCGCTCAACTCGTCGTTCAAGCCGACCTACAACATGGCCGTCAACCTGATCGACCAGTTCGGACGGCAGCGCACGCGCGAGGTCCTCGAGACCTCGTTCGCGCAGTTCCAGGCCGACCGGTCCGTGGTGGACCTGGCCCGCAAGGTGCGGTCGCAGCAGGAGTCGCTCGAGGGCTACCGCGAGGCGATGCAGTGCCACCTCGGCGACTTCACCGAGTACGCGGCGCTCCGTCGCGAACTCTCCGACCTCGAGCGCTCGAACGTGCCCGGTGGGCGCGAGGCCTCGCACGGTGCGCGCCAGGAACGGCAGGCCGCGATCACCGAGGTCCGCCGCAAGATGCAGCGGCACCCCTGCCATGCCTGCCCCGACCGCGAGGCGCACGCCCGGTGGGCCGAGCGCTGGTGGAAGCTCAAGCGCGTCAACGACAAGCTGGTCCAGCAGATCCGGTCCCGCACCGGTGCCGTGGCGACCACGTTCGACCGGGTCACCGACGTGCTCCTGCAGCTCGGGTACCTGGTCGACGCCGGCAACGGCGAGGCCACGGTCGCCGCGGGCGGCCGTCGGCTGCAGCGCATCTACGGTGACCGCGACCTGCTCGTCGCCGAGTGCCTCGAGGCGGGGGTCTGGAAGGACCTCACGCCGGCGCAGCTCGCCGCGATGGCCGCCACGATCATCTACCAGCCCCGTCGCGACAACGCCCCCGGTACCGAGCACGCCCTGCCGCGTGGTGCCTTCCGTCCGGCGCTCGACGAGACCCTGACGATCTGGTCGCGCCTCGACGACATCGAGCGCGACGCCCGCCTGGCGGGCTCGCAGCCGCCCACCCCGGCGATGGCGGTCGGCATGTTCCGCTGGGCGTCCGGCTCGGCCCTCGACGACGTCCTGCGCACCCTCGACCTGCCCGCCGGTGACTTCGTCCGCTGGTCGAAGCAGGTCATCGACCTGCTCGACCAGATCCGGAACGCCGGTGACGACGACCTCGCCCAGACCGCCCGACGTGCGACCGACGCGGTGCGCCGCGGCATCGTCGCCTACGCAGCGGTCTGACGGGAGGCACGGTGCGGGTTCCGGAGACCGGTGTGCGCGGGGTGCGCGCTCGCCTCGGCCGCGGGGCGGTCGCGGACGGTCCGTTCGCCGCGCTGCCGCTCGCTTCGGCGCTGCCGCTCGCGGTCATCGGTGGGCTGCTGTTCGCGCTGTCGTTCCCGTCGCCGGGCTGGTGGTTCCTCACCTACCCGGCGCTCGCCTGCCTGCTGCTCGCGGCGATGGGCCAGCCTGCCCGCCGGGCCGCCTGGCTCGGGTACGTCGCCGGCGCCGCGTTCTTCGTCCCCGCGATCTCGTGGGCCGGGCGGTACCTGGGGCCGGTCCCGTGGCTCGCGCTGGCGCTGTTCGAGGCGGCGTTCTTCGCCCTCGGCATCGTGGCCATCGCCCTCGCGTACCGGTGGGTCGCCCGCGTGGTGACCTCGTCCGCCGGGCGTGTGTGGGGCCTCCCGGCCGTCGTCGCCGCACTGTGGACCGGACGCGAGTGGTTCTCGGGGAGCTGGCCGTACGGCGGTTTCGCGTGGGGTCGGGTCGGACTGTCGCAGTCGCAGGGTCCCTTCACGCACCTCGCCGCCTGGGTCGGGATCCTCGGGTTGAGCTTCGTCGTGGTGTACTGCGTCGCCGTCGTGGTGTCGCTCGCCCTCGTCGTGCCGCGGACGCCCGGGGTGCGGGTGCGCGTGCCGGTGCGGGTGGCCACGGCCGGGCTGCTGGTCGCGGCCGTCCTCGCGGTGCCGGCCTGGCCCGCGACGACCGACGGCACCATCCGGGTCGAGGCCGTGCAGGGGAACGGGCCGGCCGGGTACTTCGACCGCGCGGAGCCGGGCGACGTGCTGGCGTCGCAGGTGGCCGCCACGGACATCGAGGCCCGGGGCGTCGACGTCGTCGTCTGGCCCGAGGCGTCCGCCGAGTACGACCCGCGGCGGGAGCGGGTCATCGCGTCGGCGCTCGACTCGGTGGTCGACTCCGTCGGTGCGCCGATCGTCGCCGGTGCGATCACCCAGACGTCCTCGGGGGTGCTGCACAACACCTCGTTCGTGTGGACCGCCGACGGTTGGCAGTCGTCCTACGACAAGAAGCGTCCGGTGCCGTTCGGCGAGTACGTGCCGGACCGGTGGTTCTTCTCGAAGCTCGCGCCCTCGCTGATCGGGCTGCTGCAGCGTGACTACACCCCGGGGACGAAGCCGAACGTGCTGTCCGTCGCCGGTGTCCGTGCGGGCATCGCGATCTGCTTCGACGTCGTCGACGACGGGCTCGCCACGGACATGGTGCGCGGGGGAGCGCAGGTGATCTTCGCGCAGACGAACAACGCGGACTTCTCCGGGACGGACGAGAACCTGCAGCAGCTCGAGATCGCCCGCATGCGCGCGGTCGAGACCGGTCGCTCGCTCGTCAACATCTCGACCGTCGGTGCCTCGCAGGTCATCGACCCGACCGGTCGCACCATCGACCGGGTCCCCGCGTACACCGCGACGTCGATGATCACCGACGTGCCCCTCGGTACCTCGACGACGCCGGCGTCGCTCGCGTCGGGTTCGATCGCGTTGCTGCTCTCACTCGGCGGGCTGCTCGTCCTGCTCGCCTGCGCCCCGTGGGGTCGCCGCCTCCGCCACTGAACCGATCGGTGCCGGGGCCGTCGCCGCGCCCACCCACTGGGAACGGACTGTGAATGCGCCGGGTCGGGAACGACCCCGCGTGGGACAGTGTTGTGGAGGGGTAGACGAGCGAGAGGAGCACACACATGGCTGATCGGAGTCTCCGCGGCATGCGGCTCGGGAGTCAGAGCCTCCAGAGCGAAGAGGGCGTCGAGCTCTCGGATCGCAAGCGCGCGGTCTACCAGACGGAATCGGGGGAGACGTTCGACATCGTCTTCTCCGCCGACGCGGACGTCCCGCAGAGCTGGTCGGAGCCGCGCTCCGGTCGCGAGGGCCGGCTGCTCGGTGACGACGGCATCCCCGTCGAGGTCGCCGCAGAGGACGTCAAGGCACCTCGTACCCACTGGGACATGCTGCTCGAACGGCGTTCGCGCGAGGAACTCGAGGAGCTCCTCGAGGAGCGGTTGCAGTTCCTCCGCGCCCGACGCGGCGCCTGACCACACCACACGACGACGCCCGCCCCGGTTCGACCGGGGCGGGCGTCCTCGTTCGTGCACGGGGTCAGCGGCGACCGGACCCGTCGCTGGTGCGGTGACCGGAGGCATCATCGGACGAGCTGTCCGCGGTGCCCGGGGCGTCGGCGGGCTTGTCGAGCGTCACGTCGGTCTGCTGGGCGGTCGCGTCGTCGGCGGCCGCCAGGTGCGCGTCGACGCTGCGGTTCGACTCGGCGAGCCGGGCGTCGAGGTCGGACTCGGGCACGATGTCCGCGGCCGTGGCGTCGGCCCGCGGCATGGCGGCGTCCGCGCTGGCTGCAGCCGTCGTGTTCGCCAGGCTCTCGTTCGCGAGCTTCGAGATGCGCGACAGGAAGTCGGAGCCACCCGCACCACCCGCAGCGGACCCGCCGCCGGTCCGACCGGTGCTGAAGCCCTTGGCGATGCCGGAGAGCGCCTCGGTGAACTCGCTCGGGATCATCCAGAGCTTGTTCGCGGTGCCCTCGGCGATCTTCGGCAGGGTCTGCAGGTACTGGTAGGACAGCAGCTTCTCGTCGGGGTCACCGGTGTGGATCGCCTCGAAGACGGTCGCGATCGCTTGGGCCTCACCCTCGGCGCGCAGGACCTGTGCCTTCGCGTCACCCTCGGCCGCGAGGATGGCGGCCTGCCGCTGGCCCTCGGCCTCGAGGATCTGCGACTGCTTCGTGCCTTCGGCCTGCAGGATCGCGGCACGACGGCTGCGCTCGGCACGGAGCTGCTGCTCCATGGCGTCCTGGATGGACACGGGTGGCTCGATCGCCTTGAGCTCGACACGACCGACGCGGATGCCCCACTTGCCGGTCGCCTCGTCGAGGACGACGCGCAGCTGGCCGTTGATGTTGTCGCGGCTCGTCAGGGCCTCTTCGAGGTTGAGGCCACCGACGACGTTGCGGAGCGTGGTGGTCGTGAGCTGCTCGACGGCACCGAGGTAGTTCGCGATCTCGTACGTCGCGGCGCGGGCGTCGGTCACCTGGAAGTACACGACGGTGTCGATGGAGACGACCAGGTTGTCCTCGGTGATCACCGGCTGCGGCGGGAACGAGACGACCTGCTCACGCATGTCGAGCAGCGGGCGGAGCCGGTCGATGAAGGGCACCAGGAGGTTCAACCCTGGGTTGAGAGTCTTGTGGTACTTGCCGAGTCGTTCGACGATGCCCGCGGTCGCCTGCGGCACGATGCGGATCGCGCGGGACAGGACGACGATCACGAAGATGACGACGACCAGGATGAGGACGAGCAGAGCGATCGTCCCGGCTGAGATGGTCACGAGGTGGCCCTTTCTCCGAGGCGGACGACGGCTGTCGACCCCTCGATCGACTCGACGACCACAGGGGTCCCGAGCGGCGGTGTGCGGTCGGTGGCGTCGGCGGCGATGCGGGCGCTCCAGGTCTCGCCGTTGGCCAGGCGGACCTGGCCGGGAGCGGACGCGGTGAAGGCCACGGCGACGGTGCCGGGGAGTCCGATGAGGCCGTCCACGTTCGTGCGGTGCGGGTCCGCACCACGACCGAGCGCGAGCAGCAGACGGGGGCGCACGAGCGAGAGCAGCACGAGCGCCAGCACGGCGGCGATGACGGCGGAGAGCCACCACGGGGCGCCGAGCAGCGCGGCCACGAGCCCGCCGGCGGCACCGGCCGCGAGCATGATGAAGATGAAGTCGAGCGTGAACACCTCGACCACCCCCAGCAGCAGTACGAGTCCGATCCAGACGGTGCTCTGGATCCAATCGATCCCGTTCACGCGATCTCCCTCCCTCGGTCGCGCGCAGCGGCTCGCAGCGTCGCGACGGCCGGTACAACTCCGTTCAACATATCAAGGTCGTCTGACAGCCGTGCGGGCCGTTGGTAGGCTCGGTGCGGCCGACCGCCGGAAACCCACCAGGAGAACACGACTGTGAGCAACCCCCTCGCCCCCGGATCCCTCGCCGACACGCGCGCCGTCGTCACCGGCTCGTCGCGTGGCATCGGTGCTGACACCGTCGGCTACCTGGCCGAGGCCGGCGCCAAGGTCGTCGTGAACTACCGCAACAAGGCGAAGCGCGCCGAGCAGATCGCGGAGAAGATCGTCGCCGACGGGGGATCGGCCCTCGCCGTGGGCGCGGACCTCACCGACCACGACTCGGTGCAGGGACTCGTCGACACGGTCGTCCGCGAGTGGGGCGGCATCGACCTGCTCGTCCTGAACGCCTCGGGCGGCATGGAGTCCGGGCTCGGCGAGGACTACGCGCTGCGCCTGAACCGCGACGCACAGGTCGACATGCTGCAGACCGCGGTGCCGCACATGCCCGCGGGGTCCCGCGTCGTGTTCGTCACGAGCCACCAGGCGCACTTCATCGAGACCGCCGAGACGATGGACGAGTACGTCCCGGTGGCGAAGAGCAAGCGCGCCGGCGAACTCGCCCTGCGCGAGCTCGTCCCGCAGCTCGAGGCCGCCGGCATCGAGTTCGTCGTCGTCTCCGGCGACATGATCGAGGGCACGATCACCGCGACGCTGCTCAACCGGCTCAACCCGGGTGCCATCGAAGGGCGCCGCGAAGAGGTCGGCAAGCTCTACAGCGTCTCCGAGTTCGCCGCCGAGATCGCCCTGGCCGCCGTCGAGCCGATCCCGGCCGACCACACGAAGCTCGTCGGTGACGTCAGCGGCTTCACCCGCTAGCGTCGGCGGATGACCGCGACGCCCGGCCTCCGCCGAACCTCACGCATCCTGCTCCTCGACCCGGCGGGCCGGGTGTTCCTGATGGACACCAACGCGCCGTCGTCGGACGGGTTCCACCGGTGGATCACGCCCGGTGGCGGCGTCGACCCGGGGGAGAGCCACCGGGACGCGGCGATCCGGGAGCTCCGCGAGGAGACCGGCATCGTCATCGACGAGCCGGGGGAGTCGGTCTGGTCGTGGGACTTCGCGGTGGACTGGGACCAGGCCGACCACGACCGGGGCCACTCCGAGTTCTACGTGGTGCACACCACGGGCTTCACGCTGTCCGACGCCGGGTGGACGGACGACGAGCGGGTCGACATCCTCGGGGCCCGGTGGTGGACCGCCGACGAGCTCGAGACGACGACGGAGCCGTTCGAGCCCGCAGAACTGCCGGAACTCGTGCGTCGACACGGCGGGACCTGAGCCAGGGGACAGGAAGTCCGTCCGAAACTGAACGTTCGCCGTGTTCGCGGTCTAGCCTGGTTGAGACGTCACCGATCGGCCGCCCAGTCGCTCCGGGCGTCCTGATCGAAGGAGTCTCATGTCCAGCAACGGCAACGCGCCCGTCCAGACGAACGCCATGGGGATCGCGTCCCTGGTGCTGGGAGTCGTCGGGGTCGCCGGCGGGTTCTTCCTCGCCATCATCGGCGTCCTCGCCGGCATCGTCGGTCTCGTGCTCGGGCTCGTCGCTCGGCGACGCTCCGGTGGCCGCGGGGTCGTCCTCGCCGGCATCATCCTGTCGGTGATCGCCATCGTCGTCGGGATCATCGGGTACGTGCTGGTGGCCGTCAACCCGCCGACGGTCTGACATCAGCGGGCCGCACGGCGGCCGAGGACGGACGATCGGGCCGCGCGAGCGACCCGGCCGTTCGTCGTGTTCCCGGCCGTTCGTCGTGTTCCTCGGCGTTGACGTTCCGCGGATGTCTCCAGGCGGGCGCGCGTAGCGTCCGGCACATGAGCTACAGCCAGCCTGACCCAGCCGAAGAGACCACGCAGAGCGAGACGCCCGAGCAGCCGGACACCGACCAGGACGACCTGCACGAGCAGGACGTCGAGTCGCCGTCGCTCGAGATCAAGTCCGAGGACGTCCCGACCGAACCGGCGGACTGACCGTCCCGCTCGGAACGAGACAGCACGACGATGGTCGAGTGGACGTGATCCACTCGACCATCGTCGTCCACCAGACACTTCCGGCCCGTTGGCGGAGCGCCGATAATGCATATTATGTCAACTCATGTTCGCCGGGGCGCTACCCCAGCGCCGCTGTCGCGACCCGGAGTTCCTCCAACGCCGCGATGACGTGGTGCTCGAGATCGCCCTCGGTGCCGTCCGGCGCGTCGGTCCACGCCGTGTAGCCCCGCTCGAACGCGAGCACGCCGAGTTCTGCGGCGACCCGCGCCGTCGTCGGCGTCGTCCCCCTGGCCTCGAGCGCGTCGGACAGCGCCACGGCGAGCCCGGCGCTCTTGAGCATGCTGCGCTCCCGGAGCTCGGCGTTCGCGGCGATCGCGGCGGCCATGCTCGGTCCGAGGGTGCGGTTCCACGGCTGCATCACCGACGATGCTCGGCGGAGCCCAGACGCCACGGCCTGCATCGGTGTCGCGGACTCCCCTGCGTCCGCCACCCCCTCGGCCAGCAGAGCGCTGAGGGTCGCCTGACCGGCGACGAGGATCTCGCGCTTGTCCGGGAAGTGCCGGAACAGCGTGCTCTTCGTCACGCCGGCGCGTTCCGCGATCTGCGTCACGGTGGTCTCGTCGTACCCGTGCTCGGCGAACAGCTCGGCAGCGGCCATCACGAGCCGCTCTCGTGCCCCGGGTTCCCATCGCGCCATGGCACGATCATAGCGACGGGACAGCGGTCCCATCGAGTGCTACCGTGATGCGACAACAGTCCCATCACGTTCGAGCACTGGAGCAGGACATGCACGTCTTCATCACCGGCGGCACCGGACTCGTCGGCACCGCCGTCGTCCGCGAACTCACGACCAACGGGCACCGCGTCACCGGGCTCGCCCGCTCCGACCGGGCCGCCGCCGTCCTCGCCGAGCACGGTGCAGAGAGCATCCGGGGCGACCTCGGCGACCTGGACGGCATCCGCCGAGCAGCAGCCACCGCCGACGGGGTCGTCCACCTGGCCTTCCGGAACGACTTCGGCTCCGCCGGTGCCCTCGACGCCGCGATCGCCGAGGAGACCGCCGCGATCGAGACGATCGGGGCGACGTTGCGCGGCACCGGCAAGCCGTTCGTCGTGGTGTCCGGCACCCCGTGGATCGCCGGTCGCGCGTCGACCGAGGCGGATCCACTGCCGGTCGACGGACCGGTCGGCGGTCGGGGCCGCACGGTGCAGGCGGCGCTCGGTCTGGCGGAGGACGGGGTCCGGGTGAGCGCCGTCCGACTCCCCCGCACCGTGCATGCGGACGGCCAGGGCGGCTTCGCCGGCCTGCTCACCGGGATGGCCCGTGACGCCGGTGTGTCCGGCTACCCCGGTGACGGCACCCAGCGGTGGCCGGCCGTCCACACACGGGACGCCGCGGTGCTCTTCCGGCTCGCACTCGAGGCAGCGCCGGCCGGCACGGCGTGGCACGCGGTCGCGGACGAGGGCGACGCGGTCCGCGACATCGCCGCCGTCATCGGTCGTCGGCTCGGACTGCCGGTCGAGTCCGTGCCGGTCGAGCGCTTCGGCCCCATCGGCCCGGTGTTCGCCATGGACCAGCCGGCCTCGAGTGCCCGGACCCGCGCGGAGCTCGGCTGGGAGCCGTCCCACCCGTCGCTGCTGGCGGACCTGGAGCGCCTCGAACCCTGAACCGGACCGAACCCGTCCGAACCCGTCCGGACCGAACCGGTCCAGACGGCCCCGTCGGCTGCGGGCTACTCGCCGAATCCGGACCGGACGAGCTCCGCGAGCGCGTCCACCGCGTCCTGCGCGTCCGCGCCGGAGGCGGCGATCGTGACGACGGCGCCCTTCGGCAACGCGAGCGCCATGATGCTGAGCAGGCTCTTGGCGTCCACGCCGTCGACGCGGACGTCGGCCTCGAAGCGGGCGGCCGTCTTCACGAACTCGGCCGCCGGGCGGGCGTGCAGCCCGGACTCGTTGACGAGCTCGGCGGTGGCGGACGCGGCCACCCGGTCGACCGGGGCGGTCGACGCGACCGGTGCCGGGCCTCCTGGCAGGGGCGACTCCCCCGCGTCGGGAGCCGCCGTCGCCGACGCGGCGGCTGCCAGGACGGCGTCGACGTCGCCGCCGGTCTGGGCGGCCACCGCTGCGGCGACCGCACCCTCGACGAGCGGCGCCGGTGAGACGTGCACCCGTGCGCGGTCGTCGTCGTCCAGGAAGTCGAGCGCGGTGTCCGTGGTGAGGTAGGCGGAGCCGAGGTCGCAGAGCACGACGACCGCGTCGGCGGGCCGGAGCTCCTCGATGCCCGCGGTGATGGCGTCGAACGAGGTGCCGATGCCACCGTCGTCGGTGCCGCCCGCGGCGACCATCGGCACGTCCGCGGCCATCTGCCGGGCGAGCTCGACGGTCCCGGTGGCGATCGCGGCGCTGTGCGAGACGACGAGCAGTCCGACGGTCACGCTGCGTCCACCGCTGCGCGCAGGAGGTACGCCGACGACTGTGCGCCCGGGTCCCGGTGGCCGATCGCACGCTCCCCCAGGTAGCTCGCACGGCCCTTGCGGGCGACGAGCGGGTCGGTCGACTCGGCACCGGTGGCGGCGGCGTCGGCGGCCGCTTCGAGCACGCGCTCGGGCGACTCCCCCGCGGTGGCCGCGGTCGCGGCGGCATCGACGGCCGCGCTCCAGGCGTCCACCATGGTCTTGTCGCCGACCTCGGCCTTGCCGCGCGACACGATGCCGTCGCGGGCGGCGGTGAGGACGGCGACCAGGGCGTCGCTGTCGAGCTCGGACGCGTCACCGGCGGCCTGTGCGGCCTTCAGGTAGGCGGTGCCGAACAGTGGCCCCGCGGCCCCGCCGACCGTGGAGATGAGCTTCGTCGCGACGGTCTTGAAGACGGCGCCGGGCGTGTCGAAGGACCCGGCGTCGACGGCCTCGACCACGGCACGGAAGCCCCGGTCGAGGTTCTCACCGTGGTCGCCGTCGCCGATCTCGCGGTCGAGCGTGACGAGCTCCGCCCGGTGCTCGTCGATCGTCGCGGCGGTGCGGCGTACCCAGTCGATGGCCCATGCGGTGTCGAGCGCCAATGCGGTTCCCTTCGTGTGTCCGGCCCGGACGGGCTCGGTGTCGTGGTGCGGTGGGTCAGCGCCCCCAGCGCAGTGCCGGGGTGTCCACCGGGGCGTCCCAGAGGGCGATCAGGTCGTCGTCGAGCACCGTGACGGTGATCGAGAAGCCCTGCATCTCGAGGGACGTGACGTAGTCCCCGACCAGGCTACGCGCGACCTCGTACCCGCGGTCCGTCAGGACCTCGGCGGCGCGTCGGTACGCGATGTAGAGCTCGGACAGCGGCGTGCCGCCCATGCCGTTCACGAACAGCAGCAACCGCGACCCCGCCGGTGCGTCGAGCTCCGTGAGCACGGGTTCGAGCACGCGGTCGACCAGCTCGTCCGCCGGCGCGAGGGGGATGCGCTCACGGCCCGGTTCGCCGTGGATGCCGATGCCGAGCTCGACCTCGTCGTCGCCGAGCGTGAAGGACGGCTCCCCCGCGTGCGGCACGGTGCCGGGCGCGAGTGCGAGCCCCATCGAGCGGGTCACCTGGTTGACGTGGCGCGCGACCGCCACGACCGCGTCGAGGTCGTCGCCGCGCTCGGCGGCGGCACCGGCACACTTCTCCACGACGACGGTCCCCGCGACACCGCGGCGACCGGCCGTGTACAGCGAGTCCTGCACGGCGACGTCGTCGTCCACCACGACGGACTCGACGCGGATGCCCTCGACCTCGGCGAGCTCGGCGGCGGTCTCGAAGTTGAGCACGTCGCCGGTGTAGTTCTTCACGATGTGCAGGACGCCGGCACCCGCGTCGACGGCCTGGGTGGCGGCGACGATCGGGTCGGGCGTCGGGCTGGTGAACACCGGGCCGGGCACCGCGGCGTCGAGCATGCCGGGTCCGACGAACCCGGCGTGCAGTGGCTCGTGACCGCTCCCGCCACCGCTGACCAGACCCACCTTGCCCGCGACCGGTGCGTCCGCGCGGTGCAGGTGGACCGGGTCCTCGACGAGCACGACCCGGTCCGCGTGGGCGGCCGCGAAACCGCGCACCGACTCGGTGACGACGTCGTGCGGGTCGTTGATGAGCTTCTTCATGGCGGAGCCTTCCGGGTCGGCGGGACCGGGGACGCCTGCACACCGCCGACGTCGTCCGGAGTCGGCTCAGCGTACCTCGGCCGGGCGTGCCCCCAGCCTGCACGTTCGTGCACCGGGCTCCTGCTCCGGGGTGGTCGCGAGAGGGTGTGGCGCACACTGCTGATGCACGTTCGTGCAGTTCGGCCGGGATCGCGTTCGTCCGCATCGCCGCCAGCGAAAACCCAGCAGTATGCTCGCCCCAATCACTCGATGGGGAGTGCCCGAGCAGCAGCGGGGCCCCCAACCAGCACACCTGGAGGTCACCGATGGACGACATCGGCGTCAAGTTCATGTCAGAGCTCGTCGGCACCGCGATGCTCATCATCCTGGGTGGCGGCGTCGTCGCCGCCGTCTCGCTCACGAAGTCCAAGGGCTTCGGCGCCGGCTTCCTCATGGTCACGATCGGCTGGGGCTTCGCGGTCTTCGCCGGTGTCACGGTCTCGTACAAGTCCGGCGGCCAGCTCAACCCGGCCGTCAGCCTGGCGCAGGCGATCCTCGGCAAGATCAGCGTCGGCGAGATGTTCCTGTTCTGGCTCGCGCAGCTCATCGGCGCCGTGATCGGTGCCGTCATCGTCTGGCTCGCCTACAAGCAGCACTTCGACGAGGAGCCCGACGCCGCCGCGAAGCTCGGCGTGTTCTCGACCGGCCCGGCCATCCGCTCGTACGGCTGGAACCTCGTCACCGAGATCATCGGCACCTTCGTCCTCGTCTTCGTGGTCCTCGCCTTCACGAACGGCCAGACCCCGTCGGAGCTCGGCGCCATCCCCGTCGCCTTCCTCGTGATCGCGATCGGTGTCTCGCTCGGTGGCCCCACCGGCTACGCCATCAACCCGGCCCGTGACCTCGGCCCGCGTCTCGCGCACGCCTTCCTGCCGATCAAGGGCAAGGGCTCGAGCGACTGGGCCTACGCCTGGGTGCCGGTCGTCGGCCCCCTGCTCGGCGGTGCCATCGCGGCCGGTCTGTCGACCGTCCTGCTGCCCGTCGTCTCCTGACGCGAGCCCACCGCGACGGCCGGACCGACCACCGCACGCACACGACGCGACGGTCCGACCGGCACCAGCACGCACGACCCCGCGACGGTCGGCCCCACCGACGGGGCCGACCGCAGCACCGAACACCCCTCACGACGGCCGGTCCCACCGACGGGGCCGACCGCAGCACCGAACACCCGTAAGGAGCACCCATGGCCGACTACATCGTCGCCATCGACCAGGGCACGACCAGCACCCGAGCGATCGTCTTCGATCACGCCGGTTCGATCGTGTCGACCGGACAGAAGGAGCACGAGCAGATCTTCCCGCGTGCCGGTTGGGTCGAGCACGACCCGTCCGAGATCTGGGACAACACCCGCGAGGTCATCGGCCAGGCACTGTCCCGCGCCGACATCACGCGGCACGACGTCGCGGCGGTCGGCATCACCAACCAGCGCGAGACCGCGGTGGTGTGGGACAAGAACACCGGCAAGCCGGTCTACAACGCGATCGTGTGGCAGGACACCCGCACGCAGGCGATCGTCGACAAGCTCGCCGACGGCGACACCGACCGCTACAAGTCCATCGTCGGACTCCCCCTGGCGACGTACTTCGCCGGCACGAAGATCATGTGGATCCTCGAGAACGTCGAGGGCGCCCGCGAGAAGGCGGAGGCCGGGGACCTGCTCTTCGGCACCACCGACACCTGGGTCCTCTGGAACCTGACCGGCGGCACCGACGGCGGCGTGCACAAGACCGACGTCACGAACGCGTCCCGCACGCTGTTCATGGACCTCGAGACGCTGCAGTGGCGCGACGACATCCTCGCCGACTTCGGCGTGCCGAAGGCCATGCTCCCCGAGATCGTCAGCTCGTCCGAGGTCTACGGCCACGTCGAGTCCTCGAGCCTGCTCCGCGAGGTGCCGATCGCCGGCATCCTCGGCGACCAGCAGGCCGCGACCTTCGGCCAGGCCGCCTTCGACAAGGGCGAGTCGAAGAACACGTACGGCACCGGCAACTTCCTCATCTTCAACACCGGCACCGACATCGTGCGGTCGGAGAACGGCCTGCTCACCACCGTCGGCTACAAGCTCGGCGACCAGGAGACGCACTACGCGCTCGAGGGCTCGATCGCCGTCACGGGTTCGCTCATCCAGTGGCTGCGCGACAACCTCGGCCTCATCGGCAGCGCCCCGGAGGTCGAGGCCCTGGCCAAGACCGTCGAGGACAACGGCGGCGTGTACTTCGTGCCGGCGTTCTCCGGGCTCTTCGCGCCGTACTGGCGTCCGGACGCCCGCGGCGCCATCGTCGGCCTCACCCGCTACGTCAACAAGGGCCACATCGCACGTGCCGCCCTCGAGGCGACGGCGCTGCAGACCCGCGAGGTCCTCGACGCCGTCAACGCCGACTCGGGCGTCGACCTGACGGAGCTCAAGGTGGACGGCGGCATGACCGCCAACAACGAGCTCATGCAGTTCCAGGCCGACATCCTCGACGTGCCGGTCGTCCGGCCGGTGGTCGCCGAGACGACCGCGCTCGGCGCGGCCTACGCGGCGGGCCTCGCGGTCGGCTTCTGGGCCAACCTCGACGAGCTCCGTGCCAACTGGCAGGAGGACCAGCGCTGGGAGCCGCAGCTCGACGCCGCCGAGCGCGACCGCACGCTGCGCCTCTGGAAGAAGGCCGTCACGAAGACCTTCGACTGGGTCGACGAGGACGTCCAGTAGTCCGCTGCTGACGTGACCGCCTGGAGGCGCGGTGCGGGTCCGACGGACCGGCACCGCGCCTCCAGGCCGTTGCGGTGGGCGCGGGGCGCCCGCCCCGACCCACGCTGCCCCCGGTCCCCGGCTCGCAGGACCCTGCGGAACCAGGTTCCGGACACAGCACCACGCTGTTCCGCGGTGCTGTGTCCGGAACCTGGTTCCGACCTGCCGGAACCTGGTTCCGCCGGACCGTTGTCGCGGCGGAGCGGGGTCAGGCGGCGGGGGCGGTGCCGACCCAGTCGGCGAGCTTGCGTGCGGCGGCGCCGGAGTCGACCGCCTCAGCGGCGACGAGGAGCTGCTCGCGGAACCGGTGCAGGATCGGCCGGTCGGCCTCGGCGGGATCCTGCGCGAGACGGAACGCCACGAGGCCTGCCGCTGCGTTGAGCAGCACGATGTCGCGGACGGGGCCGGTCTCCCCCGCCAGCACCCGGTGCACGACCGCGGCGTTGTGCTCCGGCTCGCCGCCGAGCAGGTCCGAGGTCTGCGCGCGGGCGATCCCGAGGTCGCGCGGGTCGAGGTCGTGCTCGATGACCCGGCCGCCGGTGACCTCCCAGATGTGGCTGTGACCGGTCGTCGTGAGCTCGTCGAGGCCGTCGTCGCCGCGGAAGACGAGCGCGGTCGCACCACGGGTCTGGAACACGCCCGTGATGATCGGTACGAGGCCGAGCTGCGCCACGCCCACCGCGTTCGCCTCGCACCGCGCGGGGTTCACGAGCGGCCCGAGGAAGTTGAAGACGGTCGGCACGCCGAGCTCGCGGCGGACCGGGGCGGCGTGGGCGAACCCAGGGTGGAAGGCGTTCGCGAAGGCGAAGGTCAGACCGACACGCCGGAACGTGTCCGCGACGCGCACCGCGTCCATCGTGAGGTCGAGTCCGAGCGCGGCGAGGACGTCGCTCGATCCGGACTTCGACGAGCTCGCGCGGTTGCCGTGCTTCACGACCGGGACCCCGGCGCCCGCGATGACGATCGCGGCCATCGTCGAGACGTTCACGGTGCCGACCACGTCGCCGCCGGTGCCGACGATGTCGAGCGCCATCGGGTCCACGTCCAGCGGGACGGCGGCATCGAGGATCGCGTCGCGGAAGCCGACGACCTCGTCGACGGTCTCGCCCTTCGCGCGGAGCGCCACCGCGAAGGCAGCGATCTGGGCGGCGGTGGCGCGCCCGGTGACGATCTGCTCCATGGCCCATGCCGACTGCCTGATCGTCAGGTCCGTGCGCGCCATGAGCGCGCTGATGACGGTGGGCCAGGTGAGAGCGTCGAGCATGCCCCGATCGTAGTGAATTCGAGAGACCCGCCAGTGTCCTGCGAAAACACTGTCTGGGGTTTCGGCCATAATGGGTGACGTGACTAGCACCTCTCTCTCCAGAACCGCCAGCGGTCCGGCCCTGAACAGGCCGAACGCCGTTGCCGTGGGGACGATCGTGTGGCTGGGCAGCGAGGTCATGTTCTTCGCCGGCCTGTTCGCGATCTACTTCACGCTGCGCAGCACGTCCCCCGAGCTCTGGGCGACCGAGACCGCCAAGCTCGAGGTGCCGTTCGCCTCCGTGAACACGATCATCCTGGTGCTGTCGAGCTTCGCCTGCCAGTTCGCGGTCTTCGCCGCCGAGCGCTTTCAGGTGCACCGCACGAGCTGGAGCCCCTTCAAGTGGGGCATGACCGAGTGGTTCTTCGTCACCTACGCGATGGGCGCGATCTTCGTCTGCGGCCAGATCTTCGAGTACGCCAACCTCTGGCACGAGGGCGTCACGCTCTCCTCGAGCGCGTACGGCTCGGCGTTCTACATGACCACCGGCTTCCACGGCCTGCACGTCACGGGTGGCCTCATCGCCTTCCTGCTGACCCTCGGCCGCGGCTTCGCCGCCAAGAACTTCGGTCACAAGGAAGCGACCACCGCGATCGTCGTGTCGTACTACTGGCACTTCGTCGACGTGGTCTGGATCTTCCTCTTCTTCGTCATCTACCTTCTCAAGTAGGAACTGGACACCCCTCAGCACATGTTCAACAGGACCAAGTCCAAGAAGGGCCGCCGTTCACCGATGGCGACCGTGTCGCTCATCGTCGTCGGTCTCATGACCACGGGCGGCGCCTACGCGCTGTTCAGCTCCTCGGCCAACGCGGACGACAGCACGAGCACCATCGCGGCCACGAGCCAGTCGAAGGTGAACGAAGGACAGAAGCTCTTCGCCTCGAACTGCGCCACCTGCCACGGCCTGTCCGCGCAGGGCACCGGCGAGGGCCCGTCCCTCATCGGTGTCGGCGCCGCGTCGGTCGACTTCCAGGTCGGCACCGGTCGCATGCCGATGGCAGCCCAGGGTCCCCAGGCCGAGGAGAAGCCCGCGCAGTTCACGGACGAGCAGGTCGACGCCCTCGCCGAGTACGTCGCGTCGCTCGGCCCCGGCCCGGCGGTCCCCTCGACCGAGCTGACCGACGGCCAGGACGGCGACGCCGCCGAGGGCGCGGAGCTCTTCCGGATCAACTGCGCGATGTGCCACAACGTCGCCGGTGCCGGTGGCGCCCTGACCGAGGGCAAGTACGCCCCGAACCTCTCCACGGTCTCCGGCAAGCACATCTACGAGGCGATGCAGACCGGCCCGCAGAACATGCCGGTCTTCAACGACCTGAACCTGACGCCGGACCAGAAGGCCGACATCATCACGTACCTCAAGTACGTGCAGGACAACAAGTCGCCGGGCGGGTTCGCACTCGGCTCCCTCGGTCCGGTGGCAGAGGGTCTGTTCATCTGGATCTTCGGACTCGGTGCGGTCGTCGCGATGACCGTCTGGCTGACCGCGAAGTCCAACTGATCGTCCGTGTCGAACGACACTGAAGGGAACACCATGGCAGAGCACGACGACGAGACGCTGAACTCGTCCTCGGCTGTCGAGAAGCACGGCACGACCAGCTCCCCCGGGATCGCGGTGCTGCCCGCCGACCCGTTCGAGAACCCGGGCGAGCCCCCGCACCGCCCCCGCCGCACCGACGTCGACCCGAAGAAGCAGCGTCTGGCCGAGCGCCAGGTCGCGACCTTCTTCTACGTCTCGATCGTCGGCAGCGTGCTGTCGATCGCCGCGTACATCGCCTTCCCGATCGACTCGAACGACTTCGGCACGGTCCGCTCCGCGAACCTCTTCCTCGGTCTCTCGATCGCCCTGGCGCTCATCGCCCTGGGCCTCGGGGCCGTCTACTGGTCGAAGTCGCTCGTCGTCGACCGCGAGATCACCGAGCTCCGGCACGGCACCCGCGGCACCGACGCGACGCGCGCGAAGGCCGTCGAGGCCTTCCAGCTCGCCGACAAGGAGTCGGGCTTCAGCCGTCGCAAGCTGATCCGCAACTCGATGATCGGTGCACTGGCCGCCTTCCCGCTGCCCGGCATCGTCCTCGTCCGTGACCTCGCCCCGGCAGAGGACCCGAACGAGCTGCTCCGGCACACCTTCTGGAAGCAGGGCCTGCGCCTGACGAAGGACCCGACGGGTCTGCCGATCAAGGCCTCCGACGTCACCATCGGCTCGGTCTTCCACGTCATCCCCGACGGGATGCTCGACTCCGAGCACATGCTGGAGGAGAAGGCCAAGGCCTCCGTCCTGCTCATGCGTCTCGACCCGAAGGACCTCAACCCCGCCAAGGGCCAGGAGAACTGGGGCTACGACGGCATCGTCGCGTACTCCAAGATCTGCACCCACGTCGGCTGCCCGGTCGCGCTCTACGAGCAGCAGACGCACCACCTGCTGTGCCCGTGCCACCAGTCCACCTTCGACGTCGCGAACAACTGCGAGGTCATCTTCGGTCCGGCCGCACGCCCCCTCCCCCAACTTCCGATCGCGATCGACGACGACGGCTACCTGGTTGCCCAGAGCGACTTCCACGAGCCGGTCGGACCGTCCTTCTGGGAGCGTGAACGCTGATGACCAGCACCCCCACCACCACGACCACGAACGCGCCGGGCGCGGCCACTCGGCCCGCGCCGCAGCGCGGATCCCGCATCATCGGCGGCGTGTCGAACTACATCGACGAGCGCACCAGCATCTCCGGCCTCGTCAAGGAGGTCGGCCGCAAGATCTTCCCGGACCACTGGAGCTTCATGCTCGGCGAGGTGGCGCTGTACAGCTTCGTCGTCGTGCTGCTCTCCGGGACCTTCCTGACGTTCTTCTTCCAGGCGTCCATGTCCGAGGTCGTCTACGACGGCACCTACGTGCCGCTCAAGGGCGTCGAGATGTCGACCGCTCTGCAGTCGACGCTCAACATCTCGTTCGACATCCGCGGCGGGCTCTTCGTCCGCCAGGTCCACCACTGGGCAGCCCTGCTGTTCGTGGCGTCGATCATGCTGCACATGGCGCGCGTCTTCTTCACCGGCGCGTTCCGCAAGCCCCGCGAGCTCAACTGGGTCTTCGGCTTCCTGCTCTGGGTCCTCGCCATGGGTGAGGGCTTCACGGGCTACTCGCTCCCCGACGACCTGCTCTCCGGCAACGGTCTGCGCATCATCGTCGGCATGATCGAGGGCGTCCCGGTGATCGGCGTCTGGATCGCCTACCTGCTGTTCGGCGGCGAGTTCCCGGGCACCGACATCGTCGGCCGCCTGTACACGCTGCACATCCTGCTGCTGCCCGCGATCCTGGTCGCCGTGCTCGGTGTGCACCTCGTGCTCGTCGTCATCAACAAGCACACGCAGTTCGCCGGCCCGGGCAAGACGAACGAGAACGTCGTCGGTGTCCCGATCCTCCCGGCGTTCGCAGCCAAGGCCGGTGGGTTCTTCTTCATCGTCGCCGGCATCATCGCCCTCATCGCGGCCACGTTCACGATCAACCCGATCTGGAACTACGGCCCGTACGACCCCTCCCCGGTCTCCGCCGGTACCCAGCCCGACTGGTACATCGGCTTCGCCGACGGCGCGCTCCGTCTGGTGCCGCCGCACTGGGAGGTCGTGTGGTTCGGCTACACGGTGTCGTTCAACATCCTGGCGCCGATCGCGGTCCTGGTGGCGCTCATCCTGGCGATCCTGCTCTACCCCTTCATCGAGGGTTGGATCACCGGTGACAAGCGCGAGCACCACATCCTCGACCGCCCGCGCAACGCCCCGACGCGCACCGCGATCGGCGCGGCCGGCATCACGCTCTACGCGAGCCTCTGGGCCGCCGCCTCGTCGGACATCATCGCGACGCACTTCCTGGTGTCGATCGAGCACGTGATCCACGTGATCCAGGCCACGACGGTCCTCGGCCCGTTCGTCGCCTTCTGGATCACGAAGCGTGTGTGCCTCGCCCTGCAGAAGAAGGACCGCGAGATCGTCCTGCACGGGTACGAGTCCGGGCGCATCGTCCGACTCCCCCATGGCGAGTACATCGAGGTGCACGAGCAGCTCGACGAGTACGAGCGCTGGAAGCTCCTGCAGTTCAACGAGTACAAGCCGCTGATGATCCGCCCGAACGCCCAGGGCAAGATCACCGCCGTGCAGAAGGTCCGCGCGAACGTCTCGCGGTTCTTCTTCGAGGACCGCATCGAGCCGGTGTCGAAGGCGGAGCTCGAGGCAGCACACGCCGCGCACCACGGTCCGGACCTCGAGGGCAGCCACCAGGCCCCGCAGGTCGGCCCCGGAGTGAAGTAAGACTCCTCGGCAAGCACTCGAGCACCCCTCGTCCACTCTGTGGGCGGGGGGTGTTCCCGTTGGGTGCCACAACACGCCGCCCCCAGTTCACGGCTGGTTCACCGACACGTGCTGGACTCGTCCAGGACGGTGTGGCAACGTGTTGCACCACGCATCCGCCAACGGAATGAGACCCCATTGGACAGCCGGACGGCCGAACACCCCAGGCCGAACCACTTCCTGCTCCACCTCAGTGACACCCACCTCGTGGCCGGTGACGGCGACCTGTACGGGGACGTCGACTCCGCCGCACGACTCGGCGAGATCATCGCCGACATCGAAGCCTCGGGCACCCGGCCGGAAGCGATCGTCGTCACCGGCGACGTGGCCGACAAGGGCGAGCCCGGCGCGTACGCCCGCGTCCGCGAGATCGTCGAACCGGCGGCGCGCCGGATCGGTGCCCAGGTCATCTGGGCGATGGGCAACCACGACGAGCGCGGGGCCTTCCGCCAGGAGCTCTTCGGCCTGCAGCCCACCGACCGCCCCGTCGACTTCGTCTACGACGTCAACGGACTGCGTGTGATCACCCTCGACACGAGCGTGCCGGGGCACCACCACGGCGAGGTCTCCCCCGAACAGCTCGACTGGCTCGCCGAGGTCCTGTCCGAGGCGGCGCCGCACGGCACCATCCTCGCGATGCACCACCCGCCGGTGCCGAGCGTGCAGGACCTGACCGTCCTCGTCGAGCTCCGCGACCAGCAGGCCCTGGCCGAGGTCGTCGAGGGCAGCGACGTGCTGGCGATCATCGCCGGACACCTGCACTACTCGACGAGTGCGGTCTTCGCCGGCGTCCCGGTGTCCGTCGCGAGTGCCACGTGCTACACGCAGGACCTCACCGAGTACCAGGGCGGCACGCGCGGACGGGACGGCGCCCAGTCGTTCAACCTCGTCCACGTCTACGGCCGGAACGTCGTGCACTCGGTGGTGCCGATCGGTCACTACTCGACGGTCGGCCAGCCGGTCACCGCAGCCGAGACGGAAGCACGGCTCGCAGCCGCCGGCGTCCGCATCCCGCCTGCGGTCGAGCCGGCCCCGGTGACGTCGAGCATCCCGGTGTTCACGCTCGACACCGTTCCCGTCTCCCCCGTGCACCGGTAGGTCGCCACACTTCGTGAGCAGCAATGGTCGGGTCCGCGGTGCGGACCCGACCATTCGTGCTCACCATCCGTGGTGGGGGCATGTGGACGGGAGGCGCGTGGTGGCTTCCGTCCGTTCGCCACACTTCGTGAGCAGCATTGGTCGGTTCCGCGGTGCGGATCCGACCTCTTGCGCTCACCAAGGGCGAGGGCGTGCGTTCGAGGCGGACGAGAGGCGCGTGGCGGGGCCGCCACGGGCCTCCCGGGAGGCCGTCATCGCGCAGAGCGCGTGCCTGGGCTCCGGCGCGGGGCTCGCTGTCTCCCCCTAGGTCGCCCAACTCCACTGAGCAGAAGACGTCGGGTCCGGTGTGTGGACTCGACGTCTTCTGCTCACTCGGCGCGATGCGCGGTCGGCGGGCGACACTCGGACCCACCTCGAGTGAGCAGAAGACGTCGGGTCCGAGGTACGGACTCGACGTCTTCTGCTCACTCGACGGCCGCCCACCCTGCGGCAGGTCGGATGGGAGGCTCGAGGGGACGCTGCCACGAGCCCTCCAGCAGGACGCTGGTGCGTCCTACGCGCTGTCGCGCTCCCAGGGCGCCGGGAAGGGGAAGTACCGCTCCAGGAAGTCCGTGACGCGCTGCGTCCGCTCCTCGTCGCTGACCTCGGGGAAGCTGCCGTCGTTCAGGCAGAAGAAGTCGACGTTCCGCTTCTTGAGCAGCTCGTCCAGGGTGCGGAGGCCGGACTGCATCGTCGTGTCGATGTACTTGACCGGCGCGTTCTCCTGCACGATCGCCCGCCCGGTGAGCAGGGCGTAGTAGTGGTACAGCGAGTTCGTCACCGAGATGTTGTCCGCTGCGCGGAACCGCGAGGCGGCCGTCGCGCGGAACTCGTCGGCGAACTCGTGCTCCATCTCGGTCATGATCGAGGAGCGCAGGGGCGTCGGCGCGTGCTCGAGGTGCCGCGTCGTCACCGCACCGAAGCGCTGCTGCAGGAGTCGTCGGTTCACCCGCGCCGAGTTCTCGAAGCCGCTCCGTGCCGGGTGGTTCGACCCGAGCCCGATGCGGGTGTCGGCGAGGATGAACTTCGTCACGGAGCCCGGGCTGAAGAACACCGACGGGTCGACGAGCCGTCCGAAGAACATGTCGTCGTTCGAGTAGATGAAGTGCTCGCTGATGCCCGGGATGTGGTGCAGCTGCGACTCGACGGCCTGCGAGTTGTGCGTCGGCAGGACCGAGGGGTCGGCGAAGAACTCCTCGCTCCGGACGATGCGCACCTTCGGGTGGTCGGCCAGCCAGTGCGGCGCCGGCGAGTCCGTGGCGATGTAGATCTGGCGGATCCACGGCGCGAACGTGTGCACCGAGCGGAGCGCGTACTTCAGCTCGTCGATCTGCCGGAACCGGGCGGGGGCGTCGTCGCCCTCACCGAGCACCGCGGTCGACTGGGCGGCCTGCCGGGCGCGCTGGTACTCGATGGCGTTGCCGTCCACCCACGAGAAGACGATGTCGATCGGGAACCGGATGTCCGACACGTGGTCGTCGAACATGTGCTCGACGGTGCGCCAGGTGCGGCCGTAGCGCTCGATGTCGACGAGCACGAACTCGTCGATCGGCAGGCTGCGACGCATGAGGGCGTTCTCGACGGGCGCCAGGACCTCGGTGTCGGTGACGCGCCAGAACTCGAGCTGGACGCTGGTTTCCGCGCCGTAGCGCAGGCGGCCGAGCGGCTCGAGGCGGGGTCGGAAGACCCGCAGGACGGGCTCGTCGACGTGGCCGAGGCCGTCGTCGGTCACGAGCACGGCGGGCTCGCCCGGGGGCTTCGCGTAGAACGGTTCGTTGACGGCCGCGGCCATCACGGCGCTCTCGGCTCGCTGGCGGTCGCGTTCGTCGATCGCGATGACGGGCCGCTGGTCGTTGCCGCGGATGAGCAGGTGGTCGACGTCACCGGCGGTGAGTGCGTCGTCGAGGAACAGCAGGTCCTCGATCATCGACTGCTGCGGCGTCAGGTGGCCGTTGAGCAACGTCAGGCGGCCCTTGCGGACCACGACGTCGGATCGGTCGAGACCGCCGGAGGACGGTCGAGGGGTCAGCAGAGGACTCTCGGTCACCGGCTCGGTCTCGTCGTTCATCCATGCCCTTCGGGTGCGGTGCCGGGTCCTGCACCCGACTGACCGATCCTACCGTCCGGCGGACCCCGGTGCCGCACGCGGCGGTGCGACGGTCAGGAGGCCCGTGGTGCGTCCGCTTCGCGGGGCACCTTCACGACGAGGCCGACCACCACGAAGAGCGCGGCCGCCACGAGCTGCAGCGCCGCCCAGACCTCGCCGTGGATCGGCACGGTGACCAACGGGTTCCAGCAGACCGCGACGGCCGCCATGAGCACGGCGGCCAACCAGGTCCGCCCGCGGACGGCGAACACGAGCACGATGAGCGCGAGGACGGTCACGCCCCACCGGGCGAAGACGAAGCCCGACGAGTCGACGATCGCGACGCACGCCAGCAGCACGACGGCGGCGATCATCGACGGTGCGAGCGCAGGGCGGGTGAACCCCGGCGTCTCGCGGGCGGGCGTGGTGCGTGCCGCCGGGGCGGCCCGGGTGGGCACGCCGGTCTGGGACGACCCCACCGGGGGCCGCCCCTTCCGTGCGGCCATCAGTCCGCGTCCTCGCCGAGGTCGATCGCCTGGATCGAGCGGGACATCGGCGGCAGGCCGCGGACCCGTTCGAGCGCGGGGACGAGTTCGGCCACGTACGCGCGGTAGCCCTCGTCGGTCAGGTGCAGGCCGTCGTCGGTGAAGCGTTCGTCGAGCCGGTCGCCGTCGGCCAGCGCCGGCCACGCGTCGAGGTACTGCGCGTGGCACGTGGCGACGAACTGCCGGAGGTGCCGGTTCGCCTGCTCGATCTTCGCCGCGTGCTCCGCCTGGCGGGGCAGGATCGACACGAGCAGCAGCCGCACACCGGGGAGTTCGCGGCGCAGGGTGACGAGGATCGTCTCGACGTTGCGGACGACGTGCTCGGCGCTCGCCCGGTGGTTGCCGAAGTCGTTCGTGCCGATGAGCAGCACGATCACCTCGGGCTGCTCGGCGACGACGGCGTCGAGGCGTCCGAGCACCCCGTCGGTCGTGTCGCCGCCGATCCCCTGGTTCAGGGTGTGCTCGTCGGGGAGCCACGTGTCCCACGCGCCCTGTTCGGTGATGCTGTCCCCCAGGAAGAGGACGGGGCTGCGGTCGTCGGTCATGCTGCCTCCTCGTGCGCCGGCTCAGGGGTCCCATTGTGCTGGGTCCGGTTGCGCTGCGTCGACTCGGTGTTGTCGGACTCCCGCTCGGCGGCCGCCGTGATGCGCTCGACCATGCCCGGGAAGATGATGCCGTGGAAGGGCAGGATGCCGTACCAGTACAGGCGCCCGGCGAGCCCCTGCGGGAAGTAGATCGCCCGCTGGTGGTAGTCGCTGCCGCCGTCCGGCGTCGGGGTGACGGTCATCTCGAGCCAGGCGCGCCCCGGCGACTTGAACTCGGCGCGGAGCCGCAGGTAGTGCCCGCGCTCGAGGCGTTCGACGCGCCACCAGTCGAGCGCGTCGCCCTGCTCGAGCCGCTGCTGGTCGCGTCGACCACGGCTCAGGCCGACGCCGCCGGCGACCTTGTCCATCCAGCCGCGCGCCACCCAGGCGAGCGGGAACGAGTACCAGCCGTTCTCGCCGCCGATGGACTCGACGACGCGCCAGACGTCGGCCGCCGATGCGTTCGAGTGCCGCTTCCGGTCGTCGACGTAGACGGTGTGACCCGCCCAGTCGGGGTCGCTCGGCATCGGGTCGGCCGAGGCGCTCGAGAGCGTCGCGCTCCGCCAGCTCGTCTCGACCTGGCCCGACCGCATCTTGTTGAGCGCCAGGCGCACGGCCCCGCGGTACGAGGTGAGCCCGCCCTCGGGCTGCGGCACGACATCGTCGATGTCGTGCTCGCGCTGGACGCACTCGAACTGCAGCGACTCGATGATCGGTGTCGCGAGCTTGCGCGGGATCGGCGTCACCGCGTTGAACCAGTGCGCGGCGAGGCGCGGGGTGAGCACCGGCAGCACCGTGATCGGGCGCTGCGGCAGCTTCGCCTCGACCGCGTAGCCGTTGAGCATCTGGCCGTACCGGAGCACGTCGGGGCCGCCGATGTCGAAGGTGCGGTTGGTGTCGGCGGGCACGTCGAGTGCCGCGACCAGGTAGTAGAGGACGTCGCGGACGGCGATCGGTTGGATCCGGTTGCGGACCCAGCGCGGTGCCGGCATCCAGGGCAGGACGTCGGTGAGGTGTCGGATCATCTCGAACGAGGTGCTGCCGGAGCCGATGACGACGCCGGCCTGGTACGCCACCGTCGGGACGCCGGAGCCGAGCAGGATGTCACCGACCTCCTTGCGGCTGCGCAGGTGCTTCGACAGTTCGCCGTCCGGGTGCAGCCCGCCGAGGTAGACGAAGCGGCTGACGCCGGCGGCCTTCGCCTCGTGCGCCATCGTCTCGGCGGCCTCGCGCTCGGCGGCCTCGAAGTCGCCGTCGGCGCCCATCGCGTGGGCGAGGTAGTAGACGGCCTCGACACCGTCGACGGCGGCGCGCACCGCCTCAGCGTCCTGCAGGTCGCCCTCGGCGACGTCGACGTCACCGCTCCACGGGACGTCCTGGAGCTTGCGGGGGTTGCGGACGAACACGCGCACGGCGTGTCCGGCCTCGAGGAGACGGGGGACGAGACGACCGCCGATGTAGCCGGTGGCACCGGTGACGAGGACCTGCATGGACCGCACGCTACGCGGTGTGCCTGACGGCTAGGATTGCCCGGTGGACAACGCAGCCTTCCCCGTCACGACCGACGCCGTCCGCGGCCTCATCGACCACGCGATCCTCAAGCCGGAGCTCACCCGCTCGGACGTGGACGCCCAGCTCGACGAAGCCGCCGCGTACCGGGTCTTCAGCGTGTGCGTGCGCCCGGGCGACGTCACCCACGCCGTCACCCGGTTGCAGGGCACCGGCGTCGGCGTCGGCACCGTGATCGGCTTCCCGCACGGCACCACCTCGACCGAGGCGAAGGTCGCCGAGTCGCTGCAGGCCCTGGCCGACGGCGCCTTCGAGCTCGACATGGTGCAGGACATCGGCGCGGCGAAGTCCGGCGACTGGGAGCGCGTCGAGCGCGACGTCCGCGCGGTCGTCGACGCCGCCGGCTCCACCGTGGTCAAGGTGATCCTCGAGACCGCGTTCCTCACCGACGACGAGATCGTCGCGGCATCGCGTGCCGCGCAGTCCGCCGGCGCCGCCTTCGTGAAGACCTCGACCGGCTTCGCCGGCGGCGGCGCGACGGCCGAGCACATCGCCCTCATGCGGCGCACCGTCGGTGCCGACACCGGCGTGAAGGCCTCCGGCGGCGTCCGCGGCCTCGACACCCTGCTCGAGATGGTGCACGCCGGCGCCGACCGCATCGGCACGAGCGCCTCCGCCCGCATCCTCGACGAGGTCGCCCACCGCGTCGAGACCGGTGCCGCGTCGTCGCTCGGCGACGACACCTCGTCGTACTGACCGACGAACAGCACCCGACCCCGACGACCCGACCCATCCCCGCACCAGGCCGGTGACCGCCGGACGCGACGTCGCGTCCACAGGCCGCACCGGGCCTCCAGACCGCCGCATCGGAGCGCGCATGTCCAGCACCGCACCCCTGTCCACCACCCTGGCCCTCGCCGTCGACCTCGGCGGGACGAAGGTCGAGGCGGCGCTCGTCACCGACCAGGGTGTCGTGCTGCCGGCCACCCGCTTCCGCAGCCCGACGGGCCCGGAGCGGACGTCGGACGAGCTGCAGGCCGCGGTCGACGAGGTCGTGACCGCCGCCCTCGCGACCCTGCCCGCCGACGCGACGCTCGTCGGTGTCGGCATCGGGTCCGCCGGCCCGGTCGACGAGGAGCACGGGCTCGTCTCGCCGCTCAACATGCCGGTGTGGCGCGGTCACCCGCTCCGCGACCGCATCGCCGCCCTCGTGCCCGCCGGCGTCCCGGTGACGCTGCGCATGGACGGCCTCGCGATCACGCTCGCCGAGCACTGGGTCGGCGCCGCGCAGGGTTCGGACCACGTGATGGGCATGATCGTCTCGACGGGCGTCGGCGGCGGCTTGATCCTGCACGGCCGCACCGTCAGCGGTCCCACCGGGAACGCCGGGCACATCGGCCACGTCGAGTGCGGCGGGTACGACGACCCCTGCGCCTGCGGCGGCACCGGCTGCCTCGAGGCGATCGCCAGCGGACCGAAGACCGTCGCGTGGGCGCGCCGGCAGGGCTTCGCCGGCACGACCGGCGAGGAGCTCTCGGCCGCCTACGCCGCCGGCGACGAGATCGCCGTCGCGGCGGTGCGCCGGAGCGGTCGGGCCCTCGGGCAGGCCATCGCAGCCGCCACGAGCCTGGTCGACCTCGAGGTGGTCGCGATCGGCGGCGGCTTCTCGCACGTCACGCCGGACCTGTTCGAGTACGCCCGCCAGGCCGTCGCCGAGCGCGTCGAGTTCGGGTTCGTCACCAAGGTGCGGATCGTGCCGACCGCCCTGTCGCAGGACGGCCCGCTCATCGGCGCGGCCGCCCTGGTGCACCGGGCCGACGTCCTGCGCTGAGGGCCGGCGAGAGGCCCTGCGCCCGGTCGGTCTGCTCTCCACAGGGGCCGGACGCCGTCGTGCTGGTCGGGCAGGATGACGGGGTGCCCCGGTCCCGTCTCGTCACCACGGACGACTGGCCGGAAGCCGAACTCCGCGGTGCTGTCCTCGCCGGTGAGCTCGTCGCGGTCGGACCGTGCTGGGCCTCCCCAGCGACGCCGCAGGACCCGTCACTGCGGGCCGAGGCGGCTGCCTGGGTGCTCCGTGACCCGCGGATCACCGCCGCGGGACGGACGGCGGCCTGGATCTGGGGAGCGCTGTCACGCCCGCCCGACCCGATGGACGCCAGCGTCTCCCCGCGGGTGCGGCTGACCACCGGTCCGGCCGTCCGGCTGCGCGAGGTCACGCTGCACGACGACGACGTGGTCCGCGTGGGCGAGCAGCGCGTCCCGGTCACGACCCCGGTCCGCACCGCCCTCGACCTGCTCCGGACACCGGGACCGTCGTCTGGCCCGCGGTCCGACGCCGTCGTCGGGCTGCTCGCCACCGGTGCCGTGACCGCGGAGGAGCTCCACGAGCGGCTGCGCGGCCTCGGGACGATCCCGATGGCCCGGCAGGCCGAGCGGCGCCTGCGGGACCTGCTCAGCCGGCGCTGACCCGGTAGACGTCGTAGACGGCGTCGATGCGCCGGACGGCGTTGAGCACGCGGTCCAGGTGGATCGTGTCACCCATCTCGAACACGAAGCGGCTGAGGGCCAGGCGGTCCGAGGACGTCGAGACCGTCGCGGACAGGATGTTCACGTGGTGGTCGGTCAGCACCCGGGTGACGTCGCTGAGCAGCCCGGACCGGTCGAGGGCCTCGATCTGGATCTGGACCAGGAACACCGACTTCGACGACGGCGCCCACTCGACCTCGATCATGCGGTCGGGCTCGTTCATCAGGGACTTCACGTTGGTGCAGGACGACTGGTGCACCGAGACGCCCTGACCGCGGGTGATGAACCCGACGATCTGGTCACCGGGGACCGGGGTGCAGCACTTCGCGAGCTTCACCAGGATGTCGGGGGCACCACGGACGAGGACGCCGCTGTCGCTGGTGCGGAGCTGCCGGCTCGTGACCTGCCGCGGGAACGACAGCTCGGTCTCGTCGGTCTCGGTCTCGGTCTGGACGCTGCCGAGGACCTTCTCGATCACCGACTGCGTGGACACGTGGCCCTCGCCGATCGCTGCGTACAGGGCGGAGACGTCCTCGTACCGCATCGACGACGCGATCTCGGCGATGGTGTCCTGGCTCATCAGGCGCTGGAGCGGCAGGTTCTGCTTGCGCATCGCACGGGCGATGGCGTCGCGGCCGTGCTCGATCGCCTCTTCGCGGCGCTCCTTGGTGAACCACTGCTTGATCTTGTTCCGCGCCCGGGGGCTGCGGACGAACTGCAGCCAGTCCTGGCTCGGGCCGGAGTCCGGGTTCTTCGACGTGAAGATCTCGACGACGTCGCCGCTCGACAGCTGGCTCTCGAGCGGCACGAGCCGGCCGTTCACCTTCGCGCCCATCGTGCGGTGGCCGATCTCGGTGTGCACGGCGTACGCGAAGTCGACCGGGGTGGCGCCGGACGGCAGGCCGATGACCTTGCCCTGCGGCGTGAAGACGTACGTCTCCTTCGCGCCGATCTCGTAGCGGAGCGAGTCGAGGAACTCCCCCGGGTCGCTCGTCTCGGCCTGCCAGTCCGTGATGTGGGCGAGCCACGCCATGTCCTGGTCGTCGGTCGTCGACGAGGCACCGACGTCACGACCGGCCGCACGCTGCTTGTACTTCCAGTGCGCGGCGACACCGAACTCGGCGCGCTGGTGCATCTCGTGCGTGCGGATCTGGATCTCGACGGCGCGACCCTGGGGCCCGAGCACCGAGGTGTGCAGCGACTGGTACAGGTTGAACTTCGGCGTCGCGATGTAGTCCTTGAAGCGGCCGGGCAACGGGGTCCAGCGCGCGTGCACCGACCCGAGCATCGCGTAGCAGTCGCGCACGGTCGGCACGAGCACCCGGATGCCGACGAGGTCGTAGATCTCCTCGAACTCACGCCCGCGCACGATCATCTTCTGGTAGATCGAGTAGTACTGCTTCGGTCGGCCCATGACCTCGCCGCGGATCTTCGCGGCCTTCAGGTCCTTCTTGAGCGTGCCGATGACGGTCTGCACGAACTGCTCGCGCTTCGGCTGGCGTTCCTTCACCAGGCTGTCGATCTCGACGTAGAGCTTCGGGTGCAGGACCGCGAAGGACAGGTCCTCGAGCTCGAGCTTGATCATCTGGATGCCGAGCCGGTGCGCGAGGGGCGCGTAGATCTCGAGCGTCTCCTTCGCCTTGCGCGTGGCGGAGGCGGACTCGACGAAGCCCCAGGTGCGGGCGTTGTGCAGGCGGTCGGCGAGCTTGATGACGAGCACGCGGATGTCCTTCGACATCGCGATGACCATCTTGCGGACGGTCTCGGCCTGGGCGCTGTCGCCGTACTTGACCTTGTCGAGCTTCGTGACGCCGTCGACGAGCATCGCGATCTCGTCGCCGAAGTCGATGCGCAGCTGGTCGAGCTGGTAGTCGGTGTCCTCGACCGTGTCGTGCAGCAGCGCGGCGGCGATGGTGATCGCGCCGATACCGAGGTCGGCGAGGATCTGGGCGACGGCGACGGGGTGCGTGATGTACGGCTCACCGGACTTGCGCTTCTGCCCGTCGTGGGCACGCTCGGCCACCGAGTACGCCCGCTCGATGAGCGTGACGTCGGCCTTCGGGTGGTGCGACCGGACCGTGCGGATGAGCGTGTCCACCGCGCCGGCCGGCTGCGCCCGCGAGAACAGGCGTGGCAGCAGGGAGCGGAGCGAGCCGAGGTTGCCGGTGGTGTTCGGCCCGATCGGACTCGAGGGCCGCGGGGCGGAACCGGGGCGGCTCGGCGCGGACGGCTCTTCGCGGGTGTCCGTCATGATGCGCCTCCCAGGACTCGGTCCGAGAGCTCGATCCGAGCTCGATCCGACAAGACTACGCGTGTCCGGTCAGTGCTCGTGACGGGGTTCGCCCTGGGCGTCGCGGACGACCGGCTCCCCCGACTGCTCCCAGGCGACCATCCCGCCGGCCAGGCTCACCGCGGGGACACCGGACTGCTCGAGGGCCGCCACGACACGGGCGGAACGGACGCCGGAGTGGCACACGACGACGGCCGGCTCGCCGCCGCCGTCGATCTCCTGCCACCGGTCGACCAGGGCGGACATCGGCACGAGCGTCGCCTCGGCGGCGTGCACCTCGTCCCACTCCCCCTGCTCGCGGACGTCGAAGAGCCGGGCGCCGGCGTCGAGGCGGCGACGCGCCTCGGCGACGTCGATCTCGTGCACGTCGATCGGCATCAGACGTCCGCCGTCGCCGCGTCGACCTCGCGCTGGCGCTTCTCCGCAGCGGCGGTCTTCTTCGCGTCGGCCTGCTTCACCTTCGGCTCGTTCTCGCGCAGGTGCGCGTACATCGGCGAGGCGATGAAGATCGTCGAGTAGGTGCCGACGATGATGCCGATGAACAGGGCGAGCGAGATGTCGCGCAGGGTGCCGGCGCCGAGCACGTACGACCCGATGAAGAGGATCGCCGCGACGGGCAGCAGCGCGACGACCGAGGTGTTGATCGAGCGCACCAGGGTCTGGTTGACCGCCAGGTTCACCGACTGCACGAAGGTGCGGTGGGATTCCTGGCTCGTGTTCTCGCGGACCTTGTCGAACACCACGACGGTGTCGTACAGCGAGTAGCCGAGGATCGTCAGGAAGCCGATCACCGCGGCGGGGGTGACCTCGAGGCCGACGATGCCGTAGACGCCCGCCGTGATGAGCAGGTCGTGCAGCAGCGCGACCATCGCGGAGAGCGACATCTTCCAGGTGCGGAAGTACAGCGCCATCACGACGGCGGCGAGGGCGAGGAAGATCACCAGGCCGCGGATGGCCTGGGCGAGCACGTCGGCGCCCCACGTGGCACCGATGAACGTCGCGGCGACCTGCTCGTCGGGCACGTCGTACGCCTTCGCGAGGGCGTCCCGCACCTCGGTGGTCTCACGGTCGGTCAGCTGACCGGTCTGCACGCGGAGCCCGTGCGTGCCGAGCTGCGAGACGCGCGGGATGCCCTCGGGGACGATCTCCTCGACGGTGTCCGTCGCGATGCTCTGGTCGGTGTTCCGGACGTCGGAGAGGGTGAACTCGGAGCCGCCGGTGAACTCGATGCCGAGCTGGTAGCCCCCGCGGAGCCACGGCACGGCGAGCGAGACCACGATCGCGATGACCGCGATGAGGTACCACGTCTTGCGGCGCCCGACGATGTCGTACGAGCGCTTGCCCGTGTAGAGGTCGCTGCCGAACTGGCTGAAGCTGGCCATCAGTCGTCCTTCCCGTCCGGCGTGGTGCCGTCCTGCCCGGAGGCCTGCTGGGCCTTCCGCTCCGCGATGGTCTGGCGGCGCTGGGCCTCGCCCGCGCTGCGCTGGCGCTTGCCGTCCACGACGGGCGCGCGGAACTGTGCGCGACCGCGGTAGACCGCGCCGAGGGCGGCGGGGTCGAGTCCGCTGAACCGGTGGCCCTCGCCGAAGAACCGGCTGCGGGCGATGAGCTGCATCATCGGGTGCGTGAAGAGCACGACGACGACCACGTCGATCAGGGTGGTCAGCAGCAGGGTGAACGCGAAGCCCTTCACGTCGCTGACCGCGAGCACGTAGAGCACGACCGCGGCCAGGAAGTTGATCGAGTCCGACGCCAGGATCGTGCGGAGGGCACGCTTCCATCCGGCCTCCACCGCGCTCTCCAGGCCACGTCCGTCGCGCAGTTCGTCGCGGATGCGCTCGAAGTACACGATGAACGAGTCCGCTGTGATGCCGATGGCCACGATCAGACCGGCGACCCCCGCCAGCGAGAGGCGGTAGTCGACGCGCCAGGACATGATGGCGATCACCAGGTAGGTCAGCACGGCGGCGACGCCGAGCGACAGGACGGTGACGAACGCGAGCGCCCGGTACTGGATGAGCGAGTAGATGATCACGAGGATCAGACCGATGAGGCCGGCGACGAGACCGCCGACGAGCTGCGCGGTGCCGAGGGTCGCCGAGATGTTCTCGTTCGACTGCACCTGGAAGTTGATCGGCAGCGCGCCGTACTTCAGCTGGTCGGCGAGGGTCTTCGCGGAGTCGGCGGTGAAGTTGCCGCTGATCTGCGCCTTGCCGTTCGGGATCGCGACGTTCGTGGTCGGCGCGCTGATCACCGAGCCGTCGAGCACGATCGCGAACTGGTTCTGCGGCTGCTGCAGCTTGACGAGGCGGTTCGTGACCGTCCCGAAGTCCTTCGTGCCGGTGCCGTCGAACGTCAGGTTGACGACCCACTGGCCCGTCGAGGTGCCCTGCGAGTCGGTGCCGAGGCCGGAGGTCGCGTTGCTGATGTTCGCACCGGAGACCTCGACCGGACCGAGGATGTACTTGCCGGCGCCGTCCTGGTCGCAGGTGACGAGCGGCTCGTCGTCGGGCGCCGTCGTGACGTCGTCCGGGGCCGAGCAGTCGTAGTTGGTGTACAGGTCCTGCAGCTTGGGCGTGACCCAGGCGAGGTCGCTCGCGTTCGTCGGCTTCGTGCTCGGCGTCGCGGCGAGCGAGGCGGGCGGCGAGTACGGCGTCGGCGAGGCGCTGGACGAACCGGCGTCACCGACGGACGAGTTCGTCGCGGCCTGGGTGTACAGGACCGGGCGGAACGTCAGCTTCGCCGCGGCTTCGATCCGGTCGATCGTCGCCTGGTCCGGCTTGCCCGGGATCGACACGACGATGTTGTTCGTGCCCTGCGTGTTGATCTGGGACTCGGAGACGCCGGTCGCGTTGATGCGCTGTCGGATGATCTCGACGGCCTGGTCGAGCTGCTGCCGCGTGACGGAGCCACCCTCGGTGTTCTGCGCCGCCAGGGTCAGCTGCGTGCCGCCCTGCAGGTCGAGCGCCAGCTCGGGGACCCAGCTCGCACCCTGGTACCACTTGTCGGTGTCGTCCTTCGAGGAGCCGGCGAGGACCGACGCGGCGGTGTTCAGGCCGGCGAGGATCGCCATCAGGATCACCAACCAGGTGAGCGAGCGAAGCGCCTTCTTGACGGGTGTCGATCGTGCCACCGGTCGTCTCGTCTTTCTGTCAGGACCGTCGGCACAGCGTGCGACGGCGTCGGAGGGCCGCCGGGTCAGTCGACCCGGCGGTCGAGGGCGTCAGTCGTCGGACTTGCGCTTCGTGGGGTCGGTGTCCTCGACCCGCTCGCCGTAGACCGGCTCGCCGTTCAGTTCGACCACGCCGGGCTCGGCCGGCGTCGTCGCCTCGGCCTCGGGCGTCGCGGTGGTCACGACGTCGTTCGCGGTGTCGTCGACCACGCGGGACAGCGTCTGCCGGTGCACGGTCACGACGGTGCCCGGGGCGATCTCGACGTCGGCGGTGACCTTCTCGTCGTCGACGGAGAGCAGGGTGCCGTAGAGGCCGAAGGAGAGCATGACCTTGGCACCGGGGACCATCTTGTCGGCGATCTCGGCCTGCTGCTTCTTGCGCTTGCGGCTGCTGTAGAACATGAAGGCCGCGAACGCCACGATGATGACGATGAGGATGACGGATTGGTCCATGGTGCGATGCCTTCTCTGGTATTTCGGTTTCGGGCCGTAGCAGTCTAGGGCACGGCACTGGACGCGGTGTGTCGGTCCGGTGATCCGCTGTCAGTCCGTGGCGTCCTGGTCGTCGAACAGCGCCGGGGTGGCCACGGCGCCCTGCCCGGGGGTCAGTCCGAGGTGGCGCCAGGCGAGCGGCGTGGCGATGCGACCGCGGGGGGTCCGGGTGACGAGACCGACGCGGACGAGGAAGGGCTCGACGACCGACTCGACCGTCTCGGACTCCTCGCCCACGGACACCGCGAGCGTGTTCAGCCCGACGGGCCCGCCGTCGAAGCGGGTCAGCATCGTCTCGACGACGGCGCGGTCGAGCCGGTCGAGTCCGAGCTCGTCGACGTCGTACAGGTCGAGTGCGCCCTGCACCGCGGCCATGCCGTCGGTGGTGCGGTGCACGAGGGCGTAGTCGCGGACCCGTCGGAGCAGTCGGTTCGCGATGCGCGGCGTGCCGCGGGAGCGCCCGGCGATCTCGCGCAGGGCCGTGCGGTCGATGTCGAGTTCGAGCAGGTGGGCCGCGCGGATGAGGACCTGCTCGAGTTCGTCCTTCTCGTAGAACTCGAGGTGGGCGGTGAAGCCGAAGCGGTCACGGAGCGGGTTCGGCAGCAGGCCGGCGCGGGTGGTCGCCCCGACGAGGGTGAACGGCGCGAGGTCGAGCGGGATGCTCGTCGCGCCGGCTCCCTTGCCGACCATCACGTCGATGCGGAAGTCCTCCATGGCCAGGTAGAGCATCTCCTCTGCCGAGCGGGCCATGCGGTGGATCTCGTCGATGAACAGGACCTCGCCGGGCACGAGCGAGGAGAGCACGGCGGCGAGGTCGCCGGCGTGCTGGATGGCGGGTCCGCTCGACATGCGCAGGGGCCGACCGGACTCGTGCGCGACGATCATCGCGAGCGTCGTCTTGCCGAGACCGGGCGGGCCGGCCATCAGGATGTGGTCGGGGGTGCGGTCCTGCAGCGCGGCCGCCTTGAGGAGCAGGTCGAGCTGCCCGCGGACCTTGCGCTGGCCGACGAACTCGTCGAGCGACTTCGGTCGCAGCGCGCCCTCGAACGCGAGTTCCTCCGGGGACTCGGCACCGGCGGCGGTGATGCCGCTCACCGGCCGGCACCGGCGGGCCGCAGGGCGCCCAGCGCGGCGCGCAGGAGCGCCTGGGTGCCCATCGCGGCGACGCCCGGCTCGGTCGCGACGGTGTCGTCGACGGCACGCTGGGCGGCGTCCTCGCGCCAGCCGAGACCGACCAGGGCGGCGACGACGTCGACGGCGGCGGGGTGCGCGGTGCCGGACACGGTCGCGGCGGTCGGCGCGTGCTCGAAGGCGGCGAGCTTGCCGGAGAGCGCGACGATGATGAGCTTGGCGGTCTTCGGGCCGATGCCGGAGACCTTGCGGAAGGCGCCGTCGTCCTCGGACGCGACGGCGTTCGCGACCTGTGCGGGTTCCATGTGCGCCAGGACGCCCATCGCCGACTTCGGTCCGACCCCGGAGACGCCGCGGAGCAGGTCGAACACCTGCAGCGCGTCGGTCGAGGCGAACCCGAACAGCAGGTGCTCGTCCTCGCGCACGATCATGGCCGTGCGGACGAACACCTCGGAACCGTGGCGCATCGTCAGCGCGTGTGCGGGCGTCACCGTGACGGCGTACCCGACTCCCCCGGCCTCGATCACCACGACCGAGCCGGCGATGTCGATGCAGGTGCCCCGGAGACTCGCGATCATGCTCCGAGCCTAGGGCCGCCCACCGACGACGCCGACCTGCCACGCTGCGGCCGGGCGGCCGCGGCGGCGGCCCGGGCGAGCGGGGTGTCGGCGGTGCCGGCCTGCGCGTCCCGCCAGGCGCGCTGGGCGGGGGTGAGGTTCGTCGGACGCGAGCCGCCGACGTCCGGTGACCCGAGCCTCCAGGCATGGCACACGGCCAGCGCCAGCGCGTCGGCGGCGTCGGCCGGCTTCGGGGCCTCGTCGAGCCCGAGCACGCGCGCGATCATGGTCTGCACCTGCCGCTTGTCGGCGTTGCCGTAGCCGGTGACGGCGGCCTTGACCTCGGACGGGGTGTGCAGCCCGACCGGCAGGCCGCGCGCCGCCGCGGCGTGCAGCGCGAGCCCGGCCGCCTGGGCGGTGCCCATCACGGTGCGGACGTTCGCCTGCGCGAAGACCCGCTCGACGGCGACCGCGTCGGGGCGGTGCTCGTCGATCTCGGCGGCGATGCCGTCGGCGATCCGGAGCAGCCGCTGCTCGAGCGGCATGTCCGGCGGGGTGCGCACGACCGTCACGTGGACGAGTCGTGCGCGCCGATTCGGTGCGACCTCGACGACGCCGACGCCGCACCGGGTGAGCCCGGGGTCCACCCCGAGCACACGGAGCACGGCTACTCGCCCTCGTCCTCGTCGAGCTCGGCCTGGACGTCCGCGGGGATGTCGAAGTTCGAGTAGACGTTCTGCACGTCGTCGGAGTCCTCGAGCGCGTCGATCAGGCGGAACACCTTGCGGGCGGTGTCGGCGTCGACCGGGACCTTGAGGCCGGGGACGAACTCGGCGTCCGCCGAGTCGTAGTCGATGCCGGCGTCCTGCAGGGCGGTGCGTGCGGCGACCAGGTCGCTCGCCTCGGTGATGATCTCGAAGCCGCCGCCCTGGTCGACGACGTCCTCGACGCCGGCGTCCAGCACCGCGGTCATCACGGTGTCCTCGTCGAGGCCGTCGGTCTTCGTGACCGAGATGACGCCCTTGCGCGAGAAGTTGTAGGCGACGCTGCCCGGGTCGGCCATGGTGCCGCCGTTGCGGGACATCGCGGTCCGGACCTCGGCCGCGGCACGGTTCTTGTTGTCCGTGAGGCACTCGATGAGCATCGCGACGCCGTTCGGGCCGTAGCCCTCGTACATGATCGTCGTGTACTCGATGGTCTCGCCCGTGAGACCCGCACCGCGCTTGACGGCGCGGTCGATGTTGTCGTTGGGGACCGAGGTCTTCTTGGCCTTCTGCACGGCGTCGACCAGGGTCGGGTTGCCGGACATGTCGGCACCGCCCATCTTCGCGGCGACCTCGATGTTCTTGATCAGCTTGGCGAACGACTTGGCACGGCGCTGGTCGATGACCGCCTTCTTGTGCTTGGTCGTTGCCCACTTGGAATGCCCGGACACGGTTCTCCTTGCGTATTGCGGAACGTGCCGCCCACTTTAGCGGTCCACGGGCCGTCCACCGGCCTGGAGGCACGGCGCGGCTCCGTCACGCCGGTGCGGACCCGGCGGTCGGTCGCGTCCACCGCCCTACGATGGTGCGGCAGGGAACGAACCACCAGGGGGACGCATGACCGATCCGTTGTCCGCACTCGCCGCGGCCGTCGCCGCGCTGCCCGAGGACCGCGCGCTGCGCCTGCGGTACGCCGAACTGCTCGCCGACGCCGGACGGCACGGCGAGGCGATCGAGCAGGCGGGCACCGTGCTGCAGCAGGCACCGGACGACGCGCAGGCCGCCGGGATCGTGCGGGCGTCCGCCCTGGCCGCCGCTGCGGCGCCAGCTGTCGGTGCGGACGGCCCCGGTGCGGCGGACTCCGGTTCGGAGGGCCCCGGTTCGGCCGCCGGCGGGGCCGGGAGCGGTGGGCCGACGGCGGGCCCGGCGACGTCCGCGCAGGGCGACGGCATCGACTGGTCGGCGCTCGAGCGGTCGATCGCCGACCCGACCGAGCCGCCGTTCCTCGAGCGGGCGGTGACCGAGGACGGCGAGGCGGTCGCCGCCGTGCCCGAGGACGCCGACCCCGTGGTCGAGGTCCGGCGCGAGACCGTCCGGCTCGCCGACGTCGGCGGCCTCGAGGTCGTGAAGCGCCGCATCGACGAGTCCTTCCTGCAGCCGATGGCGCACCCGGAGATCGCGGCCGCGTTCGGCAAGCAGCTCCGCGGGGGCCTGCTGCTGTACGGGCCGCCCGGGTGCGGCAAGACGTTCCTGGCCCGTGCGATCGCCGGCGAACTCGGAGCGCACTTCCTGTCCGTGACGCTGACGGACGTGCTCGACAAGTTCATCGGCGAGAGTGAGAAGAACGTGCACCGCGTCTTCCGCGAGGCACGGCGCCACGCCCCGGCGGTGCTGTTCTTCGACGAGATGGACGCGATCGGCGGCAAGCGCAGCGGCAACACCTCGTCGTCGTTCCGGAACGTCGTGAACCAGCTCCTCGTCGAGATGGACGGCGTCGACTCGCAGAACGACGGCGTCTACGTGCTCGCCGCGACGAACCACCCGTGGGACGTCGACGCCGCGCTGAAGCGCCCGGGCCGGTTCGACCGGATGGTCCTGGTGCGCCCGCCGGACGAGGACGCCCGCGAGGCGATCCTCCGCGGCCACCTGCGGAAGCGCCCGATCGAGGGCATCGACCTCGACGACCTCGTCCGACGGACCCGCGGGTTCTCCGGCGCCGACCTCGAGCACCTCGTCACGACCGCGGCCGAGAAGGCCATGACCGACTCGATCCGCTCCGGCGCCGTGCGACCGGTGCGGATGCCCGACCTGCGCGACGCCCTCAAGGAGGTCAAGCCCTCCATCGGCCCGTGGGTACAGGCCGCCCGCAACGTGGCGGAGTACTCGAACAGCAGCGGCGAGTACGACGACATGGCCGAGTGGCTGCGCGAGGAGCGCGAGCTCTGATGCCGGACGCCGTCGACGTCGTCGTCGAACGCGCGGACGCCCTGCTCGGGTTCGGGCGCCCCGACGAAGCCAGGACGGTCCTCGCGGCGGCGGTCGCCAGCGCGCCGGACGACGTGCGGCTCTGGGCGACGCTCGCCCGAGCGGAACGGGCGCGGCACGACCACACGGCGAGCCGGGTCGCCGCGGAACGCGCACTGGCGATCGACCCCGAGCACGCTGGCGCGATGTGGACCCGACTCAACGCGCTCCTCAACACGAACGAGCGGCTCGAGGCGAAGCGCGCGGCCGACCGGCTGCTCGACCGCAGCCCCGACTGGGCGCAGGCGCACCTGCTCTGGGCCTTCGCGCACACCCGGTGGTCTCGGGCCAAGCGCACCATCACCGAGGAGCAGATCTGGCCGCTCGCCGACGTGCCGCGGGCCGCGGCCGCCCTCGACCGGGCACTCGAACTGGCCCCGCACGACGCCGTGCTCCTCGCCGACGCCGCCGGGTGCTACCGCGCCCTGTCCTGGACGGACGAGACCTACCGGCCGCAGGCGACGGCCGCCCTCGACCGCGCCCTCGAACTCGACCCGAACAACGAGTGGGTGATGCTCGCGGCGGGATCGGCGATGCACGCACCGGGACGGGTCGCCAACGCGGCCCAGGTGCTCGCGCAGCACCCGACGTCGTGGGAGGCCCTCCGCCGGGTGGACCACGGGGTCTGGAACCTCGTGTCCATCCCGGTGGCGATCGTCACCTGGTTGCTGCTCGCCTCGGTCCTCGGCGCCCACGTGGCGGCGGGCGGCGGCGCGAACGTGGTGACGAAGGCCCTCGGCTGGGCGGTCACCGGAGTCGTGGCTCTCTGGGTGCTGGTGGCCGAGGTGAACTCGTTCGTGACGTTCCCCCGCGGCCTCCTCCGCCGGACCGCGCGTCGCATCCCGCTCGTGCCGGTCGTCCTCGTGCTGACGGCCGTCACGTGGATCGTCGGAACCGGCATCGCGGTGGTGCTGCTCGCCGGCATCGTGCCACCGGACGGCGACCCCGTCGCCACGCTCGTCGCGGTCCTCGCCGTCGCGCTCCTGCTCGAATCGGCCGCGCGGAGCGCGATCACGATCGCCCGTCGACGGACCCAGGTGCGATCGGGGTTGTGGGCCGGAACGGTCGCCGACCGGGGACGCCGCCGCGAGGACGACAGCGACCGGAGCGGAGCGCTCCTCAGCGGCCTGGCCGCCCTCGCCGCGTGGCTCCTCGTCGCCCTGTCGGCGCCGTCCGTCGGCTCCTGGGCTGCGTGGTCGGTGCCGCTCCTGCTGGCCGCGCGGGTGTTCGTGTTCCGGTTCTCGGCGGAGCTGCTGCGCGCTGACGGCGGACGACGCCGACCGCGTGCCGTGGTGGACGCCGTGCTCGCGGGCGTGTTCGCCGCCGCGGCACTGGGCACCGTCGGCCTGCAGGTCGCGACGGCACTCGGCGTCGCCTGACCGCCGGTCGGGGCCCGTCGCCTGGTGCTCGGTGCTCGGTGCTCGGCGCTCGGCCCCGCCGTGCACGGCGGCGCTCCGCGGTCAGGCGGTGCGGACCAGGTCCAGGAAGCGCCGGTGGAAGCGGTCCTCGCCCGCGACCTCCGGGTGGAACGCACTCGCGATGACGTTGCCCTGCTGCACCGCCACCACCTGGCCGTCCGGCAGGGCACCGAGCACGTGCACGTCGTCGCCGTGCTGCTCGACCACCGGCGCGCGGATGAAGACCGCGTGCACGGGGGCCTCGCCAAGGTCCGGCATCGGGATGTCGGTCTCGAACGAGTCGTTCTGCGCGCCGAACGCGTTGCGCCGCACGGTGGTGTCGAGCACGTCGAGCGTCTGCTGCCCCGGGATCCCGGCAGCGATCCGCGACGACAGCATGATCATGCCGGCACACGTGCCGTACGTCGGCAGTCCCCCGCGGATCGCCTCGGACAACGGGGCGGCGACGCCGAACGCGCGGGACAGCTTGTCCATCACGCTCGACTCGCCGCCGGGGATCACGACGCCGTCGAGCGACGCGATCTCCTCCGGTCGACGGAGCGGCACCACGTCGGCGCCGAGCTCGGTCAACGACGCGATGTGCTCACGGAAGTCGCCCTGCAGCGCGAGGACCCCGATGCGGGGCCGGGCACTCACCAGCCGCGCTCGGCGAGACGGTGCGGGGCGGGGACGTCGGCGACGTTGATGCCGACCATCGCCTCGCCGAGCCCGCGGGACACCTCGGCGATGACCTTCGGGTCGTCGTGGAAGGTGACGGCCTTGACGATCGCCGCGGCGCGCTTGGCGGGGTCGCCGGACTTGAAGATGCCGGACCCGACGAACACGCCGTCGGCACCGAGCTGCATCATCATCGCGGCGTCGGCCGGGGTGGCGACACCGCCGGCGGTGAAGAGCACGACGGGCAGCTTGCCCGTGCGGGCGACCTCCTGCACGACGTCGATCGGGGCCTGGAGCTCCTTCGCGGCGACGTAGAGCTCGTCCTCCTTGAGGTTGCGCAGCGCCGCGATCTCCTTGCTGATCGTGCGGATGTGCTTCGTGGCCTCGGACACGTCACCCGTGCCGGCCTCGCCCTTGGAACGGATCATCGCCGCGCCCTCGGTGATGCGACGGAGCGCCTCGCCCAGGTTGGTGGCACCGCAGACGAAGGGGGTGGTGAACTTCCACTTGTCGATGTGGTTGACGTAGTCGGCCGGCGACAGGACCTCGGACTCGTCGATGTAGTCGACACCGAGCTCCTGCAGGACCTGGGCCTCGACGAAGTGACCGATGCGGGCCTTCGCCATGACCGGGATCGACACGGCGGCGATGATCTCCTCGATCATCGACGGGTCGGACATGCGGGCCACGCCGCCCTGGGCGCGGATGTCGGCGGGGACACGCTCGAGGGCCATGACGGCGGTCGCGCCGGCCTCTTCCGCGATGCGGGCCTGCTCGGCGTCGACGACGTCCATGATGACGCCGCCCTTGAGCATCTCCGCGAGTCCGCGCTTGACGCGGTCGGAGCCGGTGATCGAGGTGCCGGGGGTGCTCGGGGTGCTGCTGCTGTCGCTCATGATGCCGACAGTCTAGTGCTGTGCGGGCCAGCCCTCGGCGACGAGTCGGCGGGTCTCGCCGAGCATCTGCGACATCGACTTCGTCCGGGCGATGATCGGGAAGAAGTTCGCGTCGGAGGCCCACCGCGGCACGATGTGCTGGTGCAGGTGCGCGGCGATGCCCGCCCCGGCGACCTCGCCCTGGTTCATGCCGATGTTGAAGCCGTCGCAGCGGGACACCTGCCGGAGCACGCGCATCGCGGTCTGTGTGAGCTCCCCCATCTCGCGCAGCTCGTCCGGGGTCGCCTCGTCGTAGAGCGGGACGTGCCGGTACGGGCAGACGAGCAGGTGGCCGTTGTTGTACGGGAACAGGTTGAGCAGGACGTAGGCGTGCTCGCCGCGCGCGACGATGAGGGCGTCCTCGTCGGACTTGTGCGGTGCCTCGCAGAACGGGCAGTCGTCGCGGTGGCCGCGGCCCTCGCCCTCGCGCCCGGCGTCGATGTACGCCATCCGGTGCGGGTTCCAGAGTCGTTGGAACGCGTCCGGCACCGCGGCGCCGGTCGCGGCGTCGCGGATCACGAGCGGGTCGTCGACCCCGCCGGCACCAGCCGGACCAGCCGCCCCGATCAGGTCCGGTACACCGGTCGGCTCCGGCGCGCCGACCGGGCCCGACGCGTCGGGAGCGGCCCGCGACCCGGGACCGGCCACGTCGACGACGCGGCCGGTCCCGGGGACGGGATCCGTGCCTCCTGGGATGGTCATCAGACCTGCGCGCGCTCGCGGATGGCGGTGAGGATCCGGTCGACGGCCTCGTCGACGGGCACGGCGTTGTCCTGTCGGCCGTCGCGGAAGCGGAACGAGACCGCCCCGGCGTCGCGGTCGTCGCCACCGGCGATGAGCTGGAACGGCACCTTCGCCTTGGTGTGCGTGCGGATCTTCTTCTGCATGCGGTCGTCGGAGTGGTCGACCTCGGCGCGGACGCCGTGCGACCGGAGCTTCGCGACCACCTCGTCGAGGTAGTCGCCGTACTCCGCCGCGACCGGGATGCCGACGACCTGCACCGGCGAGAGCCACGCCGGGAAGGCGCCGGCGTAGTGCTCGGTGAGCACGCCGAAGAACCGCTCGATCGACCCGAACAGCGCGCGGTGGATCATCACCGGACGCTGCCGCGAACCGTCGGCCGCGGTGTACTCGATGCCGAACCGCTCGGGCAGGTTGAAGTCGAGCTGCACGGTCGACATCTGCCAGGTGCGGCCGATGGCGTCGCGGGCCTGCACCGAGATCTTCGGGCCGTAGAACGCGGCGCCTGCCGGGTCGGGGACGAGCTCGAGCCCGGACTCCTCGGCGACCTCGCGCAGCGTGTTCGTCGCGATCTCCCAGACGTCGTCGTCACCGACGTACTTCTCCGGGTCCTTCGTGGAGAGCTCGAGGTAGAAGTCCTCGAGGCCGTAGTCGCGCAGCAGCGAGAGCACGAAGTCGAGGGTCGTGGTGAGCTCCTCCTTCATCTTCTCCGGCGTGGTGAAGATGTGCGCGTCGTCCTGGGTCAGGCCGCGGACGCGGGTGAGGCCGTGGATGACGCCGGACTTCTCGTTGCGGTAGACCGTGCCGAACTCGAACATCCGCAGCGGCAGGTCGCGGTAGGACCGTGCCTGCGACCGGTACGCCAGGATGTGCATCGGGCAGTTCATCGGCTTGAGGTAGTAGTCGGCGCCCTGGCGGGTGACGTTGCCGTCCTCGTCGCGTGCCTCGTCCATGTGCATGGCCGGGAACATGCCGTCCTTGTACCAACCGAGGTGACCGGACTGCTCGAACAGGTCGCCCTTGGTGATGTGCGGCGTGTAGACGAACGAGTAGCCCTCCTGCTCGTGCCGACGGCGCGAGTAGTCCTCCATCTCGCGGCGGATGATGCCGCCCTTCGGGTGGAAGATCGCCAGTCCGGACCCGATCTCGTCGGGGAAGGAGAACAGGTCGAGCTCGGCACCGAGCTTGCGGTGGTCGCGCTTCGCTGCCTCTTCCAGGCGCACGAGGTAGGCCTTCAGCTGGTCCTTGTCGGGCCAGGCGGTGCCGTAGATGCGCTGCAGCTGCGGGTTCTTCTCGGAGCCGCGCCAGTAGGCCGCCGCCACGCGCATGAGCTTCGCGGCGTTGCCGATCCAGCGGGTGTGCGGGACGTGCGGGCCGCGGCAGAGGTCCTGCCAGACGACCTCGCCCGACTTCGGGTCGACGTTCTCGTAGACGGTGAGCTCGCCGGCGCCGACCTCGACGCTCTCGCCGGAGTCGCCGTCGGTCGCCGCACCCTTGAGCCCGATGAGCTCCTGCTTGTACGGCTCCCCCGCCATCAGCTCGCGCGCCTGCTCGTCGGTGACGACCACGCGCCGGAAGCGCTGGGCCTGCTTGACGATGCGGTCCATGCCCTTCTCGATCGCCTTGAGGTCCTCGGGGGTGAAGGGCTCGGCGACGTCGAAGTCGTAGTAGAAGCCGTCGGTGACGGGCGGGCCGATGCCGAGCTTCGCGTCCGGGTTGATCTGCTGCACCGCCTGCGCCAGCACGTGCGCGGCGGAGTGCCGGAGGATGTCGAGCCCGTCCTGCTCCTGCAGGGTGACGGCCTCGGCGGTCTCGCCGGCCAAGACCTCGGCCGCGAGGTCCTTCAGCACGCCGTCGACACGGATCGCGACGACGCCGCGCTCACCGTCGAAGAGCTCGGTGCCCGTCGTGGTCGTCGTCGCGGTCCGGGGCTCGGGTGCCTGGGGAAGCTCTGCGGGCGCGGGGGCGACTGACTCGGTCACGATGATGGGACTCCTCGATCGAATTGGTGCGTCAAGACTAGTGCGCACGCGGGGCCCGCGGACGCGCCTGTGGGATCAGGCCGGGACGGCACCGAGCGTCGCGACGGGCAGGCGCGGCTCGAGCCGCTCGCGCCCGGACAGCCCGTCGAGCTCGAGCAGCGCGGCGAAGCCGATCGCCTGGTAGCCGGCGCGTTCGAGCAGCGTGATGGTGGCTGCGCCGGTCCCCCCGGTGGCGAGCACGTCGTCCACCACGAGCACGCGGGTGCCGGCGGGCAGCTGCCCGGGCCGGAGCTCGAGCTCGGCCTCGCCGTACTCGAGCGCGTACTGCTCGCTGAGCACCTCGCCGGGCAGCTTGCCGGCCTTCCGCACGGTCAGCACGCCGACCTGGTGCTGGGCGGCGATGCCCCCGGCGAGGGCGAAGCCCCGGGCCTCGATGCCGGCGACGGCGTCGAACCCGGCCCCCACCGCGAACGGTGCCGCGAGTGCCTCGCACACGCGGCCGAACGCGACGGCGTCCGAGAACACCGGCGTCACGTCGCGGAACAGCACCCCCGGCTTCGGGAAGTCCGGTACGAGGGCGGTGAGGCGTTCGACGAGTGCAGCTGCGGTTTCGGTCACCCGACAACGGTACGGGAGGCCCGGGGTGCGTCCGACACGGTGGCCGCGCGGCGGCGGACGTGGGGTCGGCGCGGATGCGCTGCGCACGACCGAAGTCACCTCGAACCGTGCGGCGACGTGGTCCGAGGTGACTTTGACTGTGCGACGTTCGACGCCCGGTCCGCCGCGCGCGTTCCGTCCCATCGCGGGCGGCATGGGATGCAGAACCGCGCGTAGGGAGCAGCAACGAACGGTCGCCCATGCGCGGAACCGCCCACCATGCGCGAGACCGCCGACGGCGACGGGCTCGGGAGGCACGCCCCACCCCCTCCGCGCACGTTCTGTCCCATCGCGCGCAGCATGGGAAGCGGAATCGCGCGTAGGAGGCCGGCAGGAACGGACTGCCGAGGCGACAGCGACGGGCTCGGGAGGCGCGCCCCACCCCCGCCGCGCACGTTCCGTCCCATCGCACGCGGCATGGGAAGCGGAATCGCGCATGGGGAGTCGGAACGAACGGCCTGCCGACGCGACGGCGACGGGCTCGGGAGGCGCGCCCCACCCCCGCCACGAACGTTCCGTCCCATCGCACGCGACATGGGAAGCGGAACCGCGCGTAGGGGGCCGGAAGGAACGGCCGCCTACGCGCGGAACACCTCACCACGCGCGGAACAGCTGCCTACGCGCGAAACTGCACCCGAGCACCCGAGCACCCGAGCACCCGAGCGCCCGCGCGCCGCAGCAGCACGGCGCCGTCAGCGCCACTGGCGCAGCGGGGCGGCGGCCTGCTGCAGCCAGCGGTCCTCGCGGGCCTGCCGTTCGCGCTGCAGGCGGAGGCGCGTCGCCGGGTCGGGTCGCGGCCGGACCCGACGGGTGCGGCGGCTCCAGATGATGAGGGCCAGACCGAGGCGGAGCGCGAGTCGGTCGGCGAGGGAGACCCGGCGCGGCGCCGGGTGGAGATCGGGTGGGCGGGTGGTGGTCTTGACGGACACGATGATGCCTTTCGGGCACGACGGAACTGCCCGGCTCGCGGGCACGACGGAATCGTCCGTCGTCGGGCGACGACGGGAATGCGCAGGAATGCGCGCCGCGACCGTCAGGGAATGCCGGACGGTGCGGTACGGGAATGCACGGACCACGAGCGCCGGACTGCACCTCGACACCGTCGGACCCCGATCGTCGCCGACCGACCGTCGCACATCAGGTGTGCGACGACCGGCCGATCGGTGATCGGCGGATCCGCCGTGACCGGAGCGCGATCGGCCTGCGATCGGCTCGGCACGGGCGGTCCGCGACGACGAGGTCAGCGGACGGAGATGTCGGGAGGGAGTCGGACGCCCCGGGTCAGCGGACGCGGAACGGGGTACCGACGCGGCCACGCATCCCACGGAACGGAGTGGTTGCAGGAATCATCATGGTCGGCCCCCTTTCGGTCTCGAGCTGTTCGGGTCGCTGGCTTTCGCGACGCTCGAACACTATCTGCAGGACATTCCCGAGCGCAAGCCTTTCCCGCACATTCTTCCGGAATTGCATTCGCGAATGTCGGGGCGGCGGCCCGCGGACACGACGACGGCCCGGTACCGAACCGGTACCGGGCCGTCGTGCGGGTGCCCGTGCGGGCGGTGTCGCTACAGTGCCGCGTGCTCCGCGACGGTCGCCGTCAGGGTCTCGCCAGCGACGTCGATCCGGACGGTGTCGCCCGCGCCGGCCGCGCCGTCGACCACCAGGGTCGCGATGCAGTCGTCGACCTCGCGCTGGATGAGGCGGCGGAGCGGACGGGCGCCGTACTCCGGCTCGTAGCCGTGTTCGGCGAGCCAGTCGACCGCGGCGTCGGACACCGACAGGACCATGTCCTGCGCGACGAGCCGGAGCGCGGTGTCCTGCAGGAGCAGGGACACGATCGACGCGATCTGCGACCGGTCGAGCTTGCGGAACAGCACGATCTCGTCGATGCGGTTGATGAACTCGGGCCGCATCGCCTCGCGGAGCTTGCCCATCACGCGGGCCCGCAGGTCGTCCTCGGCGTACCCGTCGGTGGCGCCGACCGGCGCGAAGCCGAGCGCTCCCGAGCGGGAGGCCAGGAACTCCGAGCCGATGTTCGACGTCATGATGATGACGGTGTTCCGGAAGTCGACCGTCCGACCCTGTCCGTCGGTGAGCCGGCCGTCGTCGAGCACCTGCAGCAGCAGGTTGAAGACGTCCGGGTGGGCCTTCTCGACCTCGTCGAGCAGGATCACCGAGTACGGGTTGCGGCGGACCCGCTCGGTGAGCTGGCCGGCCTCGTCGTAGCCGACGTACCCGGGAGGGGCGCCGACCAGGCGGGACACCGTGTGGCGCTCGCCGAACTCGCTCATGTCGAAGCGGAGCATGGCGGACTCGTCACCGAACAGCGACGACGCGAGGGCCTTCGCGAGTTCGGTCTTGCCGACGCCCGTCGGGCCGAGGAACAGGAAGCTGCCGACCGGACGACGGGGGTCGCCCATGCCGGTCCGGCTGCGCCGCACCGCGGTCGCGATCGCCCGCACGGCGTCGTCCTGGCCGACGACGCGGTCGTGCAGCTCGGACTCGAGGGCGGCGAGCCGCGTCTTGTCGGCCGAACCGAGGCGGGTCACCGGGATGCCGGTGGCGCGTGACACCACGGCGGCGATGTCACCCTCCGTGATCGACGTGTCCGCGGATTCCGGACGGGAGGCGCGGGTGGCGTCCGCCGACGAGGCGGCGGTGATCCGGGCCTCCAGTCCGACGATCTCGTCGCGCAGGTCGGACGCTTCCTCGTAGTGCTCCTCGGCGACCGCGCGGTCCTTGCGGGCCGTCAGGTCGGTGACCTGGGCACGCAGGGCCTCGACGTCGACGTCGCCCGACAGGGCGAGGCGACGGCGTGCACCGGCCTGGTCGACGAGGTCGATGGCCTTGTCGGGCAGGTGCCGGTCGGTCACGTACCGGTGCGAGAGCTCGACGGCGGCGCGCAGTGCCTCGGGCGTGTAGACGACGCCGTGGTGCTCCTCGTAGCGCGGGACGAGGCCGGTCAGGATCGCGACGGCGTCCTCGACGGTCGGCTCCCCCACCGTGACGGGCTGGAAGCGGCGCTCGAGCGCGGCGTCCTTCTCGATCCGGCGGTACTCGTTCAGCGTCGTCGCACCGACCAGGTGCAGGTCGCCGCGGGCGAGCCGGGGCTTGAGGATGTTGCCGGCGTCCATCCCGCCGCCCTCACCGCCGCCGCCGGCGCCGACGACGGTGTGGAGCTCGTCGACGAAGACGATGAGTTCGTCGGCGTGCGCCGCGATCTCGTCCATCGCCTTCGTGAGGCGCTCCTCGAAGTCGCCGCGGAAGCGGGTGCCGGCGAGCATGCCGGGCAGGTCGAGCGCGACGACCCGCTTGCCCTGCAGCAGGGCGGGGACGTCACCGTCGACGATGCGCTGGGCGAGGCCCTCGACGATCGCGGTCTTGCCGACACCGGGCTCGCCGATCAGCACCGGGTTGTTCTTGGTGCGGCGGAGCAGGATCTCGACGGTCTGCTCGATCTCGTCGGCGCGGCCGATCACCGGGTCGACGTGCCCGTCGCGGGCACGGGCGGTGAGGTCGGTGCCGAACTGGTCGAGCGTCGGGGTGTCGCTGTCGGTGGCCTGGTCGGTGCCGACGGCATCGGGTGTTCCGGGGACGGGGCGCCCCTCTCTCGCGGCGGCGGCAGCCTGTGCCGCGTAGTCCTGCATGACCTGCGGGGTGATGCCGGCGCTGGCGAGCAGCTGCCCGGTCACGGTCTCCTGGTCCAACACGAGCGCGAAGAAGACGTGCTCGGGGTCGGTGTACGTGCTGCCGAAGCCGCGCGCGGCCTGCGTCGCCTCGACGAGGATGCGCTGTGCGGTGGCGGTCAGTGCCGGGCGACCGGACTGCTCGGCGAGCGGCTCGTGCGCCATCGGCAGGCGCTGCTCGATCTCGTCGGCGAGGCGCTCGGGGTCGACCCCGGCGGAGCGCACGACGGCGTCGAACGGTTCGGTGCGGACGAGCACGTGCAGGACGTGCAGTGCGTCGACCTCGCGCTGGCCCTGCGCGACCGCGTACTCGGCGGTGTGCTGGAGCAGCTCGTGGGTCCGGCGGCTGAGCAGCCGGGTGATGTCGACCGGTCGGCCGAACGCGCGGACGCGCTGCTGGTCACCGGTGCGCTGTGCCGCGAGCAGGCGGGCGAGGAACTCGTCGAACGAGTCGTTGCCGCCGGTCGGGCCGAACGTGTCTGGCAAAGGGACCTCCTGGGGAACTTGAGTGCCTTCGACTCAATGCAACGCAGGAGGGCCCGGGTCATTCCCGGGTGCGCGAGGAACTTGCGGCGACCCGACTCAGGTCCGGGCGATCGGCGCCGTGACGGCGTCGGTGACGCGCGCGAGGTCCGTCGGCGCGACCTCGATGTCGAACCCGCGGCGCCCGCCGGAGACGAAGATGCTCGCGTACGACAGCGCCGACTCGTCGAGCACGGTGCGCAGCCGGGTCTTCTGGCCGACCGGGCTGATGCCGCCGACGACGTAGCCGGTGCGCTTCTCGGCGAGGGCAGGATCCGCCAGCGTCGCCTTCTTGCCACCGACCGCGGCGGCGATCGCCTTGAGGTCGAGCCGGTTCGCCACCGGCACGATCGCCACGGCGAGGGCGCCGTCGACCGAGACGACGAGGGTCTTGAAGACCTGCTCCTCGCGCAGCCCGAGGGCGGCGGCGGCCTCTTCTCCGAAGTTGGTGGCGCTCTCGTGGTGCTCGTACACGTGCGGCGTCCAGGGGATCCCGGCCGCCTCGAGCGCGACGGTCGCTGGGGTGCTCGGCGAACCTGCGGTCATGTCGTGATCCTCCCCCGTGCGACCCGTCTGTCCGGCGCGGCACGCGGGCGCTACGCTGATCGCACCATGACCGTCCTCGCGTCGCTGCTGCGCATCCTCGCCGTGCTGGTCACCGGGTTCCCGGTGACCACGGCGTCCGGCGCGCCGGGCGTGGTGCCCGTGCTGACCGTCGCCGCGCTGGGCATCGCCGCGGTCGTGACCGCCGTCGTGCTCGCACGCGTGCTGCTCGCCGTGCTCGTGACGCTGCTCGCCGCCGGTACTGGGTCCGTCGTCACCAGAGCGGTCCCGGACCTCGTGACCCGCATCGCGTGGAGCCACCCGGACGCCGACGGACAGGTCCGCTCGCGGGCACCGGGAGTCGTCGCCACGGCCTGACCACCGATCGGTGGTCGGGCCGCACACGCCTCCCGCACCCACGATCGATCGGAACGTCATGGACCTGTCCACCCTGCCCCTCGTCGGCCCGCTGCTGCACGGCGGCGCCGACCTGCTCGCCGCCCTGACCGCGGCGCTCTCCCCCGTCACGGGGTCCTTCTCGGCCGCGCTCGCGGTCGTCCTCGTCACCATCGCGATCCGGGCCGCACTCGTGCCGCTCGCCGTCCTGCAGGTCCGCGCGGAACGCGACCGTCGTCGCCTCGCGCCCCTGCTCGCCGCCCTGCGGAAACGACACGGCAAGGACACCGCGGCGCTCCAGCGCGCGGTGCAGGAGCTCTACACGAACGAGAAGGTCTCGCCGCTGGCGGGCTGCCTGCCGGTGCTGGCCCAGGCGCCGGTGCTCTCGCTCGTCTACGCCCTGTTCTCGCACGGCAGCATCGGCGGCACCGCGAACGCCCTGCTCGAGGCCACGCTCGTCGGGGTCCCGCTCGGACACTCCCTGGTCGTGACCCTGACGTCGCCGCTGTGGGTGCACGCGTGGGTGGTCGTGCTGCTGCTGGCCGTGCTCGCGGTCGTCGTCGAACTGAGCCGGCGCGCGAACCTGCGGTGGAACCCGGTGTCCCCGGCGGAGCCCGGAGCGGCCGTCCCGGGGACGGCCGCCGCCGAGACCGTCGGTCGGGTCGCACCGTTCATCTCGGTGGTGTTCGCCGCGATCGCACCGCTCGCAGCAGCCCTCTACGTCGTCACCAGTGCGACGTGGACCGCCGCGGAGCGCGCCGTGCTCCGACGCGCGATCCGGTGACGCGTCAGCCGCCCTGCCCCTCCTGCTGCGGGCCCTGGTCGACGGGGTCGTAATCGGTGCCGCGACCCTGCTCCTCGTCGGCGGTCGGGACGTGGCGTTCGGTGCCGGACCCGCCGGGACTCGTCGCGACGTAGTCGGCCTCGCCGGACTGCGTGTCGTGGCTCAGCGGCTCGAGGGTCTCGGGGTCGACGTCGTGCCGGTCTGCTGGTTCGGTGCTCATGCGTCACGCCTACTCCCTCGTTCTGGGTGCGCGCACCCGCACGGACGGTGCCACGATGGACCCACGTCCGGCAGAGCGGGAGTGCGCATGGACCACGACGACGTGGATGCGGAACGGGCACGGCTCGAGGCCGTCGCCTGGGGAGCGGGTTCGACCCCGGAGGCCGCGGCGCGCGCCCGGATCGCGCTGGCGGACCTCGAGCGCGGGCGCGGTCGCGGTGGCGGGCACCGGTCAGGAGGCCCGACCGCGGTCAGCGGACAGCCCGCCTCGTCGACGCGGCCGGGTCGGGCGCCGCGGTCCGGTGGCGTGGGCACCTCCGGCTGGGCACGAGCGTTCGGCGCCGGGTCGGCAGCGACCACGCCCGACGGGGCCGGGACGGACGCACGGCTCGGGTCGGCTGGCCCCGGCCCCGGCCCCGGCCCTCGCCCGACCTCGGAGAGCGGTCTGGACACGGCCGCGCGTCCGGACGAGTCCGCGGGTGCGGGCCCGGGTTCGGGTTCGGGTTCGGGTGCAGGTTCGAGGACTCCAGCGGGCCCGGGCCCGGGAACCGTCACCGGTGTCGTCCGGGCTCCGGACACGACCTCGGGTCCCGGTCCGGGCGCAGGCCCGGGCACGGCGGGACCTCCTGGCGTGACGGCGGACCCCGGAGTGCCGACTGGTCCGGCTTCGGGCCCGTGGCCTCGCCGGGCCGCGGGTCGGGACCCGGCGCCACGCGCGGCCATGCACTCCGCAGCACCCTCGGCAGCCGCGTCGGGCGACGGAGCATCCGCGTCGTGGTCGACCTCGCACGAGGCACCCGGCACGACGTCGGAGCCGAACGCCGGCGACCGGGCCGGCCACGGTGCCGGACCCGACCACGCTGCCGAGGTGGGCGGCGACGGCGGAGGTGCGCCGGGCCTCCCGACCGGACCGCAGCCGGTGCCCCGGTGGCGCACGGCGCTGTTCAGTGCGCGGCCCCGCCTGTGGATCGCGCTCGGTGCGGCCGCGGCGATCGGGGTCGTCTTCGCGGCGGGCACGCTCGTCGGGACCTCGTTGCCGGAGGTGCCGGCAGCGCCGTCGATCACGCCGACCGCCGGGACCGTGACGCTCGAGGAGCTCCTCGACATGCCGCAGACGTTCGCCGACCAGCTGCCCGGGCCGGTCGAGGCGCCGGTGAGCCTGCACACGACCCGACTCGTCTTCACGAACCGGGCGCTCGACGGCGGGTCGTTCGAGACGCCGTGGAACGTCTGGGCCGGGGTCGGGACGGACCGGTCGACGATCTGCCTCGTGGCGACGGCGGACCGGATCGAGTCGACCTCCGCCTGCTTCCCCCGCGAGGCGGCGCTGCACGGGTCGGTGTCGATGTCCGCGCAGTCGATGAGCGGGACCCTGACGATCGCGCTCCGCGGTGGCGGGGTACAGGGTCGGGTGACGAACGAGTACTGATCCGGGGCCGTGCGCGCCGGGCGTGTTCGCTCTTCGCTGACAAACGTTGGAGCGCTCCCAGAAATCACCCGGAGGCCCTCGCCAGGGTCCGTCGAGCGTGCAAGACTGGATCAGCGCACTCGCCGTGGAGTCGTACCCACATCATCCACACCAGCAGCGAGCGCGCCCCGCAGATCCCCGGTCACACGCCGTCCCCGACGGCGTCGTCGCGCGTTCCGCCGTTCCCCGGAGGAGGTCAGCATCGTGTCCACCAACACCACCACCTCGGCCGTGTCGACGAACACGCGGCCGATCACCGTCACCAGCCAGTCGATCGTCGGCATCGCCGTGCTCGGCCTGGCGACGTTCTTCGCCATCACCACCGAGCTCATGCCGGTCGGGCTGCTCGGCACCATGAGCGCCGACCTCGGCGTCTCCGAGGCGACGATGGGCATCGTCGTCACCGTGTACGCCGCCGCCGTGGCGATCCTGGCGCTGCCGCTCACCGCGTTCACCGCGAAGCTGCCGCGCAAGACCGTGCTCGTCGCGACCCTCGTCGGCTACACGGTCTCGAACCTGATGATCGCGTTCGCGCCGTCGTTCGCGGTCGTCTGCGCCGGCCGCGTCGTCGGCGGCATCGCCCACGCCCTGTTCTTCTCGGTGGCCTCGGCCTACGCGACGCGCATCGTGCCGCCGCGTCTGGCCGGTCGGGCGATCGCGTTCGTGTACTCCGGCAGTTCGCTGGGCTTCGTGCTCGGCGTCCCGGTCGCCACCTTCGTCGCGCAGCACATCGGCTGGCGCCCCGCCGTGTTCTCCGTCGCCGTCGCCGCCGCGGTGCTCGCCGCCGTCGCACTGCTCTTCCTGCCGGCGGTCAGCGGCGCAGCGTCGCCGCACATCGGTTCGCCGAAGGCCTGGGCCCGCACCGGACTCCTCTCCGTCGTCGTCGCCGACCTGCTGCTCTTCGCCGGGCACTACGTCGTCTACACGTACATCGGCCCGTACGCCATCGACGCCGGGCTCGACGCCTCCCTGGTCAGCGGCGCGCTGCTCGTGCTCGGCGGCACCGGCGTCGTCGGGCTCTGGCTCGCCGGCATGTTCGTCGACCGGGCACCGCGGCAGACCCTCGTCGTCGCCGTCGCCACGATGGCGGTCGCCTTCGCCGCCCTGCCGTTCGTGCACGGTTCGCTGGTCGGCACGATGGTCGTCGCCGGCGTCTGGATGGCCGCGAACGGCACCACCGGCACGCTCTTCATGGCAGCCGCGATCCGCTCGGGCGGGGTCTCCCCCGACATCGCCGGCGCCCTCGTCAACGGCGCGTCGAACATCGGCATCGCCGGCGGCGCCGCCATCGGCGGGCAGGCGCTCGGACTCGTCGGGCTGCAGTACCTGCCGTTCGCCGGTGCCGCAGTGCTCGTCGGCTCGCTCGGAGTCGTGCTCGCGGCCCGGCGCGGGTTCCCGGTGCACTCGCACCACCAGGAGCACCTGTCCACGTCGTCGCTCGAGGCGATCACGTCCTCGCTCGCGGTGGTCACCACGTCGGTCCCCGTCGTCAGCCGGGCGATCCAGACCGTCACTGGGTCGATCGGCATCGCGACCGGCTCGATCCGGACGCAGCGGCGGAGCTCCGAGCTGAGCTGAGGGCGGCTGGTCGGGCTCGGGCCGGGGCGTCGAGGTCGCGAAATGTGCGGCATCCCGGCGCTCGAAGCGGCACGAAGTGCGACCTCGAAGGTCCGGTCGCGGCGTGTCCTGCGACGTCGTACGCCGGACGGCCCACGGGTGCGCCCGCTGCACGGCCCGTGCGCCCGCGGCACTGAGGTCGCAGAACGTGCCGCATCCCCGCGCTTGAAGCGGCACGAAGAGCGACCTCGACGGTCCGGTCGCGGCGCGTCGTGCGAGCTCGCGCCCCTCGGTCCTGCGACCTCGCAGCACCGCCGCCCCACCGCACACGACGGAGGGCGGGCCGGCACCAGCCGACCCGCCCTTCGTTCGTGCGCGCTCAGTCCTGCAGGTGCGACCGGCGGCGGTTGCGCACCGCACGGAAGGTCAGCAGCCCAGCGCCGAGGAGCACGAGCACCCCGGCAGCGATGAGGCCCGGCGTCAGGTCGGCGCCGGTGTAGGCCAGTGGCCCTCCGTTCGCGGCGTCGGACGGGTCGTCCACGGGGATGTTCGCCGAGCCGCCCGGGACCGTCGGCGTGGCCGAGGGCACGGGCGCGGCGGTCGCGCTCGGCGACGGGTTCGTCGGCGGGGTCGTCTCGGCGGCCGGCACCACGAAGGCGAGCGGGGTCGCCGAGCCGGTGTCCGGCGTGACGATCGTCTCGGGCTCGACGCCGTCGACGTCGAGGGCGATCTCGTAGGTCGTGGTCGGTGCCAGGCCGGTGAGGTCGAACGCACCGTCGGCGTCGGTGACCACGGTGACCGGGCCACCGGCGTCGTCCTCCTCCGGGGTCGCGACGACCGTCACAGCATCGACGGGCTCGCCGTTCGTGTCCGTGACGGTGCCGGGCTGGTCGATCGTGATGACCGCCGGCTCGGCGGGCGACTCGAAGGGCAGGTCGGAGTCGACCGTGTCCCCGACGCCCGCGGTCACGCCGGTGTTCGTGGTGTCGCCGGTCGCACCGGGCACGGGGACCGTCGTGCGGACGGTGTAGGTGCCGGCGACGGTGGCGAAGGTGTAGCGGCCGTCCGCGTCCGTCGTGGTCGAACCGACGACCGCGCCCGTCGCGTCGAGGAGCTCGACGACCTGGCCGGCCTCGACCGGGGCCTCGTCGAGGGTCACGCGACCCGTGACCGTCGCGATGACCGACGGCGGGGCGGTGATCGCGTCGGTCGGCACCACCGGCACGCCGGCGTCACCGGTGTCCACCGTCGTGGGGTCGGCCTCCGAACCGACGACCGAGACGTCGACCGCCGCGTCGGCCGGCAGGTCGGAGACCACGTAGACGCCGTCGGTGTTCGTCGTGGTCATGACCGGATCGCCGTTCGGCACGTCGACGACGACGGGGACGTTCGAGGCCGGGTTGCCGGCTTCGTCCTCGACGGTGCCGATGATCGAGGTCGTGTCCGCGGGCGAGGTGAAGGCGAAGTTCCTGACCTCATCGGACCCTCCGGGAACACCATCCTTCGCCAACGACACGCCGGTCGCGACGCCGCTACCGTCCGCCCCTGGTGGCTCTGCGACCTCCACTCGGTAGTTCGCGATGACCGGCAGGAACGGGAACGCGTACTTCCCATCAGCGTCGGTAGTCGTCGTGTAGACGGTGCCGCGCGGAGCCGTTGCAGTCACGGTTGCGCCAGGGATCGGTGTTCCATCGAGCTTCACTACCCCGGAGATTGCAGCGGTCCGGCTCGCGAACCACGTTTGATAGACCGGAAAGCCGCTGCGCTGTTGGTACGCGATCGTCAGGCTGGTGAGGGACACCGTCGGGGTGAACCAACCTGTGGCGCCCGCAGTGTCGTTCGCCGCGGCGTTCCCCGTGAGCGTCCGGGTGCCTGCATCCCAAGTGGGGTTGTCCTGACCCGTTGTTCCGTCCGGATCGGGCGAGCACGACCAACCGACTTGGCCGGGGAGGGAACACGAATTGTAGGAGCCCTGGTAGCCAAGCTGGTCGGCGGTCGCCGCGGCACCGCCCTGCACCGTGGCCGAGATCGTGACCTGGTCGGCGTCGATGTCTCCGAGGACGATCGACCAGCTCTCGGCGCCGGGGGTCGGCTCAGCGAACGTGTAGACAGTCGTCGACGCGCTCTGTGCGTTCGGGCGGTCGACGTTCGGCCGCTGGTTCATGTACGTCTGGCCCCGACTTGTGCCGTAGGCCGCCCCTGCAGGCGTGTCCGCCGACTGCCACGTCGACGCCCCGCTGACCACGGTCGACTGCCGCGAGTTCGACGTGAACGTGGTCTCCGGGAACCCGGCCAGGGTCATCGTGCCGGTGTAGTCCTTGCTCGCCCCGCTCAGGGTGAACGTGCCCCAGTCCCCCGCCGGGTCGGCGGACGCCGTCGTGGCACCACCGATCGCCAGCCCCGTGCCGAGTGCGAGGGTGGTCAACCCCGCCGTGATGGTGCGCCAGCGCCGCATCGGTACTCCCCTGGTGTCCGCGACGGCCCGCCCGACGCTCGGCCAGGCTAACCACGGCGTCCGACGCTCGTCCGGTGCGTTGTCACATCGTGATGCGGTCGAGCAGCGGCACCTGCCCGGCGACGAGCAGGTCGCGGGCTGCGTCGAGCCCCACCCACCGTGCGTCGTCGACCTCCGGCACGTCGACGAACCGCCCGGATCCGCGCGGCAGCTCGAGCCGCACCGTGTTGCTCCGCACCGTCGGGACGTCGAAGCCACGAGGTGCGGGTGCCGAGAAGACCCGGACGCGCTTGCCGGACGCCTGCCGCACCTCGCCGAGGTCGGTCACGTCGTCCGCACGGACCGGAGCGCGGACGCCGAGCTCCTCGCGGAACTCGCGGAACGCGGTCGCGAGCGGCTCCTCGTCGCCCTCGACGAGTCCCTTCGGCACCGACCACGCCCGTGGCCGGTTCCGCCAGAAGGACCCGCCCATGTGCACGAGGAACACCTCGGGCCCGGTCGGTCCGGCCCGGTGCAGCAACAGTCCGGCGCTCACCACCACGTCCGCGACCCTACCGACCGGTCGGCCGGGAGGCCCGGATCACCGCCGCCGGACCGCCCGCGTCCGACGACGCGCGGCTCCGGCGTCGCGCGGGTCGGGCGTCGCGCGGGTCGGGTGTCAACCGGCGAGGGCGCCGATGACGGTCGCCAGACGGTCGGTCAGGTACGCGACCCCGCGGCCGTTCGGGTGCAGCGCGCCCGCCTCGAGGTCGATGCGGCGCAGGTCGCCGGTGCCGGTCAGGGTGACGCCGGCGACGTAGCGGTCGTCACGGGCGGCGCACGCGGAGTGCCCCGCGGTGTCCGCGAGCACGTCGACGAAGCGGACCCCGGCGGCGTCGGCCGCCGTGCGGGACACCTCGTTCAGCTGCTCCTGCACGTCGTGCAGGTAGGCGACGTCCCGGTCGGTGAAGGGGAACGTGTCCGACGGGAACGAGCCCGTCAGCGACCCGAGGTCGAGCGCCGACCGGAAGCACCCCTTCGCCGGGGTGTGCTCGGCGTCGGGGAAGATCGCGGGGTACCCGAGGAACACCACGACGGCGTTCGGCGCCGCCCGTCGCACGGCGGCCAGGGTGTCGGCGACGCCGAGCGCGACCCGGGACTGGATCGTCACACCGAGCTGGTCGACGCCGTCCCGCACCAGGCTGCTCGCGCACGACGGCGCGTCCCGGCCGGAGAACACCGGACCGTGCGCCGAGAGCGCCAGGCACGAGGCCGCGGTGCCGAACAGGTCCGCGTCGTTGCCGCCGATGGTCAGGGTGACGAGCCGGGTGCGGGTGGACAGTGCCTCGATCTGCGGCGGGACACCGGCGAACTGGTGTCCGGAGACGACGTCGGTGCTCGTGGCACCGGCGCACGTGACGTCGGTCAGGGCGAGCCCGAACCGCGCGGCCAGCCGGTGCGGGTAGTCCCGCGCCGACTGGACGCACGCGGTCGTCGGCAGACCGGTGAGCGGGCGGAGACCGTACGCGGCGGAGTAGGAGTCCCCGAGCGCGACGTACTCGCTGCCCGGCGGCAGGTCCGCGAGCGGCTCGGCCGGGTCCGACGTCACCGGGTACGGCTGCGGCACCGGCCACATCGGGGCGGCCGACGCAGCGGTGCCGACGCCCGGTGCCGCCCCGGTGACGACCAGGCCGACGACGCTGAGCGCGGACAGCACCGCGAGCAGCGTCCTGGTGGAGCGGAGCAGTTGCGGCCTCCGGGCGGGTCGGGATCGGGACGTGCGGGACGGGTCCGGGTCAGCGGCGTCCGAGACGACGCTCGCCACCGCTGCCCGTGCGGTACTCGAGGCCGTAGTGCTGGTACAGCACCGGCTCGGTCTCCGCCTCGAGCTGCCCGTCGGTCGGGATCGACGGAGCGTCCTTGACGAGCTTCTTCGGGAAGGTCACGCGCAGGTGCTTCGGCGTCACGGTCGCGCCGACGAGCGGCACGAACAGGAGCTTCTGGAAGCCGACCATGCCGGTCGTCAGCGCACCGAACGACGCCTCGGACGTCGCCGTGTCGTAGTAGATGCTCTCGAGCGTGCCGACCTTGTCGTCCGCCTCGTCGACGACCGGCAGGCCGATCCAGTCTCGGATGTCCGCAGCTTCGAACACGGGTGCTCCCTCCGAGCCCCCGGCGGGTCCGGGTGGCTCTCGGTCGACGCTACAGGCCGGTCGGCTGAGCGGTCACCCGGCTGACCCCGAGCCGGTCGACGGCGTCCAGCACGTCGGCCGCCTGCACGGCGAGGATCGCCGGGTCCGGGTCCTCGGCGAAGACGTCGCCGCGCCGGACCGACGCGTCGGTCAGGACGATGTGCGGGCCGGAGGCCGGCGGGCCCCACGCCTCGGGCGGTGCCGGGCCGAACAGCACGACCGAGGGGACGCCGTAGGCGGTCGCGAGGTGCGCCGCCCCGGTGTCCACCGTGACGACGACGCGGGCGGCGGCGACCACGCCGGCGAAGTCCTGCAGTTCCAGGGAACCTGCCAGCACCGCCTCCGGCGCCAGCCCGGCCCCGTCGGCGACGGCAGCTGCGCGTTCGACGTCAGCCGAGCCTCCCGTCAGGACGACGTCGAGGCCGCGGTCGCGGAGTCCGCGCACCACCTCGGCGAAGCGGTCCGTCGGCCAGTGCCGGGCACCGTGGAAGGCACCCACGTGCACGACGGCGCCGTCCGCGGCGGCCGGCGGGGCCGCCGGACGGTCGATCGCGACGTCGTCGGCGTCGGCGGGGATCCCGTGCCAGGTGAGCAGGTCCGCCCACCGGTCGCGCTCGTGCACGCCCTCGGGCCACTCCGGTCCGTCGTAGCCGTGCGTCGGGTCGGCGTGCCCGATGACGCGACGGGGTGCGAGCGCGGCGATCAGGTCGGACGACTCCGGGCCGGCGCCGTGCAGGTTGACGGCGACGTCGACGGTCCCGGTCGGGACGGCGATCGGGTGGTCGAGTCCGTGCTGGGCGAGGTGCACGTCCACGCCGGACACGAGCTCGACGACGGGCGCGAGCCAGGCCGTCGTCGCGAGCGTGATGCGGTGGTCCGGGAAGGCACGACGCAGCGCCCGCAGCGCGGGGACGGCGACGAGCAGGTCGCCGAGCTTGATGGCACGGAGGACGAGGAGTTCGGGGCGGCCGTCGGACGGCGGCAGGCTCTCGAGGGCGGTCACCGCCGCGATGGTAGACGGCAACGCCTGGTGCACCGCGGAGCGACCGCGTTCCCTGGCTGTTCCTGGGGCACTGCACTGGTGGTCGTCGGTACGCCGGAGTCATGCCCCTCGATCCGGACCGCACCGTGCGCGGCCTGCTCTTCGACCGCGACGACACCATCGTCGTGGACGTCCCCTACAATGCCGACCCGCACCTCGTGGTGCCCGTGCCCGGTGCCCGCCGCGCCGTCGAGCGCGCCCGTGCCGCCGGCCTGGCGGTCGGCGTCGTCACGAACCAGTCGGTCGTCGCCAAGGGCATGGCGACCCGTGACCAGGTCGACGCGACGAACGCCCGCGTCGACGAGCTCGTCGGTCCGTTCGACGTCTGGTGCGTCTGCCCGCACGACGCCGGCGACGACTGCGTGTGCCGCAAGCCGCGGCCGGGGATGGTGCTCGAGGCCGCGGAGCGTCTCGGCCTGCCGCCGGAGTCCCTCGTGGTCGTCGGCGACATCGGCGCCGACGTCGGAGCGGCCGAGGCGGCCGGTGCCCAGGGCGTCCTCGTGCCGACCCCGCGCACCCGGCAGCAGGAGGTGGACGCCGCGACCACCGTGGCCGGCGGACTCGACGAGGCCGTCGCCCTCGTGATCGCCCGCGCGGCCACCCGGCTCGCCGGTCCGGACGTCGCGGCGGCACGGGCGTGAGCCGGCCGCGCGTCCTCGTCGCCCGGCTCGACTCGTTCGGCGACGTGCTCGTCGCGGGCCCGGCCGTCCGTGCCGTCGCCGCCCGGGCCGCGCACGTCACGATGCTGTGCGGACCGCAGGGCGCGCCCGCCGGCGGTCTGCTGCCGGGCGTCGACAGCCTGCGGGTATGGGCGGCGCCGTGGGTGACCGAGACCGCACGCCCGATCGACGACGCGGTCCTCGCCGAGTTCCGCGCGCTCGTCGCCGAGGAACGCCCCGACGAGGCCGTCGTGCTGACGTCCTTCCACCAGTCCCCGCTGCCGCTCGCCGTGCTGCTGCGGCTGGCCGGTGTGCCCCGGGTGTCCGGTGCGTCCGTGGACCACCCCGGCTCGCTGCTCGACGTGCGCCTGCGCCCGGGCGAGGACCTGCCGGAGGAGATCCCCGAGCCCGAGCGCGCGCTGCGGATCGCGGACGCCGCCGGGTTCCCGCTGCCCGCGGGCGACGACGGCCGGCTCGCGGTGCTGACCGACGCGACCCTGCCCGACGCCGTCGCCGCGCTCGACCGGTACGTCGTCGTGCACCCGGGGGCCAGCGTCCCTGCACGGTCCTGGCCGGAGTCCCACCACCGGGCGCTCGTGGCCGCCTACGCCGAGCGCGGCGTCCCCGTCGTCGTGACCGGCTCACCGGGCGAACGCGCCCTCACCGCCGCCGTCGCCGGGGAGACCGGCATCGACCTCGGCGGTCGCACGAGTCCGGCGGAGCTCGCCGCCGTCCTGGCGGGCGCCGAAGTGGTCGTCGTCGGCAACACCGGGCCGGCCCACCTCGCCGCCGCGGTCGGTGCCTCGATCGTCAGCCTGTTCTCCCCCGTCGTGCCCGCGGCGAAGTGGGCGCCGTACGCACCGCACGTCGAACTGCTCGGCGACCAGGGTGCGGCGTGCCGCCTCAGCCGCGCCCGCGAGTGCCCCGTCCCCGGGCACCCGTGCCTGTCCACGGTGCGCGTCGAGGACGTCCTGGAAGCGCACGATCGGCTGCTCCTCCGCGCTTGACGGATGGACCGGAGAAGTCTGCGGGGCAGCCCAGAAGCCAGTGCGTAGCGTCCGGCGAAGGCCCGGTCCGCGTCCCGAGTCCTCCGGACGGACGCTCGCGGGCCCTCACGACCCTCTCGACCCGAACGGAAGCACGCATGCGGATCCTCGTCTGGCACGTCCACGGCGGCTGGATGGACGCCTTCGTCCGCGGACAGCACGAGTACCTCATCCCGACCACCCCGGCCCGGGACGGCTGGGGCCTCGGCCGCGGCGGCCGAGCCTGGCCCGACAACGCGATCGAGATCGACCCGGCCGACGTCGCCGACGCCGAGGTCGACGTCGTCGTCCTCCAGCGCACCGAGGAGTACGACGAGGCCCGTCGCCTGCTCGGCGGCCGCGACGTGCCGATGGTCTTCGTCGAGCACAACGCGCCCCGCGTCGACGTGCCGAACAGCCTGCACCCGTTCCGCGACCGTGACGACCTGACGATCGCGCACGTGACGCACTGGAACGCGCTCATGTGGGACTGCGGGAACACCCGCACCACCGTCGTCGAGCACGGCGTCGTCGACCCGGGCCCGCTGTACTCCGGCACGCTCGACCGACTCGGCGTCGTCATCAACGAACCCGTCCGCCGCAACCGCGTCGTCGGCACCGACCTGCTCCCCCGGTTCGCGGCCGTCGCACCGGTCGACGTCTGGGGCATGGGCGCCGAGCGCCTGCCCGAGCTCGGCTTCGGCGACCGCGTGGTCGCGCTGGGCGACGTGCCGAGCGACCCGATGCACGCCGCGCTCGCGGAGCGTCGTGCCTACGTGCACCCGAACCGGTGGACCTCGCTCGGCCTGTCGCTCATCGAGGCCATGCACATGGCGATGCCCGTGCTGGTGCTCGCCACCACGGACGCCGCCAGGACCGTGCCCCCGGAAGCCGGGGCGGTCTCGACCGACGTCGAGGACCTGGTACGCGCCGCGGCCGTGCTGCTCGACGACCCGGACGAGGCCCGACGCCGGGGCGCGGTCGCGCGCGCGGCCGCCCTCGCCCGCCACGGACTCGGTCGCTTCACCGCCGACTGGGACGACCTGCTCGACGACGCCGTCGACCGGGCGGCACGACGGAACCGCGCGACGGGAGCCGCGCTCGAAGGGAGCCTGCGATGAGGATCGCGATGGTGTCCGAGCACGCGAGTCCGCTCGCCGTGCTCGGCGGAGTGGACGCCGGCGGGCAGAACGTGCACGTCGCCGAGCTGTCCGGGGCACTCGCCGACCGTGGCCACCAGGTCACGGTGTACACGCGGCGCGACGACGCCGAGCAGCCCGTCCGGGTGCTCCTGCGTCCGGGCGTCGAGGTCGTGCACGTCGACGCCGGGCCCGCCCGACACGTGCCGAAGGACGACCTGTTCCCCTACATGGGCACGTTCGCGGCGGTGCTCGCCGCCGAGTGGTTCGTCGACCGTCCGGACGTCGTGCACACCCACTTCTGGATGTCCGGGCACGCGGCCCTCGAGGCCGTCACGCAGGTGCAGACCCGCACCGGCGGCGTCCGCATCCCGGTCGTGCACACCTTCCACGCCCTCGGCGTCGTCAAGCGGCGCCACCAGGGGTCGGCGGACACGAGCCCCGACGAGCGCGAGTGGGTCGAGCCGGCCGTCGGCCGCACCGTCGACCAGGTCATCGCGACCTGCTCCGACGAGGCCTTCGAGCTGAAGACCCTCGGCGTGCCGCTGCAGCGCATCTCCGTCGTGCCGTGCGGCGTCGACACCACCCTGTTCCGGCCGGACGGCCCCGTCGAGGCACGCGGCCGCGCCCTGCGGGTGCTCACCGCGTCGCGTCTCGTGCAGCGCAAGGGCGTCGGCACGACCATCGCCGCGATCGCCGAACTCGTCCACCAGGGCCGCGACGTCGAGCTCGTCGTCGTCGGCGGTGCCGGTGTCGCCGGTGCCGACCTGGTCGACGACCCGGAGTACCAGCGGCTCGACGCCCTGGCCCGCTCGCTCGGCATCCGCGACCACGTGTCCTTCCGCGGGCAGCTCGGCCAGCACGACATGCCCGAGGTCTACCGCAGCGCCGACGTCGTCGTGTGCGCCCCCTGGTACGAGCCGTTCGGCATCGTGCCGCTCGAGGCCATGGCCTGCGGACGCCCGGTCGTCGCCTCGAGCGTCGGCGGCCTCATCGACACCGTCGTCGAGGACCGCACCGGCCTGCACGTCCCGCCGCGCGACGAGGCCGCGGTCGCCGCCGCCGTCGGTGCGCTGCTCGACGACCCGGAGCGCCGCGAGGCCTACGGCCGCGCCGGACGGGAGCGTGCCGAGTCGCGCTACACCTGGCAGAAGGTCGCCGCCGACAGCGAGCGCGTCTACGAGCGGCTCCTCGCCGGGGCCGTCCCCGCCGCGACCGCACCCACCACGGCCGCACGCACGCGTGCGACCGGATCCCCCACCCACGCCGGCCGGGTCGCCCGTGCCGCACAGCCGACGGAGCGGAGCGCACGATGACCATCGACCAGCAGACCGGGATCGACGAGCAGACGACCACCGCGAGCGGACGCGCGGTGCTCGACCACATCGCCGCGTCGGTCCCCGTGATCGCGTCGCTCGTCGACCACCACGGCCACATCGCCGACTGGGCCGACGACATCGCCGCGCGACTCGTCGCCGGCCGTCGCCTGCTCGCCGCGGGCAACGGCGGGTCCGCCGCCGAGGCGCAGCACCTGACCTCCGAGCTCACCGGCCGCTTCGACGGTGACCGGCCAGCCTACTCGGCGATCTCCCTGCACGCCGAGACCTCAGCCGTGACCGCGATCGGCAACGACTACGGCTTCGACCAGGTGTTCGCCCGCCAGGTGTCGGCGCACGCCCGCGCCGGCGACGTCGTCGTCCTGCTCACCACGAGCGGGAAGAGCCCGAACCTGCTCCGCGCCGCCGAGGCCGCCCGCGCCGTCGGGGCCCGGACCATCGCCATGACAGGTCCCCGCCCGAACCCCCTCGCCGACGCCGTCGACGACGTCATCGCCATCGAGGGGCCGTCCGCACACGTGCAGGAGGCCCAACTCGTGCTCGTGCACGCCCTGTGCCGGGCCATGGAGCCCGCGCTGCGCCGAGGCGGCCGCCGATGAGCGCCCGGTCGGTCCAGCCGGCTCGGACGCTCCGCATCGCCGTCGTCGGCGACACGCTGCTCGACGTCGACGTCTCCGGCACGAGCGAACGGCTCAGCCCCGACGCCCCGGTGCCCGTGGTCGACGTGACGACCGACGATCGCCGCGCCGGTGGGGCCGGTCTCGTCGCGACGATGCTCGCGCGGGACGGCCACGACGTCACCCTGGTCACCGTGCTCAGCGACGACATCCGCGCGCAGGAGATCCGCGACCTGCTGCCGGACGTCACGATCGTCGAGGGTCCGTCGGGTGCACCGACGCCGGTCAAGACCCGCGTGCGCGTCGTCGACCACGCCCTCGTCCGCATCGACGAGGGCTGCGCGACCCCGCCCGTGCCGGACGTCACCGACGCGATGACCGCGGTACTCGACACCGTCGACGCCGTCGTCGTCGCCGACTACGGTCGCGGCGTCGCGTCGGCCGAGGCCATGCGCGCCGCACTGACCGCCACCGCGTCGCGCATCCCCGTCGTGTGGGACCCGCACCCGAAGGGCGCGGCACCGGTCCGCGGGGTCGCCGTCGCCACGCCGAACGCCTCGGAGGCGCGCCGGTTCACCGACCTGCCGGGTGAGGGCGTGCCCTTCGCCACCGTCGCCGCCGCGACCCTCGTCGAGCGCTGGGGCGCCGGCGCGGTCGCCGTGACGCTCGGCGACCGCGGCGCGATCGTCGCCGACGACCGGTCCGGCAGCCGCTTCGTGCCCGCACCCTCCGTCACCGCCGGCGACCCGTGCGGCGCCGGCGACCGGCTCGCCGCCGGCGTCGCCGTGGCGCTCGCCTCCGGTCTCGACGTCGCCGACGCCGTGACCGCGGGTGTCGAGGCGGCCTCGGAGTACCTGGCCGCCGGCGGCGTCACCGCGCTCTTCGCCGACGCCGGCCCGGCACCGATCGCCGTGCCCGGTGCGGACCGCGACGCCCTCCGCGTCGTGCACGACGTCCGGAGCGCCGGCGGCACCGTCGTCGCGACCGGCGGCTGCTTCGACCTGCTGCACGCCGGACACGCCCGCACGCTGTCCGCGGCGCGGGCGCTCGGCGACTGCCTCGTGGTCTGCCTGAACTCCGACGACTCGGTCCGAGCGCTGAAGGGCCCCGACCGGCCGATCATGACCCAGGACGACCGGGTCGAGCTCCTCCTCGCCCTGGACTGCGTCGACGCCGTCGTGGTGTTCGACGAGCAGACCCCGGACGAGGCCCTGCGCCGCTTCCGCCCCGACGTCTGGGCGAAGGGCGGCGACTACACCGCGGCCGAACTGCCCGAGTCGGCGACGCTCGCCGAGTGGGGCGGGCGCGTCGTCACCGTGCCGTTCCACCCGGGTCGCTCGACGACCCGGCTGGCAGCGGCCCTCGAACACGTCGGCTGACCGACACCTCCCCGCCGGTCCGCCGGCGGAACCGCACGACGTCACTGCACCACGTCCCCACGAAGTCCTGATGCAAAGGAACCACATGCCCGTCCCCACCACCCCGATCGGCCGCGTCCTCGTCACCGGCGGCGCCTCCGGACTCGGCGCCGCGGTCGTCGCGGCCGTCACCGAGGCCGGCGGCACCCCGATCGTGCTCGACCTGCGCGTCGACGCGGTCGCCGACGGCGTCGACGCCGTCGCGGTCGACGTCTCCGACACCGAGGCCGTCGAGCAGGCCGTCCGGGACGCCGCCGAGCGCCACGGCGGCCTCGACGCGGTCGTCACCGCCGCGGGCATCGACACCCCCGCACCGATCGACGCCATCTCGTCGGGCAAGTGGGAGCAGATCGTCGCGGTCAACCTCATCGGCACCGCCTCGGTCGTGCGCGCCGCACTGCCCGCGCTCGAGGCCACCCACGGCCGCGTCGTGACCGTCTCGTCGTCGCTCGCCCTGCGCGGCGTCGGCCACGGCACCGCCTACTCCGCGTCGAAGTTCGGCGTGCGCGGCTTCTCGCAGGCCCTCGCCGCCGAGACCGCGGGCCGCATCGGCGTCACGAACGTCATCCCCGCCGGCATGCGGACGAACTTCTTCGCCGACCGCACCGAGCAGTACAAGCCGGGCCCGGACGCCCAGCTCATCGAGCCGGAGTACGTCGCCAACTCGATCATCTTCGCCCTGTCGCAGCCGGCCGGCTGCGAGATCCGCGAGCTCTCGATCATGCCCGCCACGGAGCCGAGCTGGCCGTAGGCCCCTCGCCCCACGCGAACGCGACAGGACCCCGCGGATCTCCCGCGGGGTCCTGTCGCGTTCGCACTCGTGTTCGGGCGGCCGACCGTGGCCGGCCGCGCCGTCAATGCCGCCGGAGCGACGGATCCCGTGCCGCCGCGCGCGACCACCCCGCCAACGCGACAGATCCGCGCGGAACGTTCGCAGGGATCTGTCGCTTTGGCGACCGCCGGGCGGGAGGCACGGTGCCGGACGGGCGCCGCGCCTCCCGCCCGGCAGGCGGACGCGACCACCCCGGGGAAGCGACAGATCCCGCCCCACCGCGCACGACCGCCCCGGCAAAGCGACAGGCCTGCGTGGAACGTTCGCTTGGAACTGTCGCTTCCCTGACCGCCAGGCGGGAGGCACGGTGCCGGACGGGCGCCGCGCCTCCTGCCCGGCAGGCGGGCCCCACCACCCCGGGGAAGCGACAGATCCGCCCCGCCGCACGGGACCACCCCGGCAAAGCGACAAACTTACGTGGAACGTTCACGTGGAACTGTCGCTTTGGCGACCGCCGGGCGGGAGGGACGGTGCCGGACGGGCGCCGTGCCTCCCGCCCGGCAGGCGGACGCGACCACCCCGGGGAAGCGACAGATCTCGTCGCGCCGCACGGGACCACCCCGGCACAGCGACAGACCTGCGTGGAACATTCGCGTGCAACTGTCGCTTTCGCGACCACCCCGCCGAAGCGACAGTTCCCGACTGCCCGCGCGAGACCGCCCCACCGAAGCGACAGATCCGCGCGGAACGTTCGCAGCAATCTGTCGCTTTCGCGGGCAAGCCCCCGCCCCCGCCCTCAGAGCGTGCGCAACAGGTCAGCGACGTCCTCGATGACGGCCTCGGGTCGGACCTCGTCGACGTAGGACGGGTCGTGCTCGCAGCGCTCCGCGGTCCAGCCGACCTGGGTGACGTCGATGCCGCAGACCGGGCAGCGCGTGACGTAGGACATGTGCACGCGGTGGCGGCCTCGGTCGATCGGGCCGGCGTTCACGACGTTGCCGAACCAGAAGACGCCGACGGTGGGTGTCCCGACCGCGACGGCGAGGTGGCGCGGGCCGGAGTCGTCGCCGACCATGACGTCGGCGGCGGCGAGGACGGCGGGCAGCTCGCGCAGGGGCAACGACCCGGTCAGGTCGTGGACGCGGTCCTCGCCGACGGCGCGGCGGATGGCCTCGGCGGCCGGGACGTCGCTGGCGTCGCCCACGAGCACGACGTCGTCGCCGGCCTCGAGGCGGGCGCGCACGACCGCGGCGAAGTGGTCCGGGCTCCAGCGGCGGCGCGGGTCGGTCGCGCCGGGGTGGACGGCGACCAGCCGGCCGGCGACGCCGAGCCGGGTGCGCACGGCGGCGCGTTCGGCCTCGGTGACGTGCACGCGCGGGTCGAGGGTGACCGGCTCGGCGCCGGCGAGCGAGGCGACCTCGAGCCCCCGCACCACCTCGTGCTGGTAGTAGACGTAGCGGACCCAGCGCTCCAGGACCTCGGCGTCCTCGGTGGCGGTGCCGACGGTGTGCCGGGCGCCGAGCCGCAGCAGGAACGGGTTCGAGTTCCGCCCGCCGCCGTGGAGCTGCACGGCCAGGTCGAAGCGTCCGTGCAGCCGCGCGGTGAAGTCCTCGAGGGACGGGGCGTCGTCGCCGGCGTCCCGGACGCCGGGCGAGACCGGGAGCTCCTCGAAGGCGTGCACGGCGTCGGTCCGGCCCTCGAGCACGGCGGGCGCGACCGGGGTGCTCAGCAGGGTGATCCGGGCGGCCGGGTACGCCGCGGCCAGGGCCTCGAGCGCCGGGACGGCGAACATGAGGTCCCCCAGTCCTCCGCCGCGGAGCACCGCGATCTCCTCGACACCCTCGAACCGTTTTCCGCCCACACCGATCTGTTGCACGCTTCCCGTCTACCGGTCGGGACCCGGTCGAACGCCCAGTCCGGTGCCCGGATGGTCGAGAAGCGCGATGCCGAGACCACACCCAGCGACTTCCGGGCACCGTGAGAGGCCCGCCCGTCCCCGGAAGGACCCCATGACGATCGCACCCCCCGCCGCCGCAGCCGAGCTCGTGGTGATCGACCCGGTCGACGGCTCCGTCGCCTCGAACCACCCCCGCTCGTCCGACGAGGACGTCCGGAACGCGGTCGCCCGCGCCCGGGCGGCTGCACCCGCGTGGGCCCGCACCGCACCGGCGGAACGCGGTGCCCTGCTGCGTGCGGCGGCCGAGCACGTCCGCGCGCACGCGCAGGAGCTTGCCGACCTGAACACCCGCGAGACCGGCAAGGTCCCCGGGGACGCGCTCGGCGGCGTCGAGGCCGGCGTCGGCACGCTCGTGCAGTACGCCGAGCTCGGGCCGGTGCACCGCGGCGAGGCGCTCCGCGGCGGCTTCGGTGCCGCCGACTGGGCGGTCCCGCACCCCCGCGGCGTCGTCCTCGCGCTCACCCCGTGGAACGACCCGGTGGCCGTGGCGTGCGGCATCCTCGGTGCAGCGATCGTCACCGGCAACACCGTCGTGCACAAGGGCAGCGAGCGCTCCCCCGCGACCATCGCCCGGCTGAACGCCCTGCTCGCCGAGGTCCTGCCCGACGGCGTGCTCGTCGGTGTCGATGGCGACGGTGCGACCGGTGAGCTGCTCCTCGAGCAGGACGGCATCGACGTGTACGCGCACGTCGGTTCCACCGCGACCGGCGACCGGCTCAGCGAGGTCGCACTGCGCACCCGCGCCCACGTCGTGCGCGAGAACGGCGGCAACGACGCGGTCGTCGTCGACGCCGACGTCGACCCGGCCTGGGCCGCGGCTCAGGTCGCGCTCGGTGCCTTCGCGAACACCGGCCAGATCTGCACGAGCGTCGAGCGCGTGTACGTGCACCGTGACGTCGCCGAGCCGTTCGTGGCGGCGCTCGTCGCCGAGGCCGACCGTCGCACCGCTGCTCCGGCCGTGACCTACGGGCCGCTCGTCGACGACCGGCTCCGGCAGACCGTGCAGTCACACGTCGACGACGCCCGGCAGCAGGGCGCGACCGTCCTGACCGGCGGTGTCACGCCCGGCGGCCCCGGCACCTTCTACCCGGCCACCGTGCTGACCGACTGCACCGACGACATGCTCGTGATGACCGAGGAGACCTTCGGTCCGATCGCCCCCGTCCGTGTCGTCGACGACTTCGACGAGGGCCTGCGCCTCGCCGCGACCGACCGCTACGGCCTGGCGGCGACCGTGCTCACCAACGACACCGGGCACGCCCTCCGCGCGGCGGCGGAGCTGCCCGTCGGCACCGTCAAGGTGAACGCCGTCTTCGGCGGGGCCCCCGGAGGCAGCGCGCAGCCGCGCGGGGCCTCGGGCGCCGGGTTCGGCTACGGCCCGCACCTGCTCGACGAGATGACCACGATGACCGTCGTGCACCTGGAACCGGCCCAGCCGCGCACCGCCGGCGGTGCCGCGTGAGCACCGACGTGCGGCTCGTCCGCGACTTCGTGGCGACCGTCGACGACCGCGAGCCGCTCGTCGTCGTGATCGGCGACTGCATCCTCGACCGGTGGACCGTCGGCGAAGCGGAGCGCGTCTCGCGCGAGGCCCCTGCCCCCGTCGTGCGGGTCACCGAGACCATCGCGGTGCCGGGCGGCGCGGCGAACACCGCCGTCAACGCCCGCGCGCTCGGCGCCCGCGTCCGCATGGTCGGGCTCGTCGGCGACGACGAGGCCGGCGACGTGCTGCGCGAGCGGCTCGAGACCGCCGGTGTCGACACGGCGTTCCTCGTCGTCATCCCCGGTGCCCGCACCACGACCAAGTCGCGCGTGGTCGGCGGCGACCGCGTCGTCGTCCGCGTCGACGACCTCGCCCGCACCCCCACCGACGACCACCAGGCGCAGCTCGCCGACGCCGTCGCCCGAGCCGTGCGTTCGGCGGACGCCGCGGTGGTCTGCGACTACGGCCTCGGCGTCCGCGCCGAGGACATCGTCCCCGTGCTCGACCGCGACCGGCCGGACGCCGTCGTCGTGGACGCCCACGACCTCACCCGCTGGGCGGGGCTGCACCCCGACCTGGTGACGCCGAACGCCGGCGAGGCCGCGTCGCTCCTCGGCCGCGACCTCGGCACCGGCACCGACCGGGTCGCCGCCGTCCTCGACGCCCGCGACGACGTGTTCGCCCGGACCGGCGCCCGCAACGCCGTCGTGACGCTGGACCGGGACGGCACCGTGCTGCTCGAGCCGGGCAGCGACCGCGGCTTCCGCACCCGGGCCGTCCCCGCCTCCGAGCAGCAGGCGTCCGGCGCCGGCGACACGTTCTGCGCCACCGCGACGGTGGCCCTGGCCGTCCACGCACCGGTCCGCGACGCGGTCGCGGTCGCGCAGGCCGCCGCCGACGTCGTCGTGCGCGAGGCCGGCACCTCGGTGTGCAGCGCCGCAGCCCTGCTCGAGTCCGTCACGGCACCCGCCGCCACGGTCGTCGACCACGACGAGCTCGCCATCGCCGTCGAGGCCGCCCGAGCCGCCGGCCGCCGGGTCGTCTTCACGAACGGCTGCTTCGACGTCGTGCACCGCGGGCACACCACGTACCTGCGGCAGGCCCGTGACCTCGGCGACCTGCTCGTCGTCGCGCTCAACGATGACGACTCGGTGCGCCGTCTGAAGGGTCCGGAGCGGCCGATCAACACGGCCGAGGACCGCGCCGGCGTGCTCGCCGCGCTCGCGTGCGTCGACCTGGTGACGGTGTTCCCGACGGACACGCCGATCCCCCTCATCGAGCGCCTGCGTCCGGACGTCTACGTCAAGGGCGGCGACTACTCGCCGGAGATGCTCAGCGAGACCGAGGTCGTGCGCGGGTACGGCGGCGAGGTCGTGATGGTCGACTACGTCGCCGAGCACTCCACGACCGCCGTGGTGCGCCGCATCCGCGAGGCCGCGGCCCGACCCGAACCGGACCCGGCACCGTGACCGCCCGCTGGTCCGGGTCGTGGGCGACGGAGCCCGATCCAGCGGACACCACCAGGGTGGACGTCGACGTGCTCGTGCCGACCGTCGACCGGCCGGCCGAGCTCGCCACGACGCTCGCCGGCCTCGCGGCCCAGACGGACGTCGCGTTCCGCGTCGTGGTGAGCGACCAGTCGGCGGGTGGCGAGGCCGTCACCGCGCCGGCGGTCGCCGCCATGCTGCGCGTCCTGGAGGCCCAGGGACGGCCCGTCACGCTCCTCACCCACCCGGAACGCCGCGGCCTGGCAGAGCACCGGCAGTTCCTGCTCGACCACGCCACCGCACCGGCGGTGCTGTTCCTCGACGACGACGTCTGGCTCGAGCCGGGCTCCGTCGGGCGGATGCTCGACGCCCTGCGCACGCTGGACTGTGGCTTCGTCGGGAGCGCCGTGCAGGGCCTGTCCTACCTGCACGACCGTCGGCCGCAGGAGACGGCGGTGTTCGAACGCTGGGAGGGCCCGGTCGTCCCCGAGGTGGTGCGCCGCGGCACACCGGGCTTCGACCGGTGGTCGCTGCACAACGCCGCGAACCCGACGCACCTCGCCGCGGACCTCGACGTGCCGCCGGGCGGTTGGGTGCCGTACCGCGTCGCCTGGGTCGGTGCCTGCGTGCTCTACGACCGGCAGGCCCTCGACGACGTCGGCGGGTTCCGGTTCTGGGACGTGTTGCCGCCGGACCACGCCGGCGAGGACGTCGTGGCCCAGTGGCGCGTCATGGAGCGGTTCGGCGGGGTCGGCATCCTGCCCTCGGGTGCCGTGCACCTGGAGGCCCCGACCACCGTGGTCGACCGCCGGGTCGACGCGCCGGACGTGGTCTTCGACGAGTGGGCGGACGCCGCACGGTAGCACCCACCACGTGCGGCCCGTGAGCGGCCCCGCCCGGTGCGGGCGGGCTCAGGCGGCGAGGTGCGCCTGCAGGAACCAACGGTCCTTCGTCAGCCCGCGCTCGATCTCGATCGCGACGTCCTGGCTGTTGAGGTCGACCTCGTCAAGACCCTCGACGGCCCGGCGGACCTGCAGCAGGGCCGCGTCGATCTCGGCGATGACCTCGGTGATGGTGACGTCCGAGTGCTGGAACCCCTCGGACAGCGGCGGCACGGTGGTGCGCGCGGCGACGGTGGTCAGGCGCGCGTCGACCGGCAGGCCGAGCGCGACGATCCGCTCGGCGGCGGTGTCGGCGTACTCCTGCGCGTGCTCGACGACCTGGTCGAGGAGTTCGTGCACCCCGACGAAGTTGCGGCCGCGCACGTGCCAGTGCGCCTGCTTGCCGTTCACCACGATCGCCTCGAGGTCGATGACGACCGGGGCGAGGAACTGGGCCACGCCGGCCGCGAGCTCCGGGGTCGTCGAGAACGGCGACGGGGTCGACGACGCGGCGGTCGACGTGCGGACGTCCGTGCTGGTGCTGCTGCTGTGCGTGCTCATGGGGACCACCATGCGCCCTGTCCGGACGCAGCACAAGCAAGCGCAGGCTCCCCTTCCGAAGCCCAGGCTGGCCTTCGGAAGGGCAGGCTCACCTCACCCGCCGTACTCGACCTCGACCTGCTGGCCGGCGTCGGCGAGCTCGATCTGGAGCACCGACCGGGCCCGTTCGACCCACGGGCTGTCGGCCAGCCCGACCCACACGGCGGTGCGCGGTTCGCAGCCGGGGACGCACCACTCGGCGGCCCAGCCGGCCAGTGCCCCGGCCAGGAGCTCGCCGTGGTCGGCGAGGACGAGTGACGGCAGGAGCGAGCCGCGGGTGGACCGCACCAGCCAGGTGACCGTCAGTCGGGGCGGCGCGGGCAGGATGCAGACCTGTTCGTCGAGGGCGACCTCGACGAAGACCTGGCCGTAGGCGTTCTCGGGCAGGTCCTCGAGGCGGCGACGGATCTCCGGCAGGTCCTCGGCGCCACCGGCGACGAGCACGCGATCGGTGGGCTGTCGCCGGGTCCGGGCCATGCTGCCACGGTAAGGCAAGCCTCACCTGCCCACAAGAGCGGCGGGCGGCGCTCCGGGCGCGCATCGGTCCGGAGACCGCGTCGCGCGCACCCGAGCCGCCCGCGTGGAGCATGATCGACTGGGATGGAGCGACCGGCTCCGCCGCAGACGAGACGCGACCGCGGACGACAGGAGCACGATGGCCACGTTCACCAGGGGCTTCGGCGGACGCCGCCGTGACCGCGACGACACCCGGCTGCCGCCCGGGCAGACACTCGTCGCCGACTGGCCGGTGATGTCGGCCGGAGCGACGCCGACCGTCACCCCGGAGACGTGGAGCTTCTCGATCCGGACCGAGTCCGGCCTGCACGAGTGGTCCTGGGACGAGGTCCGCGCGCTCGGCGTCGAGGACGTCACCGTCGACGTGCACTGCGTCACGCACTGGACGAAGCTCGACATGCCGTGGCGCGGCGTCCCGCTCGACAAGCTGTTCGCGCAGGTCGACACCGCGCTCGGCCACTGCATGGTGCACAGCTTCGGCGGCTACACCACGAACGTGCCCCTCGACGAGCTGCTCGGCGGGCGGTCCTGGATCGCGTTCGAGGCCGACGGTGCCCCGCTCACCCCGGAGCACGGCGGCCCGGCGCGACTGCTCGTGCCGCACCTGTACTTCTGGAAGAGCGCGAAGTGGGTGCGCGGCATCGTCATGAACGGCGAGGACGAGCCCGGCTTCTGGGAGCAGAACGGCTACAACATGCACGGCGACCCGTGGAAGGAAGAGCGCTACTGGTGACGGACCCCACCCCCACGCTCGCACCCGGGTCGCGTCGCCGCCCCGCCTGGTACCCGGCGACCATCGCCGCGGTCGCGCCCGAGACCCCGAACGCCCGCCGGATCGTCCTCGACGTCCCCGGCTGGCCGGGCAGTGCGCCCGGGCAGCACGTGGACGTGCGGCTGACGGCCGAGGACGGCTACCAGGCGTCGCGCTCCTACTCACTCGCGTCCTCCGGCGGAGCCGGGACGGTCGTGCTCGCGGTCGATCGTGTCGAGGACGGCGAGGTCTCCCCCTTCCTGGTCGACGCGGCCGAGGTCGGCGACGCCGTCGAGGTGCAGGGCCCGCTCGGTGGCTGGTTCGTGTGGCGTCCCGGCGAGTCGACGCGCCCCGTGCAGCTCATCGCCGGCGGCTCGGGCATCGTGCCGCTCGCCGCGATCGCCACGGCGCACGCCGACGCGGCCGACCCGACGCCCTTCCGGCTGCTCGTCTCGGTGCGCACCCCGGAGGACCTGTTCTTCCGCGCCGAGCTCGAACGCGCCGCCGCGGTGCCGACGGCGCCGCTCGACGTCACGGTCGTGCACTCCCGACGCGCACCGGACGGTGCGGTGGCACCGGCCGGCCGGCTCACGCGTGACCGCCTCGCCGAGGCCGTCTTCCCGCCGGAGACCGGGGCGCTGGTGTACGTGTGCGGCTCGACGCCGTTCGTCGAGCAGGTGCTGCAGTGGCTCGACGAGCTCGGCCACGACACCGCCGACGTGCGTGCCGAGCGGTTCGGCGGCGCCGGCTGACCGAGCCCCTGCGGGCGTGGTGCCCGCTGGCGCGGCCACGGAACGACGAAGGCCCCGGTCTGGTGACCGGGGCCTTCGTGCTGTTCCGAGCGGATGACGAGATTCGAACTCGCGACCCTCACCTTGGCAAGGTGATGCGCTACCACTGCGCCACATCCGCGTACGTGCACACTCTACCCGGTCGGGGTGCCGGTCGTGGGATCCGGGCGGAAACCGGGCGTGTCCCCGCTGCTCCCGGCGTTCCACAGGCGTCGCGGAGTTCGATCGTCCCATGAGCTACGTCCACGACAACCCCGGCGGCACCGAGGCGCACGGCGTCGACCTCCTCGACGGCGACGAACCCGCGGTGCGCATCCTGGTGCACGGCGACCTGCCGACGACCATCGAGCACGAGGGCCGTACGTGGTTGGCCACCGGGCAGGGGCACGACGCCGGCGAGGACGGCACGCCGCCGATCGCCATCTACCGCCCGGTCTGACCGGACACCCCGGCCGCGCAGCCGCGCGGCCGCCGCACGGTGTCGGTCGTCCGTCGTAGCGTGCTGCCGTGCCCGAGGGTGACTCCGTGTTCCGGTTGGCCGCGCGCCTGCGTGCCGTCGACGGCGCCCTGGTCGTGCGCGGGGAGCTCCGTGGTGGCGGCGCCGCGGGCCGCTCGCTCGCCGGCCGTCGGGTCCTGGAGCACGCCACGCACGGCAAGCACCTGCTCACCCGCTTCGACGACGGCACCACCCTGCACACCCACATGCGCATGCAGGGGTCGTGGACGACCACGCGACCGGGTCGACGGCCCCCGGTCGAGGTCGTCCGTCGGGCACGGGTGCGACTCGGCCTCGAGGACGGCCGCACCGTCTGGGGTGTCGACCTGCCGGTGGTCGACCTCGTGGACACCGTGGACGAGCACAGCGTCGTCGGACACCTCGGACCCGACCTGCTGCACGACGACTTCGACGCCGCCGAGGCGGCACGCCGGCTGCTCGCCGACCCCGACGCGACGGTCCGGGCGGCCCTGCTCGACCAGCGGAACGTCGCGGGGCTCGGCAACCTCTGGGTGAACGAGCTCGGCTTCGTGCGCGGGCTGCACCCCGACCGACCGATCGGCACGGTCGACGTGCCTGCCCTGCTCGCGTCCGCGCGACGGATGCTCGTCCGCTCCGCGACCGTCCCGGACGCCTACCAGGTCACGACGGGTTCGCTCCGGCGCGGCGAGCGGCACTGGGTCGTCGGCCGCGCGGGTCGGCCGTGCCTGCGCTGCGGCACGGCGGTCGTCGGTCGCGATGCGATCGAGGTCGTCGGCTCCGCTCCGCGGCGCACCTGGTGGTGTCCGCGCTGCCAGCCCCGCGACGCGCTGGGCGTGCCGGAGCACTGACCAGCGACGCCGAGGTCACGGACCAGCGGCGCCCGACCTCCGTCGGGCGCCGCTGGTCGCCTGCCCAGGTCTCCCCTGCGTCAGCGGGTCTGGCCGCGGCGACGACGGGTGCGGGCCGTCAGCACCACCGCACCGGTGAGCACGAGGGCTGCGGCGGCGAGGCTGCCCGGCAGCACGCTCCCGGAACCGGTGTAGGCGAGCTCACCGGTCCCACCGCCCACGACGGGCACCGTGGTCGCCGACGGGCCGCCGGCCGGAGTGGTCGCTCCCGGAGTGGTGGTCGGCGTCGCGCTCGGGGCGACGCTCGGCACGGCGGTCGCGGTCGCGGCCGGTCGGATCGTGACGACGTAGGTCGCGGTGTCGGCCGGTGCCGTGCCGTTGTCCGCGGTCACCGTCACCGTCGAGGTGCCGGCGGTGGTCGGGGTGCCCGACACGACGCCGGTGGTGCTGTCGATGACCAGGCCGTCCGGCAGTCCGGTCGCAGTGTAGGTCGGCGCGGGGCTGCCGGTCGCGGTGACGGGGAACGAATACTCCGTCCCGACGGTTCCGGACGAGGGCGTGCCGGACGTGATCTCCGGAGCGGTGGTCTCCGTGGTCGTGCCGTCGGCGGGACAGCCGGTCGGGGCGGTGATCGTGTTCGTGTCGAGGGTCACGGCACCGGCGCGGGCGAGCAGCCGCCCGGCGACGGTGGCGCCGGTCGTCGCGGTGATCGACTGCCGAGCGAGCACGGTGCCCTGGAACTGCGCCGCCGACCCGATGGTCGCCGAACTGCCGACCTGCCAGAAGACGTTGCAGGACGACGCGCCGCCGGTGATGGTGATCCGGCTCGCGTCGCCGATCGTCAGGGTCGAACCGGCCTGGAACACCCAGACCGAGTCGGCGTCGCCGGCCAGGGTGAGCGCGCCGCCGCCGGCGAGCTGGAGGAAGTCCCCGCGGTACACGCCCGGTGCCAGCGACCGGCCGTTCAGCTCGGTGAGGCCCGTCGTGGTCGGGGTGAGCGACGCCGCGGTGTCGTAGGCCGTGGTGGTGGCGTCCTGCGCGCGGTCGGCGACGGCGTCGCCGCGGTGGATCGTCCCGCTGGCGGAGCCGCCGGGCGCTCCGTCGAAGCCGGTGATCGCGGTGCCGGGCGAGACCCCGACATCGCCGGTGACGACGGTCGGACCGGTGTTCGTCACGGTGCTCGCGCCGAGCACGCCGTAGGGCGCTGCGGTGCCCAGACCGACGGGGCCGTCGATGACGGTCGCCGCCGAGGCAGCGGTCGCGCCGGTGCCGGTGACGCCGACGGCGGCCAGTCCGATCGTCGTCGCGAGGAGCACCAGGGTGCGTGGGCGTCTGGTCATCGGGGATGCCTGCCTGTCGGAGAGGCGAGGGGTCGTCGACGACGAGCGCGCAGTCTCGGTCTGCTGAGTATGTGCGCAGCAACGACGATCACCTAGGGATCCCCAGGACCGGCCCGTCGGTTGCGTCCGGCCACCCTGGGCCGGTGGTCGATCAGCGCGGCAGCCGCGGCACCGCGTCGAGCAGCGCGCTCGTGTAGGCGGACTCGGGCGCACCGAGCACGCGCGAGGTCGCGCCCTGCTCGACGATGCGGCCGCGCCGGAGCACGACCGTCTCGGCGCACAGCCGGGCGACCACGGCGAGGTCGTGCGACACGAGCACGATGGTCATCCCGTGCTCGGCCGCCAGACGTTCGAAGAGCTCGAGCACGGCGACCCGGGTCGTCAGGTCGAGCGCGCTCACCGGCTCGTCGGCGACGAGCACCCGTGGCCCCGCGACGACGGCGCGGGCGATGGCGATGCGCTGGCGCTGCCCGCCGGAGAACTCGTGCGGGTACCGGCGACCGGCGTCGCCGTCGAGCCCGACGTCGCGGAGCGCGGCCTCGACGCGGTCGGATGCCTCGGACCCGCTCGCGACGCCGAGGGAGCGGAGCGGTTCCCCCACGATGCGGTCCACGCGCTGGCGCGGGTCGAGCGACGAGTACGGGTCCTGGAACACCGGCTGCACCGCCGCGCGGAACCGCCGCACCGCGGCACGGTCGCGCAGGTCCAGGGGTGCGCCGTCGAACGTCACGGTGCCGGAGTCCGGTGCCTGCAGGCCGAGCAGCATGCGCAGCACGGTGGTCTTGCCGGCACCGGACTCCCCCACGATGCCGACGTGCTGTCCGGCGCGGACGGCGAAGGAGACGTCGTCGAGGGCGAGTGCGGCGTTCCGCCCCGGGTAGGCGAACGACGCGTGGTCGACGGCGAGCAGCGGCGGCGTGGTGGTGGTGGTGGGCACGGTCACGAAGGGTTCCCCCGTCCGGCGTCGAGGGCGTCCTGCAGGGCGCGTGCACTCGCGACGAGTCGGCGGGTGTACGGCTCGGCGGGCGAGGCGATGACCCGGCGCACGTCGCCCTGTTCCACCGCGCGGCCGTGCTCGAGCACGAGGACGCGGTCGACGGTGCGGGCGACGACGGCCAGGTCGTGGCTGATGAAGAGCAGTCCCATGCCGCGGTCGGCGACGGCGCGGTCGAGCAGGTCGAGGACCTGGGCCTGCACGGTCACGTCGAGCGCGGTCGTCGGCTCGTCGGCGATGAGCACCCGCGGACGGCACGCCAGGGCCATCGCGACCGCCACGCGCTGCCGCTGCCCGCCGGAGAGCTCCCACGGGTACGCGGCGGCGACCCGCTCCGGGTCCGGCAGGGCGACGTCGTCGATCGCGTCGCGCACGGCCTGGCGGAGCGCGGCACCGCGCAGGCCGCGGTGTCGCCGCAGCGGCTCGGCGATCTGGTCACCGGCGCGCATGAGCGGGTCGAGTGCCGTCATCGGCTCCTGGAACACCGGGGCGACGGCCGCGCCGCGGATGCCGCGGAGCGTCCGTTCCGGGGCCCCGAGCACCTCGACGCCGCCGACGCGGACCGATCCCTCGGCGCGGAGTCCGGGCGGCAGCAGCCCCATCACCGCGAGGGCGGTGAGGGACTTGCCGCTGCCGGACTCGCCGACGATGCCGAGGCGGGCACCGTCGTCGACGGCGAAGGTGACGCCGTCGACCAGCGTCGCGCCGTCGGTGGTGGTGATGCGCAGGTCGGTGACCTCGATGGCGGGGTTCACTCGGGCCTCCCGTCCGTCTCGCCGGTCGCGGTGGTTGCGCTGGCCGCTGTGTCGGTCTGGAGGCGCGGGTCGGCCGGGCGCGCCGCCCGCCGCCGGCGACGGGTCGGGTCCGCGACGTCGCGCAGGCCGTCGGCGAGCAGGTTCGCCCCGATGACGAGGGCGACGAGCGCGAGGCCGGGGGCGAGGACGCCGGCTGGCGCCTCGAAGGCGGTCTGCTGGGCGTCCTGCAGCATGCGACCCCACGACGCGTTCGGCGGCGGGGCGCCGAGCCCGAGGTAGGACAGGCTCGCCTCGGCGAGCACCGCGAGCCCGAACTGCAGCGCCAGGTTGACCGCGAGGGTCGGCCAGACGTTCGGCAGCACGTGCTCGACGACGATCCGCGGCCACGAGGTGCCGGAGGTGCGCGATGCGGTGACGAAGTCCTGCCGCAGCACCCGGCGCACCAGGATGCGGACGAGCCGGGCGACGACCGCCGCCATCACCAGTCCGATCGCGACGATCGCGGTGCCGAGCGAGGCACCGCGGGCGGCGACGAGCAGCATCGCGACGAGCAGCGTCGGGAACGCGATGACGATGTCGAGCACGGCCGAGAGCGTGTCGTCGAGCCAGGGGCGGGCGAAGGCCGCGACGAGCCCGACGGCGGTGCCGAGGACCCCGCCGACGAGCACGGCGCCGACCCCCGTCGCGAGCGCGATGCGGGCGCCGACGAGCAGCTGGGTCGCGAGGTCGCGGCCGAGGGTGTCGGTGCCGAGCCAGTGCGCCGCCCCTGGTGGGGTGAGCCGACCGCCCGTCGTGTCGTACAGCGAGTACGGCGTCCAGACGAGCGAGACGAGCGCGGCGACGAGCACGACGCCGACGAGCACGGTCCCGACCGTCAGGGACACCGACCGGCGGGCGCTCATCGGTTCCCCGAGACGGTCGCGCGCAGGCGCGGGTCGACGACGCGCTGCACCACGTCGGCGACGAAGCCGATGACGAGCACGGCGACCGTCGAGACGAGCAGGACGCCCTGGATGCTCGGGTAGTCGTGCTGTTCGATGCCGGTGATGAGCATCCTGCCGAGCCCGGGCAGGGCGAAGACGCTCTCGACGACGACGGCGCCGAGGAACGTCGAGGCGAGCTCGATGCCGAGCACCGCGATGACCGGCACCACCGCCGACCGGACGCCGTGCCGCAGGAACGCCGAGGCGGTGGAGGCGCCGAGCGCCCGGGCCGTCCGGATGTGGTCGGCCCCGAGCACGTCGAGCACGGCGCTCCGCACGTACCGGGCGATCGACGCGGTCATCACGACGGCGACGGTCACGATCGGCAGTGCGAGCGCCTCGAGCGCGTCACCCGGGTAGGTCCAGTCGTCGCGGGGGAAGCCGCTCGACGGCAGCAGGCCCCAGCGCAGCGACACGACCTGCACGAGCAGGATGCCGATCCAGAACACCGGCACGGCGATGCCGAGCTGAGTCACCCCGGACAGCAGCACGCCGTACCAGCGGTCGGCGCGGGCCGCGGCGACGAACCCGACCAGGCACGCGGCGACGACGGCCACCACGAACGCGATGAGCGTCAGCGGGACGGTCACGACGAGGCGCTGCGCCAGGTCGGGCAGGACCGGCAGGCCGCTCGTGAACGACGTGCCGAGGTCGAGGTGCAGCACCTGGCCGACCCACTGCACGAACTGCTGCGTCAACGGCAGGTCCGAGCCGACCTGGCGCCGCGCCGCCTCGATCTGGTCGGGGGTGGCGTTCGCCGCGAGCAGCGCGTTCGCCGGGTCCCCCGGCAGGATCCGCAGCAGCGCGAACACCACGACCAGGGCGACCACGAGCGAGAGCACGAGGATGCCGAGGCGGCGGAGGACGTAGGCGGTCATGCGGTGGTGCGGGTCCTTGCTGGGGGTGCTGGGTGCGGGATGCGGGGTGCGGCGGTCCGCGCGGGTCAGGAGACGGTGATGCCGGAGACGGGGAACTGCGAGTTCAGCCCGTTCTTCCAGTATCCCGTGACGTCCTTGTCCGACACGACGATCTGCGGGTACAGGTACAGCCACGCGCTCGCGGCGTCCTGCACGATCTGCTCGTTCGCCTGGGCGAGCAGCTCGGTCTGCCGGTCCTCGGAGGTCGCCTGCTCGGCGGCCGCGATGTCGCGCTGCACCGTCTCGTCGTCGTACCCGAAGTAGAAGTCCGGGTTGCCGTAGAACACGACGTCGCGGTCGTTGACGTGCTCCTGCAGCGTCGCCTCGAAGTCGTGCTGCTGGTACACCTTCGTGTACCACTCGTCGGCGCTGATCGTGTTGATCTCCATCGTCACGCCGACCTTCCGCAGCGCGCTCTGCAGGTACTGGGCGACGGCCGGGTGCGGGTCGTACGACGGGGTGTCGAGGGTGAACGTGAAGCCGTCGGCGTGGCCGGCGTCGGCGAGCAGCTCCTTCGCCTTCGCGGGGTCGTAGGCGTTGACGCTCGTCAGGTCCTCGTACCAGGGGTCGGTCGGTGGCACCATCGAGCCGTTCACCGTGCCGTAGTCGCCCCAGATCGCCTCGAGCAGGGCCTTCCGGTCGATCGCTGCGGAGATCGCGCGGCGGAGCGTGACGTCGGCGAAGGGCCCCTTCGCGTCGTTGAACGCCAGGAGTTCCTTCGTGGTCGAGTCGCCCTCGCTGACGGTGTACTTGGATTCGTCGGCGGTGAACCGGGACAGCGCGTCCGGCGACTGGATGCTCGTGATGACGTCGACCCGGCCGCTCGCCAGCGCGTTCGACAACGTGGAGGCGCTGGTGAAGTAGTCGAACTCGACGCCGCCGTTCTCCGGCTTCTTCCCCCAGTACCCGTCGTAGGGCTCGAGGGTGAGCGAGGAGCCGCGCTTCCAGGTGCCGAGGGTGTACGGCCCGGTGCCGTCCTCCTCGGTCTTCAGCTTCGTCTCGTCGGCGGGGACGATCCAGACGTAGGACAGGTTGTAGACGAACGAGATCGACCGCTCGGACAGGTGCACCACGACCGTGTCGTCGTCCGGCGTCTCGATCGACCGCACCACGGCCAGGCTCGACTTGCGCGAGGACTGCGAGTCCTCGGCGGTGACCCGCTCGATCGAGCGCTTGACGTCGGCGCTGGTGAGCTCCGCGCCGCTGTGGAACGTGACGCCCGAGCGGAGGGTGAACGTGTACGTCAGGCCGTCGGACGACGTGTCGTACGACTTCGCGAGCAGCGGGGTGACCTTGCCGTCGTCACCGAGGCGGAACAGCCCTTCGTAGACGTTGTCCTGGAAGGCCTCGTTGACGCCCTGGCCGCCGCCGTCGACGTTCGACAGGTTGGTCGGCTCGTACAGCGAACCGATCGCGACGGTGGCGTCGGCACCGCGCGACGAGCCGCCGTTCGGGGACGAGCAGCCGGCGAGGGCGAGGCTGAGGGCGACGCCGGTGGCGGCGAGCGCGAGGATGCGGGTCTTCACGGGGCTCCTGGTGGTGGTGCTGCGGGTGTGCTGGGTGGTGGGGTCGGCGGCCGGGTCAGTCGCGGTGCGCGACGTACCGCTCGCCGGCGTGCACGGGGACCTGCAGGCGGTTCTGCGCCGGGGGCAGCGGGCAGTTGTACTGGTCGCTGTAGCCGCACGGCGGCACGAACGCGTGGTTGAAGTCGAGGACGACGTCCGACTCCTGGCCCGTCGACGACCCCTCCGGGCGCTCGACGAACAGGAACCGGCCGGTGCCGTACGTGCGGTCGGCGTCGTCGTGGCTGCGGTTGGTCGGGTCGCCGAAGACGAGCAGCAGCGTGCCGTCGTCGTCGAAGGCGCTGAGGGTGTACTCCTGCCCGTCGATCGTCGCCGTGATGTCTCCGGGCACGACGAGGTCGCGGGTGGCGCCGGCGGCGTCGCGCAGGTGCTCGTACGGGATCGTCCGACCGGGCTCGGCCGGCGCGAAGTGCGCGGTGATCCGCCACGACGGGTCGTACGGGAACACCGGGGTGTCGACGTAGGAGCGGATCGCCGGGGACTGCGCGTCCCAGAGGCGGTACCCGTGCTCCGGGGCGCCGGTGTCGAGGTCGCGGCGGTGCACGGCCGTCGCGACGACCGTGTCGGGCTGCCCGTCGAGCACCGCCTGCAGGTCCGGCTCGGCGCCGCCCGGCAGCCACTCGGTCCGGACGAGGGCGAGGTCGCCCTGCGGGCCGGTCACGCGCTGCCGACGGGCCTCGCGCCAGGCGTCCCACGATGCGGGGGCGTCGGTGGTGTTCGAGGCGGTGGAGCTGGGCGCGGTGGTGCTGGGATCGGACGTCACGGGGATCGACAATCGCAGAGTGCGACTCGGTATTCCCGACCCGCCGTCACACGGCGCAACAGTCGGGCGCGTCGGGGGTGCCGGCGGGCCCGGCCGGCGGGTTCGTCGGGCACTTCGTGAGCAGACGATGTCGGGTCCGGGCGGGCCACCCGACATCTTCTGCTCACGAAGAGGGGCGTGTGCGTCCGGCGGGGCGTGTGGGCTGGGGCGGCGCGTTCGTGGCGCACTTCGTGAGCAGAAGACGTCGGGTCCGGGCGGACGACCCGACCTCTTCTGCTCACTCGATGGCACGCGCGTTCGTCGTCGGCGGCGGCACCGCCGGGCCGACGGTGCACTCAGTCGCGGACGACTCCTCCGTACGGCCACTGGACCCAGGACGGGTCACCCGCGTCGAACAGGTGGGCGGCGAGCATGTGTGCCTCTTGGTAGTCCCGCCCGGAGGCGCCGAGCGCAGCGGCGAGCTGATCGGACACCACCGTGGTCGTCGTGTCACCCTCGCGGACCTCGTACAGGGCGGGCGGCCCCACCAGGAACAGCCCGAGCACGGCCCTGCGGCCTCGGGTCTTCCGGAACTCCACGTCGTCTCCTCGCTCGCGTGACCAGGTGGCGGACGGGAGGCCCGTGGCGGCCCGGCGCCAGGCCTCCCGGCCGACGCACGGGGACGTCGCGAGCCGCGCCGCCTCCCCTGCCGTCGTCAGCCGGTGCGCTCCGCGGTCGCGTCGAAGACCGTCGAGAGCGTGCCGGTGATCGCCCAACCCGGTTCGTCCTGCTCGTCGGAGGGCACGATCGTGCCCGCCGCGACCAGGTCGGCCGCCTGCTCGAGGTACGACAGCAGCGACGGGGCGATGACCTGGTGCTCGTCGTCGTCGCGGCCGAACGTGATGACCTGACCGACCGTGCCGGCAGCAGCCGGGTCGAGGTCCACGCCGACGTGGTTGCCGCCGCCGTCGTGGGTGAGCGGGATCCACCCGCGCACGGCGTACTTCGGCTGCACGAAGCCCTGCGGCGTCGAGGACGCGAACTCGTCCATGTCCTCCTGCGCCTCGAACCCGTCCCACTGGTCCCACTGCGCGAGCACGTCGGTCAGCGGCAGGAACGGTTGCCCGACGACGAGTCCGGCGGCGAACCGCGGGTCCTGCGCCGAGTACGGGTGCTGCCCGTCGTGCAACAGGTACAGCGCGCGGACGTCCTCGGGCAGGCGGTGCCCGAGGTGGGCCTCGGCGACGGCGAGGTCCCGCTCGGTCGCCGGTGCCCGCAGCAGCGGGTCGCCGGGGACGAGCCCGACCAGGCGATCGAGGGCGGCCTGCACGCGGACGGCCGTGGTGTCGGAGGGGTCCGGGGTCATCGGCTCAGCGTAGCGACGACCCTCGCGCCGATCCGCTTTCTCGATCAGGGACCGACGAGCACCGAGCGCGCGGCGGTCCGACGGTCGACCGTGCGTCACGAATGGTCGTGCATCGCGGTCGGCCGAGTTGCTCCCCACTCGGCGAGCAGCGCTTTCACACGAGGCGAATCACCGGGCATGACGGCGCGCGGTCGCGGCTCCGACAGCCTGGGGAGCTCGTCCCGGGTCGGGTACGACTCTTCGGCTCGGTTCGCGAAGGACGTCCAGTACTCCGAGTGGTCAGAAGCCGACTCGAACCAATCTGCTGGTGTTCGTTCCGGCTCGTCCAACGGGTCGAAGCCGAACACCTCGAACCGTCGAGAGGCAGCCGCTTTCCTTGTCGACTCGTTCCGTGCGGTCCAGTCGGAGTCGGACTTCGCCGCGGAGACGATGACGAGCGCGATCGCGACCCCCAGCGCAACCAGCACCGTGCGCCACTGGTACGGCGCGCTGGCATGGAACAAGGAAAGGATGAAGTTCACGACGATGAACAGCGCAACGAGCACCAGCAGCCAGCCTCCTGCCGTTCCCCATCGGCGGGCGACACGCTCCTTGTCGGACTTCAGCAGCCAGTCACCGGATGCGTGAGAAGCACGATCCGCTTCGCTGATGTGCTCTGCAACGTCCGCGGAGAATGCTTCTGCTACCTGCAACCGGCGCGCTCGAGCTCGAGCGATGATGGCATTCGCGCGCTTCTCCCAATCGATGTAGGCCCGACCGTTCTTGGTCTGGGTCCACATCGCCCACTGATGGCGTTCCTGCGAACTGAGCGCGGCCCGGGAGACAGCAAGCTGCTGCGCCTGCAGATGGTTGGTCTCCGCCGCCCAGGCGGCAGCGCTCGATGCCCCGACGGCCGCTGCTTCGGCCTGGATCTCGGTGCGTTCCACTGATTCTCGGATCAGCCGCTGATTGCGTTGGTACTCGGTCTCCGCCATGTGCAGTCCCCCTCGCTTCTTCCGATACGAAACTATCGAAGTCGATGCATGGCCTTCCGTCTCCGCGATCACCCCAGAACAGGTCGCAGCAGTCGACGATCGGACGATGAAGAAGGAGAGTTGCGGGGGCGACGCGCAGTCGACGCACGATCGACGGCATCATCGCCGCGACCGCCGATCGCCCGGCGCACTCGGGGCGCACATCGCGGCCGTGCAGGCGAGCCTGCAGGGGTCCTGACGGTGGCGGACGGTCGGCTCAGCGGCTGACGCCCGGGCGGGCGACGTCGACCGCCAGGGTCGTCCGCAGCCGTTCCTCGGTGCGGTCGACGTCGTCGAGCCACGGGATGCGCTGGACCAGCCCCGCCGCGAGTGCCGGCACGCTCCGCGGAGCGACCATCCAGCGACCGAGCGACCGAGTGAGGAACAGCGACTGCGCGTGCCGACTGTGCCACCCGTCGGCGGCGGAGTAGCCGGACTCCCCCGCAGACTCCGCGGCGATCTGCTCCGCGACGACGTGCGCGATGCGCAGGGGCTCGAGCGCCGCCGTGACCTGCACGATCCGCACGCGGCTCCGCCAGCGGAACAGCGTGCCGGGCGCGGTGGCGAACGCGGTGGTGACGCCGAACGCCGACCGCACGTCGCGCAGCGAGGGCGCTGCGTCCCGTGGACCGCACGCGCCCGCCGTGTAGACGGTGCCGAAGACGAGGTCGTCGACCGCGGCGCCCGCGCCGGTCCGACCGGCGAGGGACCGGACCGGCTCGAACGGCGTCCGGTCGAGGTACTGGTCGAGCCCGAGCCCGAAGCGTGACCACCAGGGCCGGGGGCGCTGCACCTCGACGCCGAGTTGCAGGACGAGGCTCCGCGGAGCCCGCCGGAGTGCCCCGAGTCGCGTCTCGAGCACGCCTGCCACGTCGTCCCGGTCGACTGCCCGCCGTTCCGCGAGGTCGTGGCGCGCGACCGTCCGGATGCGTTCGAGCGCGTCCGGAACGGAGCCGGCGCGTCGTGTCATCCCGTGTCGGTCCTTCCCCTGCCCGTCGACGCTACGGGCCGGCACCCCGGTGCCGGCACCCCCAGCACCGGGGACGTGCGGAGCGTCGGCTCACCTGCGCGACCAGCAGGCGGACGGGAGGCCCGTGGCGGCCCGGCACCGTGCCTCCTGTCCGACACCGCGTCGTATCGCACGCGCGACGCGTCCGTCAGCGCCCTGCCGCTCGCCGCCAGTCGGCGTTCGCCGCTGCCAGGTGCGGGTAGACGACGAGCATCCGCTGTGGGTCGACCTCCCACAGGTCGTCGTCCCACGCCCTGCGGGCGTCGGCCTCGGTGCGGTGGTACTCGGGCAGGTCACGGAGTCGCTCCGCGACGGTGGACTCGGCGATGGCCGCGCGCACGCTCGCCGTCAGCGGCCGGAGTGCTCCCGCGTCGACGAGCCACTGCACCACGGCGACCATGACCGCGGGGCCCGGCCCCTTCCCCTTCGTGTCCTCGATGAGCCCGGAGTGGACGCGACCGGGCACGACGACCCACCCGTTCGTCGCCGGGGCGTCGCCGCGACCGGCGATCTGCCGCCCGGAGGAACGCGAGTCGACGATCTCCCACAGCAGGTACCCCTCGCAGCGGAGGAAGGCGGCGCGGTCGGTGCGGCTCAGCTCCGGGTAGGCGACGGCCGCACGGCCGGGGTCGGAGGGGCTCGGCTGCGGTGTGGCGTTCACCCGACGCCACCAGTCGGCGAGGCGGCTCACGCCGGGACTCCGCGGGAGGGCTGTCGCTGGTCCCGCTCGTCCGGACCGCTGCCGCTTCCCGCCGTGCCGTGATCGTGCATGGTCCCTCCCCGTTCCGTTGTCGACGGTAGAGGACGCCACCCTCGCGTGCCAGCAGGTCGCGGACGACTGCTGCCTCGGCGACTACTCTTGAGCGCGTGCAACCGTCCAGACGCCGAGGGCTCATTCTGCTCGGTGGTGGGTGCCTCTTCGTCGTGGTGTTCGCCTCGCTGTTCTTCCTCTCCCCGCGATCACAGGACACGTTGATCCCGCAGATCGCCGTCGTGTTCGGCATCGGGGAGATCGTGACGGGGATCGTGCTGCTCCTGCGCTCGCGGCGGTAGCCCGCTCGCCTCGGCTCGGATCGGCGTTGCTCGGGTGACCCGGGGTCTGCGCGCCGAGCGCAGGAGTCCCCGAACGAGGAATCGACCGGGAGCCTGCTAGAGCGCTGAGATGACCAGGCCCTGGACGACCACGGCGACGAGGCCGCCCGGCACCATGACGACCAGCGCGACGGGAGCAGCCCACGCCTGGTGCACCCACGGGTGACCGCCGGGCCTGGTGCGCGCCATCGCGGCGAAGGAGCACGCGGACACGAGCACCGCCCACGCGGCCGTCATGCAGATGATCAGCACAGGGTGCACGTCCTGGGTCACCAGCGGGTGGATCACCGGCAGGAGGAACATCGCCGGTGCGAGCACGAACCCGATCCGTGCGATGCGCCGGAAGGTGGTCCGGTCACTGTTCATCGCCGCGATGGTCGGCCCGTCGGTCATGCCGACCCCGACCCCGAGGCCAGGTCGGCGACGAAGCCGAGCGTCCCGAGCACGCGTGCGCCGCCGAAGACGGCGGCGACGGCCCCCAAGCCCGTTCCCGTCACGGCGGAGCGGAACGGAACGGCGGCCAGCCGCCCGCGGATGCCGACGACGACCGCGGCGACGCCGAGCGCCGCGGTGGCGACACCGAGCAGCCCGAGGACCGGCACCGCCAGGTACGGGTCCGCGACGGCGAACAGGAGCGGCAGCGCGAGCAACGGCAGGACGAGCAACACGAGTGCGGTGATGCCGAGCGGTAGTGCCTTCGAGCGGCGCGGACGTCCGGATGCGATGGTCATGGTTCCCCCTACCGGCACACTACTGCGCCGCACCCCGGGAGCACCGGTGTCCACAGCAGGGCGGAACCACGTCCCTCGGTCAGACGAGGAGTCCGACCGTGAGCGCGACGAGACCGACGACGACGAGCACGGTGGGCACCGTGCTGCGGAGGCGGCGATGCGCACCGGACCACGCTGCCGAGGCTGCGGCGACGACTGCGGATGCACCGCCGGCGTAGATGAGCACGAACGCCTCCGGGAAGAAGCCGAGCACGTGGGTCACGAGGCCGGCGATCACGATCACGGACCCCGTGACGGCGTGCACACGTGCGGCAGCTGCTCCGGGTGTCGTTCCGCGGAGGTCCAGCAGCGCGGCGACGATGCCCCAGATCGCGGCTGTCGAGAGGACCGCGCCGCTGATCGAGATGATCGCGGCGCCGACGACGGCGGCGTCCACGGGCTACGCCCCACTCGTCGCGGCGGCGCTGACAGCAGCGCCGCGCGGTTCCCCGAACCAGGTCCGGAGTGCCGTCCCGACGTCGGTGGGGTCGGTCCGCGACCACGCGACGAAGCCGTCGGGTCGGATCAGCATCGACGGCAGTCCGCTCCCCGGTGCCAGTCCGCTCCCCGGTGCCAGTCCGCTCCCCGGTGCCAGTTCGACGTGGTCGACCCGGTCCGACCAGGGCGCAGCAGCGTCGCGCAGGCTGCCGTCGTCGTCGAGCAGGACGGGACGTGCGGCGTGGAGCATCTCGGGGACCCGGCGACGGGTGCCGTCGGCGAGGGTGAGCTGCGCGGACGGCGCGAACCAGCCGGTGGGGCCGTCGGGATCGGTGGCACCCGTCTCGTAGCGGACGTCGGCGCCTGCGAGCAGGTCCGCGATGCGCTGCACCGTGCCCGTGTCGGTGAGCAGCTCGGCGAAGAGGTCGCGGAGCGCCGTGACGTCCGACCCGGGCGCCATGAGCGCCGTCTGCGTCTGCATGAAGACCCGCTGTCCGAGCGGCCGGCGTTCTGCCTCGTAGGTGTCGAGCAACCCTGCCGGCGCCGTGCCCGCGAGGTCGGCGGCGAGTTTCCACGCCAGGTTCGCGGCGTCCTGCAGTGCGAGGTTCAGCCCGGGGCCGCCTGCCGCGGAGTGGACGTGGGCAGCGTCGCCGAGCAGGAACACGCGACGGTCCCGGTAGCGGTCGGCGACGCGGGTGTTCCTGCCGGAGAGCCGACGCAACAGGGCGGCGTGTCCCTGCGCGGGAGGCGCGAGGGCGACACGGACACCGAGGACGCGTTCGAGACTGTCCTCCATCTCGGCCAGGGTCATCGCTGCCCCGTCACCGGGGAAGCTGCCCTCGGGTTCGTCCTCCCACTCCGCGGTGTACACCAGCGGGTGCTCGGGGTCGTGGAGGGCGATCGTCGCGACTCCTGTCTCGGTCCGGTGGAACGCTGCCGCGATCTCGCCAAGTCCGGCGACGCGCACCTTCCCGGGGCCGGCTGCGACCAGCGCGTCGGTCGGGGCGATGAGCGCCGTGCGGTCCACGACGTGGCGGTCGGTGTTCCCCGGGAAACCGATGCCGGACTGCTTGCGGACGGTGCTCCGCGCCCCGTCGCTCCCGATCAGGTACCGAGCCGACAGCGTGCTCTCGGCCGCGGTCGTGGTGTCGACGACGGTGACGTCGACGCGGTCGTCGTGCTGCAGGAAGGACCGCAGCTCGACGCCGCGACGGATCTCCACGCCCAGCTCGGCGGCGCGCTCGTTCAGGACGCGCTCCAGGTCGCGCTGGTTGATGTGCAGCAGGTACATCGGGTTGCGCTCGCCGAGCACGTGCAGCGGCACGGGGAGCGCGCCGAAGAAGAAGGCCGGAGCCGGGGACGGCTCGGCCACCCCTGCGCACCGCTCGAACAGGCCGCGCTGGTCCAGCAGACGGACGACCTGGCCGGTGAGGCCGTGTGCCTTGTCCCACTGGTTGATCGCGGGGAGACGTTCGAGGACCAGCGGGTTCGCACCCGCGAGTTGCAGCTCGCAGGCGACGAAGACGCCCACGGGGCCGCCACCGACGATGAGGACGTCGTACATGAGGAAGAGCCTTTCCGGACGGTGCGGGTGGAGGTCAGACGTGCAGGCGGTCGAAGCCGCTGCCGAGCCGCTGGAAGGCAGCGACGAGCATCGGCTCGAGCGAGCCCGCGTCGCTGCTCGACGCCCAGGACTCCAAGGTGGTCAGCAGGGTGGAGAGCGCTGCCGCCGCGACGGCTGCCGACAGCGGATCGTCGCGCTCGACACCGAGCCGTGCGGCGATCGCCTGCGCGAGGACGCTGTTCGCGGTCCGGGCGCCACGATCGACCGCGGACTGCATGCCGGGTGTCGCGAGCACGGCCATCAGGCCGCTCTGGTCGTCCCCGGACGACCCTGCCGCTCGTGCCCGGTACGGAGCCAGCAGGACCGCGGTGACCGCCGCCCACAGCGGCTCGTCGTCCGGGTGCTGTGCGAGGTCGGTCGCCGCCGCCCGGACACGTTGCACGTGGCGGTCGGCGATCGCGTCCTCCTTGCTCGAGAAGTAGTTGCCGAACGTCCGGCGGGACACGCCGACCTGGCGGACGATGTCCTCGACACGGACGTTGTCGAGGCCGCGCTCGCGTGCCAGCAGCACGGTGGTGACGCTCAGTTCGTCGCGGAGTGCCGCCTTCTTCTGGTCGCGGAGCGACGGGGTTGCTGCCATGGACTCACCGTAACCAGAACTTGCCCAATGCGCAATCATGCCCATTGGGCAACTTGCAAACGGTGCCGGACCACATGGCGGCTGCGTGGCGGAGGTCCGCGGCGGCGTCAGCGAAGTCGTACGCGGGGTGGTTCCCCTCGAGGTGGATTCACCTGGACAGCAGGAAGAGCCCGTGGATGACGGCCCCGTACAGGAAGAAGGCGGCGAGCCCGCCGGGCACCATCGCGATGACGGCTGCAGGCACCGCCCACGTCTGGTGGATGCCGGGATGACCGCCGGGTCTGGTGTTCGCCATCGCGGCGAAGGAGCATGCCGAGACGAGTACCGCCCACGCTGCGGTCATGCAGATGATGACCCAGGAGTGCCACTCGCGAGCCACCAACGGGACGACGAGCGGCAGGAAGAACATCGCCGGCGCGAGGACGAAACCGGTGCGGGCGACCTTCCGGTAGGTGGACCGCTTGCGGTGCATCTCCGCGTCGGCGCGTTGCGGGGTCTCCTCGTCGGGCCAGGAGCTGGACAGTGCTCCTGGCCAGGAGTCGGCATCGAAGGCGTCGCTGTCGGCGGGGTCGGGCACGGGTGCAGTCCTTGACCATCAGGCAGACGAGCGGCAGGAAGAACGGAAGGCGGCGGGAGCGTTCGCGGATCGTGCCGGAACCGTGCCACGGCACCTGATCCGAGCCTCGAGCAACGCCTGGAGAAACACGAAGACCCCCGGTTTCCCGGGGGTCTTCGTCGTGGTGGGCGATACTGGGATCGAACCAGTGACCTCTTCCGTGTCAGGGAAGCGCGCTACCGCTGCGCCAATCGCCCAGAGGAGTGTGGAACTGGAGGTGGGGACGGGATTCGAACCCGCGTGGACGGCTTTGCAGGCCGCTGCCTAGCCTCTCGGCCACCCCACCATCGAGGTTCACGTCTCCGTGAGTACCCGAACGGTGGGATACCCTCTGGTGAGTCGCGGTCTTCCGGAGAAGACCACACTCGAGCGGATGACGAGATTCGAACTCGCGACCCTCACCTTGGCAAGGTGATGCGCTACCACTGCGCCACATCCGCACTTGTCGTTCCGCTGTCGCGGCGACGACGTAAACTCTATACGCACCGGGGCACTTCCGCCAAAATCGATCCCGTTCACCGGGCGTGTCCCCCGTGTTCATGCGGATCGGGACCCCTCGCCAGGCCCGTCGGACGCCGCGCCACACCCGGGGCGCGCGCCGTGTTCGGTGCACCGCCGCAGATCCGCTACTATCGACTCGCACGAACAGTGCAGGGGGCGATTGGCGCAGTTGGTAGCGCGCTTCGTTCACACCGAAGAGGTCATCAGTTCGAGTCTGGTATCGCCCACCCTTGACACAAGAGCCCGACGCAGCAGCGTCGGGCTCTTGTCATCTCATCGGTCCGCAGCACGCGGGCCGGACCACCAGCACGATCGGACGAAGGGGCGCATGACCGACGTCGACCTCGAGTTCGCCCGGGTCCGAGCGGTCCTCGACCGTCCGACCCTGCGGCTCATGTCCCGGCCGACCAGCGCCACGGTCCTCGCCGTGTTCCGCACGGTGTTCGACCGCGACGTGCAGTACGTCCCCGCCGACCGCATGCACCTGCAGGTCGAGGAGCACGTCGCCCGCCTGCAGGCCGCCGGCGCACGCGTCCCCGCCAGCGAGCAGGCCGAGGGCGAGCAGGAGGCCCGACCGAACGGCCGCGCGCTGTGCCGCGAGTGGGTCGGTGCGCAGTGGCTCGTCCGCTCGAACTCCCCCGACGGCGACGAGCAGTACTCGCTGACGAGCCACGCGCTCGAAGCGCTGAGCCTCGTCGACGCCCTGTCGGCCGACCGCGCGCTCATCAGCGAGAGCCGGCTGGCGATGATCGTCGACGCGGTGCACCGGTGGGCGGCCCGCGCCGAGCCCGATCCCGACGTGCAGATCCGCCGGATCGACGCCCAGATCGCCGAGCTGCAGGCCGAGCGCGAGCGGCTCGAGCACGGCGACGACGTGGTGGCCGTCGACGACGACCGGATGCGCGACGGGTACACGAACATCTCGGACCTCATCCGCCAGCTGCCGAGCGACTTCAAGCGCGTCGAGGAAGCGGTCGCGACGATGCACCGCTCGATCGTCGAGGACTTCCGGCAAGAGGTCCGCCCCATCGGCGAGATCCTCGACGACTACCTGGCGCGCACGGACAACCTGATGGAGGCCACCCCCGAGGGCCGCGCCTTCGAGGGCGCGTTCGAGCTCCTCCGCGACGACGCCCTGCTGCTGCGGCTCCGCGACGACATCGCGACGATCCTGTCGCACCCGTTCGCGCAGGGGCTCGGCGCTGGCGAGCGGCGGGCGTTCCGCAACACCGTGACGATCCTGCGCCAGGGCATCGAGGACGTCCTCGCGCAGCGCCGCCAGCTCACCGCCACGCTCCGCGACCAGATCGTCGCCCACGACGTGGTGCGCGACCGCGAGCTCGACGCCGTGCTCCGCTCGATCAACCGCGGCCTCGCGACGCTGATGGACCAGGGCGGCGCGCGCGACCGCATCCCGCTGCCGCTCCTGCCGGCGGCCGCCGAGGTCGGCACGCTGCGCGAGCGCTTCTACGACCCGGACGCCGAGTCCGTGCCGCCGCCCATCGAGGAGCCCGACGACGACGTCTTCGAGGACCTCGACGTCGACATGCTCCGCAGGCACGGCGGCCCGCTCCTGACCGAGCTGCGCGCGGCGCTCCGCTTCGCCGAGGCCGACTCGAGCGTCGACGCGTTCCACGGGCTGCCGCCCGAGCAGCGGCGGCCGGTCGAGCTCTTCGGCCTGGCGCACCTGCTGACGGGGCGCGAGGACTTCGAGTCCGCCGCGCACGTCGCCGAGCACCGCACGGTCCGGCCCGACGGCAGCCCCGTCACCTTCCACATGCCCACCGCCGCTCTCGCCGACGAGCGCACACCGGTCGGCGACGCACACGACGAGAACGCACAGGAGGCACGGTGAGCGACACGACGCCGGCACCGGTCGACGACACGGTCCCCTACGACGACCCCGCATCCGTGATGCAGGACGACGAGCGCGACGAGTCCAGCTTCGCCCTCTTCGAGGGCGACGAGGGCCGGCTCGACGAGCACCAGCGCCGCGCCCTGGTGGCCCTGCTGCGGCACTCGTACGTCAGCTCCCGCACGCACCCCGACGAGTGGCGGGCTGTCCTCGACGCCGAGTACCAGCTGCGGTCCCGCCTGAACGACCTGTTCCTCGAGCTGCACGTCGACCGGGACCGCGAGGTCGCCTGGAAGCGCCAGGCCCGCTCGGAGAGCCAGCGCCGCACGTTCCCGACCCTGCTCCGCGACCTGCCGTACACCCGCGAGGAGACGATCGTCCTCGTCTACCTGCGGATGCGCCTGCGTGCCGACGCCCGACCGGGCCCGGACCAGGTCGTGGTCGACCGGTCCGAGATCCTCGGGCACGTGGCGGGCTTCCGTCCGGCGACCGCGACCGACCGCACCCGCGACGAGGGCCGGGTCGCCAAGGCCATCGAGCGTCTCGTCACCGCGCGCATCCTCATCCGCACCTCGGACCCGGACCGCTTCCGGGTGGCGAGCGTCGTCGAGGTGCTGCTCCCCCTGGAACGCCTGCTCGAACTCGACGCCTGGTTGCGCACCACCACCGCGCAGACGGACGCGACCGCCCCGGGCGGCGAGCCGAGCGACGGCGACGACCCGGGCCTCCCGACCGACACCGACACCGATACCGACGACGAAGGCGAGACGGAAGCGTGACCGACACGTTCGCAACCCCCGCGCTGTTCGACACGGTCGCGCAGTGGCGCGCCGAGTCGATGCAGGTCGTCAACTGGGGTGGCTTCCACGGCCACCGGCAGGTCGAGCTGTCCGGCACGGCGACCCTCATCTCCGGCGCCTCGGGCACCGGCAAGTCCACCCTGATGGACGCCTACCTGGCCGTGATGATGCCGTCCGACGTGCCGTTCAACGGCGCCTCGAACGACGCCACCACCGGTCGCGCCCGCAGCGCGGACCAGCGCAACCTGCTCACCTACCTGCGCGGCAAGGTCGACACCCGGCGCGACCCCGAGTCCGGGGCCCTGCGCGACGTGAACCTGCGCGGCGACGACCAGACCACGTGGGGTGCGGCGGCGGTCACGTTCCGGAACGACGACGAGCGGCGCTTCACGGTGCTGCGCGCGTACATCGTGCCGAAGCGCGCACGGGGCGTCGGCGACATCCAGATGACCATGGCGACGGTGGACGACACCTTCGACCTGCGCCGGCTCGAGGAGTTCGTGCCGTCGCGGTTCCACCACCTCGAGCTGACCGGCCGGGTGCCCGGGCTCGTCATCCGCGACACCTACCAGGAGCTCGCGTACACGCTGCAGACCCGCCTCGGCATCGGCGACTCCGGCGGGGGCAACCGGGCGATGCGCCTGCTCGCCCGGATCCAGGCCGGCCAGCACCTGCCGACCGTCGACGCGCTCTACAAGTCGCTCGTGCTCGAGACCCCCGGCACCTACGAGGCGGCCGACCGCGCCCTCGCGCACTTCTCGGCGCTCGACGAGGCGTACGAGGCGATGGACACCGAGGAACGCAAGGTGCGCATCCTCTCCCCCATCACCGACCTGCACGACGAGATCGCGCGCGCGACCGAGGCCGCCGCGGCACTCGACGGCATCGCCACCGGCGCCGAGGTCTCCCCGTTCGCGCACTGGACCGCCACCCGGAAGCGTGCGCTGCTCGACGACGAGGTCGCCCGCAACGCGCGTGAGCGCACCGCGGCCCGCGCCGAGGTCGAGGCCGCCGAAGCCCGGCACACCGCGGTCGACATCGAGCTCCGCGACGCCGAGGCCCGGCTCCGCGACCAGGGCGGCAACGCGCTCGCGCACCTCGAGGACCGCATCGACCGGCTCGGACGCGAACGCGACGCCGTGGTCCGCACCCGCACGACCTTCGACGAGCGCACCGCCGTGCTCGGGCTGTCGGCGTCGCTCTCGTCGGAAGCGGGCTTCACCAGCGCGCAGCGGGCGTCCCACGACTTCCTCGGGACGTACGCGGCTGCGCGCTCGTCGTTGGACGACCGCCGCGACGCCCTGACCCGCGAGGAGTACCCGCTCCTCGACCGCGAGCGGTCCCTGCGGCAGGAGCGGCAGTCGCTCGAGCACCGGCAGGGCGCGATGCCGCTGCCGATGCACGAGGCCCGGCTCGCCATGGCCCGCGCCGCCGGCATCGACCCGTCCGAACTGCCGTTCGTGGCGGAGCTGCTCGACGTCCTGCCCGGCGAGGAGCGCTGGCGCACGGCCATCGAGTCGGTCCTGGCCCCCGTCGCCCGCACGCTGCTCGTCGACCAGGACCGCCTGGCCGACTTCAGCGAGGCGATCGACGCGCTGCGCCTGCCCGTCCGCGTGCAGTTCGAGGGCGTGCCGACCGGCCCGCACCTCGACCTCGACGGCGACCCGGCCATGGTCTCCGGCAAGCTCGCGATCAAGCCGTCGCCGTTCAGCACCTGGGTGCGCGAGCGGATCGAGTCGGACCGCACCGACGCCCGCTGTGTCAGCTCGGCATCGGACCTCGGCGGCGGCGGACGGCGGGTCACCGAATCCGGACAGCTGCGCGACGGCCGTCGTGGCGCGCACGGTGACCGCCGGCAGTCGAACGTCATCGGCTTCACGAACGAGGCCCGCGTCGCCGCGGTCGAGCAGGAGCTCGCCTCGATCGCGCAGGACCTCGCCACGCTCGAGGCCCGCCGCACCGACGTCGCGCAGGACCTCACCACGCTCGACGTGCTCCGCGCCGCGCACCAGCACGTGGTCGACGTCACGTGGGCCGCGATCGACGTCTCCGGCACCGGCGAGTCCCTCGCGCGCCTCGACGAGGAACGGCAGGCACTGCTCTCAGCCGACGACGGGCTGCGCACCCTGCGCTCGGCGGTCAGTCGGCTCCGGGCGTCCCTCGACGAGGCGGCCGACCGCCGGGCCGCCGCACGCCGCTCCGTCACCCGGCTCGACGAGCGGCACGCCGTCCTCGTCGACGGCCAGGACGCCGCCGCCGAGATCCTCGCGCGCTTCGACGACACCCCGGAGTCACTGCCCGACGACGCGCAGGCGAGGCTGCTGTCCGAGACGTTCGACGAGGTCGGGGCGCCCGACGGCATCGACGGCTTCGACGACGCCACCCGCCGGCTCAAGCGCCGGCTCGAGGAACGGCTGACCCAGGCGCTCGACGGCGCCGCGGCGGCCTCGACCTCGTTGACGCTGACGTTCCAGCGGTACCAGGACGCCTGGCCCGACCCGAACCTCGGCACCGGGGTCGCGTCGTACCCGGACTACCACGCAATCCTCGACCAGATCGTGGCGACCGGCCTGCACGCCCGGCGCAGCGAGTGGCGTCGACGGCTGTCGCAGTGGAGCGGCGAGGACCTCGTCCCGCTCGCCGGCGCCTTCGACCGCGCCGTCGTCGAGATCGAGGAACGCCTGGAACCGGTCAACGAGATCCTGCGGGAGCTGCCGTTCGGCGCGAACCGGGACCGCCTGAAGATCCAGATCCGCCGGGTCACCCGCGAGGACGTCACCGCCTTCCGCCGCGAGCTCCGCGCCCTGTCCGCCTCGGTCGACACCGAGCTGACCGACGACGTGCTCGAGACCCGGTTCCGCCGGCTCCGGCGCTTCATGGCCGTCATCCGGCCCGACCCGTCCGTGCCGCGCGGCGGCCGGACCACGCAGCGCGACGCGGTGCTCGACGTCCGCCGGCACATGGAGATCACGGCCGTCCGGTACGACACGTCCGGTGCCGACCTCGGCGTCTACTCCTCGCTCGGCGACAAGTCCGGCGGTGAGACGCAGGAGCTCGTGGCGTTCATCGTCGGCGCCGCGCTGCGGTACCAGCTCGGCGACGAGACCCGGCCCCGGCCCCGGTTCGCGCCGGTGTTCCTCGACGAGGCGTTCATCAAGGCGGACTCGGAGTTCGCCGGCCGTGCGGTCACCGCGTGGCTCCGGCTCGGGTTCCAGCTCGTCGTCAGTGCGCCGCTCGACAAGGTCACGGCGCTCGAGCCGTCGATGGAGCGGCTCCTGTCCATGCGCAAGCACCCCGAGACCGGCCACTCGTCCATCACCGAGATCACCCGCGTGGAGCCCGCCGCCGTCTGACGGCGGTGGGGCCGGGCGGCGGGGCGGGCGGCGGCGGCCGGTCGTGTCGGCTGGTCGCGACACCCCGCTCAGGACCGCCGAGCGGTCGCGAACTGTCGGCCGGCGCCCGCGCCGCCGACAGTTCCTGACCACCCGAGGCGGTGGCGGCGGGGTGTCCTGGCCGCTCGGCGGCCGCCCCGGACGCGGCCGGCGCCGGCCTGGAGGCGCGGTGCCGGCCCGCCACGGGCCTCCCGACCGTCGCCCCGCCGGTCGCGACACCCCGCTCACCTCCGCGCGCTGGTCACGACGCGTCGCCTGGTGACGCCTCGGCCGAGGGCCTGCGGCCGCCCGGCGGCCGGACGTCGGCGTGTCGACAGGAACGGCTCAGACGTTCCGTGACCACCCACCGGTACGGTGGGCGCGTGTTCGGACGACGCTCCCCCAGCCCCCGCCCCGACGACCGCCCCGGGCTCGGGATCGGCGCCCTCGTGCAGGTGGTCGACACCGACCGCGGCGGCGAGCAGTGGGCCGACGAGCCGATCGGCGTGATCGTGGCGCCGGGCGGCAGCCAGATCGGCGGGCTGCAGCGCACCTGGACCGTCGCGTTCGAGGAACCCGCATGGACGAAGGACGGCCGCGGCCCCTTCGAGCGCGCGACCGTCCTGAGTCGTCAACTGGTGCCGGTCACGACCGACACCGCGGAGTAGTCCGGGTCAGTACTCTTCGGACCCGCTCTTCATCATGGCGGCGACGGCCATGCAGCAGCCCACGCCGCCGAGCACGCCGACGCCGATGATGATGCCTGCGATGAGTTCGAGCATGGGGTGACTCCTTGGTTGCGAGCGTACGGCTGGTCTCAGGTTAGCGGATGCCGCGCATGAGCCTCAGCACCGGCTTGGTGACGAGCAGGAGCACGACGCCGACCGCGACCGCGACGAGTCCGAGCACCGTGAAGTACGGCGCCTCGTGCTCCGGGTCGTAGTACTGGGACAGGACGCCGGTGGCCGCGGTGCCGAGCGACACCGAGAGGAAGAACAGCGCGACCATCTGCGTCTGGAACTTCGCCGGCGCGAGCTTCGTCGCCACCGACTGGCCCACGGGCGACAGCAGGAGCTCGGCGAGCGTGAACACGAGCAGGATGCCGACGAGTGCGAGCAGCGGGGTGCCGTTCTCGCCGGTGCCGACGAACGGCAGGAAGAGCAGGAACGCGACGCCCATGATGCCGGTGCCGAGGCCGAACTTCGTCGGGGTGGACGGCTGCCGGTCGCCCAGCCGGGTCCAGAGCGCCGCGAAGACGCCGGAGAGCACGATGATGAAGACCGGGTTGATCGACGTCACCCACGACACGGGCATCTCCGAGCCGAACACGGACCGGTCGAGCCGCTGGTCCGAGTAGATCGTGACGACGGTGAACTGCTGCTGGTACAGCGACCAGAAGACCGCGCTGCCGATGAACAGCGGGATGAAGGCGAACACGCGCGAGCGCTCCTGCGGGGTGATCCCGCTCGACAGGATCACGACGAAGTAGCCGATGGTCGCGAGCACGACGACGGCGACCACGACGAGGGGCAGGGTGTCGACGGTCAGCAGACCGGTCAGCACGGCGACCACGACGAGCACCAGGGCGACGACCGCTCCCACGACGATGAGCGGCAGCCGGCGTCGGTCGACGGGGTTGGTGACGTCGCGCACGACCTCGGGCAGGTGCTTCCGGCGCACCGCGTACTGCGTGAGCCCCGCGGCCATGCCGACCGCGGCGAGGCCGAACCCGTAGTGGAAGCCGAGCGTGTTCTGCAGCAGCCCGGTGAGCAGCGGGCCGGCGAAGGCGCCGAGGTTGACGCCGAGGTAGTACAGCGAGAACCCGGCGTCGCGGCGGACGTCGTCGCGGCGGTAGAGGCCGCCGACGATCGTCGTGGCGGTCGCCTTGAGTCCGCCGGACCCGAGCGCGATGAGCACGAGGCCGACGCCGACCCCGGCGACCCCGGGGATGAGCGCGAGGGCGATGTGCCCGAGCATGACGACGACGGCGCTGCCGAACAGGGTCCGGTCGGCGCCGAGCAGCCGGTCGGCGATCCAGGCTCCGATGATGGTGAACAGGTAGACCGCGCCGCCGTAGGCCCCCATGATGCCGGTCGCGACGCCCTCGCTGATGCCGAGGCCGCCCTCGGTGACCGTGTAGTACATGTACAGCAGGACGATGCCCTGCATGCCGTAGAACGAGAAGCGCTCCCACAGTTCGACGGCGAACGGGGTGGAGAGCTCGAACGGTTGTCCGAAGAAGGTGCGGCCACCCCGATCCGGCTGCTCGGTGCGGGACTTGTGTGACGGGGTGGTGCGGGACATGACGGCCATGATGCCCGCTCGGTCCAGCTTCCGCCGATTCCCCGAGGGCGGCTCGCGTCCACCGGGCGTCCCGCCGACGGGTCCGTCGGTTGGAGGGTTCCCACGACCGGTCCGCGCGGTCGGCGCTCGCCCGTTGTGCCCCCGGCACGGTTGTCGAGCGGCACACGGCCGGGCTGTCTAGCGTGGACGGAGCGCCACCGGACACCGCAGTTCCCAGGAGGACCCCGACCATGGTCGACACCGCACCCGCACGTTCCGCCGCCCGCCCCGCCGGGGCCGCCGCCCCGACCGACGCCGACGCCGACGCGGCGCCCGCCCCCGGCGTCGTCACCGAGGGTGCGCCGAAGCCCGACGCGACCGGTGACCCCGCCGGCGGCACACCGACCGCGGGCACGGACACGGACGTGCAGATCGACGTCGCCGTGGTGCAGCAGCTCCTGCTCGGCCGGTGGGCGGACGACCGCCGCATCTCGCGGCGGCTCGCGCTCGACCCGGCGATGCACAAGATCGAGGGCATGGCGTACGCCGACGCGCGTGCCCGCACGCTCGACCAGCTGCGCATCCTGGTCGACGCCGGGGCGATCCAGCGGCCGTACCCCGAGGAGTTCGGCGGCCAGAGCAACCACGGCGGCAACCTCGCCGCGTTCGAGGAGCTCACCACCGCCGACCCGTCGATGCAGATCAAGGCCGGTGTGCAGTGGGGTCTGTTCGGCTCTGCGGTGCACCACCTCGGCACGGAGCGGAACCACCGCGAGTTCCTGCCGGGCATCGTCTCGTTCGACGTCCCCGGCTGCTTCGCGATGACGGAGACCGGGCACGGCTCGGACGTCCAGAGCATCGCCACCCGCGCCACCTACGACCCGGAGACGCAGGAGTTCGAGATCCACACGCCGTTCCGCGGCGCGTGGAAGGACTACATCGGCAACGCCGCCCTGCACGGCAAGGCCGCGGTCGTGTTCGCGAAGCTCGTGACGCAGGGCGTCGACCACGGCGTGCACGCGTTCTACGTGCCGCTCCGCGACGCCGACGGGGCGTTCCTGCCCGGCGTCGGTGGTGAGGACGACGGCTACAAGGGCGGCCTGAACGGCATCGACAACGGCCGGCTGCACTTCGACCACGTCCGGGTCCCCCGCACGAACCTGCTCAACCGCTACGGCGACGTCGCCGAGGACGGCACGTACTCATCGCCGATCGCCTCGCCCGGTCGGCGCTTCTTCACGATGCTCGGCACCCTGGTGCAGGGCCGGGTCTCGCTCGACGGGGCCGCGGTGGTGGCGCAGAAGATCGGGCTGCAGATCGCGCTCACCTACGCCGCGCAGCGCCGCCAGTTCCCGACCGGGGACGGCACCGAGGGCGTGCTGCTCGACTACGGCCGGCACCAGCGTCGGTTGATCCCGCGCCTGGCGACGGTGTTCGCGCAGTCGTTCGCCCACGAGCAGCTCCTGCGTACCTTCGACGACGTGTTCAGCGGGCGGCAGGACACCCCCGAGCGCCGTGAGGACCTGGAGACCCAGGCCGCGGCCTTCAAGTCGATGTCGACGTGGTCGGCGCTCGACACCCTGCAGGAGTGCCGCGAGGCGTGCGGCGGCGCCGGCTTCCTCGCCGAGAACCGGCTCACCGGGCTCCGCGCCGACCTCGACGTCTACGTCACCTTCGAGGGCGACAACACCGTCCTGCTGCAGCTCGTCGGCAAGCGGCTGCTCACCGAGTTCCGCGCCAAGGCGCCGAAGGACCCGGCCGCGACCGCACGGTTCGCGGCGTCGATCGCCGCGGGCAAGCTGGCGGACGCGAGCGGCGTGCGCCGCATCGGGCAGAGCGTCGCCGACCGTGGGTCGCTCGCGCGGTCCGTCGCCGACCTGCGCGATGCCGGCTCACAGCGCGCCCTGCTCGCGGGTCGCGTCGAGACGATGGTCGCCGAGATCGGTGTGCGTCTCGCCTCCGCGGGCAAGGACCGTGCACGCGCGGCGCGGCTGCTGAACCGCTCGCAGCACGAGCTCATCGAGGCGGCGAAGGCGCACGCCGAGCTCATGCAGTGGGACGCGTTCACCGACGCCCTCGAGCAGGTCCCCGAGGGCGACACCCGGCGGGTGCTCGTCTGGCTCCGCGACCTGTTCGCCCTCGGCCTGCTCGAGCAGCACCTGGACTGGTACCTGGTGCACGGGCGGCTGTCGGCGCAGCGGGCCCGGGCGGTGTCGGCCGGGGTCGACCGGCTCGTGGCCCGGCTGCGGCCGATCGTGCCCCGGCTGCTCGAGACCTTCGGCTACGAGGACGGGCACGTGCGTGCGCCGATCGCCCTCGGCGAGGAGCAGGCACGTCAGGACGAGGCCGCGGCGTGGTTCGCCGCCGAGGCCGCCGCCGGTCGTCTGCCCGAGCAGGAGAAGAAGCCCCGCGCGTAGCCGCTCGGTGGGGACGGTCCGGCCGGGAGGCACGGGTCGGCTCGTCCCCGCGGGCCCCACTCCGCCGCGCGCGAGTCCACAGCGCCGTGGCACGGCCGACCCTCGCCGGATCCGGTCCGCGCCCTGCCAGCGTCGTCGCGCCCCGAAGAGACGGGACGCGACGCCCGCCGCGGGGCGCGCTCGACGATCACTGCGCGGCAGCGACCGTGCGCGGGCACCCGAGCAACAGCCGCGCGCAGCCCGAGCGCACAGCCGGCGAGCCCTCGCCCGGACTACGCCTGGTCGGCCCCGCCGCGGTCGCCGAGCGCCCGGCGCAGTCGCGCCTCGGCGTCGTCGTCGGCTCCGGCGGCGGCGGCCGCTGCCTCGGCGTTCGCCTCGGTGACGGCGCGCACGACCTCTTCGCGTTGGATCTTCACCCCACGCGGGGCGTCGATGCCGATCCGCACCCCGTCGCCCCGGGCGTCGAGGACGGTGATGACGATGTCGTCACCGACGAGGATCCGCTCGCCGACCTTCCGCGTGAGTACCAGCACCCGCTCAGCCTAGCGACAGGACCGGGACCCCCAGCAGGTCGACGGACTCCGGCGTGGCGGTCTCCCCCGCCCCGATGGCGACGACGCCGGCGACGGGCAGCCGGTCGGCCACGGCGGACAGCATCGCCGCGGCGTCCTCGGGCTTCCGGCCGACGTCGACGACGACCCAGACCTGGTCGGCCTCGACGCCGTCGCCGGTCGCCCGGTCGTCCCAGGCGGCCACCGCCAGGACGGCGTGGCCGTCGCGGACGCCGTCGGCCCGCGCCAGGATCGCCGAGCGTCGGTCGGCGGCGTCGCTCGGCTGCAGGCCGTAGCGGAGCGCGAACAGCCCGGCGGCGGCGTCGACGTCGTTCGGCCGGCCGACGAGCAGCACCAGGTCGCCGTCCGCGGACCGCACGGCGGGGGCGGCGGGCCGGGCCACGCGCACGGCGCGGGCCGTGTCGGGGACGCTGGTCGGGCCTCCCGGCCGCGCGTCGGTGGCGGCCTGGAGGCGCGGGTCGACGTCCAGGGGCGCGTCCGGCTCCGGCAGCGCGCGCGTCGGGCGCGGGGCGCTCCCCGTGATGCCGTCCAGGGCGAAGCCGTCGAGCACCGAGGCGAACGCGTCGGCTCGGGTCGTCGCGGTGCCGTCGGTGCCGGCGATGCGGGCCTCGGTCGCCTCGGCGTCGGCCAGGAGCGCCGCGATCCCGATCCGCTGCACCGGCGTGCTCGCGATGGTGACCTGCGCGGTCGGCGGGTCCGTCGGGTCGGGGACCTCGACGGTGGCCTCGACGTGTGCCTTGCGGAACAGCCCGCCGATGCCGGGCGTGGTGACGCGCTCGGCGGCGACGATGCGCGCGGACGGCCCGAACTCGGCCCGGACGGCGTCGCGCAGGGCCTCGAGCGTCGCGCCGCTACGCTGCGATCGGGTCGGCGGCACGGACGACTCCCACGGTCTCGATGGTGGAGCCCGCGGCGGTGGCCTCCTGGTAGGAGAGCACCGGCAGGCCGTTCGACTGCGCCGCGACCATGCGGTGCACGGCGGGGCGCAGCTGCGGGGCGCAGACGAGCACGGCGGACAGGCCCTGGTCCTCGACGCTGCGCACGGCGTCGCGCAGGGAGCCGAGCACCTGCTCGATGCGGTGCGCGTCGATGACGATCTGGGTGCCCTGCTCCGACGGCCGCAGCCCCTCGAGCATCGCCTGCTCGAGCAGGGGGTCGATCATGATGACGCGCAGCGTGCCGGCGTCGGCGTGGCGTGCGGCCAGGGCCGGACCGAGGGCGGCCCTGGCGGCCTCGACGAGCCCCTCGGGGTCGGTGGACGCCTTCGCGCGGAGCGTCAGGGCCTCGCAGATGCGCCCGAGATCGTTGATCGGCACCCGCTCGGCGAGCAGCCCCTGCAGCACGCGCTGCAGCTCGGCCATCGACAGCATGCCGGGGACGAGCTCCTCGACCGCGGCCGGGTTGACCTGCTTGACGCCCTCGGTCAGGACCTTGACGTCCTCGCGGGTCAGGAGCCGGGCGGCGTTGTCGCCGATGACGGCCTGCAGGTGGGTGACGAGCACCGAGACCCGGTCGATGACGGTCGCCCCGGTCATCTCCGCGGCGTGCCGCAGCTCGGCGGGGACCCACTTGCCGGTCAGGCCGAAGACGGGTTCGACCGTCGTGTCGCCGGGCAGGCCGTCCAGGTGGTCGCCGAGCGCCAGGACGCTCCGCGCCGGGGCGGTGCCGCGGCCGGCCTCGACCCCGGCGATGCGGATCGCGTAGGTCGACGGGGGCAGGTCGATGCTGTCGCGGGTGCGCACCGGCGGGACGACGACGCCCATGTCGACGGCGACCTTGCGGCGGAGCGCCCGGACCCGGCCGAGCAGGTCGTCCGACGCGCCGCTGACCATGTCCACGAGGTCGGGGGCGAGCAGGATCTCGAGCGCGTGCACGCGCATCTGCTCGACGAGGTCCTCGGGGGTGTCGCCGGACGGGGCCGACGCCTCGAGCGCCTGCTGCTGCGCGGCCTCGCGCTCGGCCTTCGCGACGTTCTGGCCGATGCGCCACCCGGTGAACAGCAGCGTCGCGCCGACGAGCAGGAACGGCAGGATCGGCATGCCGGGGATGAAGCCCATGGCGATCGCGGCGACACCGGCGATGAGCAGCGCGTTCCGCGACTGCGACAGCTGCGTCGCGGCGGACGCGCCCATCTCCGACTCCGCGCCGGAGCGCGTCACGATCATGCCCGTGGACACCGCCATGAGCAGCGCGGGGATCTGGGTGACGAGGCCGTCGCCGATCGTGAGGATGCCGTACTTCGACAGGGCGTCGGTGGCGGAGAGCCCGTTCTGCAGCATGCCGATCGCGATGCCGCCGACAAGGTTGATGACGATGATGAGGATGCCGGCGATGGCGTCGCCCTTGACGAACTTCGACGCACCGTCCATCGCGCCGTAGAAGTCGGCCTCGGCGGACACCGCGGCGCGGCGCTCCTTCGCCTGCTCGTCCGTGATGAGGCCGGCGTTGAGGTCGGCGTCGATCGCCATCTGCTTGCCGGGCATCGCGTCGAGCGTGAACCGGGCGCCCACCTCGGCGACGCGCTCGGCGCCCTTCGTCACCACGACGAACTGGATGACGATGAGGATGAGGAAGATCACCGCGCCGATGATGATCGAGCCGGACACGGCGACGTGGCCGAACGCCTGGATGACGTCGCCGGCGAACCCCTCGCCGAGCACGAGCCGGGTCGACGCCACGTTCAGCCCGAGCCGGAACAGCGTCGCCACGAGCAGCAGCGACGGGAACACCGAGAAGTCGAGCGGCTTCTTCACGAACAGCGTCGTGAGCAGGATCACCAGCGCCAACAGGATGTTGATGATGATGAGGAAGTCGAGCAGGAACGACGGCACCGGCAGGATCAGCAGCAGGATGATGCCGACGATGAACACCGGGACGACGAGCTTCGGCAGGTCCTTGCGGTTCATGCGGGGAGTCCTTCGGGGCGGGGTGGTCGGAGCTTGCGGGGACGGAGGTCGCCGGTCAGGGTCGCGGGGTCGATCACCGTGGCGACCTCGGCGGCCGTGGTGGGAACGGGGGGCGCATGCGTGCCGGCCGCCGCACCGCGCGCCTTGAGCGCCATCACGAAGGACAGCACCCGCGCCACCGGCGTGTAGAGGTCGGCGGGGATCTCGTGGCCGAGCTCGCACGCGGCGTGCAGCGCCCGGGTGAGCGGCACGTCCCGGACGATCGGCACGCGCTCGTCCTCGGCACGGGACCGGATGACGTCGGCGACGGGTCCGGCTCCCTTCGCGACGACGCGCGGCGCAGACTTGCCGGGTTCGTACCGCAGGGCGACGGCGTAGTGGGTCGGGTTCGTCATCACGACGTCCGCGGTGCCGATCGCCTCGATCATCCGGTTGCGGCTCATCGCGAGCTGCCGGGAGCGGCGCTGTCCCTTGACGAGCGGGTCGCCGTCGCTCGACTTGTGCTCGTCCTTGACCTCGCGCTTCGTCATCCTGGTGCGCTTGCGGTTGCGCCGGACCACCACGAAGACGTCGATGGCCGCGAGCAGCAGTCCGGCGACGATCGCGGCCCGGAGCAGGGTGCCGGCGCCGTCGGCAGCGGCCTCGAGCACGGCGGACAGCGGGAGCGAGCCGCTCGTCATGAGCACGGGCATGAGGCCCTGCACGGCGAACCAGAGCACGAGGCCGACGACGGTGGTCTTGAGCAGGGCCTTGACCCCGTTCCAGAGCGCCTGCACGCCGAACACCCGCTTGAGGCCGGCGACGGGGTCGAAGTGCGACGGCTCCGGCATGAGCTTCCGGACGTGCACGCCGCCCTGCGCGACGGCGGCGGCCGTGACGGCGACGAGGACGACGGCGAGCGGCGGACCGAGCGTCGCCCCGATGCTCGCCATCGCGTCGTGGAAGACCTGGTCGACGGTGCCGATCGTCGGGTTCGCGATGACGGTGCGGACGGCCGCGAGCTGCGAGGTCCCCGCCGCCGCCGCGTTGCCGATCACCGACGGGACCATCATCGCCACGACGGCGATGCCGACCCACGCGCCGAGGTCCTGGGAGCGCCCGAGCTGGCCCTTCCGGTGGACCTCGCGCATGCGCTTGTCGGTGGCCTTCTCGGACTTCTCACCGCTGTCGGACATCGCTGGTCACCCCCGTCCCGTGATCGCCTGGACGGCGTCGCCGGTCAGCGACGACACCACCGAGGGCAGGGCCATGAAGAGCGCACCGGCGAAGAGCACGGTGAGCCCGATCTTGATCGGGAACCCGAGCTGGAACGCGTTGAGCGCCGGGGCGACGCGGGTGAGCAGCCCGAGGCCGACGTCGGCCAGGAACAGCACGACGACGAGCGGACCGGCGATCTGCAGGCTCGCCAGGAACATCTGCGACACGGCGGTGACGAGCAGCGGGGCGAGTGCGTCCACCCCGAAGGAACCGGTGAGCGGCACGGCGTCGAACGAGCGCACGAGGCCGCCGACGATGAGCTGGTACCCGCCGGAGGTGAAGAGCAGGGCGAGCGCCGCCATCTGGAACAGCCGGGTGAACTGGGCGCCGTTCACCTGGGACTGCGGGTCGAACGCCTGCGCCAGGGTGAACCCGCCGAACAGGTCGATGAGGGCGCCGGCGGACTGCACCGCGGCGAACACCAGGAACACGAGGAACCCGAGCCCGAGCCCGACCAGCAGCTGCGTCAGCAGCGCGAGCAGGAACGGCCCGGTCGCGAGCGACTCGTAGCCCACCGCGACGCGCGGTGCGACGCCGATGGCCAGGCCGAGCCCGAGGATCACCTTCACCGCGCCCGGGAACGCCCGGTACGAGAACGGCGGGGCGATCACGAGGAACGCCACCAACCGGACGCCGGCGAGCATGGTCGCCTCCAGTCGGTCGGCGTCGAACGCGAGCTCCACCGGCTACGCCCCGAGCAGCTTCGGGATCATGTCGAAGGCGACGTGGGTGAACGACACCATCTCCGAGATCATCCAGTTGCCGCAGACGACGAGGGCGATCGCGACGGCGACGGCCTTCGGCACGAACGAGAGCGTGACCTCCTGGATCTGCGTCACGGACTGGAAGAGCGAGATGGCGAAGCCGACCACGAGGGACGTCACGAGGACGGGCGCGGCGAGCTTGCCGGCCACCAGGAGGGCCTGGAGCACGAGGTCGATGACCGCCTGCTGGTTCACGCGCGCCCCCTAGACAACGTGGTAGCTCTCGATGAGCGACCGGATGATGAGGCCCCAGCCGTCGACGAGGACGAAGAGCAGGATCTTGAACGGCAGCGAGATCATCACCGGCGGGAGCATCATCATGCCCATCGACATGAGCGCCGCGGAGACGACGAGGTCGATGACCAGGAACGGGATGAAGATGACGAACCCGATGATGAACGCGCTGCGGAGCTCCGAGATGATGAACGCCGGGATGACGGTCGTCATCGGCACGTCGGCCGTCGACGCGGGGTTGTCCAGGCCGGCGGCGCGGGTGATGAGCGCCAGGTCCTCGTCGCGCGTCTGGTGGAGCATGAAGGTCCGGAGCGGCTTCGTGCCGATCTCGACGGCCTGGTCGAAGCTGAGGTGCCCGGCCAGGTAGGGCTGCAGCGCGTCGTCGTTGATGTGCCCGATCACGGGTGCCATCACGAACAGCGACAGGAACAGGGCGAGGCCGGCGATCACCTGGTTCGGCGGGATCGACTGCAGGCCGAGCGCGTTCCGGGTCATCGCGAGCACCACGAAGATCTTCGTGAACGACGTCATCATGAGCATGAGCGCCGGTGCGACGCTGAGCAGGGTGATGCCGATGAGCGTCACGACGGCGGACGACGGACCGCCGTCCGGACCGTTCACGCTGACGCTGAAGTCCCCGCCGGCGGGCGGCGTCGGGGTCGCCGGGGCGGTCGGCCCGACCGCGCCCGCGGCGTGCGCGCCCGTCGCGGTCACCATGAGGACGCCGGCGACGACGGTCACCCCGAGCAGGACGAGGGCCAGCACGCGCGCCGTGCGGACGGCGGTCACCCGGCCCGCCGGTTCCGCAGCGCGGACGCCGCCTGCCGCCACGTGTCCGCGGACAGGATCGAGCCCTGCAGCTGCGCCGCCGTCGGGACGACGGTGCGCTGCTGGCGTCGGTTGCGGGGGCGCATCGGCAGCGGTTCCGCGGTCACCGCGGTGTCGGACGGGAGGCCCGGGGTGGCGTCCGCGTGCAGCGCGAGTTCCTGACGGAACGCGTCGGCCGACGGGGCGGGACGCACCGGCAGCGTGACGGGACCGGTCACGATGGTGAGCTCGGGGGCGGGCGCCTGCCCGCTCGTGAGCAGGGTGACGCCGTGCTCGGAGACCCCGAGGACGAGGCGCTCCCCCTCGACGTCGACCACGACGACGCTCGCCTTGCCGCCGATCCCCTGCCGCCCGACGACCTCGACGGAGGCCGCGCGGCGCCCGGAGGTCCGCCCGCCGGTGAAGCGCTTGCGGCTGGCGCGGTGCAGCACCCACATGAGGGCGAGCACGACGCCGAGCGAGAGCGCGACGCGGAGGGTGATGAGCAGGGTGTCCACGGTCGGCGGCTCAGACGGATTCGGCGACGTCGAGGATGCGGGTGATGCGGACGGCGTAGTCCTGGTCGACGACGACGACCTCGCCGTGCGCGATGAGCCGCCCGTTCAGCAGCACGTCGGCCGGGGCACCGGCGCTGCGGTCGAGCTCGACGACGGCGCCCGGCTCCATGCCGAGCACGTCGCGCACCGACATCCGGGTGCGTCCGATCTCCACCGTGAGCGTCATCTCGACGTTGTTGATGCGGCCGAGGTTGCCCGTCGGCAGGGCCGCGGGGGCCACCGCCGCCGACACCGTGCCGTTCTCGCGCACGCGCAGCCCGAACCAGCCCCCGGGGACGCCGCCGGCGGTGAGCTCGAACACGACGGTGTCCGGGTCGGCGAGCAGCGACGCGGCCGACTCGCGGCTCGCCTCGCCGAGGACGCCGACGCCGAGCACGGACGCCGCGGCCTCGAGCGAGGGGCGCAGGACGTCGGTGACCGCCACGATGCCGTGCTCGGTCCCGCCCGCGGCGGTGATCGCCTCGAGGTCGGTGAGCACGAGGGCCAGGTCGGCCGACAGGCCGCCGACGAACGACGCGACCACGGCGTCCGCCGCCGCGTCGAGGACGGCGCTGGTCGCGCCTCCCGGCAGGAGCACCGCACCCAGGGGGGCGGCCGTCGGGAGCTGCGCCGCGAGCGACTCGGCCGCAGCGGTCTGGAGGGTGGTGACGGTCATGCGTGCTGCTCCGATGTGGTGGTGGTGACGACGATGCCGGCCAGGCGCGACCCGTTCGCGCCGACCGCGGCCGTGCCGACGGGCTCGCCGTCGACGGCGATGGTGAGGGGCCGGTGCTGCGGGTGCGGCAGGGGCAGGACGTCGCCGACGGCGAGTCGGAGCACCTGCTGCGGCAGGACCGTCGCCGACGCGAACCGCAGCCCGACCCCGACCGGCACACCGGCGAGCTGCGCGTCGAGCAGCGCCTGGGCGTCCGCCGGCGACGGCGTCGAGGCGGTCTCGCCGAGCTGCGGCAGCAACGCCTCGGCGGGCAGCGCGAGGGTGCCGGGCGCCACCCGGTCGCCGACGCGGATCGAGAACGACGCGACGATCATCAGGTCGGCCTTCTGCGCGGCCTGGGCGAACTGCGAGTTGAACTGGAAGCCACCCGTGGCGACCTCGTGCACGAGCAGCCCGCCGAACGAGTAGCGGAGGTCGTCGAGGGCGTCCTCGACGATCTTCCGCACGAGCGCCTGCTCGATCGGCGTGAAGGTGCGTTCCGGCGTCGGCAGCGGCTTCGAGGCGCCGAGCGCGTGCGACACCCAGGTGAGCGCGGCGTCGAGGGGCACCTGCAGCACGCCCTTCGCGCTGAGGTGGGCGATCGGCAGCAGCACCATGCCGGTGAGCGCCGGCAGCGAGGCGGCGTACTCGTCGTACGTCGTCATCTGCACCTGCTCGCAGGTGACCTGGCTCACGGCGCGCACCTTCGCGGTGAGCTGCGTGCCCCACTGCCGGGCGAACGTCTCGAAGGCGAGCTCGAGGACCCGGGCGTGCTCGCGGGCGAGCGTCGACGGGCGCGCGAAGTCGTACACCTCGGGCGCGGTCAGGGTCTCGGTCACGGGTGCGTCTATCGGTCGGCTGTGTGCCGGCCGTCAGTGCTGTACCCCGTAGTGGGGCGGTCGAGGGCTCCCCGGCGGTCGCTCCGCCCTGTGCGTCTGCGTCAGCCGGCGGTCGCTCCGTCCTGCGCCTTCGCGAGTGCCGGCATGAGGGCGCTGACGTCCTGGTCGGCGTTCGACAGCACCACGATGTCGACGCGGCGGTTCAGGGCGAGGTCGGCCTCGGTGCCACCCTTCGCCAGCGGCCGGCTCGACCCGAACCCGACGCTCTGCACGTGGTCGCCCGGCATGCCGCCCCGTTCGACCAGGTCGCGGAGCACCCCGGTCGCCCGCGCCGCGCTGAGCTCCCAGTTCGTGGCGTAGGGCGCCGTCGAGTTCCGCTGGTCGGCGTGGCCCTCGATGCTGACGTCGTGGTGGCTCGTCCGCAGCACCGGCGCGATCGCGTCCATGATCCCCTCGGCCTGCGCGGACAGGTCGGCGCTGTTCGTGCCGAAGTAGGTCTCGCTGCCGACCAGGCGCACCGTCAGCCCGCGGGCGTCGACCGTGAACTGCACGTTCGCGGTCTGTCCGGCCTTCGACAGGTTGCGCTGGATCGCACGCTCGAGCTTCGTCAGGTCGTCGAGCTCGCGCTTCGCCGCCGCGAGGTCCTGCTTCGACGCGGTCGTCGGCACCACCGTCGAGGCTGGGTCGACGTTCGTGTCCTTCGTGCCGGACGAGGCCGTGGAGTGGTCGGCCTGCGACTTGTCCGTCGAGTACCCGGAGCCGTCCTCGACCTGGTCCTTCGTCACGACGGTGCCGGACGCGGTGTCGACCTTCTGCGACTTCACCTCGCCGAAGCCGGTGGCGAGCGAGTTCTTCAGCTGGATGTACTTCTGCTGGTCCACCGTCGACATCGCGAACAGCACGAGGAACATGCACATCAGGACGGTGATCATGTCCATGTAGGACGCCATCCAGCGCTCGTCGGGGTGCTCGGCCTCGTCGTGCGACTTCTTCGCGCGACCACGGCCACGCCCGCGGGGGTTGGCGCTCATCGTCAGGCCGCCAGCTGCTGGTCGTCGGCGTCGACGCTCTTCGCGCCCTTGCCGCCCTTGCCCGCAGCCGCGTCGACCCGGGCCGCCGGCGGGACCATCGCCTTGAGCCGCTCGCCGAGCAGGCGCGGCTGGCTGCCCGCCTGCACCGCGAGCAGGCCCTCCATGAGCAGGGTCTGCCGGTCCGTCTCGAGCTGCGCGAGCTTCCGGAGCTTGCCGCCGAACGGCAGCCACAGGAAGTTCGCGGTGAGCAGGCCCCACAGCGTCGCGACGAACGCGCTCGCGATGAGCGGGCCGAGCTCGTCCGGCTTGCCGAGGTTCGCGAGCACGTGGGTCAGCGACACCACGGTGCCGATGATGCCGACGGTGGGCGCGAAGCCGCCGAGCCCCATGAAGAACGCGCTCGCGCTCCGCATCGGCGCGTTGTTCGACTCGATCTCGTCCTCGAGCAGGATCCGCAGCTCGTCACCGTCGGTGCCGTCGGCGATGTTCTGCAGCGCCTTCTTCATGAACGGGTCGTCGTGCTTGTCGGCCTCCTGCTCGAGGGCGAGCAGCCCGTTCGCCCGCGCCGTCTCGGCCAGGCCGACCACGTCGTCGATGACGGACTGCGGCGGGGTGACCTTGCCGGTGAACGCCTTCGGCACGGCCTTGAACGCGGCGAGGGCGTCCTTGAGCGTCGTGCTCGCGACCCCGCAGCCGATGGTGGCGACGAAGACGAGGAGCATCGGCGCGGGCAGGAAGAGCCCCGCCATCTCGACGTGCTCCATCTGCGCCATGCCGAACAGGGCGCCGAAGGCCAGGAGGATCCCGATGATGGTCGCGATGTCCACGTCAGCGCCCCCCGTCCTGCACGCGCGGGTGCTGCGGGTGGATCGGTGCCACCGGGGCGAGGGTCGGCTGCGGGCCGGTCGCGTCGCGGAGTGCGCCGACGGAGATGTCGGTGCCGTAGGCCATCCCGACGATCCGGGCGCGGTACGCGGCGATGAGGTCGATGACGTCGGCCATGGACTCGCGGACGATGTACTTCGCCCCGTCGACCATGATGAGCGTCGTGTCCGGCGTCTCCTGGATGCGCTCCACGAGATCGGGGTTCACAGCGAATCCGCTGCCGTTCAGTCGTGTGACGACGATCATGGCCCGTCCTGGTTCTCGATCGTCCCGCCGCCGTCCGTGGGGCGGGATGCCGCCCGTCCGTGGGCTGCACCGAGGACTATCGGCGGGGTCGGCGGCGGCGTTAGCGGTGGGCACTACCCTGGCCCGGTGCTCACCACCACTGACCTGACCGTCGGCCCTCGTGGCCGGCGGTTCTGCTCCGCACTGCTCGACCAGGTGCTCGACGCCGACGGGCCCGCGGCGGAGCGTCTCGGGCAGGTGCGGTTCTGGGCCGAGTACCACCTGGCGCGGGAGCGCGGTGACGGCGTCTCGTTGTTCGGCGCCGGAACCGACCCCCGACCCGTCCCGGAGCCGGCGCCGCCCGTCACCGAGGTCGCGGCGGCGCTCGACGCTGCGTTCGCGACGGTCACGCCGTCCGACGTCGGCGTGCGGCACGTCCTCCGCGCGCTTGCCGACACCACCGCCAGCGCGATGTCGTGGCAGGAACCGGACGCGGCCGACGTCGTGCTCGCAGATCCCGCTCTGGCACCCGTCGTCGCACGCCTGGCCACCGCCTGGGCGGGCCTGCCGGCGGTCCGGGCGGTGCTCGACGCGCCGCGCGGTGCCCCGCAGTGGAGCACGGTGTTCCACGGCGAGCACGGCCGCCACCCCGAGCACGGTGAGGGACCGGACGCCGCGGGCCGCGCGCTCGCCGCCTGGCGCACGGCACTCGAGGACGAGGTCGCAGCGGTGCGCCCGCGCGATCGACGGCGCCCGGCCGACGCAGCGGTGGGCGGTTCGTGGTGGTCCACCCCTCCTGACGGGCTCGTCACCACGACGGCCGCGCACGGCGCGAACGGCCCGGTCGGCCTGTGGGCGGTCGAGGACGACTTCGGCTGGGAACGCGCCGCGGTCGCGCCCGTGCACACGTCGCCCGGTGCGCGCGTCCTGGTGGTCGACGACGCGGACGACTGGGCCGCACTGTGCCGGCGGTGGTCGGTCGACGTCAGCGGCACGACCCGGCGGCACGATTGGTACCACACGACCGGGCGCGACGGCGACTGGGTGACCCCCGACTGGGCCGGGGTCGCCGAGGAACACGACGCCGTCCACCTGACGGTCCTCTGCTGGCTCCGCGCCGCCGGGACGGGGGTACCGGTCGGGGCCGGAGCGGCCAGTGTCATCGCCGGGTGGACGCCCGGCGCCACGGTCTGGCTCCGCGATCCGCAACCGGTGCCCGGGGCGACCGAGGACTGGGTGTTCGACGACAACGATCTCGGCTGGCACCGCGCCTGACTTCTCATGGACGGTGTATTCCCGCGCTCCATGTGAACACCCTGGGTGCTGTACCCCTCGTTTTATCTCATGAGCGTGTTACCGTGACGACATGTCCGACACCACCTCCGTCGTCACGCCGATCGCCCCGGCAGCCACCACCGCCGCGCCGCTCCGCGAGGTCGGCGCCCTCATCCGGGGCGCCCGCAAGGGTCGCAGCATGACCCAGGCGCAGCTCGCCGAACGCGTCGGCACGAGCCAGAGCGCGATCAACCGCATCGAGCAGGGCGGCCAGAACCTGTCCCTCGAGATGCTCACACGCATCAGCGACGCCCTCGACCAGCAGATCGTCTCGATCGGCGGCGCCCCGCAGCGCGCCCACCTGCGCGTGCAGGGCGGTCGCAAGCTGAGCGGCTCCATCGCCGTCAACTCGAGCAAGAACGCCGCCGTCGCGCTGCTCTGCGCCTCGCTGCTCAACCGCGGCGTCACCCGCCTGCACAAGGTGGCGCGCATCGTCGAGGTCGACCGGATCATCGACGTGCTCCGCAGCCTCGGCGCGAGCGTCACCTGGAGCGAGGACGGCGAGACGCTCGAGATCGTCGCACCCGACGACCTGCGCCTCGACGCGATCGACGCCGATGCCGCCCGTCGCACCCGGAGCGTCCTCATGTTCCTCGGTCCGCTCAGTGGCCGCTTCGAGTCCTTCCGACTCCCCTACGCCGGCGGCTGCGACCTCGGCACCCGCACCGTCGAGCCGCACCTCATCGCGCTGCGCCCCTTCGGCGTCGACGTCGAGGCGACCTCCGGCTGGTACGAGGTCGGCGTCGCGAACCAGGCCGTCCCGACGAAGTCCGTCGTGCTCACCGAGCGTGGCGACACGGTCACCGAGAACGCAATCCTCGCCGCGGCCGCCCGCGACGGTGAGACCGTCATCCGCAACGCCAGCCCCAACTACATGGTGCAGGACCTCTGCTTCTTCCTCGAGCTGCTCGGGGTGCGCATCGAGGGCATCGGTACGACCACGCTCCGCATCACCGGCAAGAGCCGCATCGACGAGGTCGTGGACTACTGGCCGAGCGAGGACCCGGTCGAGGCCATGAGCCTGCTCACCGCCGGCATCGTCACCGGTTCGACCCTGACCGTCACGCGCGCACCGATCGAGTTCCTCGAGATCGAGCTCGCCACCCTCGCCGAGATGGGCCTGCGCTTCGACGTCAGCGAGGAGTACGCCGCCGCGAACGGCCGCACCCGCCTGGTCGACGTCACCGTCCACCCGTCCGAGCTGCACGCGCCGATCGACAAGATCCACGCGATGCCGTTCCCCGGCCTGAACATCGACAACCTGCCGTTCTTCGTCGTCATCGCCGCCTGCGCATCGGGCACCACGCTCGTGCACGACTGGGTGTACGAGGGCCGGGCGATCCACCTGCTCGACCTGACCCGCCTCGGCGCGAGCGTGACCCTGCGCGACCCGCACCGGCTCGACGTCACGGGCCCGACGCACTTCTCCGGCGCCGAGATCAGCTGCCCGCCGGCGCTCCGGCCCGCCGTGGTCATCCTGCTGGCGATGCTCGCGGCCAAGGGCGAGAGCGTGCTCCGCAACGTGGGCATCATCGCCCGTGGCTACGAGCAGCTGCAGGAGCGCCTCAACTCGCTCGGCGCGTCGATCGAGACGTTCCACGACTGACGCGAGCGCGGCACGCTCGCGCACGCGCGGTACGTTCGCGCTCGCGCACGTCCAGTGAGCAGAAGACGTCGGGTCGGCACCTTCGACCCGACGTCTTCTGCTCACTGTGTGCATCCCCCACGTGATCCGCGTTGACTGGAGTGTCGGTCGAACGAGGAGTGCGCGTGCTGGGTCCTGAACTGGTGGTCGTGCTCGGCCTCGCCATCGCGTTGACGGCCGGGCTCGCCGACCGCCTGCGGGTCGCCCCGCCCGTGCTGCTGCTCGTCTTCGGCGCCCTGCTCGCCTTCGTACCGGCGTTCGCGCACGTCGAGCTGCCCGCCGACGCCGTGCTGCTGCTCTTCCTGCCGGCGCTGCTGTACTGGGAGAGCCTCACCACGTCGCTGCGCGAGATCCGGAAGAACCTGCGCGGCATCGTGCTGATGGGCACCCTGCTCGTCGTCGTGACGGCGGGCGCGGTCGCCGTGCTGCTGCACCTGCTCGGCATGCCGTGGGGGCCGGCCTGGGTGCTCGGTGCCGCCGTCGCGCCGACCGACGCCACCGCGGTTGGTGTGCTCACGAAGATGCTGCCCCGGCGCAACGTGACGGTGCTCCGCGCGGAGAGCCTGGTCAACGACGGCACCACCCTCGTCGTCTACGGCATCGCGGTCGCGGTGACAGTCGGCACGCAGGAGCTGACCTTCTGGGGCGTGTCCGGCATGCTCGCGCTGTCCTACCTGGGCGGCGTCGCGGCCGGTCTCGCCGCGGCGTGGGTCGGCACCCTGGTGCTCCGACGGGTCGACACCGTCGTGCTCGAGAACCTCGTCACCCTGCTCGTGCCGTTCGCCGCGTTCCTGGCGGCCGAGGCGATCGGCGCCTCGGGCGTCCTGGCGGTGGTGGCGGCCGGGATCGTCGTGAGCCAGGTCGGTCCGAAGCTCGACCGTGCCGAGACCCGGCAGCAGGTCCGCGCGTTCTGGTCCTTCCTGACCTTCCTGCTCAACGGAGCGCTGTTCGTGCTGGTCGGCATCGAGGCGATGGTCGCCGCCCGCGCGCTCGAACCCCGCGACCTGCTGCGCGCCGGCGGGATCATCCTCGCCGTCGCCGCCGTCCTCGTGCTCGTGCGCTTCGCCTTCCTCAACGCCGCGGGCGGTGCCGTCTGGGTCGTCACCCGGCGCACCGGCGGCGCACCGCGCGAAGGGCACCGCGACCGGCTGGTGAGCGGCTTCGCCGGGTTCCGCGGCGCGGTGTCGCTCGCGATGGCCGTCGCCGTGCCGCGCACCCTCGAGTCCGGCAGCGGGTTCCCGGACCGCGACCTCATCGTCTTCGTGACCGCCGGGGTCGTCGTCGTGACCATCGTCGGGCAGGCGCTCGTGCTGCCCGCGGTGCTCCGGGCCGCCGCGCTGCCCGAGGACGAGTCCGTCGGCGAGGAGCGCCGGTACGCCGAACGGACGGCCATCGAGGAAGCGCTCGCCGCGCTCCCCCGCCTCGCCCGCTCCGCCGGTGCCGACCGCGCCACGGTCGAGCGGGTGCGGAAGGACTACGAGGCACACCTCGACGTCATCCAGGCCCGCGAGGAGGACGACGACGACCACCCCGCCGTGCAGCGGCACGACAGCGCCGTCGCCCTGGAACTCGCGCTCGTGCAGCACAAGGCGGCGACGCTGCTGCGCCTCCGCGACGCCGACGAGATCGACGACCTGGTCCTCCGGCAGGTGCGCGCCGGCTACGACGCGGAAGAAGCCCGGCTCGGCGGCATCACACCCCCGTGACCACAGGGGTGCGGCGCGCCGTCGCCGGATCGCCGAGCGCCGCCTGCGGCGGACTGCGCGCTACGCGTCTGGCTGGTCGCCGGTGGCGTCGCCGCTCGGCGCGGGGTCGGACGCGAGTGCCCGCCGCCGCTGCGTGACCTGCACCGCGATCGCCACCGGCACCGCGACGAGGGCGACGGCGCGCAGCCACGGCCGGTCGAGGACGTGCCGCGTCGCGTGGTCGAGCGACACCGGACCGGGGCCGCCCAGGGCGAACATCGCCGCCGTGAAGCCGAGGAACGCCGGGAACTCGAGGCCGCCGTCCGCGTTGAAGAACCCGTTCGGCGTGTGCACGCTCGACGCGACGCCCATGGTCGTGGCGGCCCCGGCGCCCGCGATCGGCGTGGCGAGCCCGAGGGCCAGCGCCGCTCCGGAACCCGCCTCGCCGATCCCCGCGAGCACGGCGTTGCGGCGGCCGGGCCGGAAGCCCATGGCGTGCATGCCCTGGGCGGTCCCCTCGATCCCGCCCCCGCCGAACGCGCCGAAGAGCTTCTGGGAGCCGTGCGAGACGAGTACCGCCCCCAGCGCGACGCGGAGCAGGGTGCGGGCGGTGACCGAAGCGGTGGTGACGTGCTGGCTCATGCGATCCTCCTGGTCGTCGGTGCGGCCCGCCCCGAGCGGGACGACCGCGGTGTCGCCGACCGTACGCCGCGGCACGCCGTCCGGGACGTGCCGGTGTCCGCGACGTCCGTGGCGCGTGCGAGGATCGATCAGTGCTCCCCCACCAACGCCCGATCGCGGTCGTCATCGCCGCCATGAGTGAAGAGGTCGCGGCCTTCGCCTCGCTCTTCGACGGCACGCCGGTCCTCGACGGCCCGGTCGGCGGCCACGACGACCACCACCTGCTCGAGATCGACGGCGCGACCGTCGCGGTGCGCCGCAGCGGCATCGGTTTCACGAACGCCACCGCCACCGTGGCGCACTGCTTCCACGACTACGGTCCCGGCGTGCCGGTGATCAGCGTGGGCACGGCCGGCGGGCTGATGCACGGCGTCGCGATCGGCGACGTGGTCGTAGGGGACCGCTACGTGAACCTCAACGCCGACGCGACGGCCTTCGGCTACGCGCTCGGCCAGGTCCCGGGCATGCCGACGGGCTACGCCCCGGACGACCGGCTGCTCGCGCTCGCACGCGACGCCGACACCGGGGACCGGGTGCTGGCCGCGACCATCGGCTCGAGCGAGGTCTTCGTCACCGAGGGCCGCGCCCGCCTGCTCCGCGACGCCTTCCCCACCGTCGCCGCGGTCGACATGGAGTCGGCGGCGATCGCGCAGTTCGCGCACGTGCACGACATGCCGTTCGTCTCGGTCCGGTGCATCAGCGACCTGTGCGCCCCCGACGGCGACGAGTTCCGCGAGCACCTGGACGACGCGGCTGCCCGGGCGGCCCGGGTCGTGCACGACATCGTCCTCGGCCTGACGGCCTGAGGAGCTGCGGCCTGACGCAGGGCGGGGCCGGGTGGGCCCGACGTCCAGTGAGCAGAAGACGTCGGGTCCCACGAGCACACCCGTCGTCTTCTGCTCACCGGGCGCCCCTCACCGCGCGGAGAACCGCAGGTGCAGCGTCCGCGCCTCGGACCGGAGCAGGGCGTCCGGCCACACGTCCGGCCCGCACGCCCGCGACCCGAGCCCGTTCTGGGCGGCGTCGACGAACAGGTACGTCCGCTCGGGCACCGGCAGCTCGTGCTGGTGTCCCGCGCGGTCGACCTGTTGCGGTGTGTGCCGGGCGAGCGTGAACCCGGGGAGACGGCCGCGGGTGTCCGGTCGCACGTCCACCCGCAGCAGGTCCCGGTCCCCCGCCGCCAGGTCGAGCTGCCGCAGGTCGCTGCGGTGCCCGCTCTCCTGCGGCACCGCGTAGGGGAACGTCAGCTGGTCGACCGGCGCCTCGTACCGGCCGACGAGCACGCCCCGCCGCGAGTCCGGGTACGACTCCCCCGGTCCCGTCCCGAACCACCGCGCACGGTCGACCTCGACCGGCAGGTCGAAACGCACGCCGATCCGCGGCCAGACCGCCCGCCACCGTGCCGACGGCACGATGGAGACGTCGAGCACCACCTGCTCGCCGTCGACCTGCCAGCGTTCCTCGAGCGTCACCGCCTCGCGGGTGTCCGCCGCCGCCCACCGGGTGGTGCGCTGCAGCGAGGTGTCGGTGCGTCGCAGGTCGATCACCCTGGAGCGCAGGCGGTCCAGCCCGGTCTCGCGCCACGCACTCGCGTGCGACGGCCCCGGCACGCCGAGGCCGCGTCCCGCCATCGGGTCGCTCTCGTCGTAGCTGCCCATGTGCGACCCGGCGTCGTTGTCGGTCGGCGCTCGCCACAGCTCGAGCCGGGGGCCGTCGACCGGGGCGTCGCACAGCGCGCTCAGGTACCCGGCCCGGAACGTGGCCGGTCCGAGCGCGAACGCCTCGAAGGGGTCGAGCCCGGTCTCAGCCAGCGTCCGGCTGCGGGTCGGCGTCGGCCGGGAGGCACTGTTCACCACGGCGTGCTGGCCCGCCGCGACGACGTGGCCGCGTCCAGCCCACGGCGTGGCGCCCGCAAGGGCCGCCGACACCGTCAGCCACGTCTCGCCGCCGAGCTCCGCGCCGGTCGGCACCGCGACCTCGAGTTCGACGACCGTCGCGTCGCCGGCCGCGAGCGGACCGCCGTCCGCACCGGTGACGGACAGCACACCGGACGAGCGCACGACCCCGTCGAGCTCCACCCGCCAGGGGAAGACGAGGTCCGACGCGTCGGCCGAGTGCCGCGTGTTCGACACGGTGACCGCCACGACCCGTGTGCCGGTGCCGGTGCTGCTGCGCCGGACCACCGCGAAGCCGAAGCGGATCGGCGCGGCCACCGCTGCGAACTCGACGAGACCGGGCGTCGGCGTGCCGTCGGACAGCACCATGCCGTCCATGCAGAACTTCCCGTCGTTCACCGCGGACGGGTCGAAGTCTCCACCGTGTGCGAAGAACTCCGTCCCCTCGGGCGTCCGGGAACGGATGCCGTGGTCGCGCCACTCCCAGACGAAGCCGCCGTGCAGTCGTGGGAACCGGTCGACCAGGTCCTCGTAGCGGTCGATGCCGCCGGGACCGTTGCCCATCGCGTGCACGTACTCGCAGAGCAGGAACGGCTTCGTCCGCTGCCGCACCGACTCCGCGACGGACGCGCCCTCGAGCGCCGCGGTCGAGTCGTCGCCGATGCTGGTGACCTCGGCGATCGACGCGTACATCCGTGAGTAGACGTCTGCGTAGGCGCCGGCGCGGTCACCCTCGTAGTGCACCGGCCGCTCGGGGTCACGCGCGTGCACCCAGTCGGCCATCGCGGCGAGGTTCGCGCCCGTCCCCGACTCGTTGCCGAGCGACCACATGACGACCGACGGGTGGTTCTTGTCGCGCTCGACGGTGCGCTCGATCCGATCGAGGTACGTCCGGTGCCACGCGGGATCGTCGCTCGGGTTGCCGAGCCACTCGTCGACCCCGGGGGCCAGGCCGCTGCCGCCGTGGTGGAACGCGTGCGTCTCGACGTCGCACTCGAGCACCACCCAGAAGCCGAGCTCGTCGGCGAGGTCGAGCACCCGCGGGTGCGGCGGGTAGTGCGCCGTGCGGATGGCGTTCACGTTGTGCTGCTTCATCAGCGCGAGGTCGCGACGGACGAAGGCCTCGTCGAAGCCCCGGCCGAGGTCGGGGTGCGTGTCGTGACGGTTCATGCCGTGCAGGACCACGCGCCGTCCGTTGACCAGGAAGCGGTCGCCGACGATCGACACCGTCCGGAAGCCGATCCGCTGGTCGATCGTCTCGGCGCCACCGGCACTCGTCACCCGGACGTCGTGCAGCAGCGGCTGCTCGGCGGTCCACGGCGCGACCGTTCCCACCTCGACCGGGGCCACGTCGCCGGGACCGGTCCACACCACGTCGACGTCGAGTCCGGGTGCCGAGAGCCGCACGGGGAAGGCTCCGTCCCCCGCCCGGACCTCCGGGACGATGCGCCCGGTACCGCTCTCGTGGTCGTACTCGGCGCGGAGCCACACGTCCTCGATGCCACCGACCGGACGGGCCTGCAGGGTCACGTCACGGAAGATGCCCGGCAGCCACCACTGGTCCTGGTCCTCGACGTAGGTCGAGGCGGACCACTGGTGCACACGGACGGCGATCGTGTTCGTGCCGGCGCGGACAGCGTCGGTGACGTCGAACTCCTGCGCCAGTCGTGAGCCGGTGCCGACGCCGATCTCGACGCCGTTCACCCAGACCCGGTACCGGGACTCCACGCCGTCGAACCGCAGCACGACCGCCTCGGTGACGGCGCGGTCGACCCACGGCGTGGGGAGGTCGAAGGTCCGTCGGTGGTCACCGGTCGGGTTCTCGTCCGGGGAGAACGGCGGGTCCTGCGGGAACGGCAGTTGCACGTTCGTGTACTGCGGCGAGCCGTACTTCCCGTCGCCCTGCAGCACCCAGTGTCCGGGCACGGTCAGCGAGTCCCAGCCCGTGTCGTCGAACGCGGGTTCCGCGAAGGCGTCGACCGCCTCTCCGGGTGGCAGGACGTCGGGCGCGCCGAGGGTCCCCGGCGCACCCCGGAGCAACCGGAACCGCCACGCGCCCCCGAGCGACTCAGTCGGTGCGTCGGAGTGCAGCCACGACCGTGCCGGACGGCGGCGACCGCTGCCCGGCCCGACGTCGTCGAGGTACCGGGCGTCGTGCTCACCCATCGGAGCGTCCTCCGGGGGCCGCGACGGGTGCCGCCACGGCGATCCGCTCCCGTGTGTGGTAGTCGATCAGCTCGCCGTCGGCGTCCGTCAGCACCGGCTGGTCGAACCGGCCGGGCAGGTACATCGGGGTGACCAGGTACGACTCCCTCGGCTGCTCCGGCCGCGCCCACCGGATCCCGTTCGCGATGACGCGCTGCACGTCCGGGTGGTGGTACACCGGGTACACCTCGTCCCCCGGGCTGAAGTAGAACACCCGTCCGTAGCCACGCCGGTACGTGATGCCGCTGCGGAAGACCTCGCCACCCGAGAAGCTGCTGACGAAGACGAGCTCGTCGGGCTCGGGCACGTCGAAGAACTCGCCGTACATCTCCTGCCCGGGGATCACGATCGGCTGCTGCACACCGGCGGCGATCGGGTGCCGCGGCGAGACGGTCCACACGAGCTCCCGGTCCTGGTCGTTGCGCCACCGCAGGCTGCAGGTCGTCCCCATCAGCCGTCGGAAGATCTTCGAGTGGTGCCCGGAGTGCAGCACGATGATCCCCATCCCCTCGAGCACGTGCCGCTGGATCCGGTCGACGACCTCGTCGGCGACCTCGTCGTGCGCGGTGTGGCCCCACCACAGCAACACGTCGGTCTCGGCGAGCAGGTCCTCGGTCATGCCGTGCTCCGGGTCGTCGAGGACCCGGGTCGTCACCGTGGCGTCGCCGTCGAGCAGGGTCCGCACGGCGTCCGCGATGGTCGTGTGCATGCCGTCGGGGTAGATCTCGCGGACGACCGGGTTGACCTGTTCATGCCGGTTCTCTCCCCAGACGACGACCCGGATCGGTGCTGTCTCGGTCATCGTGCGCCTCCTGCGCTCATGGCGGGGGCGGATCCCCACGCCGGTGTCTCGATCCCGTCGGCCGCGCTCGTCCACGAGCGCAACCGTGCGGCGACGTCCTGGTGCGGCTCGTGCGCGACGGCGTGCGCGAGGGCGTCCTCGAGCAGGTCGGTGACCGCCACACGGCGTCCGCCGTCGGCGCTGCTCCGGAGCGCGCCCTCGACCATGGCCAGGCTCCGGACGTTGTGCCGGACCTCGTTCTGCGGGGTGGTCCCCGTGCGCACGGCGCGGACGAAGTCCTCGAGGGACCCCTCGATGCCCTCCCGCTGGTCGACGACGTCGAAGCCCGCCCCGGGGACGTCGAGCGTCACCCGTTCGTCGCCGTCCCACCCGGCGGCGCCGTGTTCGCCGTGCACGTGCCAGTCGGCGTTCCACGAGGTCTGCAGTCCGGGGGTCGCGCGGCTGCCGGTGTAGACGAACCGGGCGCCGGAGGCGAGCTCGAACTCGGCCGACGCGGAGGCGTGGCCCGCGAACCAGCTCCACGGCGGGTTCCACGAGCTGCAGCGAACCGCGACCGGCTCGTCGTCGACCAGGAACCGGAGCATGTCGAAGTGGTGCACCGACATGTCGACGAGCAGTGGGTGCGCCATCTGCTCCCGGAACCCGGGCTCGTGGTCGGCGTGGAAGAAGCGCGCGCCCACCGCCCCGAGCGGCCCGACGGCGGCGACCGCGGCACGGAACGCCGTGAGGTGCCGGAAGTAGCGCCGCGACTGGCTGACGACCAGCAGGTTGCCGGTGAGGTCGGCGAGGGCGACCTGCGCGAGCGCCTCGGCCACGGTGGGCGCGAGGGGCTTCTCGCACAGCACCGGGTACCCCGCCCGCAGCGCCTCCTCGTTGACGACGCGGTGTGCCTGCGGGACCGTGACGTTGACGACCGCACGGGCGCCGCTGGCCCCGGCGACGTCGGACACCGACGTGCCGACGACCGCGTCCGGCAGCCCAGCCGACGCCGTTGCCCGTCGGGCGGCGTCGAGGTCGAGGTCGACGACGCCGACCGGTTCGGCGACCGGCGAGGCGGCGAGCATCCGGATCCAGTCGCCGCCCATCGCGCCGGCACCGACGACGACGACCGGCAGGCGGTCCTGGCCGCTCATCCCTTCACCGCCCCGCCGAGGCTCGACCGGAGCAGGTTCTTCCGCACGAACACGTAGAGCACGGCCGGCGGCAGGACGTAGACGATCGACGTCGCCGCGAGCAGCCCCCAGTCGACCTGGTGGTTCTCGCTGAACGCCCGGAACAGGCCGATGGACAGCGGGTAGAGCTCCTGGCTCTGCAACATCACGAGCGGGGTGAGGAAGTCGCCCCACACGCCCATGAAGGTCAGCATCGCCGCCGCACCGAGACCGGGGCCGGCCAGGGGCAGCACGATCCGCCAGATCGCCTGGAACCGGCTGGTGCCGTCCACCCAGGCGGCCTCTTCGAGCTCGATCGGCACGGCCGAGATCGTGCCCTTCAGCAGCCAGAGCGTCACCGGGAGCTGCAGCACCGCCTCGACCAGGATGAGCCCCCAGAGCGTGTTCGTCAGCTTGAGGTTCACCAGGATCAGGTACAGGGCGACGATCGTCGCCGGCGCCGGCACCACGCGGATGAGCAGGATGCCGAACATGAACAGCCGGCGCCCGGGGAACTCGAACCGTGCGAGCGCGTACCCGCCGGCAAGCCCGAGGACCAGGTTCAGGGCGGTCGCCCCGACGCCGATCACCAGACTGTTCCAGAGCAGCAGGGGCGTGCCCGAGTCGGCGAAGAACGCGGCGAAGTTGGTCAGCGACAGCGTCGGGAGCTGCACGTTCGGCCCGGCAGCGCTGTCGAACGCGCTGAGCAGGACCCACAGGAACGGGACCAGGCAGAACAGTGCGAGCATCGTGACGAGCACGTACGCGAGCGTGCGCTGCACCACGGTGAGCGCCCGGAACGGTCGGCGACGCGGTGCCGGGCCGGGTTCGGTGACGCCGAGCGGCGTCGGACGGTCGGTGATCGCGGTCATGTCAGACCTCCACCTTCGCGAGTCGGACGTAGACGAGACCGAGCACCAGGACGATCACGAGCAGGATCATCGAGGCGGCGCTGCCGATGCCGATCTGGGAGAACTGCAGCGCGCGCTCGTAGATGTAGATCGCCGCGAGCCGGGTCTGGCCGCCCGGGCCGCCCTGCGTCAGGAAGTACACCAGGCCGAACGTGCCCACGGTGCTGATCGTGGTGAGCAGCAGGTACAGGAAGACCGGTCCGCGGATGAGCGGCAGGGTCACGTGCCGGAAGACCTGCACGGCCCGGGCGCCGTCGATCCGCGCGGCCTCGATGAGCTCCACCGGGACGTCCTCCAGTGCGGCCTGGAACATGATCATCGCGAAGGCGATGCCACGCCAGATGTTCACGGTGATGATGGCCGCCATCGGGACGACCTGCAGCCAGTCCGTCTCGCCCATCCCGAACAGCTGCGTCAGGCGGTTGAGCGTGCCCTCGGAGTTGTTCGACAGGACGCTCGCCCAGGTCAGGGCGGCGACCACCTCGGGGACGACCATCGGCATGAGCACGGCGGCACCGAAGAAGCCCTTGCCGCGCATCCACGGGCGACTGAGCAGGAGTGCCGCCGCCATGCCGAGCACCGTCTGCCCGATGATCGCGGAGTAGAGCACGAACTCGCCGGTGTGCCCGAGCGAGCGCAGGAACTCGGAGTTCGTCAGCAGGTAGACGTAGTTGTCGAAGCCGACGAACTTCGGGTCGCGTGCGGCGAACCCGGTGAGCTGCGTGTTCGTGAAGCTCAGGTACATCCCGTAGAAGGCGGGCGCGACGATGAACAGCACGATGAGCGCCGCGGCCGGCCCGAGCAGCAGGAGCACGAGCGGACCGGTGCGTCGGCGTCGTCGCCGCGGGGGCGGCGGCGACGGCTGCACCGTCGTCGCCGCCACCGTCGTGGTGGACGTCGTCACTTGACCAGGTCCGGTCCGAGCAGGTCGGCCGCGTTCTTCTTGAACGCCGCGTACGCCTGCGCGCCGTCGGCCTTGCCGGTGATGATGAGCTCCGTCGCCGAGGCCACGGCCTGGGCGACCTGTTCGGAACCGTCACCCGTCGGGACGTAGACGCTCGTCTTCAGGTCCTCTCCGGCCTGCAGGAGCTTCGGCTCCTTCGAGTACGGCGCCACGTCCGCGAGGTCGTCGCGGGGTGCTGCGGCACCGGAGGCCACGAGCTGGTCGGCCAGGGGCTTGCCCTGCGACAGGTACTGGGCGAAGAGCATCGCCGCGTCCTTGTGCTCGGACTTCGCGGGGATCGCGTAGCCGGAGCCGAGGCCGCTCCACCCGAAGGGCTCGTCGCCGTCGCGGAGGGCCGGGTACTGCCAGGTGTCGACCTTCTCGTCGAGGCCCTCGATCGGAGCGGCACCGTCGGGGCCCCAGTCGAACTTCCAGCCGTTCGTGCCCTGGGCCGCGACCTGGATCTTCCCCTCCGGGAACTTGACGTACTTGGTCGGCTCCCACGGGTTCGGGTTCTCGAGGTCCTGGACCGGCAGCAGGCCCTTGCTGTAGAGCTCGCTGTACAGGTCGAACACGGCCGGGAAGCCGGCGCTGTCGAGGTTCCACTTGCCGGTCTTCAGGCTGTAGTAGTCCTTCGTCGTCCCGCCGAGGATCGGCTGGAAGCCCTCGGTCCAGGTGCTGCCGCCCCAGGCCGTACCGGCCGGCACGACGATCGGGGTGTCCCCGGTCTCGTCCTTGATCTGCACGAGCCGGGCGATGAGGTCGTCCCAGGTGGCCGGCTGCGAGGTCTCGATGCCCATCTTCGTGAGCAGGTCCTTGCGGTAGAACAGGTTCTGCACCCCGGTGTCGTGCACGAGGGCGTAGATGTGGCCGTCCTGGCGGACCATCGCCTTCTTGAACTGCGGGTAGTAGTGGTCCCACCCGTCCCACGAGTCGAGGTAGTCGTCGAGCGGCGCCAGGTAACCGGCGCCGGCGAAGCCCGGCACCAGGCTGTCGCCGAGGTCGATGAGGTCCGGGGCCTCACCGGCGATGAGCTGCTGCGTCATCTTCGTCTTGAACTGGTCGTCCGTCAGGACGTCCCCGACGAGCTTGACCGTGATGTCCTTGCCCTGCTTCTTCATCGCGGCCTCGAACCCCGGGATCTGCTCCTTGACGACGTCGATGCGGGTCTGCTGGAACTCGGTGACGGTGATGGTCACGTCGTCCGTGGAGCCGCCGGCACTGCTGCTCGAGGAGCAGGCGGTCAGTCCTCCGCCCGCGAGCAGGAGGGTGATCAGTGCGGCTGTACGGCGGTGTCGCTTCATTGCGCTGCCTCTCCGCTCGCCCCCGTCGGCCACTTTGCCTATCGAATGGGTTAAAGCGTGCGGTCAGGCTAGGTGGCTCCGAGATCGGTCGTCAAGAGATCGGCCCGTATTAATCCCATTCGATGGATGAACGGCAGAAGTGGCACACTGCTGTGATCGACACGACTGCGGAAGGCGCGGATGGTCAAGGGCAGCAACCTCCTCCGCCTGGGTGACTACAACCAGGCGGTGGTGCTCGACCTGCTCCGACGCGAGTCGGGTCAGAGTCGCGCTGAACTGCAACGGCGGTCCGGTCTCGCCTCGCAGACCGTGTCGAACATCACGCGGCGGCTGATCGACGCCGAGATGATCCGCGAGGACGAGCCGGCGCTCACGGTCCGGGGGCGGCCGAGCATCCCGCTCGCCGTCAACGGCGCCGGGGCGTTCGCGATCGGCGTGCACGTCGACCCTGCCCGTCTCACGATCCTGCTGCTCGACGTCGCCGGCTCGGTCCTGCGCACGCAGCACCTGCCGACGCCGCAGGCGACGAACCCGCACGAGGTCATCACGCTCGTCGCGGTCGCCACCGGCCGGCTCATCCGCGATGCCGGGGTCGACCGCTCGCGTGTCCTGGGCCTCGGCATCGCCGCACCCGGTCCGCTCGACGTGGACGCCGGCGTCGTCCTCGACCCACCGCAGCTGCCGCTCTGGCGTGACGTCCGTCTGCGTGCGGACCTGCACGACGCCACGGGTCTGCCCGTCCTGCTCGAGAAGGACGTCACCGCCGCCGCGACCGCCGAGCTGCGCGACACCGCCGCGTCGGACTTCCTGTTCGTCTACCTCGGGTCGGGTGTCGGCGCCTCGGTCGTCTCCGGCGGCCGGGTGTTCCGCGGCGCGAGCAACAACATCGGTGAGATCGGCGACATCCTCGTCGACCCGTCGGCGGAGGACCTCGGCTGGACCGGTCGACGCGGCGGGCTCGCGGCCGCCTGCGTGCCCGAGGCGCTGGCCATCCAAGCGGCGCACGCCGGCATCGTCCCGCTGCCGGACCTCGACGACTACTTGGCGATCGACGCCGCCTGCAGCGCGCTCTCGTCCCTGGCCGACGACGGGGACGACGACGCCCTCCACCTGCTCGAACGGGCCGCCCGACGGCTCGCCGTGGGCATCGGTGTGCTCACGAACTTCATCGACGTGCCGCTCGTCGTCCTCGGGGGCCCGACGTGGGGTCGGCTCGAGCGGTCGTTCGCCCCCGTGCTCGAGACCGCGGTCCAGCAGGAACTGATCGTCTCGCGCCCGGGGTTCCGGGTCGTCGGGTCCGGGGTCGGCGAACAGATCGCCGCGCAGGGGGCCGCCGAACTCGTGATGGACCACTTCCTCAGCCCGCGCGCCACGGCCCTCGTGCCGGACTGACGGCGCCGGGGACGGCGACGGTCGGGTCCCCCGCGGGGACCCGACCGACACCGCTCACCAACGGTCAGCGCGCCGACTAGCGCTTCAGGTTCGTCAGCTCCTGCAGCACCTCGTCCGAGGTGGTGATGATGCGGGCGTTCGCCTGGAACCCGCGCTGCGCGACGATGAGGTTCGTGAACTCCTGCGACAGGTCGACGTTCGACATCTCGAGCGTGCCCGAGGCGAGCGAGCCGACGCCGGCGGAACCGGGCGTGCCGACGGCCGGCTGGCCCGAGTTCGCGGTGGCGCGGTAGCCCGAGGCGCCGGTCTTCTCGAGGCCGGCAGGGTTGGCGAACGTCGCGAGGGCGATGCGTCCGAGCGCGAGCGACGCGCCGTTCGAGAACGTGCCCGTGACCGTGCCGTCCTTCGAGATCGAGTAGCCCTGCAGGGCACCGGCCTCGCGGCCGTTCTGCGACGAGATCGACGCGGTGGTGAGTCCCGCGAAGCCGGTGAGCTGGGTCATGTCGACCCGGACGCCGTTGACCGTCATGGTCGAGCCCGAGGCGATGGAGCCGTCGGCCGCGAAGGTGATCGCGCCGCGCACCGGGTTGCCCGTGCCGTCCGAACCCGAGACGTTCCAGCCGTCGGCGGTGCGCGTGTACGCGAGGGACAGCGTGCGCTTCGTGCCGTTCTGGTCGTAGACGGTGACGTCGCGGTTGAGCGTCTGGTTGACCGGGGTGTCCGACGGCAGGTTGCCGCTCACCGTGGCCGCGGTCGTCGCCGTCGCGGGGGCCGCGGCGTCGAGCGGCAGGCGGATGTCCGAGAGCTCGCCGCCCTCGTTCACGACGCCGTTCGTGGCCGAGTAGCCCTGCACGATCTTGCCGTCGGCGGTGACCAGGCGGCCGTTCGCGTCGAAGTCGAACGCGCCGGCGCGGCTGTAGACCGTGTCGTTGCCGAGGCGGGTGACGAAGAAGCCGTCGCCGGAGATCATCAGGTCGGTCGCCTTGCCGGTGGCCTGCGCGGAGCCCTGCGCGAAGTTCGTCGACACGCCGGCGACCTGCACGCCGAGGCCGATCTGTGCCGGGTTCGTGCCGCCGATGCCGGTCTGCGGTCCGCCGGCACCCTGGGTCATCTGCGACAGGGTGTCCTGGAAGACGGTGGTCGACGACTTGAAGCCGACGGTGTTCACGTTGGCGATGTTGTTGCCGGTCACGTCGAGCATCTGCTGGTGCGAGCGGAGGCCGGAGATGCCGGAGTAGAGCGAGCGGAGCATGGTGCGTCCTTTCGGAAGAACGGAGGAAGAACGGAGGAAGAGCAGAGGGAGAGCGGAGGAGGACCGCGGACGGAGCGACCGAGGGGTCAGGGAGTCGTGGTGGTGGTGATGCCGGAGATCACGTCGAGGGCGACCTCCTTCCCGTTCACGGTGACCGTGGGCACGCTCTTCGCGTACGACACGGCCGAGGCGGTCCCGGTGACGGACTTCCCCGAGTCGGCGTCGGTGTAGCTCACCTGCTTGCCGACGAGGTTCGCGGCGGCGATCCGCATCTGCAACGAGAAGTTCTCGTTCCCCGTCGTGGTCTGGTTGGTGATCTGCTCCATCATCGCGAGCTGCGTCTGCTGGCTGATCATCTGGTTCGTGTCCATCGGCGAGGACGGGTCCTGGTTCCGCAGCTGCGTGACGAGCAGCTTCATGAACACCTCGGAGTCCATCGTCTGGGACTTCTTGTTGCTCGCGTTCGCGGCGAGGGCCGCTGCCTGCGTGGCCTGGTCCACGCTGCCGGTGATGCCGTCGACGGGCATGTCGGTTCCTGTCTCTCGTTCGTGGGCCGGTCAGGCGAGGACGTCGAGTCCCGCGGTGCGGACGCTGGGGGTCGTGGTGGTGGGCTGGGTGCGCGGGGTGGGCCGTGCCTCCAGGCCGGTCTCCGCACGCGGCGGGCCGGCGGCCGGGCGCTGGTCGCGACCCGGGGACGTGTCGGGGTGGTTCTGCGACGACAGGTCGAGCGTGGTGGCGGCCCCGCTGCCGGCGGCGTCGCGGCGCAGGTCGGGCAGGACCTGCCGGACCGCGTCGCGGCCCGCGTCCGAGGCGGCGAACAGCTCGACGTGCATGCCGTGGGTGGTGACGTGGGCGCGGACCGTGACCGGTCCGAGGGCGTCCGGCGTGAGCTGCACCGTCACGACGTGCTCGCCCGGCCCGGCCTGGGCGAGCGAGAAGACCGGTCGGGCGAGCTGCTGCGCGACCGGCGCGGAGGTCGCGGCCGGCGCGGGTGCGGCGGACGACGCGACGGTGGTCGCGGCAGCGCGGGCGGTGGGGACGGCCGGGAGGCCCTGGTCGCCCGCCGTCGACCGCTGCGGCTGGTCCTCGGAGCCGGTCCGGGCGCCGTTCGCGTCGGCAGCGTCGGCTGCCGGTGCGACGACGGGACCGGTGGTGGTGGCGGGTGCGGAGGACGGGGTCGCTCCGGCGGTGTCGGGCACGACCGCGGGGGTCGTCGGCCGGGTGGGGACGGCGCCGGCGGCAGCGACCGTGGTCACCGTGGCGGTGGGCACACCGCTACCGACGCCGAGCCGGTCCGGGGTGACCGCGGGGACGGTCGACGCCACTGCCTCGTCGGCGGGTGCAGCCGGTGCGGCGGGCACGTCGGCGGCCGTGGGCACCGCGCCGCCGATGGGTGTCGGGGCCGGCGCCGGTGTCGGCGCCGGTGCCGACGCCGGTGCCGCTGCACCGACGGCCACGGCCGGAGCCGGAGCCGCAGCCGCAGCGGTCGTCGGGTCGGCGGGACGGGCCTGGGCCGTGGTCGACGGGGCGGCGGCGGTCACGGCCGGCTCCGCCGCGCGGAGGGCTCCGGCCGCGGTCGACGGGTCGGTCGACGAGGCAGTCGAAGCGTCCGTCGACTCGTCCGTCGACTCGTCCGACGTCGGCAGGAGCGCCGCGGGAGCGGTCGACGCCGGCGAGGGCGCAGTCGTCGTCGCGAGCGTGTCCGCGGTGACCTCGGCCGAGGCGGACGCCGACAGGACGGGGACGAGCGCGACGGGCACCAGCGCCAGCGGCGGCACCGGCGGCACCGCCCCCGGGTCGACGCCGTCGGGGTCCGGAGCGGTGTCGTCGCGGCCCGTCGTCGGCTGCGCGGCGCGGCCCGCGGCGCGGTCGCCCCTGCGGTCGGCGCCGTGGTCGGCACCGCGGCGGTCGGTCGCCACGGCCGCGGACAGCGCGGCGTCGAACGAGCCGCCGTCCGCCGGGTCCACCGTCGGTCGTCCGACGCCGGTGGGGGCCGGCGCGGCGGGCTGGGTGCTGATGGTCATGCTCATGCGGCGCTCCCGGACTGCATCATGGACAGCAGCGCGGCGGTCTGCAGGTCGGTGGCGCTCCGCGCCGCGGTGCCCGCGGTCGCTGCGGTCGCTGCCGTCGCGGCGGACGGCTGTGCGGGGACGATGCGGCGGATGGTCGCGATGTCGGCGTCGGAGTACCAGTTGTCGACGATCCGGACGTCCTTGCCGGGGCGCGGCGCGTGCAGCACCTTGCCGTCGCCGACGTAGATGACGATGTGCTGCTCCCCCTTCGGCACGATGAGGTCGCCGGGCTGCGCGTCGCGCAGGGAGCCGACCTCGACGCCCATCCGTGCCTGGTCCGGCACGACCCGGGGCATCGTGACACCGAGGTCCTTGAAGACCGTCTGCACGAGGCCCGAGCAGTCCATCCCCGACGTGGTCGTGCCGCCGAACACGTACGGCACGCCGAGGTACTTCTTCGCGTCGGCCACCACGTCGGAGCCGGTGGCGCCGCTGCCGGTGGCCAGGGTGTCCTTCCCCGCGTCGACCGATGTCGCCGGGGTCGCGGTGGCGGCGGCCGTACCCGTCGAGGTCGACCCGACGCCCGCGCCGGTCCCGCCGTCGGTCGCGGTCGCCAGCGCGTCGGCGAAGGCGCTCGACGACGCGGCGGTGGACGCCGACCCGGCGGTCGAGGACGGCGCGACGGCCTGCGTGCCCCGCAGGGAGTCGATCTGGGACCGGATCTCGGAGATCCGGGAGAGCACGGCCTCGACGCTCACCGGGCACCACCTTCCGTGCGGCGGCGTGCCGCGATCTCGTCGAGGGCGTCCTGCTCGACGCGGAGCTCCTCGGCTGCCTGCTGTTCGACGTGCTTGCCCTCGAGCTTCTCGAGGCCGACCGCGGCCCGGCGGGCAGCGGTGTACGCCTCCTGGGCGCGGTCGGCGTCGGCCTGACGGGTGCGGACGACGGCGTCGAGCTCCTCGAGCATCCCCCGGGTCGCGGCGCGGGCCGCGGCGACGGCGCTCAGGGTCGCGGCGTCCTGGATCGGCTGCGTGCCCTCGGTGTCCGCCAGGCTGCGACGGGCGGCGATCCGGGCGTCGGCGGCGTCGCGCACCCGCTCGTTCGCGGTGGCGAGGGACGCCGCGGCACGGTCCTGTTCGGCGTGCCGCAGGCGCAGGAGTCCGGCGAGCGGGAAGCGGCGGGCCATCACGCCACCCCCAGCTGCTGCACGAGGCCGCCGAGCCGCTGCCACGACGACGCCGCCGTGGCCCGCTCGTCCATGCCCTGCTGCAGGAACGCGTCGATCGCGCCCTGGTGGTCGACCGCTGCGTCCACGAGGGGGTTCGTCCCGCGCTGGTAGGCGCCGACGTCGAGCAGGTCCTGGGCGGCGCGGCGCGCGGCCATGACCTTCCGGAGCGTCGTCGCGGCGGCGCGCTGCGCCGGGTCGGTGACCTTCGACGCGACGCGCGAGACCGACCCGAGGGCGTCGACCGACGGGAAGTGCCCGGTGATCGCGAGCTTGCGGTCGAGCACGACGTGCCCGTCGAGGATGCTGCGGGCCGCGTCCGCGATCGGTTCGTTGTGGTCGTCGCCGTCGACGAGCACCGTGTACATGCCCGTGATGCTGCCGACCCGGTCCGTCCCGGCGCGTTCGAGCAGCCCGGCGAGCACCGAGAAGGTCGACGGCGGGTAGCCCCGGGTTGCCGGCGGCTCCCTCACCGACAGGCCGATCTCGCGCTGCGCCATCGCGACGCGGGTGAGCGAGTCCATCATGAGCACGACGTCCTGGCCGGCGTCGCGGAACGACTCGGCGATCCGGGTCGCGACGAACGCGGCGCGCAGGCGCATGAGGGCCGGCTCGTCCGAGGTCGAGACGACGACGATCGAGCGGGCGAGCCCCTCGGCGCCGAGGTCGTCCTCGAGGAACTCGCGGACCTCGCGACCGCGCTCGCCGACGAGCGCGATGACGTTGACGGCCGCGTCGCTCCCCCGCGCGATCATCGACAGCAGCGACGACTTGCCGACGCCGGAGCCGGCGAACAGGCCCATGCGCTGTCCGCGACCGACCGTGGTCAGGGTGTCGAGCACGCGGACGCCGAGCTGCATCGGGGTGTCGATGCGGGTGCGGGCCATCGCGTCCGGGGTGGCGTGGTCGAGCGGCACGAGCGCGACCGGCCCGCCGTCCGGAGCCGTCAGCGGCCCGCGGCCGTCGATCGGTCGGCCGAGGCCGTCGAGCACCCGGCCGAACAGTCCGGCGCCGGTCGGCACGAGCACGGGGCGGCCGGTCGGGCGCGCCGGGGTGCCGGTGGTGACGCCGGTCAGCCGACCGAGGGGCATGCAACGCACGCCGGAACCGTCGGTGGCGACGACCTCGACGGCGGTCTGCTCGCCGTCCTCCGGCCCGACGAGCACGACCTCGCCGACGGAGGCCTCGAGGCCCGCGACGGTCAGGCCGAGGCCGACGGCGCTCGTCACGACGCCGACCCGCTGCGGGGCGGCGAGGCGGACGGCGTCGTCGAGGCCGCGGGGACGGAGCAGGGTCGCGGTCACCGGTCGCCCTCCAGTGCGGTGCGGGCGCGGTCGAGCGCCGTCGCGATCCGCGCGTCGAGCAGTCCGTCCGGCAGGTCGACGACGGCGTCGCCGTCGTGCAGCGCCGGGTCGGCGACGACCGGGACCGGCAGGTCGAGGTCGGCCACGCGGGCCGCGTCGCCGACGCTCAGCCGGACCGCGACGGCGACCGTGCGGTCGACGGACGCGAGCGCCCGCTCGACGGTGGCGAGCGCGCCGGCGGCGATCCCCGCCTCCTCGCCGTCACCCGTCGTGTCGGCGGGCCGGGAGGCACGGATCGCGTACCCGACGACGGCCTCGGCCAGGTCGAGGGCCGCGCTGGCGACGGACGCCTCGGCGTCGTCGAGGACGGGTGCGACGCGGGACAGCAGCGCGGTCGCCGCGGCGTCGAGGACGGCGACGCGGCGGGCGGTGTCCGCCTGCAGCGCGGCGACCCGGCTGGCGTGCTCGGCCTCGAGCCGCGCGCGCAGCGCGTCGGTCTCGGCCTGCGCGGCGCGCAACCCGGCGGTGTACCCGGCGGCGTGGCCGCGCACGTCCGCACTCGTGGCGCGTTCGCGGCCGGCCGGGTCCCCGATCACCGGGAAGGCGACGCGCTGCACGGTCGTGGTGTCAGTCAACGAGCTCGTCCTCCTCGGCGCGGTGCACGGTCACGACGCCCTGGGCCTCGAGCTCGCGCACGGAACGGACGACCTCGGCGCGCGCTTCCTCGACCTGCGAGACACGGACCGGCCCCATGGCCTGCAGCTCGTCGTCGAGGAGCGAGCGGTTGCGTTCGGAGACGTTCGCGCGGATGGTCTCGACGACCGGGCCGGCGGCGCCCTTCATCGCGGTGGCGAGGAGCTTCGAGTCGATGCCGCGCAGGACCTGCTGGATGTCGCGGGCCTCGAGCTTGACGATGTCCTCGAAGGTGAGCATGCGCGAGCGGATGTCCTCGGCGAGTTCCGGGTCGCGGGCCTCGAGCCCGTCGAGCACGGCCTTCTCGGTGGCGACGTCGGAGCGGTTGATGATGTCGACGAGCGGCGCGATGCCCCCGACGACCTCGACGCTCTCGCGCGGCGACACGACGGCGCCGGCGCGCTGCCGGAGCACCCCGGCGACGATCGCGACGGCCTCCGGGGTGGCGCTGCCCATGGTCGCGAACGCCTGCGCGACGTCGGTCCGGACCCGGTCGTCGACGCCGGCGAGCACGGCACTGGCCTGTCCGGGCGCGAGGTGCGCCAGGACCAGCGCGATGGTCTGCGGCAGCTCGCCCTCGAGCAGGCTGATGACCTGGCCGGGCTCGGCGTCGTCGAGGAAGTCGAAGGACTGGCCGGCCAGGTTCGAGGCGAGCCGGTCCATGACGCCTGCGGCGCGCTCGGCACCGAAGGACGCCTCGAGCAACCCGAGCGCGGTGTCCTTGCCGCCGCGCTTCTGCATCCGGCCGCTCGTCGTGAGTCGGTGGAACTCGGACATCGTCTGGTCGACGACGCTGTCGTCGACGCGGCGCATCCGGACGATCTCGGCCGAGATCTCCTCGGCCTCCATCTCGGTGAACTGCTTCATCACCTCGGCGGCCCGGTCGGTCTCCATCTGCATGAGGATGAGGGCGACCTTCTGGGCGCCGGAGAGCGTGCGCTCGGCCTGCGGGCCGGAGCCGCCGCCGATCGGGACGAGGCTCACACGCCCGCCCGGTCGTCGAGGAGCCCGCGGAGGAGCTCGGCCGTGCGCTTCGGGTCGCGCTCGGCGAGGGCGGAGATGTCCTGGCGGCGGCGCTCGGCGGTGATGTCCTCGGTGCGGAGCACCTCGGTCGGGGCGTCGCCCGCGGGCATCGCGGAGAGGACGGCCGTCGGGGCGTCCCCGGCGCCGAGCGTCGCGAGGTCCGGCGCACCGTCGACCGCGAGGGGCAGCTGGAAGGTCTCGCCGGCGAAGGCGTCGAGCTCGCCGAGGTCGACTGCCTCGCGCTCCTGCTTGCGGCTGCGGCGGGCGAGCACCACGCCGAGCGCGATGACCGCGAGGATGACGCCGATGACGATCGCCGCCGTGCGGATGGTCGACCAGAGGGCCTCCTGCTGGTCGGCCTGCTGCTGCGCCTCGAGCGCCTTGGCGGCCTCGTCCTTCGCGCTGGTGTCGAAGTCCATCATCGCGACCTTCACCTGGTCGCCCCGGGCGGGGTCGACGCCGGCAGCGGCGGCCACCATGTCGTTGATGCTCTGCAGGTTCGCGTTCTGCACGGCGTCGGCCTTCGCGTTGAGCGCGACCGAGATGGTCTGCCGGCTGAGCGCGCCCGCCGGGATCTGCGTGGTCTCGGTGGTGTGGTCGACGGCGTTGTTCTTCGTCGCCGACTCGTTCGTGTAGCCGTCGTCGCCGGTGCCGTCGGCGCCGTCGCCGTTCGGGACGGCGATGTTGTCCGGTCCGAGCACGCCCGTCGCCCCGCGGCCGGCGCCGGACCCGGCGCCGTACTCCTCGGTCGAGCTCGACTCGTTGAGCGCGACCGGACCCGAGGTCGGCGTCGCGTAGCTCTCCGACGTGCGGGTGCCGGACTCCTGGTTCATCGTCGCGGACACGACGACGCTGGCGTTCCCGACGCCGAGCGTGGTGTCGAGCTGGTCCTGGATCTTCTTGCTCGTCGCGGCGTCGTAGTCGGCGGCCTGGTCGGCGCCGCTGCCGGTCGCGCCGGTGCCGACGGCGGAGAGCGTCTGGCCCTTCGCGTCGACGACGGACACGTCGGTGGGCTGCATGCCCTCGACCGCGGCGCTCGTCAGGTGCACGATGGCCTGCACCTGGTCGCTCGTCAGCTGCGTGCCGTTCTCCGGAGCGATGAACACCGACGCCGTCGGGTCCTTCTCCTCGGACACGAACACGGACTTCTCCGGGATCGCGAGCTGCACGGTCGCCGTCTGCACGCCGTCCATCGCGCCGATGGTCTTGGCGAGTTCGCCCTCGATCGCGCGCTTGTACGTGACGTCCTGCTGGAACTCCGAGCTCGTCACGCCCATCTGGTCGAGCAGCGAGTACCCGCCCTCGTTCGACGACGGCAGGCCGTTCGACGCGGCCTTGAGGCGCTCCGAGTACACCTGCGCCTGCGGCACGAGGATCGTGGCCCCGCCGTCGGTGAGCTGGAACGGCACACCGTCGGTCTGCAGCTGGTCCGTGATCGAGCTGGCGTCGGCGGCGGCGAGCCCGGTGAACAGCGGCGCGTAGGACGCCTTGCCGAGCCACGACGCCAGGGCGATCCCGCCGAGCACGAGGGCCGCGACGACGAGGATCGCGATGGTGCGCTGCGCGGCGGAGAAGCCCTTGACGTAGGCGCCGAGGCGCGCGAGCACGTTCTTGACGGCGACGGGCATCAGGCCTGCATCCTCATGATCTCGTTGAACGCGTCCACGCCCTTGTTGCGGACGGCGGCGACGAGCTCGAGCGTGACCTGCGCGCGGGTGGCGGCGATGGTCGCGTCGTGGATGTCGTCGAGGTTGCCGGTGACGGCCTTGAGCGCCAGCGTCTTCGAGTCGGACTGCAGCGCCTGCAGCCCGTCGACGGCACCGGTCAGGCTCGCGGCGAAGCCGCTGCCGCCGGTGCCGGTCGCGCCGGCCGCGCCGGTCGTCGCGCTGTCGCTCGACGTGCCGGAGACGCTGGTCAGGGCGTTCGTCATCGCGTTGGTGGTCACACCGTTCACGGCGTCGATGGGCATCAGTTCTTCCCGATCTGCAGGGCCGCCTCGTAGGCGGTCTTCGCACGGTCGACCACGGCGGCGTTCGCCTGGTAGCCGCGCTGGGCCATGATGAGGTCCGCCATCTGCGTGCCGAGGTCGATGTCCGGCATGCGGACGTAGCCCTCGTCGTTCGCGAGCGGGTTGTCCGGGTCGTAGGTCACGCGGCCGGCGGCGCTGCCGAACGCGGCGCCCTTCACGTACGCGCCGGAGACGCCGTTGCCCTCCTGGACCTCGACGTAGCGGGCCTGGAACGCGGTGTCGTCCATCGACTTCACCGTGTTGGCGTTGGCGATGTTGTCGGAGATCGCGTCGAGCCACTTCCGGTGCACGGTCAGACCGGTGCTCGCGATGCCGATCGCGTCGAAGGTCGTCACGAGTTCGTCCGCATCGCCGCACGCAGGGCCGTGGCCTCGCCACCGACCGCCTGCGTCGCGAACTGGTACCGCAGCACCGTGTCGACGTTCGACAGCGTCTCCTCGTCGAGGTCGACGTTGTTGCCGTTCGTGTTCGTCGGCTCGAGGCTCCGCGTGGTGGTCGGGGCGACGTGGCCGTCACCGTCGACGATCGACTGCGCCAGGGTGTCCTCGAACCGGACCTTCTCGGCGTGGTAGCCGGGGGTGTTGATGTTCGCGATGTTGTTCGCGATCACGCGCTGGCGCATCGACAGGCCGTCGAGTGCGCTCTGCAGCGCGACGCTCGTCACGGAATCGAACACGGGAGTGGTCCCCTCGTCATGGCGCGTCGCGGGAGTGGTGCGACGTCGCCGTGCGGTGGTGGCCGATCCGTGGCCGAACTGGTGAGCGATCCGTGCTCGGAGGGCGCTATCGGAGACCGTCGAGTGCCGCGTTAGGCGTCGCCCCGAACGGGGGTGGGTGCGGGTCGGGGGTGCGGGTCGGGGGGCTCGGTCGGGGGGCTGGGTCGGGGTCGCCGTTGCCGTCGCTGTGGTGCGACGAGATCGTTGTCGCACGACGTCGGTCTTGTCGCGCACGTCCGGCGGGCGTCGGCCGCGCGCTGTCGCACGACGAGATCGCTGTCCGACGACGTCGACGGTGTCGCGCTCCCGGTTGCCGTACCGAGCGCGGGGTGCCGGACGGCGCCGGACGAGCGCTGTCCGACGACGAAGTCGCTGTCGCGCGACGTCGACGGTGTCGCGGCGGAGCGGTCAGGCCGAGGCGTCGAGGTACACGGATCCGCGGGGCTCCCGCGTCGCGTCGACGGCGCGGAGCGCACCGAGGTGCTCGAGCGTCGCCCGCCGGTCGGCCTCGAGCACGGCCAGTCGGTCGCGTTGCGCCGCGAGCAGTCGGGAGGCCCGCCCCACCAGGTCACGCGGGATCGGTCCCAGCCCGGTCGGCTCCGACCAGTCGGTCACGACCGTCGCGCCGGCCACGGGGCCAGCCGTCTGCCCGGCCGCGTCCTGCTCCAGGGAGGCGAGCAGGTCCTCCCATGCGGCGCGGTCGGTGACGGGGTCAGGCGACACCGAGCGCCCCGCCGGTCGCCTGCGGTGCTGCGGTGGCCGGCAGCGAGGCGGCGGCCTCGTGCCAGGACTGCCGGAGCGGCTCGAGGATGCGGATGCAGTCGCGTGTCGCCTGCACGTCGCGGTGCACGTTGGCCGTGATGAGCGAGGTCGAGGCGTAGTTGTAGATCGCCAGCAGGCCCTCGCCGCCGTCCCACACGTCGATGCGCAGGGTCGAGGACAGCTCGCCGACGATGGCCTGGGCGTGCAGGAGCTGCTCGCGGGCGGCCTCCCAGTCGGCGGTGGTCTGGGCGGCCTCGGCGCGGTGCAGGTCGAGCAGCAGCCGGTCGTACAGCATCGTGACGAGCTGCGCCGGCGTCGCGGAGAGCACGGCCTCGTTCGTGTACTGGGCGCGGCGCTGGTCGGTCACGGAGCGGGGCTGGGCGGCCTGGCGGAACGCGGCGGCCTGGAGGTCGAAGGTCATGGTGTTCCCGTCAGCTCGACGTCGACGCCAGCTGGCTGGTGAGCCAGCTGGACTGGGACTGGAGTTTGCTGAGGCTCGTCTCGAGGGCCGAGTACTGCGCCTGCAGGGTCGCCCGACGGCGGGTCAAGCGGTCGGACCAGCTGTCGATCTGGGTGTTGAGGTCCTTTGCGATCGACTGCTGGCCGGTGATGGAGGTCGTGATCGACCCGTTGTACTTGTCGGACGCGGTGGTCGCGGCGGCGCCGACGTTCGCGGCCACCCCGGAGAGCACCGCCTGGGTGCCCTGCGGGTCGGTGGCCAGGGCCTTCTGGAAGGCGTCCGGGTCGAATGTGAAGGTGCCGTCCTTCTGGATGACGATCCCGATGGACGACGGCGACTTCCCGCCGATCGGCGCCGACATGGTGCTCGTGAGACGCTGCACGACGTCGCGGGTCGTCGCGTCGCCGGTGAGCACCCCGGCCTTCGTGGTCGTCGTGCCCGTGGTCGCACTCGTCGTGCTCGTCACGGCGGTGTTCGTGCCGTAGTAGCTCGTGATCGCGTTGAGCGCGTCGACGAGACCGGAGGCCACGGCCTGCGCCTTCGTCGTGTCCTGCGCGACCGTGATCGTCACCGGGTCCGTCGACGGCTTCGTCACCGTGACGTCGACGCCGGGGAGCAGTCCGGTGAAGGTGTTCGTGGCGCTCGTGACGGTCTGCGCCGCCGCGGTGCCGGCCCAGAGCGTCACGCTCGCGTCGCGTGCGGTCGTGACGACGGCGGCCCCGGGCTGCGCGAACACGTCCGTCGCGGTGCCGGCGGTGACGTCCGCGCCGCTGCCGCGGTAGAGCGAGAACGCGCCGGCAGCACCCGTCGACGTCGACGTGAGCTGCAGGCGGTAGAGCTTGGTGCCGTCGGCGTCGGTGCCGGCCGACACCTTGGTCGCGGTCACCCCCGCGGCGGCTGCGTTGACGGCCGAGACCGCGTCGTCGAGCGACCCGGAGGCGGGCGTGACGGTGGTCTGCTTGCCGCCGGCGCCGACGATCGTGATCGGCTCGGCGGCGGACGACCAGGTCGCCATCGCTGCGGTCACCCCGACCTGCGCGGCGGCGGTCGTGCCGACGGTGAAGTCGATCGAGCCCTTCGCCGCGGTGGGTCCCGCGACGACACTGACCGTCGGCGTCGAGCTCGTCGCGGTGAAGACGTCGAGCGAGCTCGTCTTCTGGGCCGCGGTGGCCCTGGTCGCCAGGGTCTGCACGAGCGAGTTGATCGTCTGCAGCGACGAGATGAACGAGTTCGTGCTCGCGAGCTTCGACTTCAGCAGCGTCTGCGGGACGGCCTCGACGCTCATCAGCGAGTTGATGAGGTCGGTGGTCTTCAGCCCGCTGACGAGGCCGTCGATGGCCAGGCTGTTCGCCGAGGAGACGGACGACATCGATGGCTCCTGCCGGTGTGCGGTGGCGGTCGGATGCGGACGACGCCGCCCACCGGGGCACCCGAACGGTCCCGGTGAGCGGCGTCAGGGGTGCTAGCGCAGGAGCGAGAGCACGCCCTGCGTGCTCTGGTTCGCCTGTGCGAGCATCGAGGTGCCGGCCTGGCTCAGGATGTTGTCGCGCGTGTACTTGACCATCTCCTGCGCCATGTCGACGTCGGTGATGCGCGAACCAGCAGCGGTGAGGTTCTCCTTGGCGACGTTCGTCACGTTGATGGCGTGGTCGAAGCGGTTCTGGACCGCACCGAGGTTCGAACGGGCCTCCGAGACGGCCTTGATCTGCGCGTCGATCGTGCCGATCGCCGTGCGGGCCGAGTCACCCGAGGTCAGGTCGAGGTCCTTGACCGCACCCGCCACCTTGCTGACGTCGGCACCGGTCAGGTCGACATCGATCTTGCTGGCGGCGGTGCCGTCCGCGCCGACCTGGAAGGTCAGCTTGCCGGTGCCGTCGACGGTGCTGCTGGTGGCGGCCTTGCCGTCGAGCAGCTTGATCCCGTTGAAGTTGGTCGAGTCCGAGATGCGCTGGAGCTCCTCCTGGAGCTGGCCCACCTCGGTCGTGATCGCCTTCCGCGAGTCCTCGTTGTTCGAGTCGTTGCCGGCCTGGACGGCCAGGTCGCGCATGCGCTGGAGGATCGAGTGGGTCTCGGTGAGGCCACCTTCAGCGGTCTGCACGACGGAGATGCCGTCCTGCGCGTTGCGGGCGGCGACCGTGAGGCCACCGACCTGGGACTTCAGCCCCTCGGAGATCGACAGACCGGCAGCGTCGTCGGCAGCACGGTTGATGCGGAGACCGGTCGAGAGCTTCTCGAGGGACTTCGACAGGTCGTTCTGCGTCGCGTTGAGGTTCCGGTACGTGTTGAGTGCCGAGAGGTTGGTGTTGATGGACATACCCATGGTGTGTTCCTCCGTGAATCTGGGTCGTGCGTCTGCCCGTCCGTGGGCTGACATGGGTGACTCTCGACCGGGCGCCGGGAGTCGTTAGGGGATCGGCGGGATTTCTTCCTGCCGACGTCTCAGCTGGCCGCCACGGCCGGCCCGGACGCCGCGTCGTGCACGGCCCGGGCCACCCCTGCGGCGGCGTTCGTCGCGACGCGCGCCAGGTAGGCGCTGCGCCGGGCCGCGGTGGTCCGCGACGCGTGCTCCGGGGCCGGGCCGCCGTCGCCGTAGTGCGCGGAGAGTCCGTCGCGGAGCAGCCGCATCGCCTCGGAGCGCTGCTGCGAGACGGCCGAGTGCGTGATGCCGAGCTCGGTCGCGACGTCGGTGACGGTCCGGTCGCCGAAGTAGACGGCCTCGACGATGAAGCGCATCCGCTCGGGCAGCGCCTGCACGGCGGCGACGAGGTAGCGGCGCTTCTCGGTCTCGAGCAGGTCGTCGCCGGGCAGCGGGAGCTCGGCGGCGACGAGGTCGTGGACGGTCTCGTCGAGCGGGGCGACGGTGCGCGCGGCGTCGCTCATCGCGTCGGCGGCTGCCTGCCGGTCGACGCCCATCGCGTCGGCGATCTCCTGCACGCCCACGCTCCGGCCGAGCCGTGCGGACAGGGCCTCCTGCGTGGCGAGCGTCTCGCGGATCCGCTTCCGGGTGCCGCGGGACGCCCAGTCGGCGGAGCGCATGTCATCGGCGATCGCGCCGGTGACCCGGGTGCGGGCGTACGCGCCGAAGGGCACGCCGAGCGTGGGGTCGAACGCGTCCGCGGCGGCGACGAGGGCGAGGGAACCGACGGCGGCGAGGTCGTCGCGGTCCAGGTGCGTGGCACGGGAGCGGACGTCGGCGACGATGTAGCCGACGAGCGGCAGGTGCTCCACGATCATCGCGTTGCGTTCGGTGCGGTCCATGCTGTCCCTCGATCGAGCTGCTGAGTTCGACCCGTCCCTGGGCGCGACGGACGCCGGCCTCGGATGGCCGGTGCGTACGCCGAAGAACCCCCCGGATCCGTCCGGGTGGTACACGCCGCGCTCGGGACACGCGGTGCGGGGTGTCCCCCGCGGTGCGTTTCTGAATGTATCGGGTGGACGCGGGCCGCACAGGTCCCGCACCGTCCCCAGTGCGGGGGTCCGGGACCCTTCGAGCGGTCGGCATTTGGGAGGACAGCGGGTGGAGAACCGACGTTCTTGTCCCCCGTCGTGGTCGCACCGGTACCCCGTGACGACGGTGTCGGGGTGTACTCCGGCGGCCCGCGCTTACGGCCGGCCCACGGGCGTCGATAGGTCCTGGTGTCCGCAGGATGACGGACCGGGGATCGACCCCGGACCGACCTGCGGCCCACGACGAGACCCGCACCCTGGGAGGAGCTGATGACCGTGAACGACCTGTCCGCCGTGCTCTGGCGCGAACGCGAACTGCTCGAGCTGCTCACCTTCAAGCTCGAGGAGGAGCAGCTGCTGCTCTCCGCCGACCGGTCCCGTTGGGTGTCGCACGCCAGCCGCGAGGTCGAGCAGGTCCTCGACCGTCTGCGCAGCACCGGGCTCGAGCGCGCCGCGTCGAGCGCCGAGGTCGCCGAGGAGTGGGGCGTCCCCGCCGACGCTCCCCTGCGCGAGGTCGTCGCCGCCGCACCGAGCGGCCCGTGGGGCGAGATCCTCGCCGCGCACCTCGCCGCGATGGTCGAGCTGACGACGCAGATCGCGGCCCTCCGCGACGAGAACGACCGGTTCCTGCGCACCGCCGCCCAGGCCACCGAGGAGACCCTTGCCGGGACCGTGACGGGTGCAGCCACCTACGACGCGAGCGGCTCGTCGGGCTCCGGCACCGACGGCGCACGCCTGTTCGAGGGGACCCTGTAGCACCGTGGTCAGCACCTTCGGATCCCTCGCCACCGCGTACTCCGGCCTCGCCGCCGCCCGCGCCGGACTCGACGTCACCGGGCAGAACATCGCGAACGCCGGCACCGCCGGGTACACGCGACAGCGCATCACCCAGACCTCGGTCCCGGCGCCGCAGACCGGCTTCGTGCGCGGCACCGCCGCCCTCGCCGGACAGGGTGTGTCCGTCGACGGCATCGCCCGGCTCGCCTCGCTCACCCTCGACGCCGGCGTCCGCGTCGCCGCCGGCTCGTCGGCCTACGCCGGGGCCCGCGCGAGCGCCCTGAGCGCTCTGGAGACCGGGCTGCACGAGCCCGGCTCGGACGGGCTGAGCGCGAAACTCGACCTGTTCTGGTCGTCGTGGGGGCAGCTCGCGAGCCACCCGGACGACCCCGGAGCCGCCAGCACCGTGCTCGCCGCCGCCGCGACGGTCGCCTCCGTGCTCGCGACCGGGTCGAAGGCCGTCGACGCGCAGTGGTCCTCGGTCCGCGGGACCGTGACCGGACAGGTCGCGCAGCTCAACGACGCGGCGAAGCAGGTCGCCGACCTGAACGGGCGCATCCGCACCGCCGTCGCCTCCGGCGGCTCGGCGAACGAGCTCATGGACCAGCGCGACCAGCTCACCGAGCAGATCGCCACGCTCGCCGGCGGGACCACCCGCACGAACGCCGACGGGACCGTCGACGTGCTCCTCGGCGGCAACCCGCTCGTGCAGGGCACCGACGCCCGTGCCGTGGCGCTCGGCGGCGGGACGCGGCTCGCCGACGGCGCCGCCGTGACCCTGTCCTGGACCTCCGGCTCCGGTGGCGCGGTCGCGCTGTCGGGCGGCTCGATCGGCGGCGCCCTCGCCGTCCTCGCGCCGACGTCCGGCAGCGGGACCGGCGGTGCACTGGCCGAGGCCTCGGCCGCGTACGACGCCGTCGCGACACAGCTCGCCGCCGCGGTGAACGCCGTGCACGCCACCGGCACCACCCCGGACGGCGCGACCGGCGCCCCGTTCTTCGCGATCACCGCCGGGGGGCCCGCCGCGCAGGGCCTCACCGTCGTGCCGACCGACGCCGGCGGCCTGGCGACGCGGAACGCGGCGGGGCAGCTCGACGACTCGTTCGCCGACGCGCTCTCGCGACTCGGGGCGGCGTCGGACGGCGCCGACCGCACCTGGGCGACGTTCGTGGCGGGGGTGGGCACCGCCTCCCGGTCGGCCGCGACGGAGTCGACGCTCACCGGACTCGCCCTGACCAACGCACGCACGCAGCAGCAGTCGAGCGCCGGCGTCGACCTCGACGAGGAGAACGTGGCCCTGCTGACCTACCAGCACGCCTACCAGGGCGCGGCACGTGTCCTGACGGCCGTCGACGAGATGCTCGACACCATCATCAACCGCACCGGACTCGTCGGGAGGGCGTGATCGTGATCACCCGGGTGACCACCCAGATGTCGATGGCCGCGGCCGCGGACCGGCTGCAGGCCGGTGCCGCACGCGTCGCGCAGCTCACCGAGCAGGCGACGACGCTGCAGGCGATCCAGAAGCCGTCGGACGACCCGAGCGGCACGGCGTCGGCGATGCAGGTCCGCAAGGAACAGGCCGCCACCGCGCAGTACACGCGGAACGCCGACGACGCCGTCGGGTGGCTCGCGCAGACCGACAGCGCCCTGTCGAGCGTCTACTCGACGCTCAACCGCGTGCGGGACCTGACCGTGCAGGCCGCCAACTCCGGCACCATGAGCGAGACCGACCGCGACGCCTTCGTCACGCAGTTCCGGTCCCTGCGCGCCGACCTCGAGGCCCGCGCGAACACCACCTACGGCACCCGCTCGGTCTTCGCCGGGTCGTCGACCGACGCGTCCGCGTACGACCCCGCGACGGGGTGGGCGGCGTCGGGCACCGCCGTCTCGCGACGTGTCGGCGACGGCAGCACCGTGCGCGTCGACACCTCCGGCGAAGCCGTGTTCGGCACCGGTGCGACGTCCGTGTTCGGCATGATCGACTCCATCGTCAGCGACCTGCAGAACGGGACCAACGTGAACCCGCGCATCAACGACGTCGACGCCGCGCTGAGCAGCGTGCGCGGCGCCCAGGCCGACGTCGGCGTCCGGCACGCCGCCGCCCTCGCCGCCCAGGACTCGCTGAAGACCGCGACCGTCGCCCTCGAGGGCCGCCGCTCCGGCATCGAGGACGTCGACCTCGCCAAGGCCGTGCTCGACCTGCAGGTGCAGCAGACCAACTACCAGGCAGCCCTCGCCGTCACCGCGAAGGTCCTGCAGCCGACCCTGATGGACTACCTCCGATGAGCATCCCCCTGACCTTCGCCGTCCCGCCGTTCGGCCTCGCCCCTGCCGACGTCTTCACCCTGACCCCGGTCGACGGCGCCGAGGGCCTGTTCACGCTCGTCGGCGACTCCTCGCGCTTGTTCGTGCTCGACGCCGCGGTGCACCTGCCGTCCTACGCACCGGAGCTCACCGACGAACAGGCGGCGGGGCTCTCGCTGACCGATCCCGCCGACGCCATGCTGCTCGTCGTGGCGAACCCCGGCGGCGCGGACTCGTCCGGCACCACCGTGAACCTGCTCGCACCGATCGTCGTGAACGCCCGCACGGGCGCCGGCGCCCAGGTCATCCTGGAGGACAGCGACCTGCCGCTGCGGGCGGAGCTCGCGCGGGCGTAGGGGCTCGGCGACGCGGTACGACAGCTGGGGGGCCTGCTCGGTTCGCACCGACTTTCCGACGTTCCGCGCGTCGATCGTCACGTGGTCGGTCGCAACATGCACACGCACCAGATGCACGCGCATCGAGCGACGGAACACGCGACGATCACCTCGTGTCTTGTCGATTGATGCCCCTGCATCGGACGGCAACGGCGGTCCGGAGTGGCGACGATCGGCGCTGAGCAGCAGTCGACGGCGCCGAGCAGCGGCGGCGGGTGGCAGCGGGTGGGTGGGCGGCAGCGGCGGGCAGCAGCAGCGGTTGGCAGCGGTGAGCACGCACTTTGCGACAATGCGCAGGTCGATCGTCACGTGCTTGGTCGCAACATGCCCACGCACCCGCTGCACGCGCATCGGGCGACAGACCACGCGCCGATCACCTGGTGTCCTGTCGACTGGTGCACCCGCATCGGGTGGCCCCACTCCTGCACACCTCAGCTGGTCGCCGTGACTCTCCACAGAGCGGCGCCGAGGCACCCCGAGCGGAGCCCCGTTCAGCGACGCTGGCGTCGTGACCAGCGCCATCGACATCGAACTGATCCGGACCACCGGCTTGCCGCCCTCCGAACGACGGGCGCTCGAACGTGACGTCCGACGCGGGGTCCTCGAACGCATCCGGCCCGGCGTGCTCGTCCGTCCGGGCGCGCTCGCGGGGCTGCGACCCGGCGAACGGCACCACGTCATGGTGCGTGCGGCACTTCACCGACTCCGTCCGGGTGACGTGGTGTCCCACCAGTCTGCGGCGGCCGTGCTCGGCTACCCGATGCTCGGTGCTCCCCCGCCGAAGGTGCACGTCCTCGACGCGACCACGTCGCACACGCGGGTGTCCAGCTGGTTCGTCCGCCACGGCGTGCTCGCGAGACCGCCGTCCGCGGCGCTCGACGTGGCGGGTGTGCTCGTCACGACCGCTCCACGCACCGCAGTCGACGTCGCAGCGACCCGGCCGCTCGCTGTCGCCCTGCCGGTAGTCGACCACGTCCTCGCGCACCGACAGACGACTGCCGCTGCCCTGGACGGAGAAGTCGCCACCCTGACCGCTGCCCGAACGAAGGCAGCGACAGCGATCGGCATGGGGTCGGGCCTGTCCGGATCGCCGGCTGAGTCGCTGTTCCGCGTGCGGTGCCGGGAACTCGCAGCGCCGGAGTACGTCCAACAGCACCCGTTCCGTCGCCCGGGCACGCAGAGCGCGATCGTCGACTTCTGGTTCCCGGCACAGGGCGTCGTCGTCGAGATCGACGGCCGCGCGAAGTACGAGGACCCCGCGATGCTCGGCGGTCGCTCCGTGGAGGACGCGCACTGGCAGGAGAAACGTCGTGAGGACTTCGTCCGCTCCTTCCCCGAGGTCCGGACGGTCGTCCGGCTCTCCTTCACGGACGTGTTGTCGGCCGACCGGGTCCGGACGGCGCTGCGGCGAGCGGAGGTGCCGTGCCGATGACGGACACCCAGCCGCCGTCCCGTTCAGCGGCGAGGCGCGTCGGGGTGGTGCGCCCGCTGCCGCTCGACCTCGGGCGGGGTGGCGCCCCCGGTCACCACGGCGACCTCGCCGACGCCGATCCGCACGCCGTGCACGCGGCCGCTGCCCTTGACGACGCCCGCACGACGGTCCGGGTCGGGTTCACGGTGGTCCCCTCCCGCCGCGAGCACGGCGTCCCGCAGCGAGACGGAGCCGAGCACCTGAGCACCGGCGCCGATGTCGGCCGGCGCCTCGACCACGCACCCGCCGCGCAGCCGGGCGGCGGCACCGATCGCGACGTCCACCTCCGTGTCCACCGACGCGGCGGTCACCTCCGAGCGGTACGCCGTGATCGTCACGGGTCCCGGGCCGAGCTCGGCACCGCGACCGACCCGGACGTGGGCACCGTGCGCGACGACCGTGACCGGTCCGGGACCGAGGCGGGCGCCGGTCTCCACGACGATCGTCCCGCCGTCCCGGGTCTCCAGGGTCGTCGACGGGTGCAGCACCACGCCGGGGTGGACAGTCGCACCGGTCCCGAGCAGCACGGACGCGGGGTCGAGCACGAGCACCTCCGGGGCGAGTGCCACGACCTCCGCGACGGTGCGGAAGCCGGCGGTGCGCCGAGCCTCGTCCAGGGCCGGTGTGCTCACGGTGCCGTCGTCCATCCCGGCAGCCTCCCACGTCCTCGGCGTACGGTGGACGAATGGCTCGTGCCCCGAAGAACCAGGCGATCGTGCCGCTGCCGAACGCCCCGGTCGTCCCCACTGCTCCCGACGACGACCACCGGATCCCGGTCGCCGAGAACACCGGATGGGTCAAGTGGCTCGACCGTGTGATCAGTGTGCAGCGCCCGGTCGTGGTCGCCCACGTCAACGCCATCCGACGCCGTCGCCCGGACGCCACCCCCGCCGAGGTGATCCAGATCCTCGAGCGCCAATACCTCGCGGCCGTCACCACCGGCGGCGCAGCGGTGGGCGCGAGTGCGGTCATCCCCGGCGTCGGGATGGCGGCAGCGCTGAGCCTGAGCGGTGCGGAGACCGTCGGGTTCCTCGAGACCACGGCGCTCTTCGCCCAGTCGGTCACCGAGGTGCACGGCATCGCGCTCGACGACCCGGAACGCGCCCGCACGCTCGTCATGGCCATGATCCTCGGCGCCCCGGGTACGCAGCTCATCAAGCAGCTCGCGGGTCAGGCGGCCGGTGGTCAGGCGCGGACGGCGTTCTGGGGCGAGATGGTCACCGCCTCGCTGCCGAAGCAGGTCGTCAGCGGCATCGGCGGCCAGGTCCGCTCGCAGTTCGTCAAGCGGTTCGCCGCTCGGCAGGGTTCGACGATCCTCGGGCGGGCCCTCCCGTTCGGCATCGGAGCGGCCGTCGGCGGGCTCGGCAACCACGCGCTCGGGCGCAAGGTGATCCAGGCTTCGCGGACGGGCTTCGGCATGCCGCCGGCGCAGTTCCCGATCGTGCTCGAGGTCGCCGGCTCGAAGCGCGAGGCGCGGAAGGCGATCAAGGCGTCGAAGAAGTCCCACGGTGCGCAGGACGACGACCTCTGGCCGGACGACCGACCAGCCGCCTGACGCCGGAGGACCCACCCGAAGCCTGGTGTCGGGCGACCCACCTGGAGCTGGGCCCCGGCCCGAAGCCGGGCCCGGGGCTCTGGTCCCGGCCTCGGCCTCGGCCTCGGCGAACGTCCCCGGTCCGGGGCGGGACGCCGCACCGGTGTCGGCGAGCCCGCCCGTCCTAGAAGGACCGCACCGGCGTCCGGACGACCTGACCGGCGTGTGCGAACCCGCCGCCGAAGCCGAACAGCAGTGCCGGCACACCCTCCGGCAGGTCGCCGCGCGCCCATGCCTTCGACAGGCCGAGCGGCACGCTCGCGGCCGAGGTGTTGCCGGACTCGACGACGTCCCGCACGACGAACTTCGACTCACCGCCCAGGGCGGTCACGAGCGGCTCGATGATGCGCAGGTTCGCCTGGTGGAACGCGAAGACCTCGATGTCGTCGAGGGTGAGTCCCGCGGCCTCGACGACGGCGCGGGCGTGGCCCTCGGCCTCGGTGATGGCCCAGCGGTAGATGGAGCGGCCTTCCTGCTGGAAGTGCTCCGGGTCGCCGGAGACTCGGACTGCGTCCTGCAGGTGGGGCACGCTCCCCCACGAGACGGGGCCGATCTCCGGCGTCTCGGTCGCGCCGAGCACGGCGGCTCCGGCGCCGTCGCCGACGAGCACGCAGGTCGAGCGGTCGGTCCAGTCGGCAATGCCGGACAGGATCTCGGACCCGACGACGACCGCGACGTCGGCGGACCCGACGCGGATGGCGTGGTCGGCGAGGGCGAGGGCGTACTCGAAGCCGCTGCACGCGGTGTTGATGTCGATCGGGGCGGGGCCGTTGGTCATGCCGAGCGCCGCGGCGACCCGGCCGGCGGTGTAGGGCGCGCGGTCGCGGTGCGTCGTGGAGGCGACGATCACGAGGCCGACAGCGGACGGCGCGACGCCGGCGTCGGCCAGGGCGTTGCGCGCGGCCTCGATCGCCATCGAGGTGACGGTGTCGTCGGGGCCGGCGATGTGCCGGGTCTCGATCCCGGTTCGGGTCCGGATCCACTCGTCGTTCGTGTCGACCATCGTGGAGAGCTCGTCGTTGGTCAGGATGCGTTCGGGCTGGTGGTGACCGAACCCGAGGATCCGGCTGCCACGGAGTGCTGGGGTGTTCACCCTCGGCACGCTACTCCCCTGCCGGACGGCCTCATGCCCGTGCAGGCATGATCCGCGGCGTCGAGCGGCCGCAACACGGCAGCACCGCGGTGGACCGTTGTCCCGAGCGACCGTGCCGCGTCCCGAGTCCCCAGGCTGCCTCCGAGTCGTCGCGCCGAGCCCCGAGCCCCCACGACGCGCCCAGACTCACCACGCCGCGCCCAGAGCCGTCACGCAGCGCTCGAGTCACTGAACCCTCGGACACGGCGACCGTCACCATTGCCGGGTCCGCTCGCCGCGGCCCCGACCGGTACTCCCAGGGCCTTCCGCCGACGGGGTCCGGCCCGTAGACCGGGTGCATGGACTACACACACCTCGGACGGACAGGGCTGTCGGTCTCGCGAGCCGTGCTCGGGACGATGAACTTCGGCCCGGAGACCAGCGAGGACGACTCGCACGCCATCATGGACCGGGCCCACGAGCTCGGCGTCAACTTCTTCGACACCGCCAACGGCTACGGCGGCTCGGTGGGCAAGGGTGCCACCGAGGAGATCATCGGCCGCTGGTTCGCGAAGGGCCACGGCCGTCGCGAGAAGACCGTGCTCGCGACGAAGGCCTACGGCGAGATGATCGACTGGCCGAACGGCGGCCGGCTCTCGGCGCTGAACATCCGGCAGTCGCTGGACGCCAGCCTCCGCCGCCTGCAGACGGACCACGTCGACCTGTTCCAGATGCACCACGTCGACCGGGACACCCCGTGGGACGAGATCTGGCAGGCGATGGAGCTCGCGGTCGCGCAGGGCAAGGTGCTCTACGTCGGGTCGTCGAACTTCGCCGGGTGGCACATCGCCCAGGCGCAGGAGGCCGCGGCCCACCGCAACTTCCTCGGCCTGGTGAGCGAGCAGTCGATCTACAACCTCGTCGTCCGTGACGTCGAACGCGAGGTCCTGCCGGCCGCGCAGCACTACGGCCTCGGCGTCATCCCGTGGTCGCCGCTGCAGGGCGGGCTGCTCGGAGGCGTCATCGAGAAGACCGAGAACGGCTCGCGGCGGCTCTCCGGCCGCAGCGCCGAGTACGTCGATGCACACCGCGACCAGCTGCAGGCGTACGAGTCGTTCGCGAAGGAGCTCGGGCACACCCCGGGCGAGCTCGCCTTGGCGTGGCTGCTGCACCAGCCGGGCGTCACCGCCCCGATCACCGGCCCGCGCACGATGGAGCAGTGGGAGTCCGCGGTCCGCGCGGTGGACGTCCGCCTCGACCAGCGGGCACTCGACCGGCTGGACGAGCTCTTCCCGGGCCACGCGACCTCGCCCGAGGACTACGCCTGGTGACCTGATCTGACGCACGGTGCCGGTGGCGGCCCGACGACCGGCCACGGACGGGAGGCACGGTGCGCGTCCGACGCGCACCGTGCCTCCCGTCCCGGGTCCGGACCACGCCGACCCGCGCCGACCCACCCGGAGTGGCCGGGCACACGACGACGGGCCCCGCGCTTCCGCGCGGGGCCCGTCGTGGTGGTGGTGTCCTAGCCGACCCGGAGCGGGCTGTCGTCCCGCTCCTCGGAGAGCACGTAGCCCTCTTCGCCGTGGACGGCGGTGTCGATGCCAGCGACCTCGTCCTCGGTGGTGACGCGGAAGCCCATCGTCTTCTCGATGACGAACCCGATGATGAAGGCGAGCACGAACGAGTACGCACCGACGGCGAGGGCCGCTGCGGCCTGCTTGCCGAGCTGCTCGAACGAGCCGGAGTAGATCAGGCCGGTGTCGTTGGCGAAGAAGCCGAGGAACAGCGTGCCGAAGATGCCGCCGACCAGGTGGACGCCGACCACGTCGAGCGAGTCGTCGAAGCCGAGGCGGTACTTCCAGTCGATGGCGAAGCAGCAGACGATGCCGGCGAGGAAGCCGAGCAGGATGCCCCAGCCCGGGGTCAGCGCGGCACAGGCCGGGGTGATCGCGACGAGACCGGTGACGGCACCCGAGGCGGCGCCGACGGAGGTGGCCTTGCCGTCCTTGAGCTTCTCGATGAGCAGCCAGCCGAGGATGGCGGCGGCCGGGGCAGCGAGGGTGTTCACCCAGGCGATCGCGGCGATGCCGTCGGCGGCGCCCTCGGAGCCGGCGTTGAAGCCGAACCAGCCGAACCACAGGATCGCGGCACCGAGCAGGACGAAGGGCGGGTTGTGCGGCTTGTGCGCACCCTTGGCGAAGCCGACACGCTTGCCGAGGACGATCGCGAGTGCCAGGCCCGCGGCGCCGGCGTTGATGTGCACCGCGGTGCCACCGGCGAAGTCGATGACGCCCCAGGTGGCGGCCCAGCCCGAGGTGAGGTTGAACACCCACGAGGCGACCGGGAAGTACACGACCGTGACCCAGACGCCGGCGAAGACCATCCAGGCGCCGAACTTGGCGCGGTCGGCGATGGCGCCGGAGATGAGCGCGACGGTGATGATCGCGAACGTGGCCTGGAAGCCGACGAAGGCCATCGACGGGTAGGCGGCCTGGATGTCCGAGGACTTGGCCTCCTCGAAGGCCTGGCCGAGGCCGATCTGGTTCCAGTCGATGCTGAAGAAGCCGACGACGCCCGAGACCGCCGTGCCGTCACCGTGGTTGGCGAAGGCGATCGCGTAGCCGTAGACGACCCACAGGACGCTCACGAGTGCGATCGCGCCGAACGACATCATCATCATGGAGATGACGGACTTGGCCTTCACCAAGCCGCCGTAGAAGAAGGCCAGGCCGGGTGTCATGAACAACACCAGCGCCGCCATCACCAACACGAAGGTCGTGTTGCCCTGATCAAGCATCTGTTCACCTCTCGATTGCACGAGCGGTTCTGGGACCGCCTCGGGTGTGACCGAGTCTGGCGAGGCGAGGTTTCACGAGGGAGCACGAACTGTTTCGCGGATGTAACGCGACGCGGCGCTTTGTAAACGTCGTGTTTCGACTGGCCCGATGACCCCTGGACAGGGGCCGTCCATCGGCGCGGTCCGTCCGGACGGTGCCCGACAGCCGTCGTGCACTGCGCCCCGCCGTGGTCGTCGCGCCCCGGCTCTCCGGGGCGCGAAGGCCGCAGGCGGGCGCGCAGCTCGCGCCGGCCCCGGCCGGATCCCGGGCGTCAGCTCCGGCGACAGACCGGACGCCGCGCCCCGTCGCGGCCGTCGCGCCCCAGCTCCTCGGGGCGCGACGACCGCAGGCGGGCGCGGAGCTCGCGTCACCCGGCGCCCCACCACACCCGCGCCACCCGCGCCGCCCGGGCGCGGAGCCCGGACCACCGCGCCACTCCGACCCGACCACGGACGGCCGGGAGGCGCGTGGCGGACCCGCCACGCGCCTCCCGGCCGTCAGGGGTTCAGTCCAGGGCGCGGGTCAGCGCCACCACGCGCGAGGCGGCGCGCAGGTACTTCTTCCGGTAGCCGCCCTGCAGCATCGCCTCGGGGTACACCTGGTCGAGCGGCGTGCCCGAGGCCACGATCCGGACCTGCGCGTCGTACAGCCGGTCCACCAGGGCCACCCAGCGCAGCGCGTCGGTCTGGTCCGCGAACGCCCGGACGTCGGTGAGCCCGACGGCGTCGAGGCCCTCGACCAGGGCGACGTACTTCGACGGGTGCACGGAGCCGAGGTGCGCGACGACGGCACCGAAGTCGTCGAGCGTCACCGAACCGGACGGCAGCGCGGCCGGCACGTCGGACACGACCTGCGCCGACTCGTCGACCGCTCGGCGGCGGAAGTCGAGGCCGTCGATCCGCATCGTCTCGAAGCGGTCCGACATCGCCTGGATCTCGCGCAGGAAGTCCTGGGCGGCGAACCGGCCCTCGCCGAGTGCGCCGGGCGGCGTGTTCGACGTCGCCGCGAAGCGGGTGCCGGTCTCGGTGAGCTCCTTGATGAGGCGCGTCATCACCATCGTGTCGCCCGGGTCGTCGAGCTCGAACTCGTCGATGCAGACCAGGGCGGTCCCGCGGAGCAGGTCGACCGTGCCCTGGAAGCCGAGGGCCCCGACGAGCGCGGTGTACTCGATGAACGTGCCGAACGTCTTCCGGCCGCTGGCCGCGTGGTACGCCGCCGCGAGCAGGTGGGTCTTGCCGACGCCGAAGCCGCCGTCCAGGTACACGCCGGACTTCTCGGCGGGTTCCGCGGCCGCCTTCCGCCGGCCGAAGAGCCCCCGACGCGGGGTGTCGGCGGGGCCGGCGGCGACGAACGCGGCGACGGCGTCGCGGACGTCGGCCTGCGAGGCGTAGTCGGGGTCGGGTCGGTAGGACCCGAACGAGGCGTCCGCGAACTGCGGCGGCGGCACGAGTGCGGCGGCCATCTGCTGCGGGGTCACCTGCGGATCACGGTCGACGAGGTGGCTCGGCACCGAAGCGTGTTCAGGCAAGGACGGCCCTTCCGGGAAGCATGTCGTGGGGTGTCACGTTGCGGCTGGAGCACGGCACGTCCGCGTACCGTTGCCCACAGGCACCGACGACCGATCCTAGTCCGGTGCCGGATCACCACCTGGAGGTAGCCCACCATGACCGCACCGGTCGACCCGTCCGAGAAGTTCGCCGCCTACGCGCACCCCGAGCGCCTCGTCTCCACCGAGTGGCTGCAGGAGCAGCTCGACGCCGGCACCGGCGCACCCGACCTGGTGGTGGTCGAGTCCGACGAGGACGTCCTGCTCTACGAGACCGGGCACGTCCCCGGCGCGGTGAAGATCGACTGGCACACCGACCTCAACGACCCGGTGCAGCGCGACTACGTCGACGGTGCCGCGTTCGCCGAGCTCCTCGGCGGCAAGGGCATCGGCCGCGACACCACCGTCGTCATCTACGGCGACAAGAACAACTGGTGGGCCGCGTACGCCCTGTGGGTCTTCGCGCTGTTCGGCCACGAGGACGTCCGCCTGCTCGACGGCGGCCGCGCGAAGTGGATCGCCGAGGACCGCGCACTCACCACCGACGAGACCGCCGTCACGCCCGTCGAGTACCCCGTGGTCGAGCGCCGTGACGAGACCGTCCGGGCCTTCAAGGAGGACGTCCTCGCCCACCTCGGCAAGCCCCTCATCGACGTCCGCAGCGCACCGGAGTACAGCGGTGAGCGCACCACCGCGCCGGACTACCCGGAAGAGGGCGCGCTGCGCGGCGGACATGTCCCCACCGCCGTGAACATCCCCTGGGCGACCGCCGCCGCCCCGGACGGCACCTTCAAGCCGCGCGCCGAGCTCGACGCGATCTACCGCGAGGGTGCCGGCATCGGTGACGCCGACCAGGTCATCGCGTACTGCCGCATCGGCGAGCGGTCGAGCCACACGTGGTTCGTCCTGCAGCACCTGCTCGGCTACGACGACGTCCGCAACTACGACGGTTCGTGGACGGAGTGGGGCAGCGCCGTCCGCGTCCCCATCGTGCAGGGTTCCGAGCCGGGTGCAGTCCCGAACCGATGAACGACGCCACCCTCCCCGCCACCCTCGCCGAGATCCGCGACGACTTCCTCGCCCTCGGCCAGAAGGACCGCCTGCAGCTCCTGCTCGAGTTCTCGGACGAGCTGCCCGCCCTGCCGGAGCGGTTGCAGGGGCACGAGGACGAACTCGAACGCGTCGAGGAGTGCCAGTCCCCCGTCTTCATCACGGTCACCGTGGGCGAGGACGGCGACGCCCCCGACGTCGTCCGCATGCACGCCACCGCGCCGCGTGAGGCGCCGACCACGCGCGGCTTCGCCTCGATCCTCGCGCAGGGCCTGTCCGGTCTGACGGTGGCGCAGGTGCTCGCCGTGCCGGCCGACTACCCGCTGACGATCGGGCTCACCGAGGCGGTCAGCCCGCTGCGCATCCGCGGCATGGTCGGCATGCTCGGTCGCGTGCAGCGGCAGGTGCAGGCGGCGGCTGCGTAGACGCACTCGCGCTTCGTGAGCAGGAACGGTCGGGTGCGTGACCGTGACGCGACCATTCCTGCTCACGAAGCGCCGGACGGACCCGGGACGGACGGGAGGCGCGGTGCCAGCTGGCGCCGCGCCTCCCGTCCGTCGCCCACCCGGTGCGCACGCCGTCCTCCGGGACGCCGGTCGGCTCCCGTGCCACCATGGAGTCAGTACCAAGGGGGGGCGATCATGGCGGAGATCGACGGGACCGTTCCGACCGGCACCTCGGTCAGCGCGGCGGACGGCCTCGAGTCGCCACGACGGCGCGCGCGTCGTCGGCCGGGAGCGGGTGGCGCATGGCCGAACTGACCGCCGACGACGTCCACCTCGCACTCGTCGGGGAGACCGTCGACCTCATCTGGGTCGACTTCAGGCTCACCCTCGCGTTCTCGAACCGGAGCATGGTCTCGTTCGAGACCCCGTTCCGCGTGGGCAGCGTGGACGGCGAGACCGTCCAGGTGGATCCCGAGGACAAGGACTCCCTGCTCCCAGCGCTCCACCTGCACACACAGACGGTCTCGGCGGCGCAGATCGACGGGAGCACGCTCCGGATCGACTTCGCGTCGGGAACGACGCTCCGAGCGCACGCTGACGACCACCACGAATCGTGGCACTACTCCGGGCCGGAGACGCCGCCGGTCCGAGCGATCGTACTCGGCGGGGGCGAGCTGTTCATCTCGCTCCCGTCTGGGGACCGCCCCGGACGAGCCGGTTGACGTCTCCACCGGCCGAGTCTTGCGGGCGGTGCGCCACCACATCGTGAGCAGCAATGGTCGGGTGCGTGATCGCGACCCGACCGTTCCTGCTCACGAAGTGCCGGACGGACCCGGGACGGACGGGAGGCGCGGTGCCAGCTGGCACACCTCCCTCGCAGGCTCGGTCGGCGCGCCCCGCGTGCCGCTGGTGCGACACCGCTGAGCGGGGCGCGCCCGTCTTCGTCCGGTCGCGTCTACCGCGCGCTGGCCGCCCCGCGCCGCTGGACCACCTCGGTGAGCCACGCGAGGATCCGCGCGTCGAACCAGTCGGCGTCGTGGTTCCAGAGCTTGGTGTGCCGCGCGGTGGTCTGCACCTCGAGCCGGACCAGGTCCGGGCGGGCCGCGGCCAGGGCGTGCGAGGCGGACGACGGCACGAACCCGTCGTCGTCGCTGTGCAGCAGCAGGATCGGCACCGTGAGCTCGTCGGCGCGGGCGACCATGTCGAGCTCCCGCAGGTCGACGGGCTGCCGGAGCCCGGTCAGGCGGTGCAGCACCGGCGTGCGGAGCAGGCGCTGGGCGACCTTCCGCACCGGGCGCGGCAGGCGGAGCAGCTGGCTCTGCGACTTGAGGACCGCGTGCCAGTCGACGACGGCCGACTCGAGGACGACCCCGTCGACGAGGTCGGCGAACCGCGACCGCACCAGGGTCTGCAGCACCACCGCGCCGCCCATCGACCACCCCATGAGCACGACGCTCGTCGCGTGCTGCGCGGTGAGCCACCGGAGGACGCTGTCGATGTCCTCCCACTCGGTGCTGCCGAGCCCGTAGCGACGGTCGATGCTCGGCGGGGCGACCCCGTCGTTCCGCCACGACGCGAGCACGACCGAGTAGCCGGCGGCGCGGAACACCGGCACCGCACGGATCGTCTCGGCACGGGTGACGCCGCGGCCGTGCACGAGGACCGCCCACGGCGCCGCCGGGTCGTCGGCGCGCACGACCCAGGCCGGCGCGGGACCGTTCGGGGTGGGGACGTCGACGTCCTCGACCGGCACGTCGAGCTCGCCGGGGGTCAGGTAGAACCAGCCGCCCCAGCGTCCGCGGCGCGCGGTCGTCGGGTCACCGGCGTCGATGGCGATGATGCGTCGGGTGACCGTGGTGTCGGTCGTCGCGACGACGTCGCCGACCCGCATGTGGCCGGTGCCGCCGCCGAACCACAGGCTGTAGCGGCCCTGCAGCTCGGTGTCGGGCGTGCGTTCGAGCGTGACGGTCCCCCGCACACGGTCGACGGCGTGGATCGGGACGCGTTCGGTGCGCTTCCGGTCGGGCGTGACGACGGCTCGTGCGACCGCGGCGACGAAACCGCCGACGACGGCCGTGCCGACCAGGGCGGCGGCGACACCCGCACCGAGGGCGACGAGTCCGGCCGAGCGGGCGGTGTCCTGGACGCCGTCACCGGCGGGTCGCGCGGATCGGGACATGCTCCGGAGCCTAGTCTGCAAGCGTGTCCGAAACCCGAGAGCCCGACGCCTTCGCGCGGCTCCGCGCGTTCGTGTCCTCCGTCAGCAGCCGCGCCGAGACCACGGTCACCGAGATCCCCTCGCCGACGCGCATCGCGCCGTTCTCGATCGCCCTGGCGGCGGACGTCTCGGGCACCGCGCACGGCGTCGAGTCGGACCTCGGCACGGGCCGGTTCATCGCCCTGCACGACCCGGAGGAACCCGACGGCTGGCAGGGGGCGTTCCGCATCGTGACGTTCGCCCAGGCACCGCTCGAACCGGAGATCGGCGTCGACGAGTTCGTCGCCGACGTCACGTGGAGCTGGCTCGTCGACGCACTCGAGGCGCACGGCGCCGTGTACGACCACGCCTCCGGGACGGCCACCAAGATCATCTCGCGCGGGTACGGCGACCTCGCCGCCCAGGGTGACGGCGCTCAGCTGGAACTCCGCGCATCGTGGACGCCGCGGGGCGAGGACCTCACCCCGCACGTCCGGGCGTGGCAGGACATCGTCGCCATGCTCGCCGGTCTGCCTCCCGCCTCGGACGGTGTGACCCTGTTGGCCCCGAGGAGGCTCGCCAAGTGACCGACCCGAACCGAACCCCAGACCCGGCCGGATCGTCCCCGGCCGCGTCGTCCCCGGCCGGGTCGTCCCCGGCCGCGTCGTCCCCGGCCGCGTCATCGCCGGCCGGGTCGTCCCCGGCTGCGTCGTCGCCGGCGTTCGAGGACGCCCACGACGCCGTCAAGGTGATCGAGTCGCGCGAGGACTACCTCGCCGCGGTCGCTGCCATCGCCGCCGGACACGGCCCCGTCGCGGTCGACGCGGAGCGGGCCAGCGGCTACCGGTACTCGCAGCGCGCGTACCTCATCCAGGTCTTCCGTCGCGGTGCCGGCGCGTTCCTGTTCGACCCGATCGCGATCGGCGACTTCTCCGACCTGCAGGCCGCGATCGTCGACGAGGAGTGGCTCTTCCACGCCGCTTCGCAGGACCTGCCGTGCCTGCAGGAGGTCGGCCTCGTCCCGACGCGCATCTTCGACACCGAGCTCGGTGCCCGCATCGCCGGGTTCCCGCGCGTCGGCCTCGGAGCCGTGGTGGAGCAGCTGCTCGGCATCACGCTCGCCAAGGCGCACTCCGCCGCCGACTGGTCGACGCGTCCCCTGCCGCAGTCGTGGCTCGTGTACGCCTCGCTCGACGTCGAACTGCTCCCCGACCTGCGGGACGCCCTCGCCGAGCAGCTCGAGGTGGCCGGCAAGACGCGGATCGCCGCCGAGGAGTTCGCCGCCGTGCTCACCCGCGCACCGAAGCCCCAGCGCGCCGAGCCGTGGCGACGACTGTCCGGCATGCACGCCCTGCGCGGCGCCCGGGCGCTGGCGATCGCCCGGTCGCTGTGGACGGCACGGGACGCCTACGCCCGCGACGCCGACGTCGCCCCCGGTCGCACGATCCCCGACGCCGCGATCGTCGCCGCCGCGGCAGCGGCACCGGCGTCCCGCAGCGAGCTCGCCGGTCTCCGGGCGTTCACCGGCCGGGCGAGCCGCTCCGAGCTCGACCGCTGGTGGGCCGCCGTCGACGAGGGCCGCACCACCGAGGACCTGCCGAAGCTCCGCGGCACCGGCGAGGCGACGCTGCCCCCGCCCCGTGCCTGGGCCGACCGCAACCCCGCCGCCGACCGGCGGTACAAGGCCGCTCGCGCCGCCGTCACCGCCCGCGCCGAGGAGCTCGACATCCCGCTCGAGAACGTCCTCACGCCGGAGACCCTGCGTCAGGTCTCGTGGGAGCCGCCGACGCCGATCGCGACCGAGACCGTCGGGGCGGTGCTCGCGTCCCACGACGCCCGCCCGTGGCAGGTTGAGGAGACCGCGTCGATCATCGCGTCGGCCTTTGTCGCTGCCGAACAGCAGCCGGCGTCGTCGGACGACGACGCGTCGTAGGAACCGCCCAACCGGCATGCGGCCGCCCAGCCTGGGGGCATAGCGTCGGGAGCGTCGCCGGGCGAGGCCCGGCCCGGCCGGACCGACCAGCGGTCCGGCCCGATCGATGAGGATCTGGAGGCCCAGTTGCCAAAGGCATCAGACGTCGTCTTCGTGGACGGCGTACGGACACCGTTCGGACGAGCCGGCGAGAAGGGGGTGTTCTGGAAGACCCGGTCCGACGACCTCGCGGTGCACGCGATGCGCGGCCTGCTCGACCGGAACGCCCAGCTCGACGGAGCGGCGGTGGACGACGTCGCCGTCGCGGCCACCACGCAGCAGGGTGACCAGGGGCTGACGCTCGGCCGCACGGTCGGGATGCTCGCGGGGCTGCCGAAGTCGGTGCCCGGGTACGCCATCGACCGCATGTGCGCGGGTGCGATGACGAGCGTCACGACGCTCGCCGGTGCCATCGCCTTCGGCGCGGCCGACGTCGCGATCGCCGGCGGTGTCGAGCACATGGGACGCCACCCGATGGGCTTCAACGCCGACCCGAACCCCCGCTTCGTCGCGGAGCGCATGGTCTCGAGCGACGCGCTCGTGATGGGCGCCACCGCCGAACGGCTGCACGACCGCTTCCCCGCCATCACGAAGGACCGCACGGACGCCTTCGCCGTCCAGTCCCAGCAGCGCTACGCCGCCGCCTGGGCCGCCGGCAAGCTCCAGCCCGACGTCATCCCGGTCGAGGTCAACAAGGGCGACGGCTGGGACGTCGTCAGCACCGACGAGCCGCCGCGGCCGGGCACCACCCTGGAGGCGCTGGCCGCGTTGAAGACGCCGTTCCGGCCCCACGGACGGGTCACCGCCGGCAACGCCGCCGGACTGAACGACGGGGCGACCATGAGCCTGCTCGCGTCGGAGGACGGCGCGAAGCAGCACGGCCTGCCCACGAAGATGCGCATGGTCTCGTTCGCCTTCGCCGGCGTCGAACCCGAGGTCATGGGCGTCGGACCGGTGCCCGCCACCGACAAGGCCCTGGCGAAGGCCGGCCTGTCGATCGACGACATCGGCCTGTTCGAGATCAACGAGGCGTTCGCCGTCCAGGTGCTCGCGTTCCTCGACAACTACGGCATCGCCCAGGACTCCGCGAACGTCAACGCGTGGGGCGGCGCGATCGCCGTCGGCCACCCGCTCGCGTCGAGCGGCGTCCGCCTGATGACCCAGCTCGCCGCGCAGTTCGCCGAGCGTCCCGACGTCAAGTACGGCATCACCACGATGTGCATCGGACTCGGCCAGGGCGGCACCGTCATCTGGGAGAACCCGAACTGGTCGCGCAGCGCGGCCCGGAAGGCGGCCTGATCGTGAGCACCGTCGAGAACGACCGACTGACCGAACTGAGCGAGGACGAGGTCGTCACGCACTCGTACGTGAAGCACGTCACGATGCCGTCCGGCGGCACGCTGGCGCTCATCACCCTCGACAACGGCAAGGACCACAAGCGGCCGAACACCCTCGGCCCGCGCACCCTGCGCGAGCTCTCCGGGGTGCTCGACACCCTGAAGACCGAGGCGGCCGCCGGCACGATCCAGGGCGTCGCGATCACCGGCAAGGAGTACTGCTTCGCCGCCGGCGCCGACCTGTCGCAGGCGGCCTCGGTGCCGTCGCGGCAGGTGGCGCACGACCTCGCGGCCCTCGGGCACGCGACGCTGCGCAAGTTCTCCGACCTCGGGGTCCCCTCCTTCGCCTTCGTGAACATGCTGGCGCTCGGCGGCGGGCTCGAGATCGCCCTGCACTGCACGTACCGGGTGTTCTCCTCGGCCGCGCAGGGCATCGGGCTGCCCGAGGTCTTCCTCGGCATCATCCCCGGCTGGGGCGGCGCGACGCTGCTCCCCCGGCTGATCGGGCCCGAGAAGGCACTCCGCGTCATCGTCGAGAACCCGCTCAAGAACAACCGTCTGCTCGACGGTCCTGCTGCCGTCGAGCTCGGCATCGGTGACGCGCTCATCCCGTCGGTCACGTTCCTGCCCTCGGCCGTGGCGTGGGCCGACGGCGTCATCACCGGCGCGACCAAGGTCGTGCGGAAGAACGAGCCGGGCATGCTCGAGAAGGCCGCCTGGGGCACCGTCGTCAAGGTCGCGCGGAACCAGGTCGCGTCGAAGATCGGCACGGTCCCGAAGTCGCCGTTCCGGGCGCTCGACCTCGTCGCTGCCGCGAAGTCGGGTTCCCTCGACGAGCGCTTCGCGGACGAGGACGACGCCCTCGCCGACCTCATCTCCGGCGACCAGTTCGCCGCGTCGATGTACGCGTTCGACCTCGTGCAGAAGCGCGCGAAGAAGCCCGTCGGAGCGCCCGAGGGCGTCGAGGCGAAGAAGATCACGAAGGTCGGCGTCCTCGGCGCCGGGCTCATGGCGTCCCAGTTCGCGCTGCTGTTCGCCCGCCGTCTGGGCGTCCCCGTCGTCATCACCGACGTCGACCAGTCCCGCGTCGACGCCGGGGTCGAGCGGATCCGTGGCGAGGTCGCGAAACTGCTCGACAAGGGCCGGATCTCCCCAGACGACGCGAACCGCATCACCGCACTCGTCAGCGGCTCGGTGTCGTATGACGCCTTCGCCGACGCCGACTGGGTGATCGAGGCCGTCTTCGAGGAGATGTCCGTCAAGCAGGACGTGCTCCGTCGCGTCGAGGCGGTCATCGCGCCGGACGCGATCCTCGCGACGAACACGTCGTCGCTGTCGGTGTCCGAGATGGGTTCGGTGCTCGCCGACCCGTCGCGCCTGGTGGGCTTCCACTTCTTCAACCCGGTCGCGGTCATGCCGCTCCTCGAGGTCGTCCGCACCGGGGCGACCTCGGACGAGACCCTCGTCACGGCCCTCGCCGTGGCGAAGACGCTGAAGAAGACCGCGATCATCACCGCGGACCAGCCGGGCTTCGTCGTCAACCGGGTGCTCGCACGCGTCCTCGGTGAGGCGATGCGCGGCGTCGAGCAGGGCACCTCGTTCGACACGGTCGCGCAGGGCGCCGCACCGCTCGGCCTGCCGATGTCACCGTTCGAGCTGCTCGAACTCGTCGGGCTGCCGGTCGGCGCGCACGTGCTCGACTCGCACCACGCCGCGTGGCCTGAGCGCTTCTATCCCGGCGACGGGCTGGGGAAGATCGCCGAGCACGGGACGATCCTGACCCGCGACAAGAAGGGCAACGCGACCGGGTACGACCCCGCCGCCGTGAAGCTGGTCGCGCCGTCCAAGAAGGACGCGGACCCGGTCGACGCCGCCGAGATGCAGCGACGCTTCGAGGACGCCCTGGCCGACGAGGTGCACCGCATGCTCGAGGACGGTGTGGTGCAGCACGTCGAGGAGATCGACCTCGGTCTCATCCTCGGCGCCGGCTACCCGTTCCAGGCCGGTGGCATCAGCCCGTACCTCGACCGTTCCGGCGCGTCCGAGCGGGTCTTCGGCGGCACGTTCCACCAGCCGCCGATCGTCGGCCCGGCCTCCCGCTAGCCGGCGCCAGTCCGTCTCGCACGACCGGGGTCACCCCGAACCGCGGATCGCCGTGGTTCGGGGTGACCCCGGTTGTGCGGGGTACGGTCGAGCCGACGACGACCGCCCGCGCGGCGCAGCCGCCAGCGCGACTCAGCGGTCGGACGCGGCCGACTCGCGGGAGCGGGCGGGCTTCGCCTGCGGCAGCTTCGTGCCGACGACCTGGTCGATGACGTCGCGGGCGATCGCCTGCGCCGTGAGCCCCACGTCGGCGAGGATCTCGGAGCGCGTCGCGTGGTCGATGAACTCCTCCGGCAGACCGAGCTCGTTCACCCCGGTGTCGACGCCGGCGGCCCGCAGGTCCTGCCGCAGGCGCGTGCCGACGCCGCCGACCCGCACGCCGTCCTCCATCGTGATGACGAGACGGTGCGTCCGGGACAGCTCGATGAGCGACGACGGGATCGGCACCACCCAGCGCGGGTCCACCACGGTGACGCCGATGCCCTGCGCCTCGAGCAGCGCGGCGGCCTCGAGGGCGGTGGGGACCATCGACCCGACGGCGACGAACAGCACGTCGGGTGAGCCCTCGGGCGCGTCGCGGAGCACGTCCACCCCGTCGGACAGCCGTCGGAGCGCGGGGATGTCCGGTCCGACCTGGCCCTTCGGGAAGCGCACCACCGTCGGGGCGTCGTCGACCGCGACGGCCTCGCGGAACTCCTCGCGCAGGGTCGCGGCATCGCGGGGTGCGGCGATGCGGATGCCCGGCACCACCTGGAGCAGTGCGAGGTCCCACATGCCGTGGTGCGACGGGCCGTCCGGGCCGGTGATGCCGGCACGGTCGAGCACGAACGTCACGCCCGCCTTGTGCAGGGCGACGTCCATGAGCACCTGGTCGAACGCCCGGTTGAGGAACGTCGCGTAGAGCGCCACGACCGGGTGGAGTCCCCCGTAGGCCAGGCCCGCGGCGGTCGTGACGGCGTGCTGCTCGGCGATGCCGACGTCGTAGACGCGGTCGGGGTGCTGCTCCTGGAACAGGTGCAGCCCGGTCGGCCGGAGCATCGCGGCGGTGATGGCGACGACGCGCGGGTCCGCCGAGCCGGCGTCCGCCAGCGACGACGCGAACACCGAGGTCCACGACGGCCCGGACGCCGTGTCGAGCGACTCCCCCGTCTCCGGGTCGATGTGGCCGACGGCGTGGAACTGGTCGGCCTGGTCGCGCAGGGCCGGCTCGAAGCCGTGGCCCTTCTCGGTGATCGCGTGCACGATCGTCGGGGCGCCGTACGCCTTGGCCTGCCGGAGTGCGGCCTCCACCGCGCGCTGGTCGTGCCCGTTCACCGGACCGATGTACTTGATGTCGAGGTTCGAGTAGAGCGCCTCGTTGTTCGTGAAGCGTGACAGGAACCCGTGCAGGCCGCCCCGCATGCCCCGGTACACCGCGCGCCCCGGCGCACCGAACCGGTCGGCCACCGCCCGCGAGGTCTCGTACAGCGCCCGGTACTCGCGCCGCGTCCGCATCGAGCTGAGGAACCGCGCCATGCCGCCGATCGTCGGCGCGTACGAGCGACCGTTGTCGTTCACGACGATGACGAGTCGACGGTCGTTGTCGTCGGAGATGTTGTTGAGCGCCTCCCACGTCATCCCGCCGGTGAGCGCGCCGTCCCCGACGACCGCGATGACGGTGCGGTCGGTCTGCCCCGTCTGCCCGAAGGCGCGGGAGATGCCGTCCGCCCACGACAGCGACGACGACGCGTGCGAGGACTCGACGATGTCGTGCTCGGACTCGCTCCGCTGCGGGTACCCGGCGATGCCGCCCCGCTCGCGCAGCTTCGAGAAGTCCTGCCGGCCGGTGACGAGCTTGTGCACGTACGACTGGTGCCCGGTGTCGAAGACGAACGGGTCGCTCGGCGAGTCGAACACGCGGTGCATCGCCAGCGTCAACTCGACGACGCCGAGGTTCGGCCCCAGGTGCCCACCGGTCTTCGCGACCTCGGCGACCAGGAAGCGCCGGATCTCGGCGGCGAGGTCGGTCATCTGCGCGTCGGACAGACGCTTCAGGTCGCGCGGCGACGTGATGCTGCTGAGCAGGCTCACGGGCGCTCCTTTCGTGGGGCTGTCGGCCCACTCTATTCGCGTGGGGACGGAACGGACTGGAGGCGCGGTGCCAGAGCTGGCACCGCGCCTCCAGGCAGTATCCGGGTCGCGTCAGACGAGCGAGCGGAGCACGTACTGCAGGATGCCGCCGTTGCGGTAGTAGTCGGCCTCACCGGGGGTGTCGATGCGGACGACCGCGTCGAACTCGATCGGCTGCTTGCCGGCCGGCGAGTGCTCGCTCGGCGTCGCGGTGACGTGCACCGTCTTCGGGGTGCGGCCCTCGTTCAGCTCGGTCAGCCCGGAGATCGAGACGACCTCGGTGCCGTCGAGCCCGAGGGACTCGACCGTCTCGCCCGCCGGGAACTGCAGCGGGACGACGCCCATGCCGATGAGGTTCGAGCGGTGGATCCGCTCGAAGCTCTCGGTGATGACCGCACGGACGCCGAGCAGGTTCGTGCCCTTGGCCGCCCAGTCGCGCGACGAGCCGGAGCCGTACTCCTTGCCACCGAAGATGACGAGCGGGATGCCCTGCTCCTGGTAGTGCTGCGAGGCGTCGTAGATGAACGACTGGTCACCGTCGGGCGTCGTGAAGTCGCGGGTGTAGCCGCCCTCGACACCGTCCAGCAGCTGGTTGCGCAGACGGATGTTCGCGAACGTGCCGCGGATCATGACCTCGTGGTTCCCGCGACGCGAGCCGTAGGAGTTGAAGTCCTTGCGGTCGACGCCGTGCTCGGCGAGGTACTGACCCGCCGGGCTGTCGGCCTTGATCGAACCAGCCGGCGAGATGTGGTCGGTCGTGACCGAGTCGCCGAGCTTCGCGAGCACGCGGGCGCCGGAGATGTCCGACACCGCGTCGGGCTGCATCGTCATGCCCTCGAAGTACGGGGGCTTCCGGACGTAGGTCGACTCCTGGTCCCACTCGAAGGTGTCACCGGTCGGGGTCGGCAGGTTCTTCCAGCGGTCGTCGCCCTCGAACACGGAGCCGTACTCGTGGGTGAACATCTCGGTGTCGATCGAGGTGTCGATGACCTGCTGCACCTCGGCCGCGTCGGGCCAGATGTCCGTCAGGTAGACGTCGTTGCCGTCCTGGTCCTGCCCGAGGGCGTCCTTGTCGAAGTCGAAGTGCATCGACCCGGCCAGGGCGTACGCGATGACCAGCGGCGGGGACGCCAGGTAGTTCATCTTCACGTCGGGATTGATGCGCCCCTCGAAGTTGCGGTTGCCCGAGAGCACCGCGGTGACGGCGAGGTCGTTGTCCTGCACGGCCTGCGAGATCTCCTCGGGCAGTGGGCCCGAGTTGCCGATGCAGGTGGTGCAGCCGTAGCCGACCGTGTAGAAGCCGAGCTGCTCGAGGTAGGTCGTGAGACCGGCCTTCTCGTAGTAGTCGGTGACGACCTTCGACCCGGGCGCGAGGGTGGTCTTCACCCAGGGCTTCGCGGTGAGGCCCTTCTTCGCGGCGTTCCGGGCCAGGATGCCGGCGGCCATCATGACCGACGGGTTCGACGTGTTCGTGCACGACGTGATCGCGGCGATCGCGACGGCGCCGTGGTCGATCGTGAACGGCGCACCGTCGGCGATCGCGACCGAGGTCGGCTTCGAGACGGTGCCGGGCGCGCTCGAGGCGTGCACGGGGACCTCGGAACCGGGGGCGTCCTGCAGGTCGTCCACGGCGTGCTCGTCACCGGGGGCCGCTGCCACCGGGTCGGACGCCGGGAAGGTGTCGGCGACGGCCTTGTCCTGCTCGCTGTGGTCGATGCTCGCGTAGTTGGCGAGGTCGACCTCGAACTGGTCCTTGGCCTTCGACAGCTCGATGCGGTCCTGCGGGCGCTTCGGGCCGGAGATCGAGGGCACGACCGTGGACAGGTCGAGCTCCATGTACTCGGAGTAGTTCGGCTCGACCGAGGCGTCGTGCCACAGGCCCTGGGTCTTCGAGTAGGCCTCGACCAGGGCGATCTGGGCCTCGTCGCGACCGGTGAGGCGCAGGTAGTCGAGCGTGACGTCGTCGACGGGGAAGATGGCGGCGGTCGACCCGAACTCCGGCGACATGTTGCCGATGGTGGCGCGGTTCGCGAGCGGCACGGCGCTGACGCCCTCGCCGTAGAACTCGACGAACTTGCCGACGACGCCGTGCTTGCGGAGCTCCTGCGTGATGGTGAGCACCACGTCGGTCGCGGTCACACCAGCCGGGATCTCACCGGAGAGCTTGAAGCCGACGACCTTCGGGATGAGCATCGAGACGGGCTGGCCGAGCATCGCGGCCTCGGCCTCGATGCCGCCGACGCCCCAGCCGAGCACGCCGAGCCCGTTCACCATCGTGGTGTGCGAGTCGGTGCCGACGAGCGTGTCCGGGTAGGCGTACGTCTCGCCGTCGAACTGGCGCGTGTACGTGACCTTGGCCAGGTACTCGATGTTGACCTGGTGGACGATGCCGGTGCCCGGCGGGACGACCTTGAAGTCCTCGAACGCGGTCTGGCCCCAGCGGAGGAACTGGTAGCGCTCACCGTTGCGCTCGTACTCGAGGTCGGTGTTGCGCTGCAGGGCGTCCTCGCGGCCGAACAGGTCGGCGATGACGGAGTGGTCGATGACCATCTCGGCCGGGGACAGCGGGTTGATCTTGTTCGGGTCGCCACCGATCTCCGCCATCGCCTCGCGCATGGTGGCGAGGTCGACGATGCAGGGGACGCCGGTGAAGTCCTGCATGACCACTCGGGCCGGGGAGAACTGGATCTCGGTGTCGGGCTCGGCGTCGGGCTGCCAGGAGCCCAGGGCGCGGATCTGCGCCTCGGTGACGTTCTTGCCGTCCTCGGTGCGGAGCAGGTTCTCGAGCAGCACCTTCAGGCTGTACGGCAGCTTCTCGTGACCGGGAACCGTGTCGATCCGGTGGATCGCGTAGTCGACACCCCCAACCGACAGTGTGTCCTTCGAGCCGAAGCTATTGACTGCAGCCACCGTGCCGCCTCCCTACTGATCGGTTTGCCCTCATCTTCGCGGGCCGTGGACCGTCCCACCAGCAAGGCAAACCTAATCCCGTGGCCGCCGGAGCGCCCGCGGGAACTGTCTCGATGTCGAGACAACTCTACACCGCGGCGGTGTCGTCCTCGCGACGGAACACGGTGCGGACGAGCAGCCAGGTGACCCAGAGCACGGCCGCGTAGAGCGGGACGCCGGTGATGAGCTTGATCCCGGCCAGCAGCTCCACCTGGGCGGTCACGTAGAGCGGGACCTCGATGAGCAGCCGGACCGCGAAGAGGCCGACCCAGATCCAGGTCGCGACCGTCAGCACCCGGCGCTTGGCCGGGTCGGCGCGCCAGTCCTGGTGCGAGCCGTCCGCGTTCGGCGGCAGCAGGAACCCGACGATCAGCCCGATGAGCGGACGACGGATCGCGAGCGTCACGAGCAGCCCGACGAGCCACACGGCGTTGATGACGATGCCCGGGATGAAGTTGCTCTCGGCCTTGCCCGTGATGAGCGCGAGACCGGCCGAGATCGCCACGCCGAGGATGCCGGCGAGCGACATCGCGAGGGACTGCCGCTGCAGCAGCCGGAGCACGACGAACACCGCACCGATCACCACCGGGATCACGACGCTCGGCACGAGCTCCTTCGTGACGGCGTAGACGACCAGGAAGGCGAGACCGGGCAGGACCGACTCGGCGAGGCCGCGCACGCCGCCGACCGCGGTGAGCAGGGCACGGCCGGACGGCGCCTCGCCGGGGGCGACCTGGCCGATGCCGGCGTTCCGCACCGCGTCGCGGAGCTGCGCGTTCAGCGACAGCGGCTCCGCGTGCTCCGACGCGAGGGGGTCGTCGGACGCCGGTCGGCCGGCCGACGCGCCACGGAGGTCGTCGGTGACCCCGTCGGGTCGCGGGGAGTCGTCGTGGTCCGGCACCGGGCCTCCTGGCAGATCGTGTCGTCGGTCGACGTGGTGACGCGTCAGATCGCGGTCTGGGTCGACTTCGGCATGTGCAGCGGGATGAGGTCGCGCGGCGGCATCGGCGTCGTGCCGCGCACGACGACGACGCTGCGGAACAGCTCCTCGATGTCGGACGCGTCGTCGGGCTGCTCGGCCGCCTTGCCGGCGATCACGCCGCGCAGGAACCAGCGCGGGCCGTCGACGCCGACGAAGCGCGCCGGGCGCATGCCCGCGACCCCGCCGTCCGCCGCGACCGGGACCGAGGCGCGGAGCTCCGGGCCGAACGGGCCGTCGACCTCGGTCACGGTGCCGCCCTGCTGCTCGATCTGGTCCGCGATCTGCGCACGGATCTCGTGCCAGAGGCCGGTCGACCGCGGGGCGGCGAACGGCTGCACCTGCAGGGTCGAGTCGTCGAAGTCCAGGCCCACCGCGACGACGCGCTGCGAACCCTCCTCGACCTCGAGGCGCAGGTGCAGGCCCTCGCGCGGCAGCACCTTCACGCCACCGAGGTCCACGTACGGACGGACCAGGTTCGCCTCGGTCTCGTCGTGCGGGCCGTTCTCGGCGCGGTCGCCGGGCGCGGACTTGTCCGTCGGGGCGACCTCGTCGACCTCGTCGAGGTCTGCGTCGGCATCGATCGCGATGTCGACCTCGGGCGTGGTGTCCGCCACCTCGACGTCGTCGACGACGGCTTCCGCCACCTCGACCTCGTCACGCTTGCGTCGGCCGAACTTCATGCGCGCGTTCCTTCCTGAACGTCTCCGGCGGCGCCGCTGGCGGCACCGCTCCGGTCACCGTAGCCCGACGAACCGAAACCGCCCTGGCCGCGGACGCTGTCGGGCAGCTCGTCCACCCGCGTGTACGTCACCCGGGGCACCGGCATCACGATCACCTGTGCGATCCGGTCGCCGACCTGCACCGCGTACGGCTCGGTCTGGTCCGTGTTGAGCAGCGCCACCTTGACCTCGCCGCGGTAGCCGGCGTCGACGGTCCCCGGCGCGTTCACGATCGTGATGCCGTGCTTCGCCGCGAGGCCGCTGCGCGGGACGACGAACGCCGCGTAGCCGTCGGGCAGTGCGATCCGCAGACCCGTGCCGACCAGGCGTCGCTCACCCGGCTGCAGCACGAAGGCCTCGGTCGAGACGAGGTCGGCACCGGCGTCGCCGGGGTGTGCGTGGCCGGGGGCGTTCTCCCCGGTCCAGAGGACGTCGACTGGTTCGGTCACGTGACGAGGGTAGTGCAGAGCGTGACCAGACCGTGACCTCGGCCGAGTCGTGGTCGAATGGACCCGTGACCCTGTACCGCGAACGACTCTGGGCGCCCCCGGCGCTCTACCTGGCGACGGCCCTCGTCATCCCGGCGTCCCTGCTCGTCTTCCTGCCCATCAGCGTCCTGGCCGGCGTGCTCGTCGCCATCGGGATGTACCTCGGCGTGCTCGTCCTGCTCTGGGTCCTCGCCCCCGTCGTCGAGGTCACCGACACCGAGTTCCGCGCGGGTCGGGCACGACTCCCCCGGGCACTCGTCGGCTCGGTCGAGGCGTACGAGGGCGCCGAGGCCACCACGCAGCGCGGGCCGCGGCTCGACGCCCGGGCGTGGACGCTCTTCCGCGGGTACGTGCGCGACGTCGTGAAGGTCGAGGTCCGCGACGACGCCGACCCCACGCCGTACTGGCTCGTCAGCGTCCGGCAGCCCGCCAAGGTCGTCGAGGCGCTGCGGTCCTGACGGGCGGTTCCGCGCGGGTGCAGTTCCGCGCGTGGGTGGCTGTTCGCGCGTGGGAAGCTGTTCCGCGCATGGGTGGCTGTTCCGCGCAGCAGTCCCGCGCGTAGGAGGACAAATCGCGCGTAGGAGGCCGGAAGGAAGGGCTCCCTACGCGCGATCCGACTCACCACGCGCGATTCGACCCACCACGCGCAGAACAGCACACCACGCGCAGAACAGCACACCACGCGCGGAACTGCGGGGACGGCGAAGGCCCGCTGCTCCGGGGAACAACGGGCCTTCGGTGATCGGTGCGTCTAGAGCGCTGCGCACTCGGCGCAGACCGGTCCGAGCTTCGACTCGTGGTCGAGCTGGGAGCGGTGCTTCACGAGGAAGCACTCGACGCAGGTGAACTCATCGACCTGCGGGGGCAGCACCACGACGTCGAGGTCGACGTCGCTGAGGTCCTGTCCGGCGAGTTCGAAGCTGCCGGGGTTGTCCGAATCATCGTCGACGACCCCCGACATCTTGTCGGGAACGCGCTCCTTGAGGGCCTCGATCGACTCCGAGTCGGAGTTGTCGTCGGTCTTCCGGGGGGCGTCGTAATCGGTGGCCATGCCCATCCATTTCTCGTATCGAGAGGTCGTCGCCGGGTGATCGGCGGCGACAGTTTGCACCACGTCCCGCCGGAGCGCAAACCGAGTGCTTCGGCGGGTCGTCGTGGCCCTGCAACCCGCGGTCGACACCGGACATTCCCGCTGTCCGACAACGTCCGTCGCGCAGTCCGCGGCACGCCCGTGCGCCTCCCACGGAACGCCGCGCGGTGACTGCATACTCACGGGGTACGACGCACGACCGTACGCGATGCTCGGAAGGCGGAACCATGCAAGACGTGAGAGTCATCGGAGTCGAGTCCGGCGCACTCCTCCTGGCGACCGACGGCGGCACCGAGTTCCGGTTGCCCGTCACGTCGTCGCTGCCGGGGCAGGTCCGCCAGGCGAACCCGGAGGCGGGACCGCAGAAGCGGGTCTCCCCGAAGGACGTCCAGGCACGCATCCGTGGCGGCGCCGACGCCGCGGACGTCGCCGCCGCGCTCGACGTGGACGTCGAGTACGTGCGTCGGTTCGAGGGCCCGGTGCTCGCCGAACGTGCGTTCATCCTCGACGCCTCGCACCGCGTCCCGGTGACCCCGGTCGACGACCAGGCCCCCGACACCTTCGGCGAGGCGATCACCGCCAAGCTCGAGGCCGGCGAGGCCACCGCGATCACCTGGGGCTCCTGGAAGCACCCGGAGAGCGGCTGGCAGGTGCGCGTGCGCTACACGGCGGCCGAGGTCGAGCACGACGCGCAGTGGCGCTTCGACCCGAAGACGTCGACCCTGGTGCCGGACAACGGCGACGCCCACCGCCTGTCGCACACCGAGGACGAAGGCATCGCCCCGCGCCTGCGCGCCGTCGAGTACGAGCAGCCGGACGACGACGGCACCCGCTTCGACTCGGGCGCGTTCCGCGTCGACGAGCCCGACGAGGCCCCCGCCGAGCCCGAGCCCGTGGACCGCGCGCCCCTGCGTGCGCCGCTGCCCCGCATCGGCCAGGCCGTGGTGGACGAGCGAGCGCCCGGCAACGAGACCGCCGACCTGCTCGAGGCCCTGCGTCGCCGACGCGGAGAGCGCGAGGCCGCCTCGTTCACGGACCAGCGCGACGAGCCCCGCGGCACGTCGATCAGCGTCGTGGACATCCCGCTGCAGGGGTTCGAGGACGACGACGCCCGCGGGACGGCGCCGCAGCCGGCCGAGGACCGTCCGACCTCCGCCCCCGAGGCCGAGGGGCGTCAGGAGCGTCGCAAGCGCAACCGTCGGTCGATGCCGAGCTGGGACGAGATCGTCTTCGGCACCCGTCCGGACGACGACCCCGCCTGACCCGGGCCGTCCCGCGGCGGTCGGTCGCCTAGGCGAAGGCTCCGGCGAGCCGGAGCGGGACGAACAGTTCGTCGTCCGTCATGGCGCCGTGCTGGCCGACCATCCGGCGAGGCGTCTCGTTCGCACGCAGTGCCCGGTCGTCGTTGAAGGCCCAGGAACCACGGGCGACCAGGACCACGTCGCCGATCCGCGGCGCGACCCGCGGGTCGACGGTGCCGAACCAGCCCGCCTCGACGGCCTCGTCACGGCTCGCCACGAAGGCCTTCTTGCCGTACTTCGCCCGGAAGGCACCGACCAGTGCCCGGACGTCGGTGCCGGGGGCGACGGTGAACTGCCGGCAACGCGGGTCCCCCGCGACGCCGACGACGTCGGTGAGCAGCAGCGGGTCGATGGCGATGTTCGCGTGCTCGGGGACGTCGAGCACGCCGTGGTCCGCCGTCACGAGCACGCCGACGTCGGCAGCCGACCGGGCGTCGAGCCGGGCGAGCTCCCCGTCGAGCAGTTCGAGCGACGCGGTCCACCGGTCCGACTGCCAGCCGTGCTTGTGCCCGATCGAGTCGAGCTCCGGCACGTACAGGTAGACGAGCGAGCGGCCGGTCGCCGTCGCAGCGAGGGCCGCGTCGACGCGGTCCGGGATCGAGTCGGCCGAGACGTAGCGTGCCCCGCCGAGCACGTTCGCGGTCATGCCCGACGACCGGTAGCGGTCGGGACCGACCACCACCGGGTCGACGCCGAGCCCGGTCGCGCTGGTGAACAGGGTGTCGGACAGCAGCCACCCCGCCGGGACCTGGCTGTCCCACCCGCTCAGCAGGTTGACGACGGTGCCGGAACCGGGTTCCCAACCGCTGTAGCCGACGACCCCGTGAGTGCCGGGCGAGCGCCCGGTCGTGAGCGTCGTGAGCGCGGCGGCCGTGGTCGTCGGGAACCCGCTCCGCAGCTTCTTCGCGGTGCCGGTCCCCTTCGCGGCGGCGAGCCAGCGGGCGTGTCCGGCGCGCGCGGACAGCGCGCCGGCACCGAGGCCGTCGACCAGCACGACGACCGCGGAACGGGCGGGGCGGAGGGTGATCCGGGCCTCCAGGCCGCTCTCGCGCAACCACGTGTCGTCCGCAGCGCCGAGCGCGACGAGGCAACTCGGCAGGACGTCGGCGAGGTTCGCGGCGGCGTCGGGGGCCGTCGGTACGCTGGTTCCCATTCCACAGAGTCTTCCAGACCGCGGTCTTCCAGACGACGCTGGCCAGCCAGCGCGGTCTGTCCGCCCAGAAAGGTGCCATGGCACGCACGGACGCAGTCGGGCTGCCCGACGGTGAGCGCATCGAGGAGATCGACGTCTCCGAGGAGATGCAGGGGTCGTTCCTCGAGTACGCGTACTCCGTCATCTACTCGCGCGCACTGCCGGATGCCCGCGACGGCCTGAAGCCGGTCCAGCGGCGGATCCTGTACCAGATGGCCGAGATGGGCCTGCGGCCGGACCGCGGACACGTCAAGAGCGCCCGGGTGACGGGCGAGGTCATGGGCAAGCTGCACCCCCACGGCGACGGTGCCATCTACGACGCGCTCGTCCGCATGGCCCAGCCCTTCACGATGCGGGTGCCGCTCGTCGACGGGCACGGCAACTTCGGCTCGCTCGACGACGGTCCCGCCGCGGCCCGGTACACCGAGGCGCGGCTCGCCGAGCCCTCGATGGCGATGACCGAGGGCCTGGGCGAGGACGTCGTCGACTTCGTCCCGAACTACGACAACCAGATCATGCAGCCGGGCGTGCTGCCCGCGGCATTCCCGAACCTCCTCGTCAACGGCGCCTCCGGCATCGCGGTCGGCATGGCGACGAACATGGCACCGCACAACCTCGGCGAGGTCGTCGAGGCCGCGAAGCACCTGCTCATGAACCCCGGCGCCACGCTCGACGAGCTCATGGAGTTCGTCCCCGGCCCCGACCTGCCCGGTGGTGGCACGATCGTCGGGCTGTCCGGGGTCCGCGACGCCTACGCGACGGGGCGCGGTTCGTTCCGCACCCGGTCGAAGGTCAGCATCGAGAACCTGACCCCGCGGCGGGTCGGCCTCGTCGTGACCGAGCTGCCGTACCTGGTCGGGCCGGAACGCGTGATCGAGAAGATCAAGGACGGCGTCCAGTCGAAGAAGCTCGTCGGCATCTCCGACGTCAAGGACCTGACCGACCGCAACCACGGGCTGCGGCTGGTCATCGAGATCAAGAGCGGCTTCAACCCGACCGCCGTGCTCGAGCAGCTGTACAAGCACACCCCGCTCGAGGACGGCTTCGGCATCAACAACGTGGCGCTCGTCGGGGGCTCCCCGCGCACGCTCGGGCTGCGCGAGCTCCTCGACGTGTACGTGCAGCACCGTCTGGACGTCGTCACCCGCCGGTCGCAGTACCGGTTGGCCCGGCGTCGGGAACGGCTGCACCTGGTCGAGGGCCTGCTCGTCGCGATCCTCGACATCGACGAGGTCATCCAGGTCATCCGCACCTCGGACGACTCCGAGGCCGCGCGCAACCGCCTGCGTGACGTCTTCGACCTGTCCGAGGTCCAGGCCGAGTACATCCTCGAACTGCGCCTGCGCCGCCTGACGAAGTTCTCGCGCATGGAGCTCGAGGCCGAACGCGACCAGCTCCTCGCCGACATCGCCGCCCTCGAGGAACTGCTGGCGTCGGACGAGCGGCTGCGCGCCCAGGTCGCGCTCGAGCTGACCGAGGTCTCCGACCGGTTCGCGACCCCGCGCCGGACCCTGCTCACCGAGGCCGACGCCCCGGTGCGGGGCGGCCGCAAGGCCGCGGTGGACCCCGAGTCGTTGCAGATCGCCGACTCACCGTGCCGTGTGCTGCTCTCGACCACCGGGCGGCTCGTGCGCGTCGACATCCCGACGTCCGAGCTCGGCATCGTGCGGGTCCCGAAGCGCTCCAAGCACGACGCCGTCCGTTCGGCGATCGTGAGTTCCGTGCGCGGGCAGGTCGGCGCGCTGACCTCCACGGGTCGGGTGCTGCGGATGTCGCCCGTCGACGTCCCGGCGGTCCCGCCCGCGGCGGTGCGGCTGGACGCCGGCGTGCGGGTCACCGACTTCCTCACCCTGACCAAGGGCGAGACCGTCGTGGCACTCGTCGACCTGTCCGGCGCTTCGTCGGACTCGCTCGCGATCGGCACCGTGCAGGGCGTCGTGAAGCGGGTCGTGCCCGGCGCCTGGCCCGACAAGCCGGAGTTCCCCGCCATCGGTCTCAAGCCGGGCGACGCCGTGGTCGGCGCTGCGCAGGCTCCGGAGTCCGACGACCTCGTGTTCATCACGTCGAACGCGCAGCTGCTGCGGTTCCCGGCGTCGGCCGTGCGGCCGCAGGGCCTGCCGGCCGGTGGCGTCGCCGGCGTCGCACTCGCGGCGGGGGCCGCGGTCGTCTGGTTCGGGTCCGTCTCCCGGTCCGACGAGGCCGTGGTCGCCACCGTGTCGACGACCTCGACCGCGCTGCCCGGCACCGACGCCGGTCGGGCGAAGGTGTCGGCGCTGTCCGAGTTCCCGGCGAAGGGCCGTGCCACGCAGGGTGTCCGGGCGCACGCGTTCCTGAAGGGCGAGGACGGCCTGACCGTGGGCTGGGCCGGCATCGCTCCGCCGCACGCCGTCGGCACCGACGGCGCAGCACGCACGCTGCCGGACTGGCTGTCGAAGCGCGACGGGTCGGGGGCGCCGCTCGAGGCCGTCATCGGCTCGATCGGCGGCAGCGCCGCGACGCTCGACGGCACCGCCGGCGAGGCGTAGGAGCGCAACCGCTCCCGCGCGCTGCGGCTGCCGGTGCTGCGGCTGCCGCTGCTGCGGTTGCCGCAGCGGCGGTCTGCGGACGGCGGCCCGCGGGCTGCGGCCTGCGGGGCTGCGGCCTGCGGCCTGCGGCCGTCGCTGCGGGCTGCGGCCGTCGGCCAGTGGCCGCGGTGGGCTGGTGCTGCGAAAGCGACAGTCCTGCGCGAATGGTTCGTGCAGGACTGTCGCTTTCGCGAAGGAACCGGCGCAGTTGACGGACGGGAGGCGCGGGTCGACCCCGCCACGGGCCTCCCGTCCGTCCACGCAGAAGTAGGTCGCGGAGCGGCCCCGTCGCCACCACGCGGAAGCGAGGCGGCGCGGCGGGGCGGCGGCGCGGCGGCGGCGGGGCGAGAGCGGGTGCCCCATTGCCCTGCCGCGCGAAAGCGACAGAACGGCGGGAACTGTCGGCGGGATCCTGTCGCTCTCGCGGAACAGAGCGCGTACGACGGCGGCTCGGAGTCGCTCGCGCAGGACCGGGTCGCTTTCGCGGCACCGCCGCACTTGAGCGCCACCGCCGCATTCCCGGCACCGAGACGCTTTCGCGCCACCAAGTCGCCCTCGTAGCACCGCCTACCGCCGCGCAGCTGCACAGCCAGCCGGACAGCCATGCCGCCGAGGAGCCAGCCAGCCGCACGGCGCGGCCGGCGGCCGGCACGTCGCCCCTACGCGTCGATGCGGTCCCGGTCGAGCCCCTCGCCGGCCAGGATGAACTCCTTGCGCGGGGCGACGTCGTTGCCCATGAGCAGCTCGAACACCTTGGCGGCGCTCTCGGCATCGCTGATGTTCACGCGGCGCAGGGTGCGGTGGGTCCGGTCCATCGTGGTCTCGGCGAGCTGGTCGGCGTCCATCTCCCCCAGGCCCTTGTAGCGCTGGATGGGCTCCTGGTACTTCTTGCCGGTCTTCTCGAGCTTCTTGAGGACCCGCTGGAGCTCCTGCTCGGAGTACGTGTACAACGTGTCGTTCGGCTTGCCGCTGTTCACGACGACGACCCGGTGCAGCGGCGGCACGGCCGCGAAGACCCGTCCCTGCTCGATCATCGGGCGCATGTACCGGAAGAAGAGCGTCAGCAGCAGGGTGCGGATGTGCGCACCGTCGACGTCGGCGTCGGACATGATGATGACCTTGCCGTAGCGCGCCTGGTCGATCTCGAACGTGCGGCCGGAGCCCGCACCGATGACCTGGATGATCGAGGCGCACTCGACGTTCGACAGCATGTCCGAGACGGACGCCTTCTGCACGTTGAGGATCTTGCCGCGGATCGGCAGCAGCGCCTGGTACTCGCTGTTCCGGGCGAGCTTCGCCGTGCCGAGCGCCGAGTCCCCCTCGACGATGAACAGCTCGGTGCCCTCGGTCTCCTGGGAACGGCAGTCGGCGAGCTTCGTCGGCAGGGACGAGTTCTCGAGTGCGTTCTTGCGGCGCTGGGTCTCCTTGTGGGCGCGGGCGGAGATGCGGGTCTTCATCTCGGAGACGACCTTCTCGAGGAGGGTCGCCGCCTGCGCCTTCTCGGTGCGCTGCGTCGAGGTGAGGAGCTCGGTCATCCGCTTCGACACCACCTGGTCGACGATCTTGCGCACGGCCGGGGTGCCGAGGATCTCCTTCGTCTGTCCCTCGAACTGCGGCTCCGGCAGCCGGACGGTCAACACGGCGGTCAGGCCCGCGAGGACGTCGTCCTTGTCGAGCTTGTCCTGCCCCACCTTGAGCTTGCGGGCGTTCGCCTCGACCTGTGCCCGCACCGCCTTGACGAGACCGGACTCGAACCCGGCCTGGTGGGTCCCGCCCTTCGGCGTCGCGATGATGTTGACGAAGCTCCGGAACACGGTCTCGTACCCGCTGCCCCAGCGGAGCGCGACGTCGACCTCGCAGGAACGCTCGACCGACGTGGACACCATGTGCCCCTTGTCGTCGAGCATCGGGACCGTCTCGGTGAACGTGCCTGTGCCCTGGATGCGCCAGACATCGGTGATGGCGGTGTCGACCGCCAGGTGCTCGACGAACTCGCCGATGCCGCCCTCGTACCGGAAGCGCTCGACCACCGGGCCGGTCTCCACGGTGGTGCCGGTCGACTCGGCGCGTGCGGCGGCAGCCTCGATCGAGGACACCCGCGAGTCGGTGATGGTGATGCCGAGCCCCGGCACGAGGAACGCCGTCTGTCGGGCGCGGGTGACGAGGTCGTCGGTGCTGAAGCGGGCGTCGGCCGTGAAGATCTGCCGATCGGCCCAGTAGCGGATGCGGGAGCCCGTGACGCCCTTCTTGACCTTGCCGACGACGCGGAGCTCGCTGCCCGAGGTGAAGGGGGTGAAGGGTGCGTCCGGGCCGATCCCCTTCGCGTCGTCGAACGTGCCGGGCTCGCCCCGGTGGAACGACATGGCGTAGGTCTTGCCGCCGCGGTCGACCTCGACGTCGAGCCGCTCCGACAGGGCGTTCACGACGGATGCGCCGACCCCGTGCAGACCACCGGAGGCCGCGTAGGAGCCGGATCCGAACTTGCCGCCGGCGTGCAGCTTGGTGAACACGACCTCGACCCCGGTCAGCCCGGTCTTCGGCTCGACGTCGACCGGGATGCCGCGCGCGGTGTCGCGGACCTCGACCGAGCCGTCGGCGTGCAGCACGACACCGATCTCGTCACCGTGCCCCGCCAGGGCTTCGTCCACGGAGTTGTCGATGATCTCCCACAGGCAGTGCATGAGCCCGCGGGAGTCGGTCGAGCCGATGTACATGCCGGGACGCTTCCGGACCGCCTCGAGCCCTTCGAGGACGGAGAGATGGCGTGCGGAGTAGTCGGAGCTCACGCTCCAAGGCTAGCGAGCCGCACCGACACCCCTGACGAGGACACTCGCACTGGGGACAACCGGTCCGCGCTGAGCGAAACAGTGCTGCAGGATGCATCGTTCTCAGGCATCACGTGTTGAAATGGTGCAACCACCCGGCACCACCTGCGATCCGTGAGGAGCACAGCAATGACCCAGACCGTGCAGGACCCCTCCATCGACGAAGTCAGCAACCACCAGCTGACCGCCGCCGACCGTTGCGACAGCTGCGGGGCGCAGGCCTACATCCGAGCCACCATGTCGAGCGGCGAGCTCTTCTTCTGCGCCCACCACGGCGCCGAGTTCAAGGACAAGCTCGCGGCGACCGCCATCGAGTGGCACGACGAGAGCAGCCGACTCTACGAGTCGAAGTAGCGTTCAGAGCGACGGACAGGAGGCGCGGTGCCAGCGGGCACCGCGCCTCCTGTCGTTCTGTGCTCGCGTCAGAACTCGCGGTTCAACGCCCAGGCCGCGCCACGGTAACTGTTCGGGCCCCACACACCGTCGATCGGTCCGCTGTACCGGCCGTGCGCGGCAGCCCACCGCTGCAGGGCTTTCACGACATCGGCGCTTTCCCATCCGTACAGAGCAGGTGCGTCGTAGTACCCACCGCGGGCGAGCTGCGCCGATGCTGCCTTCCAGGAGTTCGGACCCATCACCCCATCGATCGGCCCGCTGTAGGCCCACTGCCCCGGTGCCATGGTGCCATGGTGCCGAGGCACTGGAGTCGCTTGTAGAAGATGGTCCCCGGTATCCCGTCGAACTCGGTCGTGGTCGTCGGCACGGCACTGCAGGCCGAACTGATCCGCGTTGATGCTGCCTCCGCAGGAGCGGTTCGGACGACCGCTCCGGCGGTAGTGATGGTCACGACGAGCGCACCGACCAGGGCGAGGACGAATTTGTTGTGGTGCATGAAGCCTCCCTTTCCAGTCTCCGACATTTCAGATGTTGGTCGAGTGGGGAAGGCGTTGCCGTCCGTTGCCATCGTGCCGGGCACGACGAAGGCCGGGCCCTCCCGGACCCGGCCTTCGTCGGCGTCGATCGATCTCGACGTCAGGCGATGCGCTTGAACGCCTTGTCGACGTAGCGGTCGACGGTCGCGCGTGCCTCGCGGGCGTAGCGGTCGATGGCCGCCGTCCCCTCGGGGTCGGGCGCGTACTCCCGACCGAGGCGCGTCGTCGCCGCGGCGAGCACACCGTCGGTGAGCTGCGGGTTGAGCGGCAGGATCGGCCCCTGGGTGTGGGTGCCGAACGAGGTCCCGACGATCGCGCCCTCGACCGGGGAACCGGCCTGGTTGCCGCCGCCGGACACGACGTCCGCGAAGGGGACGACGCCGTCTGCGAGCTCGATGCGCGTCGCGTGGTCCTCGAAGCCGGCGAGGCGCGTCGGCGCTCCCGGCAGCAGCGGGTAGCGGGTGTCGAGGACGAAGTAGTTGACCCGACGCTCCGCACCTCGGACGGCGCGGGCGTCGAACACACCGAAGCCCTGCACGGGCGCTCCCTCGGTGGGCACGACCTCGTTCGTCGCGAGGTCGAACCCGCCGCCGACCGCCACGACCGGCACGCCCGATGCGGCGAGGGCACGGAGCGGTTCCGCGATGCGGGTGACGTCGGCGCCGAGTGACCGCATCGCGCTGAGCGGCCCGTTGCCGATCACGACGACGTCGGCCGTCGTGGGGAGCACGTCGCCGGGTGCGTACTCGACGACCTCGGTCGCGATGTCCGCTGCGGCTGCGCGGCGGACGATGGCCGCGACGTTGCCGCGGTCCCCCGAGACGCCCATCTGACGGGGGTAGACGTGCAGGATGGTCAGCCGGTCGGCCGTCATGCGGTCTTCTCCATGTCCGGGTGGCCGAGGGCCTTGCGGGCGATCATCATGATCTCGTAGTTGACGATGAAGTTCTTCGTCCCGCGGGTCGTCGAGCCGAGCTGCTCCATGTGCTTGATGGCTGCCTCGACGTCGGGCTCGACCCGGCCGATGCGGACACCGGCATGCTCGAGCGCGATCGCGATCTGCCACGCCTTGTCACCGGAGACGACGTCCACGTGGTCGAGCTTCGAGAAGTCGATGTCGTAGATCCAGGAGATGTCGGGCGTGCCCTCGTCGATCGCCATGAGGACCTGCTCGGGCTGGTCCGGCAGGGCGTCGAGGTTGAGCTGCAGGCTCGCGGCGTTCTTGAACATCGTGAACTCGGCGGACTCACCCGCGATGGGCAGCCGCTCGCCACGGCCGTACGCCGGCTTCATCGTGCCGAAGGCCTTGGTCACGGCGTCCGCGCGGAACTGCGCGCCGAGGGCGGCACTCGCCGTCGCGGTGGCCGCGGCGGCGTCGACCGCGTAGTGCAGGCCACGGGCCGGCAGACGGACCGGGATCTCGGCGCCGTCGAAGCGGATCGTCGCGCCGTCGCCGGTGTTCACGACGACCTCGGCGTCCGCCTCGTTCGCCTGACCGTCCTGGCGGTCGAAGTCGTCGGCGTTCTGCAGACCGTTCGGGGCCGCAGCGACGACCTCGGCGCTCGCGCCGAAGCGCAGCACACGCTGGTCGCCGGACGTGGCGTAGGCGTCGAGGAACTGGTCGTCACGGTTCGTGATGACGTTGCGCGACGCCAGGGCAGCCGTGTCGAGCATCATGTCCGCGACGCGCTCGGTCTCGAAGAACCGGTAGAGCTGGTCGACCTGGACGTTGAGCATCGTGACCGTCGACGGCGACAGGATGCCGGCGAGCTCGACCGCGAAGGCCTCGTCGACCTCGAGGATGCCGATGTCCGCCTTGAGCTTGCCGGTCAGCGAAACCTCGGACAGCAGCGCCGACGCGATGCCCTGCGGCAGGTTCGCACCGGAGGGGTTCGTGAAGACCCGCAGCCCGTGGGCCCGGACGATGTCCGAGATCATGTGCGTCGTCGTCGACTTGCCGTTGGAGCCGAGCACGAAGACGACGCCGTTCGGGAACTGCTTCGTCACGTGCTGCAGGAACTCCGGCACGAGCTTGAGCACGATGTAGCCCGGGTAGGCGGACCCGCCGCCCCGCGCACGGGCGAGGGCGCGGAGGATCCGCCCGATCAGGATCGGGATGAAGAACCGCATGCCGGCTTACTCGAGGTAGTCGCGGAGCGACTGGGACCGGGACGGGTGGCGGAGCTTCGCCATCGTCTTCGACTCGATCTGACGGATGCGCTCGCGCGTCACGCCGAACGTGTCACCGATCTGGTCGAGGGTCTTCGGCTGGCCGTCACCGAGGCCGAAGCGCATGCGGATGACACCGGCCTCGCGCTCGGACAGGGAGTCGAGCAGGCTCTCGAGCTGCTTCTGCAGCATCGTGAAGCCCACCGCGTCGGCCGGCACGACCGCCTCGGTGTCCTCGATGAGGTCACCGAACTCCGAGTCGCCGTCCTCGCCCAGGGGCGTGTGCAGCGAGATCGGCTCACGGCCGTACTTCTGGACCTCGACGACCTTCTCCGGGGTCATGTCGAGCTCGCGGGCGAGCTCTTCCGGGGTGGGTTCGCGACCGAGGTCCTGCAGCATCTGACGCTGGACGCGGGCGAGCTTGTTGATGACCTCGACCATGTGCACCGGGATGCGGATGGTGCGGGCCTGGTCGGCCATGGCACGGGTGATTGCCTGGCGGATCCACCACGTCGCGTAGGTCGAGAACTTGAAGCCCTTGGTGTAGTCGAACTTCTCGACCGCACGGATCAGGCCCAGGTTGCCCTCCTGGATGAGGTCGAGGAACTGCATGCCGCGGCCGGTGTAGCGCTTGGCGAGCGACACGACCAGGCGGAGGTTCGCGCCGAGCAGGTGCGACTTCGCACGCTGACCGTCGCGGGCGACCCAGCGCAGCTCGCGCTCGGCGGGCTTCGAGAGCCCGGTCGCGTGCTGCAGCTTGTCCTCGGCGAACAGGCCGGCCTCGATGCGCATCGCGAGCTCGACCTCCTGCTCGGCGTTGAGCAGGGCGACCTTGCCGATCTGCTTCAGGTAGTCCTTGACCGGGTCGGCGGTCGCACCGGTGATGGTCGTCGAGTAGACCGGCGCCTCGTCGTCGTCGGTCTGCGAGATGACGAGTGCACCGGCGGCCACCGCCGCTGCGGCGTCCGGCTTGACCGTCTTGTCCTCGGTCTCGTCGGCTTCGTCGGTCGGCTCCTCGACGGGCTCGTCGGAGGCGATGGCCTCGTCGACGGCGTCGGTCTTCTTCGCCTTCGGGGCGGCCTTCTTCGCCGGTGCCTTCTTGGCGGGGGCCTTCGTGGCGCGCTTCTTCGGCGCGGCCGTGCCCTCGGTCTCCGCGGTCTCGTCCGCGGTGCCCTCGGGTGCGTTGTCCTTCGTGGGATCGATCGTCGTGCTCCGGGCAGCCATGCGATCACCTCTCTCGTCGTGCCACGTTCGTGGGGTCGTGGCCTCCCTCGCCGCCCCAGGCCCCGCGCCGCGGTTCCCCGCGTCGGACGAGTCCTACCGTTCCGGGCAGCACTAGGACCCATGTCAAGTCCCCCGCGTTCGACGGCGCTCTGGAGAGCACTGGCGGACAAGGGGGCCCGAACGGGTCCGTGATCATTATTGCACGGACCGCTTCCGCAGGCGTGCAACGAGGGCAACCCAGAGCGGGCCGACGCGTATTCCCTCTTCGGCGTGCAGCTGGCGCCGTGTCCGGTGGCGTGCGTGCAGCAACATGGCGACCCCGAACCCGACGACGAGGTACTGCACGGTGAGCGCGACGCGGAAGTTGTCCCACGCGAAGACGGTCTCGCCGGTGACCCCGGCCGCGACGTCGAGCACCAGCCCGATGAGGTACATCATCACGAAGGCCGCCAGGAACCCGCCGACGTTGACGATGCCGTTCGCCGAGCCGAGCGACCCGACGGGGTTGAAGGTGCGCGCGAAGTCGAACCCGATGAGCGATCCCGGGCCGCCGATGCCCATGGCGACGACCAGCAGCACGAGCAGCCAGGTCGGCGGGTGCCCCGGCCAGAGCAGGATCGCCGTCCACACCACGGCGAGCAGGACGACCGCCCCGAGCACCAGGTTCGACCGCCGCATCGGGAAGCGGGCGCAGAGCACGCCGAGCGCGGGACCGGCGACGAAGCCGACGAGCACGATCACGGTGAGGAACCCCGCGGCCTCGCCGGGGGTGTAGCCGAGCCCGCGCAGCATCGGCACGCCCCAGAGCAGCGAGAACACGGTCCCGGACGACTGCGTGACGTAGTGCGACCAGAACCCGAGCTGGGTACCGGGGCGGCGGAGCGCGTGCCCGAACGTCCGGAACGCACCGCCCCAGGAACCCGGGAGCGGGATGGACCCGGTCCGCGCGGGGACCGGACCGTTCCGCACGAAGACGACGACGAGCACGAGCCCGACCGCGCTCGCGGCCGCGGCGACGCCGAACGCGGGGGTCCACCCCGCCGTGTGCAGGAGCACCGCGAAGGGGAACGCCGACAGGATCTGGCCGACCTGGCCGAGGTTGCCGGTCCACTGGGAGATCTGCGGCAGGATCCGGCCGCTGAACCACATCGGGACGAGCCGGATGACCGAGATGAACGTCATCGCGTCGCCGGCACCGACCAACACGCGGCCCGCGATCGCCGGCACGATCGACGGCGAGACCGCGACCACCGCCTGGCCGACGACGAGCAGGACGGCACCGATGACGAGCAGCCGGCGGGGTCCGATGCGGTCGAGGGCGATCCCCACCGGGATCTGCAGGGCGGCGTACACGGCGATCTGCACCACGGCGAGGGTGGACAGCACCGCTGCGGAGACCGCGAACCGCTCCTGGGCGTCGACACCGGACACCCCGAGCGAGGAGCGCTGCACGACGGCGAGGACGTAGGCGAGGACCGCGACCCCCCAGATGAGGAAGGCACGACGGGAGTTCACCAGGACAGGCTACCGACGCCGGTGCCCCTCGGGGACGCCTGCCGGTCTCGGCGACGCGGGGCGGATGGACGACGCATGTCGCGCTCGGTGGCGACGTGCGTGGCGGAGGCCCCCCGGGCCTCCTGGCCGGTCACTCCCCGGGCTCGCCCTGGCTCCGGCGGTCGGCGAGGAAGCGCTCGAGCTCGGCGGCGATCGCGTCGGCCGTCGGGACCTGACCGTCGACGCCGGTCAGCGGCGACCCGACCGGGTTGCCCTCCATGTAGGTGTCGTGGCGTTCCTCGAGCACGGAGACGAGCCGTTCGAGCTCGCCGTTGCCGGCCACCTGCTCGTCGACCCGCGTCAGGAACTCGCGACCCGACTCACGCAGGGCGTCGGTCGGGAAGATGAGGCCGGTGGCGGCCGCGATGCCGGACAGCGCCGCGACGGCGGCGTCGGGGAACTCGGTGTCGGACAGGTAGTGCGGCACGAGCAGCACCAGCCCGGTGACCTGGGCGCCGGACTCGGCCAGGCGGTGCTCGACGAGGTGCAGGACGTTCGCCGGCGCCTGGGTCTCGGGCTTCCAGACGCTCATCTGCTCGACGAGGTCGGCCCGGGTGCCGGACACGGTGAGGTTGATCGGCCGGGTGTGCGGCACCGGCATCGGGATCGCCTGCACCCACGTCGTGTCGACGACCTGCAGGCGCTCGGCGAGCTCGGTGACGGCGCGGACGAACCGGTTCCACTGGAAGTCCGGCTCGTAGCCCGACAGGAAGAGGAACGGCTGCCCGATCTCGTCACGGACGAGGTGCAGCGTGAGGCGCGGCGGCTCGACCGCGGCGATGTGGTCGTGCTCGAAGGTGATCACCGGCCGACGGGCTCGCCAGTCGAGCAGGGCGTCGGGGTCGAACTCGGCGACGAGCTGGGTGTCCAGGTCCTCGAGGACCGAGGTGGTGACCTGCGCGACCGCGGCGCCGGCGTCGGCGAACCCGGTCAGTCCGGCGACCAGGTGCAGCCCGACGGGGACGCTCGGGGCGTCCGGGTCGAAGGTGTAGAGCTCCTCGGGGTGGTTCACCGTCCCCATGCTAGGCGGGGCGTCCGACGGTCCCGTGCGCGCAGGCCACGCCGTCAGCGAACACCGCGTGGATAGGCTTGGAGCATGGTCCGACCGACGCTCTCCACCACCACTTCCTCCCCCGAGACCACCGCCGCCGACGTCCTCGTCGTCGGGGTCCGCCCCGCTCCGTCGGGTGCCGCCGCCGACGCGACGGCCGGTGCGACCGTCGCGCCGAGCGCGCTCGGTGCCGTGGCGGCCCTCGCCGACCTCGACCTCGCCGCGATCGGCGTCACGGGCGCCAAGGACCAGCTCGTGCGCATCCCGGGCACCGGCGTCACGGCGTCGTCGATCGCGCTCGTCGGGCTCGGCTCGTCCGCCGACGCCGCAGCGGTCCGCGCAGCGGCCGGCAGCGCCGTCCGCCAGCTCCCGCACGCCGCCTCGATCGTCCTCGCGCTGCCGACCGACTCCGCGGAGCTCGTCGACGCCGCGCTCGAGGGCGCCGCGCTCGGCGCCTACGCCTTCACGCGTCACAAGGGCGCCGGCAGCACCGGCCCGACCCGCGGTGAGCAGCGCATCGAGGTCGTGGCCCCCGCCGACGTCACCGACGCGACCGTGCGCCCGACCGTCGTCGGCGACGCCGCCGCCCTCGTCCGTGACCTCGTGAACACCGCCGCCGGCGACCTCGGTCCGTCCGACGTGGCCGACGTCGCCACCGGACTCGCCGACGGCCTGCCGCTTACCGTCGAGGTGCTCGACGAGCACGCGCTCGAGGAGCAGGGCTTCGGGGGCATCCTCGGCGTCGGCCGCGGCTCGGTCCGCCCGCCGCGGCTCGTGGTCGTCCGCTACGCACCGGAGTCGGCGACGAAGCACCTCGCCCTCGTCGGCAAGGGCATCACCTTCGACTCGGGCGGCCTCTCGCTCAAGCCGGCCGCGTCGATGCTCGGCATGAAGACCGACATGACCGGTGCCGCGACCGTCCTGGCCGCCACCGTCGCCGCCGCCCGGCTCGGGCTCGACGTGCGCGTGACCGCCTGGCTCGCCCTCGCCGAGAACATGCCCTCGGGTTCGGCGACCCGCCCGGGCGACGTCCTGACGCTGAAGAACGGCAAGACCGTCGAGGTGACGAACACCGACGCCGAGGGCCGTCTCGTGCTCGGCGACGCGATGGCCGCTGCATCGCTCGAGCACCCCGACGCGATCGTCGACGTCGCCACGCTGACCGGCGCCCAGGTCGTCGCGCTCGGTGAGCGCACCACGGGCCTGATGGGCAGCGACGACCTGGTCGAGCGTGTCCGCGCGATCGCCGGCACCGTCGCGGAGCCGATCTGGCCGATGCCGCTGCCCGAGGAGATGGGGGCCCGACTCGGCAGCGAGATCGCCGACATGCTCAACGCCACCGTCGGCAACACGGCCGGTGGCATGCTGCTGGCCGGCGCGTTCCTGGAGCGCTTCGTCGGCGAGGGCATCCCGTGGGCGCACCTCGACATCGCCGGCCCGTCGGAGCACAAGGGCGGCGGCTACGGCTGGCTCGGCAAGGGTGCGACGGCCGTGATGGTCCGCACGCTCATCGCGCTCGCAGAAGACCTCCAGTCCGAGTAGTAGGTTTGGTACCGGTGGGCAGTGCGCGTCGCAGCGCCTCCCACCGGTACTGCACGGGACGGGACCGGAACCACGCGGTCCGACCGTCGGACGCCGCCACCGCGGTGTCCACGCGGGCCCGACCGGCCCGACACGCACGAGGGAGTTGCACCAGGTGACGGAACAGACTTACGACGTCGTGGTCCTCGGTGGCGGGAGCGGTGGGTACGCCGCAGCGCTGCGGGCCGCCGAGCTCGGCATGAGCGTCGCGCTCATCGAGGGCGACAAGCTCGGAGGGACGTGCCTGCACCGCGGCTGCATCCCCACCAAGGCGCTGCTGCACGCCGCCGAGATCGCCGACGGGACCCGTGACGCCGAGAAGTACGGCGTCATCGCCGAGTTCGCCGGCGTCGAGGTGCCGAAGGTCATCGAGTACCAGCAGGGCGTCATCAACTCGAAGTACAAGGGCCTGCAGGGCCTCATCAAGGCCCGCGGCATCACCGTCGTCGAGGGCTGGGGCCGCCTGACGTCGCAGAACACCGTCCAGGTGGGCGACCAGACCGTCACCGGCAAGAACGTCGTGCTCGCGACCGGCTCCTACTCGAAGTCCCTGCCGGGGCTCGAGATCGGCGGCCGCGTGATCACCTCCGACACCGCCCTCCGCATGGACTACGTGCCGAACAAGGTCGTCATCCTGGGCGGCGGCGTCATCGGCGTCGAGTTCGCCAGCGTCTGGAAGTCCTTCGGCGCCGAGGTCACGATCGTCGAGGCGCTCCCGCACCTCGTGCCGGCCGAGGACGAGTCGATGTCGAAGCAGCTCGAGCGCGCGTTCCGCAAGCGCGGCATCGAGTTCTCGCTCGGTGTCCGGTTCCAGGGCGTCGAGCAGCACGAGAACGGCGTCGTCGTCACCCTCGAGGACGGCAAGACCTTCGACGGGGACGTCCTCCTCGTCGCGGTCGGTCGCGGCCCGGTCACGCAGAACGTCGGCTTCGAGGAGGTCGGCGTCGCCATGGACCGTGGCTTCGTCACCACGAACGAGCGCCTCGCGACCAACCTGCCGAACGTCTACGCCGTCGGCGACATCGTCCCCGGCCTGCAGCTCGCGCACCGCGGCTTCCAGCAGGGCATGTTCGTCGCCGAGGAGATCGCCGGGCTCAACCCGGTGATCATCGAGGACAAGAACATCCCGAAGGTCACGTACTCCGACCCCGAGGTCGCCTCGGTCGGCCTGTCGCAGTCGAAGGCCGAAGAGCAGTACGGCGCCGACAAGGTGGACTCGTACGAGTACAACCTCGCCGGCAACGGCAAGAGCCACATCATCGGCACCTCCGGTTCGGTGAAGGTCGTGCGTGTCGTCGACGGCCCGGTCGTCGGCGTCAGCATGATCGGCGCGCGCGTCGGCGAGCTGATCGGCGAGGCACAGCTCGCCGTGAACTGGGAGGCCCACCCGGAGGACGTCGCTCCCCTGGTGCACGCCCACCCCACCCAGAACGAAGCCCTCGGCGAGGCCTTCCTGCACCTCGCGGGCAAGCCGCTGCACGCCCTGTGAACACCATGACCACCACCACGAACCACCCCTGCGAAGAGGAGTCCACCCGATGAGCGAATCCGTCAACCTCCCGGCGCTCGGCGAGAGCGTCACCGAGGGCACGGTGACCCGATGGCTGAAGAACGTCGGTGACCGGGTCGAGGTCGACGAGCCGCTGCTCGAGGTCTCGACCGACAAGGTCGACACCGAGATCCCGTCGCCGATCGCCGGCGTCATCGAGGAGATCCTCGTCCCCGAGGACGAGACCGTCGAGGTCGGTACCGCCCTCGTGAAGATCGGCGACGGCTCCGGCTCGTCCGACTCCGGTTCCTCCGACCAGGGTTCGTCCGACGCGGACTCGTCGAACGCCGCCGCTGCCGAGGCCGAGGAGCCCGAGGCCGAGCCGAGCACCGAGCAGGAGTCCGAGACCCCCGCCCCGGCGCCCGCCCAGCCCGAGCCCGCCCCGGCCGGTCAGACCCAGCCCGCAGCACCGCAGGCCCCGTCGGCACCGCCCGCCGCCGCTCCCGTGCCGCAGGCCGCGCCCGTTCCGCCGCCCGCCGCCGTCCCGGCTCCGCCCGCCGCCGTGCCGGCTCCGGCCGCCGCGGCTCCCGCGGCCGGTGGCACCACCGCCGCCGCGGTGCCGAACCCGACGCAGGACGGCGCCGCCTCCGGCTACGTCACCCCGCTCGTCCGGAAGCTCGCCAACGAGCAGGGCGTCGACCTGTCCACCGTCACCGGTTCGGGTGTCGGCGGGCGTGTCCGCAAGGAGGACGTGCTCGCCGCCGCCGCGAAGGCCCCGGCCGCCGCCGGCTCGGCAGCACCCGCCGCCGCCTCCGGTCCGTTCGTCGCCGAGGTGTCGCCGCTGCGCGGCACCCGCGAGAAGATGACGCGCCTGCGCAAGGTCGTCGCCGAGCGTGCCGTGCAGTCGATGACGTCGACCGCGCAGCTCACCAGCGTCGTCGAGGTGGACGTCACCAAGGTGGCCCAGTTCCGCGACGCCAACAAGGCCGAGTTCCTCGAGAAGACCGGTTCGAAGCTCTCCTTCATGCCGTTCTTCGCCCTGGCGGCCTCCGAGGCGCTCAAGGCCCACCCGAAGATCAACTCGACCGTGGACGGCGACGAGATCGTCTACCCGGAGACCGAGAACGTCTCGATCGCGGTGGACACCGAGCGCGGCCTGCTCACCCCGGTGATCAAGGACGCCGCGTCGCTCGACCTCGCACAGTTCTCGAAGTCGATCGCGGACCTGGCCGAGCGTACCCGCAACAACCAGCTCAAGCCCGACGAGCTCGCCGGCGGCACGTTCACGCTGACCAACACCGGTTCGCGTGGCGCGCTGTTCGACACGCCCGTCGTGTTCCTGCCGCAGTCGGCGATCCTCGGCACGGGCATCGTGACGAAGCGTCCGGCGGTCGTGAAGGTGGACGGCCAGGAGGCCATCGCCATCCGGTCGTTCGTCTACCTCGCGCTGTCGTACGACCACCGCATCATCGACGGGGCGGACGCGTCGCGCTACCTCGTCGCGGTGAAGAACCGTCTGGAAGCGGGCAACTTCGCCCCCAACCTCGGGTACTGACCCGCACCACCGCCGACGGCCCCGGTCCCCTTCGTGGGACCGGGGCCGTCGTCGTCCACGGGCGCTCGTCGTCCACGAGCGCTCGTCGTCCACGAGCGCTCGTCGTTCACGGGGCGAGCAGGACGCTGGCGACGACGCTGCCGACGACGACGACGGCCACGATCAGGAGGCGCCGCAGCGGCACCCGGCGGTCGCCGATCGGCAGCCCGTGCTCGACGGCGTCCTGCAGGCGGGCGAACGGTGTCGGCGGGGTCGGAGCCGGGGCGGGTGCCGCGAAGACCAGGTCGGCCGGAGCCGGGTCCCAGCGGAAGGGCCGCGGGGCGGCGCTCGCGCGGACCGCGTCGAGCGCGGCGACCGCCGCGCGTCGGTCGCCGTCGACGGCTGCCTCGAGTGCAGGATCGACGATCGCGCGAGCGGGATCGGCGGGGTCGACACGGTCCCACACCGTGCGGGCGGCCAGGGCGGCGGTGCGTGCGGCGTCGGAGGTCGCCGGGGAGGGTCGGGCCGTCGCGCCCGGTCCGGTCGGTGTCGCGCCGGGCGGGTGGTCGCACAGGACCACCGCGCCGGCGTCGTCCACCACGACGTCGTCGGCTGCGGCGGTGCCGAGCAGCACGGTGCCGTCACGTGCAGCGAGGACCACCGCGAGCAGCGGCACGCTCAGGGTCACCGCGACGCCGGTGGTCAGGGTACCGATCCGGTCGAGCGCCGGTGCCAGGGGTGTCCCACCCGGACGGACGAGGTCGACCACGAGGTCACCCCCGGCCGTGCGGGCGACGGCGTGGACGGCGACGAGGTGCCGGTCGACGGTGGCGCTGCGGTCGAGCACCCAGGCCCACGCGTCGCCGCCGTCCGGCGGTGCGGACCAGCGTTCGGCGAGGTCCGGCTCGCACCGGCCACCGGGGTGGGCTGGAGTCGTGTGCACGGTGACCAGCGTGGCGGAGCGGAGCCGGGCCTCCTGGCCGTCCCCGTCAGCCTGTGGAGAGCGCGCGTTCGCCCACAGCCGGACCGTGTGCGGTCCGCGCCGGGCGGCGCAGGCCGTATCCTGTCTGCATGGCACGCAGCACTTCCACGGACAAGAAGGCGAAGGAGCCGGGGCGTCTCAAGCAGATGTACCAGGTCTTCCAGATGACCCGTCGGGCGGACCCGAAGTCGGTGTGGTGGTTCGCGCTCGCCTTCGTCGGGCCGGTCGTCCTCGGCGTGCTGCTCGCACTGCTGCTGCCGGGGCAGAACTGGCTCGCGGTCGTCCTCTGGATCGTCGCCGGCGTGATGCTCGGCATCCTGCTGTTCCTGATCGTGCTGAGCCGTCTGGCCGAGCGCGCCGCCTACCGGCAGATCGAGGGGCAGCCCGGTGCCGTCGGTGCCGTGCTGACGAACTCGCTCCGCCGCCAGTGGCGTTCGAGCGAGATGCCCGTCGCCGTCCACGGCCGCTCGCAGTCGGCGGTCTACCGCGCCGTGGGGCGCCCCGGTGTCGTCCTGATCACCGAGGGACAGCGCGGCAACCTGACGCGCCAGCTCGGCGAGGAGCGCCGCAAGGTCCAGCGCATCGTGCCGAACGTCCCGGTGCACGTCGTCCACGTGGACGACGGTGACGACGCCGTGACCCTGCACAAGCTCCCCCGCGCGATGAACAAGTTCAAGAGCTCGCTGAACCGCAACGAGGTCCTCGCGGTCGCGAACCGCCTCGACTCCCTGACGCAGAGCCCGGCGTCGGCGATCCCGAAGGGCATGGACCCGATGCGTGCGCGCGCCGGGCGTCCGCGCTGATCGGCAGACCGCTCGACGGAACGCCCCCGACCGTGCCAGGTCGGGGGCGTTCCGTGTGTCCGGGGTGGGAAGACACCGTGTCCGGGTTCGGACGGGCGCCCGTACCGACCAGCGGCCGGGGCTCAGCGGCGGACGAGCACCGTGCCGGCGATCCGGTCGTGGGCGCCGCGGCTGTCGCGGTCGATGATGAGCGGCGGCACGATGAGGCAGAGCAGCACCGTCCGGAGGACCGGACGCCACACGCCGATGTACCCGCCACGCATCGGCACCAGCCGGAGCCCGACGCAGATGTGGCCGAACGAGCCGGACAGCAGGCAGATGAAGAGCACCTGGAGCCCGGCGAAGATGGCGATCTGCACCCAGGAGTGCGCGATGTCCGCCGTGCCCTGCACCGGCGACCAGACCCCGGTCACGTAGGCGACGAGGTCGGCCAGCGCGCCGTCGATGACGAGCGCGACGAGCCGTCGCCCGATCCGGCCGACGCTCCGCGGCCCGTCCTCGGGCAGACCGAGGTCCTTCCCCGGCCACCCGTCCGGGTGCTCGGAGGACGCGGACGGGCTGGGGGTGTTGCGGGCCATCACACCAGCGTAAGCGACGGCGGGGACCGGCAGCCCCGGAGGGGACGGGCTCCGGCGTCGGCCTGGGCGTAACACGCCGGAAACAATCCAGTCATGTCCGGGAAACCCCGTGTCAATAGCCTCGTCGGAGGTGCCCTGACCGGTACCTCCGACATCACCCAACCCATTGGAGATCGGCCCCATGTTCAGCGATTCCTCCGAGGTCCTGGCCTTCATCAAGGACACCGACGTCAAGTTCCTCGACATCCGCTTCACGGACCTGCCCGGTGTGCAGCAGCACTTCAACATCCCGGCATCGACCGTCGACGAGGACTTCTTCTCGGTTGGTCAGCTGTTCGACGGCTCCTCGATCCGTGGCTTCGCGTCGATCCACGAGTCCGACATGCAGCTGATCCCCGATGTCACGACGGCGTACATCGACCAGTTCCGCGCCGAGCGCACGCTCATCATGGTGTTCGACATCTACAACCCCCGCAACGGCGAGATCTACGGCCGCGACCCGCGCCAGGTCGCGAAGAAGGCCGAGAAGTACCTCGCGTCGACGGGCATCGCGGACACCGCGTTCTTCGCCCCCGAGGCCGAGTTCTACATCTTCGACGACGTCCGCTACTCGGTCACGCAGAACGAGTCCTTCTACGCCGTCGACTCGGAAGAGGGCGCGTGGAACACCGGTCGTGACGAAGAGGGCGGCAACCTCGCCAACAAGACCCCGTACAAGGGCGGCTACTTCCCCGTCTCGCCGGTCGACAAGACCGCCGACCTGCGCGACGACATCACGCTCAAGCTGATCGAGGCCGGCTTCACCCTCGAGCGCTCGCACCACGAGGTGGGCACCGGCGGCCAGCAGGAGATCAACTACAAGTTCGACACGATGGTCCACGCCGCGGACGACATCCTGAAGTTCAAGTACATCGTCAAGAACACCGCGGACCAGTGGGGCAAGGTCGCCACGTTCATGCCGAAGCCGCTGTTCGGTGACAACGGTTCGGGCATGCACACCCACCAGTCCCTGTGGAACGACGGCAAGCCGCTCTTCTATGACGAGAACGGCTACGGCGGCCTGTCGGACGTCGCCCGCTGGTACATCGGCGGCATCCTCAAGCACGCCTCGGCGCTGCTCGCCTTCACGAACCCGTCGATCAACTCGTACCACCGCCTGGTCAAGGGCTTCGAGGCACCGGTCAACCTGGTCTACTCGGCCGGCAACCGCTCCGCCGCGATCCGCATCCCGATCACCGGCACCAACCCGAAGGCGAAGCGCATCGAGTTCCGCGCCCCCGACGCCTCGGGCAACCCGTACCTCGCGTTCGCCGCGCAGCTGATGGCGGGCCTCGACGGCATCCAGAACCGCATCGAGCCGCACGAGCCGGTCGACAAGGACCTCTACGAGCTCCCGCCGGAGGAGGCCAAGGGCATCCCCCAGGTCCCCGGCTCGCTCGACGAGGCCCTCGAGGCCCTCGAGGCGGACCACGAGTTCCTCACGAAGGGCAACGTCTTCACCGAGGACCTCATCCAGACCTGGATCGACTACAAGCGCGAGAACGAGATCCTCCCGCTGGCCCAGCGCCCGCACCCGTTCGAGTACGAGCTGTACTTCGGCGTCTGATCCACGCCTGCCCGCTGGCGAAGGCCCCGCACCGGTTCTCCGGTGCGGGGCCTTCCGCTGTGCTGGGCCGGGCCGGGCGTGCCGGGTGTGCCGGGTGTGCGGGTGTGCCGGGGGTGCCGGATGTGCTGAGTGTGCTCGGCCGCGCGCTCGGGCACGGCATCGCAGCGCGGTTCTTCCCATCCCCCGTGCTGGATGGAACAGGATCGCGCGTCGGAGGCCAGAACGTCGGGCCTCCGACGCGCCGGACTGCCTGCCGTGCGCGGGACCGCTTCGCCCGCGCGCTCTGCGGAACGTCCGTCGTGGATGCGCGCGGGGCGCGACGCGCTCCCGGGTCAGCGGTCCGTCGCCCCCTGGGTGTCCGGGTCGCCGAGGTCGGCGGTGGGACCGGCCCTTCCGAGCACGAGCACCCCGCTGGTCGCACGGCACCAGCGCCGCACGCCAGCGGCGTCGACTGCGCTGGACGACGGTGCGCGAGCAGCACCCGTGCCGATCACGGCGCACCTTCCTTCCCATCGCCCGCGCCATGGGAAGCGAGAACGCGCGTAGGTGGCGGGAACATCGGGCTTCCTACACGCGGAAGTACCTCCCACGCGCGAAACAGCTTCCCACGCGCGAAACTGCACCCCCGCACTCCGCACTCCACCCCCGCCCCCGCACGCAGGAACGGGGTCCGCGCCGCCCCCGGCACGGACCCCGCTACGCCTGCGGTGACTACCGGGCCGTGGCCACGGCGTCGTTCGTCCCCGCTGCGACGCTCACGGGTGCACCCGTGACCGGCGTGGGCCGTCCCAGGGAACGGACGGACCACCCCGCTCGGACCCAGTCCTGGACCGGGAGGCAGTTGCGCGCGTCGACGACCACGCGGCGGCCGACGAGGTCGGCGAGCCGAGCGGCGTCGGCCGTGACGACCTCGTCCCACTCGGTGAGCACGAGCACGACGTCGGCGTCCTCGACGGCGTCCTCCATCGAGGTCGCGTACGTCAGCGTCGGGAAGGAACGCCGGGCGGTCTCGAGCGCCTCGGGGTCCCAGAGCGTCACCTGGGCGCCGCGCAGGTGCAGCGCCGCGGCGACGTTGAGCGCTGGCGAGTCGCGGACGTCGTCGGTGAGGGGCTTGAACGCGGCCCCGACCACCGCGACGCGGCGGTTCAGGACGGACCCGCCGAGGGCCTCGATCGTCATGTCGATGACGCGCTCGCGCTGACCCATGTTGATCTCGTCGACCTGCTGCATGAGTCCGACGACGCGGCCCGCGCCGAGCTCGTTGGCGCGGTGCATGAGGGCGCGGATGTCCTTCGGCAGGCAGCCGCCGCCGAAACCGAGCCCTGCGTTCAGGAACTTCCGACCGATGCGGGCGTCGTGGCCGAGGGCGTCGGCCAGCGTGGTGACGTCGGCGCCGGTGATCGCGCACATCTCGGAGATGGCGTTGATGAACGAGATCTTCGTGGCGAGGAACGCGTTCGCGCTCACCTTGACGAGCTCGGCCGTGGCGAGGTCGGTCGTGATGACCGGGGTGCCCTCGGCGATCGGTGCGGCGTAGACCTCGCGGATCACGGCGTCGGCGGCCTCGGACGCGCCACCCCAGACCAGGCGGTCCGGGTGCAGGGTGTCGTCAACGGCCTTGCCCTCGCGCAGGAACTCCGGGTTCCAGATGAGCTCCGCGGCGATGCCGACCGGGGCGAACTCGCTGACGATGCCCCGCAGCCGGGCGGCGGTGCCGACCGGGACGGTCGACTTGCCGACGATCAGACCCGGGTGGGTGAGGTGCTCGGCGACACCGCGTGTCGCGGCCTCGACGTACGTCAGGTTCGCGGCGTGCGACCCGGCACGCTGCGGGGTGCCGACGCAGACGAAGTGGACGTCGGCCGCCGCCACGGCCTCGGCGAGCGAGGCGGTGAAGCGGAGCTTGCCGCTGGCGACGTGCTTCGTGATGAGCTCGGGCAGCCCCGGCTCGTAGAACGGGACCTCGCCGGCCGACAGCGCGGCGAGCTTCGCCGGATCGACGTCCACGCCGATGGTCTCGAAGCCCATCTCGGCCATGGCGGCCGCGTGGGTGGCGCCGAGGTAGCCGGTGCCGATGACGCTGATGACGGGAGCGGGACGGACGTCGGCGGACGGGGTGGCGGCGGAAGAAGCGGACGCGGTCATGGCGTGACCTCCTGCAGGTCGTAGTCGATGTCGGTGCGCTTGATGCCCTCGGCGAAGGCCGCCAGGGAGTCGGCGCGGGAGTTGAGCCGCCAGTCGTTCGTCGTGCGCTTGCCGTCGACGATGGTGGTGGCGGTCTCGCTGAAGTAGGCGAAGCCGACGATGTCCGCGTTGGCGGGGTCGGCGACAGCGTCGAAGAGCGAGGTGATCCACTGCGTCTTCTGCGAGTTCGACACGCTGCCCCCGGTCTCGGTCGCGCCGATCTCGTTGAGCACGATGCCCTTGCCCGGCGCGATCTGCCGGATCTGGGCGAGCGTGGCACCGAACGTGTTCGCGAAGGTGGGCTGCTCAGCGGTGTCGCGGTAGTAGCCGCTCATGCCGACCCAGTCCACGTACTCGGATCCGGGGTAGTACTGCTGCATGTAGTCGAGCGTCTGGTACTTCGGGTTGCCGAGCTTGTCGATGCGCGACGGCGACCAGTCCCAGATGGCGTACTGGTTGGCGCCGTTGTCCTCGAAGACCTGCCAGACGTGCTGCCACATCCGCTTGTAGGAACCGGCGGCGTTCTGCTGCTTCGCCGACTCGGACCAGTTGTACCACTGGCCGTTCATCTCGTGGTCGAAGCGGATGACGAGTGGCTGCCCGTTGGCCGCGAGGGCCTTCGCGTACTTCGTCAGGTAGGCATCGAAGCTGCCCGAGGTGATGTCCTCGTTGGTGTAGCCCTCGACGTACGGCTGGTCGTTGCCGGTCAGTGCGGGGACGGACTCCCACGTCATCATCGGCAGGCGACCGTTGGCCCAGGACCGCTGGACGGCGTTCTGGTTGAAGTCCTGGTCGAAGCCCTGGAAGAAGCCGACCATGTTCGTGGCCCGGCCGACCTGGCGGGACACGTCGTCGTACTCGGCCCAGTTGAAGGGCGACTGCGCCGTGTACAGGCCGTACCAGCGGGACTGCTGCGCGAGCACCTCGGCCTTTGTCGGGACGTCGACCGGCGTCGGGCCGGGGTCCGTGGACGGACCGGGGTTCGGGTTGGTGGCTCCGGTGCCGGTACCGCCGCCGGAGCCGTTCCCGGAACCGGAGCCGTTGCCCGCACCGGAACCCGGCCCACTGCCCGATCCGTTGTCGGACCCGACGCCGCCGACACCACCGGCGGCACCGCCGCCGCCGGAACCCGAGCCGGACCCGCTGCCGGCACCGACGCCCGAGGCGGAACCACCGGACGAACCGGAACCCGCGGCGTCGACGGAGGACGCGCCTCCCGAGCTGGAGGCAGCACCGAGCTGGGACCGGAGCGACGCGATCTGCGCCTGCAGCTGGTCGATCTGGTCTCCGCGCGAGCCGGACTGCGCGGTGCGCGAGTCGAGCTTGCCCTCGAGTGCCCAGATGCGCTTCTGGGCGGCGTCGAGCTTGGTCTGCAGCTCCGCGGCCGAGACCTTGGTGGACTTAGGCGCCTCGACCCCGAGCGCCTGGTGCACGGCGGTGGAGACGGGGCCGGACGGGGACACCCAGACGGACCAGGTGATGAGGCCGAGGGTCAGGACGATCGCGGTCGTCCCGATGGCCGTGCGGCGGGCGTGCTTGCTCGACTGCGCCCACCAGGCGCTCGAGGATCGGATGATGTCAGACAATGAGGAACGCCTCCAGGGCGAAGATCGCGATGCCGATCACGTACGGGATCGCGGCGTACGGGTTGTACCGGCGGGTCGTGGTCGGGGCGGTCGTCCGCGCGGCTGCGGACGCCGCCTGCGACGCGGCGGCCTCGCGCCGGGTCGCCAGGACGGTCGCGGTGGAGTTGGTGGTGGCGTCGGCACCGAAGAGCTCGTCGAACGCGCGGTCGGCGGCCACCTGGTCGTCACCCCGGACACGGGCGACACCGTCGGCGGCGTGCGTCCCGCCGGCGAGCGGCCCGGTGGCCGCGTCGACCGGGCTGACCGGTGCCGCGCCGAAGCCTGCGGGCAGGGCGGCGTCGGACGGGTCCTCCTGCATCGGGCCGCCGGCGTAGGCGCCGGCCCGGGTCCCCCAGCCGGACGCGTGCGCCAGGCGGAAGAACCCGATGAGCCGGATCGGCATGAGGAAGAACGTCGACACGATGATGAACATCGGCAGGCGGAAGAAGTCGCTCGGCTTCTCGGCGAGGTGGCGCATCTGCCGGATCGCCATGCTGAGCACCGACGAGACGACCATGAGCGCCGCCACGTAGACGAAGCCGGTCGAGAACCCGTACTGCGACAGGATGCCCTGGTACAGGTTCTCGCCCTGCCCGGTGAGGGCGCGGTAGATCCAGCCGGCGATGACGCCGAAGAGCATGAACGGCAGGATGATGTCGGTGATGAAGAAGGCGGCGAGGATCGGCGCGTGGCCGAGCATCCAGGGCAGCATCCGCAGCGTGTTGTACTGCGAGCCGCGGGCCCAGCGGAGCTGCTGCTTGAACAGCTTCTTCACCTGCAGCGGGGCGTCCGTGTAGACCAGCGACGTGTACTGGTAGACGGTGCGGTACCCCTCCTTGAGCGTGAGGTTCGTCAGCGTGCGGTCGTCCGAGACCTCCAGGAACACGCCCATGAACTTCTCGTGCATGAAGCGGTCCATGACCCGCACCAGGATGTTCCGGCGGAACGCGATGGTCCGGCCCGGCAGGCAGCCGATCTGGCCGAGGACGCTCTGCGCGGGCATCGAGTACAGCGCACGCGAGTTCTCGAGCCAGTCGGCCCAGCGGGTGATCCAGCTGCGCTCCGGCTCGAGGATGCGCTGCCGGGTCGTGACACCGCCGACCGACTCGTCCGAGAACGGCTTGAGCAGCTCGTCGAGGGTGCCGGGCGTCCACACCGTGTCGGAGTCGACGAGCACGGTGATGTCGCCGTTCGACATCTCGGTGCCGACCTTGACGGCGTTGCGCTTGCCCGGGATGGGCGTGTGGGTCCAGCGGACGAGTGGGGCGAACTCGTCGCAGACGGCTTCGAGTGCCTCGTTGCGGGCACCGTTGATGACGACGATGATCTCGCCGGGTCGCTGCTCGACCATGCGACCGATGACGTCGCGGAACAGGTCGAGCGGTTCGTCCACGACGGGGACGACGACGCTGGTGGTACCGACGAAGGTGCCGGTGAAGGGGCGGTAGCGGGCGGACAGGACGACCTTGAGCAGCCAGAGCAACCAGATCACCGCGGAGTACACGGCGAACAGGTAGAACTCGGGGTGCCCTTCGACCATCTGCCTGATCTGCAGAATGAAGGTGAACATCGATCCCTGCTTCAACGTTCGAGGTGGAGATTCCGCGCCATCGGGGAATCAGGGTCGGTTCGGGTGACCCCATTGATGCAGACCGCGGACCCCCGCGCAACGCGGCCCCCGAGCGGGGGTGTTACCGGCGCGTTACGGGGTACACGCCGGTCCCCCTCCGGTGTCGCCATCGTGGTCCCCCGTCGTGCTGACAGCACTCCGGCGGACCGCGTTCACCCTGCCGGTCACCCTGCTGCCCGAGGGCAGCGGACGGGAGGCACGGCTCGCCGACCCGGGAAACCCCCGGTCAGCAGGTGGTTGCGTGCACTGCCGTCGTCAGCCGTTGCGATCAGCGTCGACTTGGACCGCTACACCGATCACGGCGCGGTAACGGTCGCTGGCCGGGGTACACGGAGGGCCGGAACGGGGGACGTCCGGCGTCATCACGAATTCACCTGCGCGGGTCGGGTCTGCACGGCGTGAACTCTGCTGCCCGGGCGTGTCGGGGCACGCGTGGGAGGGGCCGGGATGCCTGCCGCGCCACGGGTGATCACCCTCGGCAGTCCGCCCCTGACGCTCGTCCCGTCGGTCCTTCCCATCGGTCGTGCCATGGGAAGCTGTTCCGCGCATGGTCAGACGGAAGGAACGGCCTTCTACGCGCGGAACAGCTCCCGACGCGCGGAACGACCTCCGACGCGCGGAACTGCAACCGGGGCCTCGCAGCCGTCCGGACGCCGGCTCAGGCGACGGCTCAGGCGCCGGTTCAGGCGCCGGGTCAGGCGCCGGCTCGGGCGCCGGCTCAGGCGCCGTAGAACTCGCGCTCGAACACCTGCCGCGCGCGGCGCGTGACGCCGAGGTAGTCCTCCTCGAGCTCGCTCGCCGACCCCGGCGGGTACTCCAACAGCCGCGCCACACCCTCGAGTTGGACGCGGTCGACGGGCAGCACGTCGGTGGTCTTCCCCGACCACAGGACGAGGGCGCTCCGGGTGCGCGACGCGAACCGCCACGCGGCCCCGAGCCGCTCGCCGTCCTCGGCGGCGACGAAGCCCGCGGCGACCGCACCGTGGAGCGCCTCGAGGGTGGAGGTCGTGCGGAGCGCCGGGACCTCGAGCGCGTGCTGCAGCTGCAGGAGCTGGACGAACCACTCCACGTCGCTCAGCGATCCCCGACCGAGCTTGAGGTGCCGGGCCGGGTCGGCGCCGCGCGGCAGCCGCTCGGACTCGACGCGGGCCTTGATGCGCCTGACCTCGCGGACCTCGTTGTCGTCGATGTGGTCCGGGTAGCGGGTGCGGTCGGCCAGGTGCTCGAAGTCGCGGAGCAGCTGCTCGTCGCCGACGGCGCCGCGGGCACGCAGCAACGCCTGCGCCTCCCACGTGAGCGACCAGCGGGCGTAGTACGCGCCGTACGACTCGAGGGTGCGGACGACGGGTCCGTTCTTCCCCTCGGGGCGCAGGTCGATGTCGAGGTCGAGCGGGTGGATCGTGTCCTCGGTGAGCCGGTTCAGCTCGCGCACGATCGCCTGGGCGGCGCGGGACGCCACCTCGGGCGCCAGGTCGGGTGCCCGGTGGACGTAGAGCACGTCGGCGTCCGAGCCGAAGCCGAGCTCGCGGCCGCCGAACCGGCCCATCGCGATGATCCCGAACTCCAGGCCCTCGGGGGCGTCGCGGCGGGCCAGGGCGAGCGCACCGGCGAGCGTGGCCTCGGTGACGTCGCTGAGGGCCGGCCCGAGGCCGTCGACGTCGAGGTGTCCGAGCACCGCGGCCATGCCGAGCCGCAGCGTCTCGCGCCGTCGGGCCGACCGCAGCAGCGCGGCGGACCCGTCGACGTCGTTGCCGTGCCGGGCGGTCGTCGCGGTCATCTCGGCGAGCAGCGACTCGATCGGGCGGGGCCGGAGCAGGGACTCGGGTTCGTCGAGCCAGGCGACGGCCTCCGGGAACCGTTCGAGCAGTCCGGCGAGGAACGCCGACTCGGAGAGCACGGTCGTCAGTGAGTGCGCCGCGCCGGACGAGTCGCGGAGCATCCGGAGGAACCAGCTCGACTCCCCCAGGGTGTCGCTCAGGCGGCGGAAGGCCAGCAGGGCACGGTCGGGCGCCGGCCCCTCGGCCATCCACCGCAGGAGCACCGGCAGCAGGTTGCGCTGGATGGCGGCGCGACGGCTCGTGCCCTGCGTCAGGGCGCGGATGTGCCGGATCGCGCCGGCCGGGTCGACGAAGCCGATCGCCCCGAGCCGGTCGACCACCTGGTCGTTCGTCAGGGCGACGCCGTCGGCGGCCGCGACGGCGGACAGCAGCGGACGGTAGAACAACCGCTCGTGCAGACCGCGGACCTCGAGCTTGACGGCACGCCAGCGCGTCTCGAGTGCCGCGGCGGACGTCGCGACGCCGCTCGACCGGGCGAGGACCCGCAGCTCCTCTTCGTCGGTCGGCATGAGGTGCGTGCGCTGCAGGCGGCGCAGCTGGATGCGGTGCTCGAGGACGCGCAGCAGGGCGTAGTCGGGTCCGAAGCGGGCGGCCTCGGCCCGGCCGACGTACCCGGCGTCGGTCAGGGCGTCCATCGCCTCGAGCGTCGACCGGACCCGCACGGAGGGGTCGTCGCGGCCGTGCACGAGCTGCAGCAACTGCACCGTGAACTCGACGTCGCGCAGGCCGCCGGGGCCGAGCTTGAGCTGCCGGTCGACGTCCGCGTCCGGGATGTGCTCGGTGACGCGCTCGCGCATCCGCTGCACGGACTCGACGAAGCCGGGCCGGCCGGACGAGCTCCACACGAAGGGTGCGACGGCCTCGGCGTAGCGCCGGCCGAGGTCGGCCGACCCGGCGATCGGCCGCGCCTTCAGCAGAGCCTGGAACTCCCATCCCTTCGCCCAGCGCTCGTAGTAGGCCACGTGCGAGTCGAGGGTGCGGACGAGCGCGCCGTCCTTGCCCTCGGGCCGCAGGTTCGCGTCGACCTCCCACAGGGCCGGCTCGGCGGCGAGGTCGGTGATGGCGTGCGTCGCGGCGATCGCGATCCGGGTGGAGACGAGCACCGCGCGGTCGGTGGGCACCGCGTCGGTGGCCTCGGTGACGAAGATGACGTCGACGTCGCTCACGTAGTTCAGCTCGCGCGCGCCGGCCTTGCCCATCGCGATGACCGCGAGCGGGGTCGCGGCGACGTCGTCGGCCGGGAACGGGACCTCGCGCCGGGCGACCTGCACCGCTGCCTCGAGCGCGGCGCCGGCCAGGTCGGCGAGCCCGGCGGCGACGCTCGGGAACGCCTCGGTCGGGGCGGCGTGCAGCACGTCGTACAGCGCGATCTGGGCGAGGTGCCGTCGGTAGCGCACCCGCAGGCGGACGCGGGCGTCCTCGCCCGTGGTGCCGTCCACCGCCCGCACCAGCGACTCCGTGTAGCGCTCCTGCGACCACGGCTCGCGCACCGGTTCGAGGAGCAGGTCGAGCTCCGCCGGCCGACGGTGCAGGAACTCGCCGAGCCCGACCGAGGCACCGAGCAGGCGGACCAGGCGCTCGGTCGCGGCCTCGTCGGCGAGCACGGGCCGCAGCGCGTCCGGGGCGCGCTCGAGCAGGCGCTCCAGCGACCGCAGCGCACCGTCCGGGTCCGCGGTCACGCCCCAGAGCGCGCCCCCGCCGTCGACGGGCAGGGGCACGTCGGCCCCGAACCGTTCGCGCAGGTCGGCGATCCGCTCGAGGCTCTCCGACAACTCGGCGAAGCCCAGGCGCGCCAACTCGGATCGTGACGTCGTCGTCCGACCGGTCATCTGGTGCGCACTCCGCCTACAGCGCGCCGAGGTTGGTGTCGAGCTCGAACGGCGTCACCTGGTCGCGGTACCGCTTCCACTCCTGGCGCTTGTTGAGGAGCACGAAGTTGAACACCTGCTCGCCGAGGGTCTCGGCGACGAGCTCGGAGTCCTCCATCAGGCTCAGCGCGTGGTCGAGGCTCGCCGGCAGCTGGCTGTAGCCGAGGGCCTTGCGCTCCGAGTCGCTGAGGCTCCAGACGTTGTCCTCGGCCTCGGCGGGGAGCTCGTACTCCTCCTCGATGCCCTTCAGCCCGGCGGCGAGCAGGAGCGAGTACGCCAGGTACGGGTTCGCCGCGGAGTCGATGCCGCGGTACTCGATGCGCGACGACTGGCCCTTGTTCGGCTTGTACAGCGGCACGCGGACGAGCGCGGACCGGTTGTTGTGGCCCCAGGTGACGAACGAGGGGGCCTCGTCGCCGCCCCACAGGCGCTTGTACGAGTTGACGAACTGGTTCGTCACGGCGGTGATCTCCGGCGCGTGCTTGAGCACACCGGCGATGAAGTGCTTGGCGGTCTGCGAGAGCTGGTACTGGCCGCCGGCCTCGTAGAACGCGTTCTGGTCGCCCTCGAACAGCGAGACGTGGGTGTGCATGCCCGAGCCGGGCTGGCCGGAGATCGGCTTCGGCATGAACGTCGCGTAGACGCCCTGCTCGATCGCGACCTCCTTCACGACGGTGCGGAAGGTCATGATGTTGTCGGCCATCGTGAGCGCGTCCGCGTACCGCAGGTCGATCTCGTTCTGGCCGGGGCCGGCCTCGTGGTGGCTGTACTCCACCGAGATGCCGAGGTCCTCGAGCATCCGCACCGAGCGGCGGCGGAAGTCGTGGGCGCTGCCGCCGGGCACGTTGTCGAAGTAACCGGCCTGGTCGACGGGCTGCGGGCCGCCGTCCCGCCACTCGCGGCTCTTGAGCAGGTAGAACTCGATCTCGGGGTGCGTGTAGAACGTGAACCCGCGGTCGCTCGCCCGGGCCAGGGTGCGCTTCAGCACGTTGCGCGGGTCGGCGACGGCCGGCTGCCCGTCCGGGGTCGTGATGTCGCAGAACATCCGCGCGGTCGGGTCGATCTCGCCGCGCCACGGCAGGATCTGGAACGTCGAGGGGTCCGGGTGCGCGAGCACGTCGGCCTCGTAGCTGCGGGTGAGGCCCTCGATCGCGGAGCCGTCGAACCCGATGCCCTCGGCGAAGGCGCCCTCGACCTCGGCCGGGGCGATCGCCACCGACTTGAGCGTCCCGATGACGTCCGTGAACCAGAGTCGGATGAACTTGATCCCGCGCTCCTCGATGGTGCGGAGCACGAAGTCCGTCTGCTTGTCCATGCACGACCTTTCCGTGTATCGGGTGGCCGCGGGCGGGCCTGGTCCCAGGCTAGTGGTCCGGTGGGACGGACGGGGTGCGGCCGGACGGGTCAGCGGTCCTCGGCGTCCCACTTCTCGTTGTTCGCGGCGATGCGGTCGAGCGCGTGCTGCGCCTCCTCGCGCGTGGCGAAGGGGCCGATGCGGTCACGCTGCGGCGACTGCGGCCCCTGCTCGACCTGGCCGGTCTTGTCGTTGAACCACCACTGGGACTCGATGCGCTCGTCACTCATGCCGCCCACCGTACCGACGCGGCGCGTCGGTGGTCCGCGCGCCGCCGCGCCGCGCTGGTGGCCGTGCGGTCGGCTGTCGGGGGCGCCCCGCGCCCGGGGTGACGGCCTGGAGGCCCGGCCTGCGCCCGGCGGACCGGTGCCGCGCCTCCAGGCGGTCGCGTCCCGGCGCACACGTGGGCGGCCGCTCGGGACCCGCGCGGCGTCGGGCGCGGCCCCGGCTAGAGTGGTCCGCATGCCCCGGGACGAACACGGACACCTGACCGCCGGCCGCGTCTCCCCCCAGCTGGCCGTCCCGCGGGACATCGAGCGGCCGGAGTACGTCGGCAGGGTCGAACCGCACGAGCACGGACTCGGCGACACCTACACCCCGGACGAGGTCGAGCGGATCCGCACCGCGGGCCGGATCGCCTCGCGGGCCATCGACGCCGTCGCCGCGGCGATCCGCCCGGGCGTCACCACCGACGAGCTCGACCGCATCGGGCACGAGTACGTCGTCGCGCACGGCGCCTACCCCTCGACGCTCGGCTACCGCGGGTACCCGAAGTCGTTGTGCTCGAGCCTCAACGAGGTGATCTGCCACGGGATCCCGGACGACACCGTGCTGCAGGACGGCGACATCGTCAACATCGACATCACCGCCTACAAGGACGGCATGCACGGTGATACGAACCGCACGTTCGTCGTCGGGCAGGCCTCGCAGGAGGTCGAGGACCTCGTCACCCGCACTCGACTCGCCCTCGAGCGCGGCATCAAGGCCGTGGCGCCCGGTCGCCAGGTCAACGTCATCGGCCGCGCCATCGAGGCGTACGCGAAGCGCTTCGGCTACGGGGTGGTCCGCGACTACACCGGCCACGGCGTCGGGCGGGCCTTCCACTCCGGCCTGATCATCCCCCACTACGACGCCCCGCAGTACGACACCGTCATCGAGCCGGGCATGGTGTTCACCATCGAGCCCATGCTGACGCTCGGCGGGGTGGCGGCGGACATCTGGTCCGACGACTGGACGGTCTCCACGCGGGACAAGTCCTGGACCGCCCAGTTCGAGCACACCCTCGTCGTCACCGAGCGCGGCGCGGAACTCCTCACCGTCTCCTGAGACCCCCACCGAAAGGCTCCTCATGACCACCCTCGCAGTCGGCGTCGACATCGGCGGTACGGGCATCAAGGGCGCGATCGTCGACGTCGCCTCCGGCGAACTGACGACCGACCGGATCAAGAAGGCCACCCCCGAGGGCGGGAAGCCCCACGACATCGTCGCGGTCGCGAAGTCCATCGTCGAGGAGCTCGCCCCGGCCGCCGACGTCCCGGTGGGCGTGTGCTTCCCGGCCATCGTCCGTGACGGCAAGACGATGTCGGCCGCCAACGTCTCGAAGAAGTGGATCGGCTTCGAGGCCGAGGCGCTGTTCGAGAAGGAGCTCGGCCGCTCCATCCACTTCGTCAACGACGCCGACGCCGCCGGGTTCGCCGAGCAGCAGTTCGGTGCGGCGAAGGGCAAGGACGGCCTCGTCATCGTCACGACGCTCGGCACCGGGATCGGCACCGCGCTCATCAACGACGGCGTGCTCATCGTCAACTCCGAGCTCGGGCACCTGGAGATCGACGGCCACGACGCCGAGTCGCGGGCCTCGTTCGCAGCCAAGGAGCGCGACGACCTGTCGTGGAAGCACTGGGCGAAGCGCCTGCAGCACTACTACTCGACGCTCGAGGCCCTGCTCTCCCCGGAGCTCTTCGTCGTCGGCGGCGGCGTCTCGAAGCAGCACGAGGAGTACCTGCCGCTGCTCGACCTGCAGGCCGACATCATCCCGGCGACGCTCCGCAACAACGCGGGCATCATCGGCGCGGCGACCCTGGCGGCGCAGAGCGCCTGACGCACCTGGCCGAGCGGCGAGGCCAGCGTGCCCGGCGTGCTCGGCGTGCTCGGCGTGCTCGTCGGCCATGACGGGCGATGTGCACGGCCGGCGAGGTCGCACGACACGCCGCGGGCGCGTCGCCCGGGTCGCGCGAGGTGCCGCACGTCAGCCGTCCGGGCGGCACTCCGTGCGACCTCGGCGGCTCCGGCCCCGTGCCGCACGCGTGGCGTGCACGGGCCGCGAGCCCGCGAGCCTGCGTGCCCGGGCGGCGGGGTCGCACGACACGCCGCGGGCGCGTCGCCCGGGTCGCGCGAGGTGCCGCACGTCAGCCGTCCGGGCGGCACTCCGTGCGACCTCGGCGGGGCCGGCCCCGGGTCGCACGCGCTAGGCTTGCCGTGCGAATGGGTCGGTGAGACGGTCGCGTCACTCCTCCGGGAGTGCCGAGGAACGTCCGGGCTCCACAGAGCAGGGCGGTGGGTAACACCCACCCGGAGCAATCCGCGAGACAGTGCCACAGAAAGCAGACCGCCGGCGGCGACGTCGGTAAGGGTGAAACGGTGGTGTAAGAGACCACCAGGGGTCCGGGTGACCGGATCCGCTCGGTAAACCTCGCCCGGAGCAAGGTCAGACAGAGGACGCTGAGGCTGCTCGCCGAGTCCTCGGGTAGACCGCTGGAGGCCGACGGCAACGTCGGTCCGAGAGAGATGGCCGTCACCGCCGCGCGAGCGGCGGGACAGAACCCGGCGTACGGCCGGCCCATTCGCCCACACCACGCTGCGGGCTGCCGCCCGCGGTGGCGACCGTCGGAAGGCGCTGACGTGTACCTGCCCGAAGCCCTCGCGCCGTCGTACCTGCGCGCGACGCGGGCGAACCGGCCCTACCGGACCGTCGAGGGCGCGGCGCGCGAGGTCCGCCGCCACGGTCGGCACCCCGAACCGGCCGTCCCGCCGGAGCGCCTGCGGCTGCGCCCGGACGTCGCCGTCACGGTGCGTCGCGAGCACGGTCGACCGGTGTACACCGTCAGGCCCACCCGGTCGACGCCCGTCGGCGAGACCGTGTACGTCCACGGTGGCGGGTGGGTGCACGACATCAGCCGGCAGCACTGGGCGCTCGTCGCGCAGGTCGCCGCCGAGTCGAACACCACCGTCACCGTGCCGCTGTACGCGCTGCTCCCCCACGGCGACGCCGCGGCGGCCGTCGCGCTCGTCGTGCACCTGTTCGAGGCCGCGACGGCGTCCGGCCACGAGGTGCGCCTGGCCGGCGACTCGGCCGGCGGCCAGGTCGCCCTGTCCGCCGCGCTCGCCCTCCGCGACCGCGGACACCGGGCCGTGCGCACCGTCCTGCTCGCGCCGGCGCTCGACCTGACGATGGCGAACCCGCGGGTCGCCGACGTGCTGCCGTCCGACCCGTGGCTCGGTGTCGACGGGCTCCGCCACCTCGGCGCGCAGTGGGCCGGGCGCCTCCCCGTGACGAACCCGGCGGTGAGTCCCCTGGCGGGCGACCCGACCGGGCTCGGCCCGGTCCTGTTGCTCACGGGCACGCGCGACGTCCTCAACCCGGACGCGCACCTGCTCGCCGCGGGGGCCCGGGCCGCCGGCGTCGACGTCGAGCTCGTCGAACGCCGCGGGGCCGTGCACGTGTTCCCGCTGCTGCCGACCCGTCCCGCCGCAGCAGCCCGCGACCGCATCGTCGCCGCGCTGCGCGCCTGAGACGCGGGCGACGGGGCGCGGCTCGGGCAGGCCGATCCCGGCCCGGCCCTGCCCGGGCCAGGGCCGGGTCTCGGCTACAGGCCAGACTCGGCCGTGCGCACCAGGATCGCGTCGCTGTCGGGGCAGAGCACGACGTCGTCCGGAGCGGCACGGCGGATGTCCTGCAGGTCCGAGTTGGTGAGCGACACCCCGGAGGCCGTGGACACGCCGCCCTGCAGCAGCGAGGCGCCGAAGCCGTAGCGGGCGCGCTGCCGGTCGTACAGCGCGAGCAGGTCGGCCGGCACCTTCGCGGCGACGGCGGCGCGGCTCTGCTCGGCCGAGTCCTTGTCGCCGGTCAGCCGTGCGATCTCGGCGTCACGGTCGGCGACGAGCCCGGCGCGTGCGGCGTCGACGTCGGCGAGCTTCGCCTCGACGTCGCCCACCCGCGCGCGGAGCACGTCGAGGTTCTCCATGATCTCGAGCTCGGCGGTCTCGAGGCCGCCGATGCGCCGCTGCAGCGACTCGAGCTCGCTCTGCAGGCCGGCGGCGTCCTTCGAGTTCGAGACGTTCTGCAGCATGGTGGTGTCGCGCTCGATGCGGGCCTGGGCGGTCGCGGTGTCGGACTCCAGGCGGGCGAGCTCGCGCTCGGCGTCCTCGACCTCGCCGGTGGCCGCCACGAGCTCGCTGCGGAGCCCGGCGGCCCTGGTGCCGAGCTCGGTGAGCTGGTCGCCCTTCTGCAGCGACGTGATGCGGTGCGCGATCCGGGTGACGTCGTTGTCGAGTCGTTGGAGGTCGAGGAGGATGACCTGGTCCTCGGGTGCTGCCTTCATGGTCAGACTCCTTCAGTGGGGGTGGTGGGTTCGGCGGCCGGCAGGACGGCGAAGTCCCACGGATCGGTGCGGAGGTCGCTCACGGTGACGCGGACGCCGGCGGCCTCGCGCAGCTGCGCCGCCGCGACGTCGAGCCAGAGCCACTCGGTGGCCCAGTGCGACGTGTCGACGAGGGCCGGTCCGCCGTGGAGCAGTGCCTGTTCGCGGAACTCGGACGCCGGGTGGTGGCGGAGGTCGCTGGTGACGTACACGTCGGCGTCGAGCACGGCGGGGTGACCGAGCAGGGAGTCGCCGGCACCGGCGCAGAGTGCGACGGTGCGGACGGGCTGGTCGAAGTCCCCGGAGACGCGGACGCCGGTGGCGGTCGGCGGCAGCAGGTCGACGAGCCGCCGGGCGAGCGCACCGAGCGTGGTCGGCTCGGCCAGCACGCCTACGCGGCCGATGCCGGTCGCGGGGTCGGATCCGGCGTCGAGCGGGCGCTGCTCGGTCAGGCCGATGCGGTCGGCGAGCACGGCCGAGGTGCCGGTGGTGACGACGTCGGCGTTGGTGTGGGCGGCGACCAGGGCGCAGCCGCCCCGCACCAGGGTCGCGAGCACGCTGCCCTTGTAGGTGGTCTCGGCGATCGTGGTCACCCCGCGCAGCAGCAGCGGGTGGTGCGTCAGGAGGAGCCCGGCTCCGAGGCCGACCGCTTCGCGCGCGGTGGCCGGCACGGCGTCGACGGCCAGGTGCACGTGCTCGACGACGGCATCGGGGTCTCCGGCGACCAGGCCCACGCTGTCCCAGGACTCCGCGCCCGCGGCGGGCCACAGGTCCTCGATCACGGCCTGGAGTTCGCGGAGCGTCGGCATCCCGTCAGTCTACCGAGGCGTCCGCCCCGTCAGCGGCCGAGCAGGTGCAGCAGCCGGGCCACGAGACGCGACCACCAGCCCGGGCGCTCCGCCTCGGCCTGCTGCGGAGCCGGCTCGTGCACGACGGGTCCGGCGGGCACGACCGCGTCCGGCAGGACGACGGGTGTGCTCGCGGTCCGGCCCTGGTGCGCCGTGAGCGCGGCGGCGAACGCAGCGCGGTCGATGACGGTCGGCCCGGTGGCGGGCTGGACGAGCGGCGTCGGTCGCGTGTTCGCGGACACCGGTGACACGGCCGGGAGGCCCGCCACCGGACGCACGGGTTCGTCGCGTTCCGGGAGCACCAGCTCCACGGCCGGGCGCGCCGTCGCGACGTCGGCTCGCAGTCCCGGCGTGCTGCGGCCGGTCGGCCCGGGTGCCGGGACGACGACGAGGGGGACGGGTGTCGTCGCGGCACGGCGGGCCGCGGCGCGGTCGCGGCGGTCGGCCTCGAGGGCGGCGTCGGCGAGCAGGTCGGCGAACACCGTGCGGGCGAAGTCGCGGGCGGCGCGCACCTCGGGGTCGTCGGTGCCGGCGACGGTGGCCTCCCAGGCCGCGAGGCGTGCGAGGTCCTCGTCGCGGCGTCGGACCTCGTCCTCGAGCAGCACGATGCGCTCGACGGCGCTGCGACCGGTCGACGAGGCGACCTCGACGGCCAGGTCCTCGATGCGCAGGGCGATCCGCTCCGGCGGTTCCGGGAACGACGGCGCGCACGAGGCGGCGTGCCGGGCGTGGTCGCGCACGCGGTCGCGGCGGAACGCCGGGGCCGGGGCCGGGGTCGCGGTCGTCGCTGCCGACAGACCCGCCGACGACGTCGCCGCCGTGGCCTCGGGGACCGGAGCCTCGGACGTCGGGGTCGCACCGGCGTCGGCACCGCGCTCGGCGCCGGCGTGTGCCCCGCGCCCGGCTCCGGCGTGTGCACCGCGCTCGGCGCTGGCAGGTGCACTGTGGGCGGGCGTGCGGCGACGGTCCTCGACCGGGGTGGCCGGTGCGAGGTCGGGCCGCTGCACGGGGCCGGTGACAGGCGGGACCACGAGGTCCGCCACGTACGGCGTCCGCGTCGCCGGGGCGTCGCGGAGCCACTCCTCGAGCTCGCGACCGAACGGGTCCACGAGCGGGGTGCGTGCGCCGGACTGGGTCTCCATGTCCGAAGGGTAAATATCGCAGGACCCGGATCGTCGGACATCCGCGGTGTGTCGCCGGGTTCGGTGACATGTCGCACGGAACGTGAACGGCGTGTCGGCCGTGGTGCGGGTGCTCGTCAGAGCGCGTGTTCGAGGTCGTCGAGGAGCGAGCGCCCCGCCGGCCACGCACCGACCCCGCTCGCGACGTTGACGTGGCCGAGCGCGCCGACCCGCAGCACCGTCGCACCCAGGGTGCGTGCGAAGGCCGTCGCCCGGTCGACGGAGCAGTACGGGTCGTCGTCGCTCACGACCATCCGCGTCGGGACCCGCACGCCGTCGGGCAGCGGTCGCGGGGCGGCGAAGCCCCCTGCGGCCTCCGGGAACCCGGGCGCGGCCGGGTCGGGCGGCGCGACCAGGAACGCGCCGGCGGCCGTCCCCGCGGCGGCGGCGGCGAGCCAGTCCGCCACGGCGAGGACGCCGAGGCTGTGCGCGACGAGCACCGGCGGCTCCGGGCAGGACCGGACGGCACGCGTGATCGCCGCCCGCCAGTCGGCCGGGTCGGGGTCGGTCCACGACGCCGGGTCGATGCGGACGGCACCGGCGCCGCGGTCGTCCTGCCAGACGGACTGCCAGTGCTCCGGGTCGGAGTTCCAGATCCCGGGGACGATCACCCACGGTCGAGGTCTGCGCACCGCGACAGCGTAGCGGCGACCGGGCCGGTCGTCAGCGCTGGAGCGTCTCGCGCGGGTACTCGCCGAACCGGGACGCGTACGCCGCCGAGAACCGCCCGAGGTGCGCGAAGCCCCACCGCACGGCGATGGCCGCCACGGTGGTCTCACCGGCCGAGGAGCGACGGAGCTCCTCGCGCACCCGGTCGAGACGGATGCCCCGGAGCATCGCGTTCGGGGCGGTGCCCACCTGCCGCTGGAACGCCTGCTGCAGACCGCGGACGCTCAGGCCGACGTACTCGGCGACGTCGGTCGTCGACATCGGGGTGTGCGAGTAGGCGTGCATGTACTCGATCGCCTCGCGGACACGGCCGGTCGCGCCCTGGGGCAGGGTCACCTCGGGCGCGAGCACCTGGTGCGGGAAGGTCCGGAGCAGGCTGTGGGCGGTCGCCCGGGCCGTCTCGGCGAAGGCGAGGGCGGACACCGGGCCGGTCCCGAGCACGGTCGCGGCCGCACGCTGCACCTGGGCGTTCCAGCCGCGGAGGTCCTCGGGGTCGGGCGCCGCGGTGTGGTCGAAGACCAGCGGACCGGGCTGGGTGCCGTGCACCTCGGCCGCGATGCCCTCGAGGTACGACCGGTCGAACTGCACCAGGCTCTGCCGGACGTCCTGCAGGTCGAAGGCGAAGGGTCGTCCGGTCGGGAACATCACCGGGTGGCCGGGGCGCAGCGCGACCTCGTCGCGGCCGATGTCGATCCGGCCGCCGCCCTCGGTGGTCCAGTTGACGACGTACTCGCCGCCGTCGTCGATCTCGCCCTGCATGCGGGCGTCGAAGCGGGTCGAGCGGAAGGACATGACGTCGTCCCCGACCACCCGGAACCGGTAGGCGAAGGCCCGGTCGGTCCGGGTCGCGTCGAAGCCGGTCCCCTCGTAGGCGTCCTCGTACATGTGCAGGGCCGCCTCGAGGTCGGCCCCCGACGTCTCGAAGCTGATCCGCGGATCGGCTGGTTCGACTGTCATCGTGCGAATCGTGACACGGCGGTCGTCATCGGCGGGAATCGGCGCCGTCGTGGTGCGGGAAACGGCCCCGTCGTTGCGCGTCGCGGACAACCCGGTCAGCGACGGGCACGCGCCACCGTCCAGCGGTTGCGGTCGTCGACGCGCTCGTAGCGCAGGTCGTCGACGACCATGCGCACCAGGGCGAGCCCGCGACCGCTCTCGGCGAGGTCCTCCGGCAGCCGTGCCGCGTCCGGGTCGACCGTCGCGGGCGAGCCGTCGTCCGACAGCAGCGCGTCGACCCGGTCGTCCCCGATCGCGAGCCGGAGCTGGCAGGAGACGCCGTGCTCGTGCGCGCCGTGCTCGATGACGTTCGAGGTGAGTTCGACGAGCGCGAGTTCGAGTGCCATACGGTCCTCGGCGGAGACCGTCGGTTCGCGGTCCCAGACCCCGGAGAGGAACGTGTGGACCGCGGACACGTCGTCCGGCGGGCACGCGAGCTCGAGCAGGTGCTCGCCGGTCGTCACCGTGCTCACCAGCCGACGACCGCGGCGTCCCCGTCCGGGTACGTGCGCAGGATCTTGTCGATGTTCGAGAGCTTCAGGACCATCTGCACCTGCTCGGACGGTGCGGCGAGTCGGAGGTCGCCGCCGGCCTGCCGAGCGGTCTTCAGGCTGCCGACGAGCGCGCCGAGGCCGGACGAGTCCATGAACTCGACGGCGGAGAGCTCGACCACGATCCGTGCGCGGCCGTTGCCGACCACCTGGGCGACGGTCTCGCGGAACGACGGCGCTGACACCATGTTGAGCCGTCCGCTGCACTCCAGGACGGCGGTGTCGGTCTCCGCCTCGTGTACGACGATGTCCATGCCGTGTGGTCCCCTCGTGTCGGTTCGCCTTGCACCATGCAACCTACCGGTTCGTCACCGTCAGGTCCGCCCGGCGTGCCGCCGCGTCGCGGTGACCTGCACCACCACGGCGGCCGCCATGAGCGCCGCCATGACCCCGCCCATCGCCAGCGCCGTGCCGCCGAGCGCGCCCGCGAGCGGAGTGCCGAGGCCGCCGATGCCGAAGGTGAGGCCGCCCTGCAGGGCCGCGGCGGTCCCCGGGTGCGCCGCGCCGACGTGCTGCGTCCGGGTCATCGCCGCAGGCAGCACGAAGCCCCACGCCGCCGTGACGACCGCGAGGGCGCACCACACCACGACCGGGCCGGCGCCGGTCCACGCCGCGACGAGCACCCCCGTGGCACCCGTCGTGCCGACCACCAGGCCGGCGGTGAGCAGGGCGTCCTCGGAGAACCGCCCGACGACCCGCCGGAACACCAGGGTGGTGACGACCATCATCGATGCGTTCGTCGCGAACACGAGCGTGTACCCGCCCTCGGAGAACCCGAACTCCGTCTGGAACACGAACGAGCTCGTGGCGATGTAGGCGAAGAACCCCACCGTGGACAGCACGCCGCTGAGCACGTAGGCGCGGAACCGTGGGATGCCGAGCAGCTCGCGGATCCGTCGACCGTTCGCGGCAAACCCGGCGCCCCCGCGGCGCTCGGCGGGCAGGGTCTCGTGGAACCGCAGCACCACGATCGCGCACAGCAGCAGCCCGAGGGCGGCGAGCACGACGAACATGAGCCGCCAGGTGCCGACCGTCAGCACCGCTCCCCCGGCCAGCGGCGCCACCACGGGCCCGATGGCGTTGATCGCGGCGAGGGTGCCGAACACCCGCGCCATCCGCGTCCCGCTCGCCACGTCGGACACCATCGCGCGACCCGCCACCGCACCGGCGGCACCGCCGAGCCCCTGCGCGATGCGCGCGAGGACGAGCACGACGACGTCCGGGGCGAGGGCGCACGCCACCGACGCCGCGGCGAACACCGCGGTCCCGACGACGAGCATCGGGCGTCGGCCGACGCCGTCGCTCACCGGGCCGACGAGCAGCTGCCCGACCGCGAACGCCACGAGGAAGGCGGTCAGCGAGAGCTGCACGGTGCCCGGCGTCGTGCCGAGGTCGCGCGCGATGGCGGGCAGTGCCGGGATGTACATGTCCGTGGCGAACGGCGACACACCGACGACGAGCGCGAGCGGCACGATCGGCGGCAGCGTCGTCGTGGTCCTCCGCTGGCGCCCCGTCGTCACGACCGCCACGCTACGCGGACCGGGGCGGACCGTCACGTGCGCGTCGTCCGCGCGTGCCCGGGACGCGCGCCGAGGCGGACGGGAGGGACGGCGGCCGGCCGCACCGGGCCTCCCGTCCGACGCACGCGGTGCACGCGACCCGGGCGGCGGACGCGTCAGCCGGTGTTCTGCAGACCGGCTGCGATGCCGTTGACCGTGAGCAGGAGCAGCCGGTGGTCGGCGTCCGTCGGGTCGGTGCTGCCGGTGGTGCGGATCGACCGCAGCGCACGGAGCTGCAGGTGCGACAGTGCGTCGACGTACGGGCTGCGCAGGCGGACGGCCCGCGCCAGCACCGGACGGTCTGCCAGCACGTCGCTGCCACCGGAGACGCGGAGCACCCAGTCGCGGGTGCGGAGCATCTCGTCGAGGACCGCGGCGGCGAGGTCGTCGCGGTCCGCGAGCTCGAGGTAGCGGCGCGCGATGTGCTCGTCGGTCTTGGCGAGCGACATCTCGACGTTGCGGATCATCGCGGCGAACAGCGGCCAGTCGCGGTAGGCGGCGCGCAGGGCCTCGACGTCGCCGACGGACTCGAGCGCGGAACCGAGGCCGTACCAGCCGGCGAGGTTGATGCGCGCCTGCGTCCAGGAGAACACCCACGGGATCGCGCGGAGGTCCTCGAGGGACTCGACGCTCAGCCCGCGTCGGGCGGGGCGGGAGCCGAGCGGGAGCAGACCGATCTCCTCCATCGGGGTGACCCGGGCGAACCAGGGCGCGAACCCGTCCGCCTTGACCAGCCCGTAGAACGCCTCGCGCGAGACGTCGTCGAGCCGCTGCGCGAGGTCGGCGAAGCGCTGCGCCGCCTGCTCGGTGTGGGACTCGTTCGACGGCGACGACGCGAACAGCGTCGCCGAGGCCATCTGCTCGAGGTGGCGGGCGGCGATGTCCTGGTCGCCGTACTGGGCGAAGATGACCTCGCCCTGCTCGGTGAGCTTGAGCCGTCCGTCGATCGACCCCGGCGGCTGCGCGAGCACGGCCTCGTTCGCCGGACCGCCTCCGCGGCCGAGCGAGCCGCCACGGCCGTGGAACAGCGTGAGCTCGACGTCGTTGTCGCGGGCCCAGTCCGCGATCCGCGCCTGCGCGTCGTACAGCGCCAGGTTCGCGGAGACCGGGCCGACGTCCTTCGAGGAGTCGGAGTAGCCGAGCATGACCTCGAGGCGACGGCCGGTCGCGGCGAGGCGGCGCTGGAACGCCTCGGTGCGGACGGCCTCGTCGAGGATGTCGACGCTGGCGTGCAGGTCGGCGAAGGTCTCGAACAGCGGGATGACGTCGAGGACGGGCGCCGCCTCGACCGAACCGAGCGCGGCGACGGCGAGCTCGTGCACGTTCGCCAGGTCGGCCGGCGACTGCGTGAAGGACACGATGTACCGGCTGGCCGCACGGACGCCGAACCGGGCCTGCAGCGCGGCGATGGTCCGGAAGACCGCGAGGACCTCTTCCGTGGTCTCGCTGCGGGCTCCCCCGGCGCGGATCTCGGCGAGGGCGGTCCGGTGCACCTGCGAGTGCTGCCGGACCTCGAGCTCGGCGAGGTGGAAGCCGAAGGTCTCGACCTGCCAGATGAGGTTCTGCAGCTCGCCGTTCGCCGGCCGGGAGGCGCCCGCGTGCACCAGGGAGGTCTGGATGGTGCGCAGGTCGGTGAGGAGCGCTTCCGGGCCCGGGTAGGCGAGCGGCGTCTCGCCGAGGCGGGTCGCGTCGATGCGCGCAGCGGCGAAGAGCAGCGCGCGACGGTGGGTCTCGTTCGGCGCGCGGATGCCGATGCGCTCCGCGATGCCCGGGTCGAGGGACTCCTGCGCGGCGACGAGCGCGGTCAGGCCGGCGTCGGCCGGGGTCTCGTTCGCGTCGAGCGTCAGGGTGCTGCCGATGCGGGTGGCGGCGCGGGCGAGCCCGAGCAGGATGTGCTCGGCAGCGATCTCGGCGGCCTGGCGGGTGACGTCGGCGGTGACGTGCGGGTTGCCGTCGCGGTCGCCGCCGATCCACGTGCCGAAGCGGACGAACGCCGGGGCGGTGACCGGCACGCGGCCGGCGTCGTCGCCCTGCAGCCGGTCGTCGAGCAGGCGGTACACCTGCGGCACGATCTCGAACAGGGTCTGGTCGAAGACGCTCATCGCGGTGCGGACCTCGTCGAGCGGGGTCGGCCGCGTGGTGCGGAGCGGCGAGGTGCGCAGGAGGGTGGTGATCTCCTCGAGCAGCCGACGCTCGTTCTCCGCGCGGGCGGTGGCGTTGCGCGCCCGGTCCCGCTCGTCGATGAGATCACTGATGCGCCGGACGCCGGTCGTCACCGCGCGACGGCGCGCCTCGGTCGGGTGCGCCGTGAGCACGGGGTGGAAGCGCAGGGTCCGCAGCCGCTCGGCGGCCTCGGCCTCGCCGACCTCGGCCACGAGCTGTGCGTAGGTCGCGGGGAACGAGTCACCGGCGTGCCCGCCGTCGTCGCCGCGCTGCCGGAGGACGCGCACCCGGTGGTGCTCCTCGGCCAGGTTCGTGAGGTGGAAGTACGTCGTGAACGCCTGCGCGACCGCCTCGGCCCGTTCGGCCGACATCGCGGACACCAGGGCCTCGGCGCGGGCGGCGCCGTCGGCGTGGTCGCCCTCGTAGGCGTCGATGACGGCGGCGCGTAGCGTCTCGACGTCGGAGAGCAGTTCGTCGCCGCCGTTCTCGCGCAGCACGCGTCCGAGCAGGTTGCCGAGGTACCGCACGTCGGCGCGCAGGTCGCTGTCGACCGCCCCGCTGACGTCGTCCCGCGCACGCTCGTGGCGCGCGGATCCGTCGATCGCCGTCATGGAGTCCTCTCCGGGTCTGCCGGGAACGCGTCCCGGGTCCCGAGCAGCGTAGCGGCCTCCGCGGACGCGTGACGACGACCGTCCGGACGGACCGCGGCCGGGCGTCGAGGGTGACGGCCGACGGCGCGCACGACCGTGGTGTGCTCGTCGCCGCAGGGCACACAGCGGATGCCGACCGAGTGGGAGGAAGCTCGGCTCCGATGAGCGCGAAACCCAAACGTCCCCAGCACGTCTTCGTCGTCGACCGCACCGAACGGCTCTCGCCGCACATGGTGCGCGTGCACCTGGGCGGCCCCGCCTTCGACGACTTCGTGGCCGCCGCCGACCCGGGGAACCTCGCCGCCACGGACAAGTACGTCAAGCTCCTGGTGGCGAAGCCCGGACTCGGCCTCGAGCCGCCCTTCGACCTCGACGCGCTGCGCGAGACCCTGCCGAAGCAGGACCGTCCGTCGCGCCGCACCTACACCGTGCGCTCGGTCGACCACGACGCCCGCACGATCGCGATCGACTTCGTCGTGCACGGGGACCAGGGCCTCGCCGGTCCCTGGGCCGCCGCGGCCCGCCCCGGCGACCGTCTCGCCCTCTCGGGCCCCGGCGGCGGCTACGCCCCGAGCGCCGACCCCGCGGTCACGCACGTGCTGCTCGGCGACGACAGCGCCCTGCCGGCGATCTCCGCCGCGCTCGAGGCCATGCCCGACTCCGCCACGGGCGTCGCCCTGGTCGAGGTCGCCGGGCCGGCCGACGAGCAGCAGGTCGCGCACCCGCCCGGGGTCGACCTGCGGTGGCTGCACCGCGACGCCACCGGCGCCGCGCCGGGCACGCTCCTGCTGGAGGCCGCCCGCTCGCTGGAGCGCGCCTCCCGGCCGGTGCAGGTCTTCGCGCACGGCGAGCGGACCGCGATGAAGGCGATCCGTCGGCTGCTGCAGGACGACTGGGGACTCGAGAAGTCCGAGATGTCGCTGTCGGCCTACTGGGCGCTCGGCCGGGCCGAGGACCGCTTCCAGGAGGAGAAGCGCGAACCCGTGGGCGTCATCTTCACGGACTGACCGCCGCGGTCCGGTCGGGAGGCCCGTCCCGCGTCGGTGGGTCGGGTTAACGTTCCCGGCATGGTCGCCTCCACGTGCTGTGTGCCCGGGTGCCGGAGCACGTCCGCCCCGGCGCTCGGCGGCGTCCCGCTGTGCGCGGGACACGTCGCGCTCGTCGCGGACCTCGCCGCCGAGCACACCGGCGTCGAGGACCTGCTGCCCGGCCCGTGCCCGGTCTGCGGTGCACGGGTCGGCGTGCGGTACCCGTCCGGTGCGGTGTGCTCGACGTGCGAGTGGCGCTGGGGCGACGTGCCGGACGGCGACCTCGCTCCCCCGCGCGTCGACGTCGTCTACTACCTGCGGATGCGGGACGACTTCGGCGACCGCATCAAGATCGGCACGACGACGAACCCGCGGCAGCGGCTCGCGGCGATCCCGCACCAGGAGCTCCTCGGGTTCGAGCGCGGCGACCGCACGCTCGAGCGCCGACGCCACGCCCGCTTCGCGGCGACGCGCTACCCGCGCACGGAGTGGTTCCGGGTGACGCCCGAGCTGCTCGCGCACGTCGAACGGGTCGCCGCCGGGGTGTCCGATCCGTGGGAGCTGCACGCCCGGTGGACGAGCGAGGCGCTCGCGCTGCGGGGCTGACGGACGGCGCGGTGCGGTGCGCGCTGTGGTGCGGTGCGGGCACTTCGTTCGGCGTGGTGCGGCTGCGGTTCGCCGAGTGAGCAGAAAAGGACGGGTCCGGGGCGTGGACTCGACGTCTTCTGCTCACTCGGTGACGGCGCTGCCCGTCAAGCGGCCTGCAGCATGCGGTCGGCGGTGCGGAGCGAGAGCGCCATGATCGTGAGCGCGGGGTTCGCGATGACGGCGCTCGGGAACACCGAGTTGTCGCAGATCCAGAGGTTCGGGACGTCCCACGAACGACCGTCGCCATCCACCACCGAGCTCGCGCGGTCGGTGCCCATCCGGGCCGTGCCGATGGTGTGCGCGGTGCGCTCGAGCACACGGACGTCCTTCCCGCCGGCGGCCTCGACCAGGGTCGTCATCGTGCGGACGGCGTGTGCGCGGATGGCTTCCTCGTTCGAGCCCGGCGTGAACGAGACCCGGGCGCGCGGGACGCCGTGCTCGTCGAGCTCGTCGGACAGCTCGAGGCGGTTGTCCTCGTAGGGCAGGCACTCGGCGTTGATCCCGACCCCCGCCGAGTACGGGTAGTCGTGCAGCGCCTGCACGAGCTCGGCGCCGCGCAGCCCGCCGCCGCGCACCAGGGTGTTCGCGAAGGTCTGCGGCTGCGCCCCGAGGCTCTGGATCAGGTAGCCGCCGGCGAAGTCCGCGTCGGCGGGACGCACGAAGTCCTCGGTGATGATCGAGGACGGGTACCCGCGGTAGGACCGCATCGACTGGTCGAAGCGTCCCCACACCTGCGTCGCGCCGTGCGCCGTGAAGTTGCGGCCGACCTGGCCGCTGCCGTTCGCGATCCCGGTGTGCAGGAGCAGCCGGGGCGTCTCCACACCGCCGGCGGCGAGGACCAGGGCCTTGCAGCGCTGCCGCACCTCGCGACCGTCGTGCGTGTAGACGACCGCCGCGACCTGCCCGGACGCGTCGAGCTCGATGCCGTGCACGAACGAGTCCGGCCGGATCTCGGCGCCGAACGCCACGGCGGCCGGCAGGTACGAGGTGTCCATCGAGACCTTGGCGCCGTTGCGGCACCCCTGGTGGCACGAGCCGCAGGACACGCACGCGTGCCGCAGGCCGAAGTGCTCCTGGTGACGGTCCTCGGTGGTGAGCGCGACCGGCGCGTCCGTCGCCGTGATGCCGGCGGCGGCAGCACCGCGCATCATCATGTCCGACGAGGCGTTCCGTGCCGGCGGGGCCATGCGGTAGCGGCGGGCCGGGTCCCACGGGTAGTGCGCGGGACCGGCGACGCCGACGTCGTGCTCGACCTGCTCGATCCACTCGGTGAGCTCGGCGTGCGCGATCGGCCAGTCCTGGCCCTCGCCGCTCTCCGACCGCAGGCGCAGGTCGTGCTCCGACGGCCGCGGGGTGAACGCACCCCAGTGCAGCGTCGAGCCGCCGACACCGGTGCCGCTGTTGTTCGGGCCGAACGCGGTCGGGGCGCCGCCGCCGCTCAGGCGTTCGTCCATCCAGTTGATCTGGGCCGCCGCCGTCGACTCGTCCGGGGTGTGCTCGCCGGGCTCGGTGTTGCTGCCGGCCTCGAGGGCGACCACGCGCAGGCCGCGCCGTGCGAGCGAGGCGAGCAGCGGTGCGCCGCCGGCCCCGGTGCCGACCACGACCACGTCGACGACGTCGTCCGTGCCGTACGTGCGCTGTCCGTCGAGTCTCATCGTGCTGCTCCAGTCGTGGTGGTTCCGGTCGCGGGGGTGCCCGTCGGCCGGGGTTCCCAGGCTTCGCGCTGGTCGGCGCCGAGCAGCTGGAAGCCCTGTTTGCGGACACCGTCGCCACCGTTGGCGAAGCCGTCGTAGTCGATCTCGGCCATCGTCGCGGGGTGCGCGAGCCACTGCTTGACGAGGTCGACGCTCGCGTCCTCGAACCAGGTGCGCAGCTGCGCGGCGTCGAGCCATCCGTCGGCGCGGTACCGGCCGGCGGCGACCGCCTCGAGGGCCTGGTCGAGACCGCCGTCACGCGCCGGGGCGGCGAGCACGTCGAGCGCGCCGCGGTACGCCTCGGCGTCGGTGGGCATGCCGTCGGTGCGCCAGCCGTCGCCCTCGCCAGCGGCGAGCTGCGCGTCGACCCGCAGGGCGAGGTCGACCTGTCGCTCACCGGGCTGCGGCACGACGATCCGGGCGATGGCCCGGAGGGTCTCGAGCTGGAGGGCCGTGAGTGCACGGGGTCCGGCGGCGGGGTCGTCCGGCAGCGCACGCGCGGCGAAGACGCCGCGGGTCCTGGCACTCACGCGCGGCGAGGCGATCACCCGGGCGGTCTCCTGCGGGACGACCGGCCCGGCCAGCAGCCGGCGGGAGCAGAAGTCGCGGATGCGCTCGGCGACGGCCTCCGGCTGCTCCCACGGCAGCAGGTGCGCGGCACCGTCGACGACGTGGAGCTCGGAATCCGGCCAGTGCGGCAGCGTCAGGCGCCGCTGCGCGTCGGCGTCGAGGTCGCCGTCCTCGGCGCCGGCGAACACGAGTGCGGGCACCGGGTTCGTCGGAGCGTCGGACCAGTCCTCGCGGCTGCCGCGGGTGAGCCAGTCGGTCCAGGCCTCGGGGTCGGTCCGTTCGACGTCCTGCACGGCGGTGAGGTGCCGGTCGGGCGCGAGGGTCGACGCGGTGTTCGCGTCGACGAACTCCACGGCGGCCGAGGCGTCGATCGGCCCGTCGGCCGCCCAGGCCAGCATCGACCGGCGGCGCTCCTCGTCCATCGGCTCCGGCGCGAGCGGCGACGCCGCGAGCAGGACCACGGCGCGCAGGCCGAACAGGCCGTTCGCGCCGGACATCGTGCGGTCGGCGACGACGGTCGCGACCTTGCCGCCCATCGAGTGGCCGAGCAGCACCCAGTCGGTGGCACCGCTGGCACCGATCGCGCGCTCGACCAGCACGGCCATCTCCTCGACCGTCGTCCCGGAGGACGCGGGGCTGCGGCCGAAGCCGGGCAGGTCGACACCGATCAGGTCGAGGTCGCCCACGAGCTCCTTGCGGAGCGGGACGAACTCCTCGGAACTCGATCCGAGGGCGTGGAGGCAGAAGGCAACGGTCACCTGTCCTGCCTACCCGCCGTGCGGGAGCGGTCCCAGGCGCGCCGTACCCCGGCGGCTCGTTCGGGGTACAGGACCGCGCGTGTCGCCGCCGTGAGGTGTCCGGTCACCGCACCGAAGGTCGTCATCGGCTCCGTGCCCGTCATCGATTCCGCCGCCGTCATCGCGCGTACGCGTCGACGAACAGCGCGCCGCGGATCGTCCGGAGCGTGTCGGCCAACCGCTCGATGGTCGCCCGCGAGATGCCGGACACCTCGAGGTCGTGCGGCCCGAGCGCCTGGAGCCGCCCGGTGCGGATGCGGACGACCTCCCACCCCACACCGCGGACGGCCCGGTCCTTCCGCCGGTCGGTCTCCTGCCGCGGTCCGACGTGCTCGAGGCCGTGGCGCCCGGTGGAGTCGTACTCGATGGCGACGCGCAGCTCGGGCAGCACGATGTCCGGCCAGACCTCGACGTGTTCGAAGAAGGGGCGGTCGAGCCGGATCGCGGTGTGGTCGAAGGTGAACGCGAACCGGTCGGACAGCGCCGCACGGAGCTCTGCCTCGACCGCCGACGCCGTCGCCGGGGCGCAGACGCTCGTGAAGGACTCCCCGGACGGCAGCCGGGGCGTCTTCGCGCAGATCGTGCGCGCGGGCGCCTGACCCGCCTGGCGTGGGACTCCGGTGACGGACCGACGCGACCGGGACCGGGTGGAGGCGACCGCCCCGGCCGGCACCCCGCGCGCGGGCGCCGCCGGCAGCGTCTGCCGCCCGGTCGCACGGACGACGCGCTGCGGCACCGGGACCTGCTCGGGCCAGTCGGACGGCAGCACCGGCCAGCGCTGCGGTTGCGCCTGCACTGCGCACTCCGGGCACCACACCGACCGGCGTCGCTCCCGCCCGGGTCGGCCGCGCTGCTCGGCGGGGGTGGCGACGAAGACGTGGCCGACGTCGCACTCCCAGGTCAGCAGGACCTCGGCGGCCGGGGGCACCTGGGACAGGACCACGCCGTGGTTCCACTCCGGGTGGTACTGCCGCACGAGCACCGGGTACGACGCCCACTCGGCGCGGAACGCCCCGACGGCGTACGGCACCGCTGCGCCGCGCGACCACTGCCGGCGGCGCCACCACGCATCCACGGGTTCGGCCACGTCGACACCGTAGGGACGGCCACCGACACCGGCGGGCGGGACTGGCCTCGGTGGCTGGGGGCGGTCGGCGTGCTGGCGCCGGATGCGTGGCTTCTGCGAGGGCGGCGGGTCGTGCTCGCGGCGGGAGGTCCGTGCGCGCACATGCTGCGACAGACCACGCGTCGATCGACCGGTGTTCCGTCGCCCGATGCACACGCACCGGATGCAGGCGCATGCTGCGACAGACCACGTGACGAACGACAAGTGTTCCGTCGCCCGGTGCACCCGCATGCACCGACCGCCGCCACACCCGCACTCCCGCGCCCGCCCCGCCCCGCCCCGCCGCACCCCGTGGCAGGATCGCCCGATGGTGTCGTCGTTCCTCACCCACGCCGAGGTCGTCGTGGACCCCGCTGCCCCGATCGAGTCGTGGGGCCTCTCGCCCGAGGGCAGGTCCCGGGCAGCCGGAGCGGCCGCGGTCGCGTGGCACCCCGGGGTCCGCCGGATCGTCTCGAGCACGGAGCGGAAGGCCGTCGAGACCGCGGCGGTCCTCGGTCGGGCGGTCGGGATCGACCCCGAGCAGGACGCCCGACTCGGGGAGATCGACCGCAGTGCCACGGGGTACCTGCCCCTCGGCGAGTTCGAGGGCGTGGTGGACGCGTTCTTCGCCGCGCCCGGGTCGTCGGTGCGCGGGTGGGAGCGCGCGGTCGACGCCCAGGCGCGGATCGTCGCCGCGGTCCGTCACCTCGCCGCGGGCGGGGACGTGACGATCGTGTCGCACGGGGCGGTCGGGGCACTGCTGCTCGCGGACCTGCACGGTGTGCCGGTCTCGCGTGCGCTGGACCAGCCGGGCATGGGGAGCGTCTTCACCTTCGACCCGCAGCGGTGGTGCGCCACGAGCGGGTGGGCACGGGTCGGACCACGCTGACCGCTCCGGGTGCGGGGTGCGCGACGCGACCGCTCACCAGGGGTGGGCGATGCTGCGGGCCGGCACCGGGCCTCCCGGCCGACGACCGGTGCCGGACGCGAGCGGGACCGGCGTCGCCAGGCCGGCGCGCAGGACGGAGCAGGCCGTGCCTCGTGCCACGGCGGCCTCGCCGTGGTCCGTGAACGCGACCGTGGGGAACGGGCCGGACGGCAGGCGCTCGGCGAGTCGACGGCGGACGGCGGTGAGGAAGACGTCGCCGCCGGCGAGTGCCGCGCTGCCGCCGATCGTGGCGCGGGGCACGTCGAGCAGCTCGACGACCAGGGCGAGCGCGGACCCGAGGGCGGCGCCGGCCTCGGCGACGAGCGGTGCGGCGCCGGGCAGGGCGCACAGCCGGGCGAACGCGCGGCGCACGTCGACGGCACGGTCGAGCGGCACCGCGGCGGACAGCAGTCCGGCGTCGATCGCCCGCCGGACCTGCTGCAGGGGTTGGCAGGCCTCCCAGACCTCGGTCCAGCCGCCGTGGGCGTGCACGGGCACGCCGCCGAACTCGCCGGCGTTGCCGCTCGCTCCGCGGACGACCTCGCCGTGCGCGACCGTCGCCGCGCCGATGCCGTGGCCGAGGAACACGGACACCAGGTCGTCGGGCGCGGGACCGGCCCAGACCTCGCCGAGGGCGCTGGCGGTGCTGTCCTTCTCGAGTCGGACCGGTGCTCCGGTGCGGGCGGCGAGCTCGGCGGCGACGGGCAGGTGCCACCAGGCGGGCAGCTGTGCGGGAGCTCCGGTACGGACGCCGTCCGGGTCGATCGGGCCCGGCACGGCGAGGCCGATGCCGTCGACCGCAGCACCGTCGCACACCCGTCCGACCGCCGCGGCGGCGGTGTCCAGGGTCGCGCCGGGGTCGTTGACGGCGTCGAGGTCGACGTGGTCCTCGGCGAGGACCCGGCCCGTCAGGTCGGTGCGGACGACGACGAGGTGCGCCGGGTCGAGGTGGACGCCGACGGCGGTGCGGGCGGTGGCGACGACCTCCAGTCCGCGGCCGCCGTCCGGGGACTCCCGCAGGAGCCCGCCCCGCACGAGCGTCGCGGCGATGTTCGTCACGGTCTGGGCGCTCAGGCCGGTCGACCGGGCGAGGTCCGCCCGGGTGACCGGCCCCCGCCGGCGGACGAGGTCGACGACGAGCGCGCGATTGTGCTCGCCGACGTGCACGAGGTTCGTGCCGGTCCCCGACTCGCCGCGCAGTCCCGCCCGCTCCCCGCGCTCGACACGCTCCGTTCCGCCATGCAGCACGTTGCGACGAGAGGGTTGACGCGGCACGGCCATGATCCATAGCATCGCTCCCCAAACGAATTTGTCAATCAATTGGATTGAACCGCGCCGACGAACAGGAACGTCTGCCCGGTGACGGATTCGCCCGTGGGACATCGGGGTCCCCCGGGGCAGGAGGGGACGCTCGTGACGACCACGACACGAACCGGGACCGCACCACCACGTCCGACCACGACCGGTCGCACCACGGCCACGCAGCGGCGACGACCACGCGAGCGGCATCCGTGGACACCGGCCGAGAAGCGCCGGCTGCGGATCGGCATCGCGTTCATCTCGCCGTGGATCGTCGGCGTGCTCGTGTTCGTCGCCTACCCGCTGCTGTACTCGTTCGGCATCAGCCTGACCCGCTACTCCGGCATGGCGGACGCGACCTGGGTCGGCTTCGCCAACTACGTGGCGGCGTTCATCGACCCGCTCGTCCACACCGCGGTCGGCAACACGGTGTTCTACGCCGTCATCGCGGTGCCGGTGGGCATCGTCGTCGCGATCGTCATCGCGATCGCGATGAACCAGGACGTCCGCGAGATCAGCTGGTACCGCACCGCGCTGTACATCCCGTCGCTCATCCCGACCTTCGCCCTCGCGTTCATCTTCGTGGTGCTGGTCAACCCGCAGACCGGCATCGTGAACCAGGCGATGAAGCTCGTGGGGATCCCCGCGACGAACCTGCTCGGCGACCCGACGACCGCGAAGCTCGTCATCATCGCACTCGCGCAGATGGGGGCGGGCAACGCGGCGCTCATCTTCCTCGCCGGCATGCGCGGGATCCCGAAGTCGCTGTACGAGGCCGCTCGCGTCGACGGCGCCGGACCGGTCCGACAGTTCTTCGCGCTGACGCTGCCGCTGCTGTCGCCGGCGATCCTGTTCAACCTCATCACCGGGATCAGCAACGGCCTGCAGGTGTTCACCGAGGCGTACATCATCTCGTCCGGCACGGGCGGCCTCGGCAGCCCGGACAACGGGACGTTGTTCTACATGCTCTACCTGTACAAGAACGCGTTCGGGTACGCGCAGCTCGGCTTCGCGAGCGCGATGGCCGTGCTGCTGTTCCTGGCCGGGATGGTCCTGTCCGGGCTCGTGTACTGGCTGTCCAAGCGCTTCGTCAACTACGACGTGACCGGGGAGTGACCGATGAGCCTGCGAACCGAACGCCGCCCCGACCGGGGCACCGTCACCTCCTCGCTCGAAGCCGTCCGTCCGTCCGGGCGCGGCCGACGCGACCGCGACGCCGAGCGGTCGCGCAACGCGGACGGCTCCGTCCGGTCCCCCTGGTCGTCGATCGGCGCCCGCGCGGTGCTCATCGCCATGAGCCTGCTGTTCCTCGTGCCGATCTACTGGATGGTGATCTCGGCGCTGAAGGGGAACACCGAACTCGGCGCCTTCCCGCCCACCTGGTTCCCGCAGTGGATCGACTGGTCCAACTTCGGCAAGGCCGTCGACGCGATGCCGTTCTTCACGTTCTTCCGGAACACGCTCGTCATCACCGCCGCCGTCACGCTCTTCTCGATGGTCTCGAACCTCGTCATCGCCTACGGCTTCGCCTGCATCGACTGGCGCGGCCGCGACAAGGTGTTCTACGTCGTCCTCGCGACGCTGTTCATCCCGTTCCCGGTCACGCTCATCCCGATGTTCGACCTGTACGCCCGGCTCGGGTGGATCAACACCTTCCTGCCGCTCATCGTGCCGAGCCTGTTCGGGTCCGCCTTCTACGTGTTCCTGCTGCGGCAGTTCCTGCTGCAGATCCCGAAGGACCTGCTCGACGCCGCACGGATGGACGGTGCGTCGGAGTGGCGGATCCTGTGGCGCATCGTCTTCCCGCAGGCCAAGGCCGCGCTCGTCACGGTCGGCATCTTCGCCGCGGTCGGCGCGTGGAACGACTTCCTCGGGCCGCTCATCTACCTGCAGGACGAGCGCGTGCAGACGCTGTCGATCGGGTTGCAGGTGTTCCGGCTGAACAACGCCGCGGACTTCCAGTTCAACCAGCTGATGGCGGCGTCGATCCTCATCATCCTGCCGCTCGTCGTCCTGTTCTTCTTCTTCCAGCGGAGCTTCCTCCGCGGCGTCCAGATCGGGAGCTTCAAATGACCGACGCGTTCACCCGGCGGAACTTCCTGCGCGGAGCGGCCGCCACGGGCGGTGCCGGCGCCCTCGCCCTGCTCGCGGCGGCCTGCTCCACCGGCTCCGGCGGCCGCAGCAGCGACCCGAACCGGGTGTCGCTCTGGGGCGTCACCGGCACCTTCGTGCCGTTCCAGACGAAGGTCATCGACGACTTCACCCGGCTGCACCCGGAGATCGACGTCCAGGTGGACGTCGTGCCGTCGCAGGGCACCGGCGACGCGACGAGCATCATCACGGCGGTCCGCGGGGGCACCGCCCCGGACCTCTGGCTGCTCGACCGGTTCAGCGCCGCGCAGTACGCCGCGATCGGCCTCATCGAACCGATCGACGAGCTCATCGACCGCTACGAGGACCAGCCGAAGGACGAGTTCCTGCAGCAGTGGCTCGGGTTCACCGTCGGCGAGCTGACGTACGAGGGCGCGACGTACGGGCTGCCGCACGACACCGACGCCCGCGGCATGTTCGTGAACCGCCGGATGCTGCGGAACGCGGGCGTCGACCCGGACGAGTTCGACTGGGAGCAGAACGGCCCGTCGACCTTCGAGCGCGTGTGGGAGGTCAGCGAGAAGGTCACGAAGAAGTCCGGCAGCGACTACACGCACGTCGGCCTGCTGCCCTGGTACGGCGAGGGGTGGCCGTTCACCTGGGGGCTCGGCCTCGGGGCGTCCTACTACGACCAGCAGGCGTCGCGGATGACGATGGACTCCGCCGGTGTCCGCCGCGTCTTCGAGTTCTACGCGGACTGGGCGGACCGCTACGGCTACCGCGCCGCCGACACCTTCAAGGCCACCTACGAGCCCACCGGTCACCCGCCGGGACAGATGGCGTTCCTGGCCGACCGGATGGCCTTCATGGTGAGCGTCCCCTCGACCATCCAGACCTTCGACAACTACGGGCCCGACGACCTCGACTGGACGATGTCGTACCTGCCGACCGAGTCCGCCGGCGACCCGTCGTACACCTGGTCGGGCGGCTACGCGCTGTGCCTGCCGAAGGGGTCGAAGAAGACCCGTGCCGTGTGGGAGGTCATGAAGTACTTCACCGGGCGGCAGGGGCAGAAGACGTACATGGTGCCCGCCACGAGCGTGCCGTCGAACGTCGAGGCGCTCCGCGACCCGACCGCCTCGGCGAAGTCCATCCGGTTCTTCGTCGAGAGCATGGGCGACTCCACCTGCCGACCGCCGCTGCCCGTCGGCGGCGCCTGGTGGGACTCGCTCGCCGACGCCCGGTCGAGCGTCCTGATCGGCTCCGCGACCCCGCAGGAGGCCGTCGAACGGGCACAGGCCCGGGTCGACCCGATGATGCAGACGTACGCGCCGTTCCGCCTGCCGGCGGACTACGACCGCGTCCAGGTCTGACCGCACCCCAGGACGGACTCCCCCGGCCGCACGACGCCGCACGACGCCGGGGACGTCGTCCGGCGTCAGCGAGCCGTCGGTCCTGCGGCCGGTCCGGTTGCCGGTGCTGCGTCCTCGTCGTCGGCGGCCTGCAGCACCGACTCGGCCTGCCCGAGCAGGTGGCGCGCGGCGAGGTGCAGCGACCGCACCCCGACCACGGCGACGAGCGCGGAGAGCAGCGCGAGCAGGGCGGTCGTCGGCACCGCGGCCACCGGCAGGTCGAGCACACGGAACCACTCCACGGCCGCGGTCACGACCGCCGCGGCCGGGAACACGAACGACCAGGCGCCGAGCGAGAACGGCAGGCGCACGTACCGCGGCAGCAGTGCGAGCTGGACGAGGAACATGAGCACGCCGAGGCCGGCGATCGCCTGCACCGGCAGGGTGAGCGCGTCGTCGGTGAGCGCGAACAGGGACACCGTCGCGACCGCTGGCGGCGCCACGAGGATCGCCATCGTCGGGACGAGTGGGTCGGGCAGCGCGGCGCGGAACGACAGCCGGATGAGCAGCAGCCCGGTCATGACGCCCCAGAAGAAGACACCGACGCCGAAGCACGCCCAGGACAGCCCGGTCACACCGATCTCGTGCGTGGCGACGGCGGCGACGAGCGCGGCCGCGACGGTCGGCAGCAGGTAGCCGCCGTGCACGGCCTCGAGGGTCAGGCGCCCCTCGAACCAGGTGCTCAGCAGCCAGGCCGCGAACCCGGCTGCGACGGCCACCGCCACGAGGACGAGGACGCGGCCCCCGGTCGGCCAGACCCGCGCGAGGTCGACCCCGAGCAGCATCGCGGTCGCCGGGACGAGCGCCGCGATCGGCCCCTGCGCCGGGTGCCGGAGCTGGTCGACCAGGCGCTCGGCCACCCGGGCACCCCGGAGGACGTGCGCGCCGAGCAACCAGACCCACGCCACCGCCGCGATGCCCCAGAACACCTGCGGCACGACGTCGGGCACACCGAGCACGGGTGCCGCGTACGTCCAGGACTCCGCGAAGCCGGCCAGGCCGAACGGGGCGGCGAGGGTGTTGAGCGGGATGCGGGAGGTCGGGCGTGCTGTCGGCATGGGTCTCCCATCCTCCCGCACCGCGTCGTCTCCCGGCGTCACGCGGGCCCTGCCGGGGGTGCGCCGTGGCAGATTGGGCACCATGTCCTTCGAGAACACCGACCACGTCCAGGCCACCACCGCCGGGTCGCTCCCCCGGACGCCCGACCTCATCGCCGCGAACGCCGCGCGGCCCGTCGCCGAGGACGGTTTCACGCTCGAGACCACCGACGAGGTCCGCGCGCTGACGAGCGCGGCCGTCGACGACGTGGTCGCCCGGCAGACCGCCCTCGGCATCACGCAGCCGGGCGACGGCGAGTTCGGCAAGGCGATGTCGAACAGCGTCGACTACGGCGCGTGGTGGGGGTACTCGTTCCAGCGCGTCAGCGGTCTCAGCCTGACCGACGAGGACGTCTTCACGCAGGAGCCGGTCCGGTCCGAGCCCGGACACGTCCGGCTCACGAGCTTCCCGGACCGCCGGGACTGGACGATCTTCCGCGAGGCCTACTCCGACCCGGGGTCGGGCATCGGCACCGGCAAGAACGCGACGGCCTTCCCGACCACGACCGGACCGATCGCCTACACCGGGCACGAGGCCGCGCGCACCGACGCCGCGAACCTCCGGCACGCGGTCGAGGCCGCCGGTGCCGCGAACGGCTTCATCACGGCGCTGTCCCCCGGGTCCGCCGCGCGGGTCGCCAACGAGTACTACGCCACCGACGAGGAGCACATCTGGGCCTGGGCCGAGGCCCTGCGCGAGGAGTACCGGATCGTCCTCGACGCCGGACTCGTGCTGCAGATCGACGACCCGTCCATCGCCGAGAACTGGGACCAGATCAACCCGGAACCGAGCGTCGAGGACTACCGCGCGTTCACCCGCATCCGGGTCGAGGCGCTCAACCACGCCCTGCGGGGACTCGACACGAGCCGCGTCCGCTTCCACCTGTGCTGGGGCTCGTGGCACGGCCCGCACACCACCGACATCGAGCTCCGCCACATCGTCGACCTCATGCTCGACATCGACGCCGGCGCGTACTCGTTCGAGGCCGCGAACGCCCGCCACGAGCACGAGTGGACGGTCTGGCAGGACGTCGCCCTGCCCGACGGCAAGGTGATCGTGCCGGGCGTCGTCGGCCACGCCACGAACGTCGTCGAGCACCCGGACCTCGTCGCGCAGCGCATCGAGCGGTTCGCCTCGGTCGTCGGCCGTGAGCGCGTCATCGCCGGCACCGACTGCGGCCTCGGCGGACGCATCCACCCGCAGATCGCCGCGGCGAAGCTCGAGTCCCTCGGCGAGGGCGCGCGGCGGGCGAGCGCGACGCTCTTCTGATCACGGACGGGAGGCGCGGTGCCAGCTGGCACCGCGCCTCCCGTCCGACGTGGCCCGCGACTACCGGCGCGAGCGGCCGAGCACGACGGCGCCGACCGCGGCGGCCGCACCGAGCCACACGAGCGGGCGGGTGACCCGCCGACGCTTCGCGACCCAGCCGCCGTCGGTGGCGTTGCCGGCGTCGGCCGGTGCGTACAGGTTGCCGTCCGTGGGCTCCTGCCGGCCGCGGAGGGCGAACGTCTCCACCATCGGCTTCGTGATCTTGTGGAACAGGCCCGGGAACACGTACTGCAGCGGCACGAGCGAGGCCTGGATCCGCCCCACGTAGCGGTAGCGCTTCGGGTGGGTCGCGGCGCGGACCACGGCGCGGCCGGCACGTTCGACCGAGACCGTCGGGGGCAGCGGGTGCGAGTTCTTGCCGGTGTAGTTCGCACCGTTCTGGTAGATCGGGGTGTCGATCGTCGACGGCAGCAGCGTGGTGAAGTGGATGCCGGTGTGCGCGAACTCGTCGCCGAGGACGTCGACGAGACCGAGGGCTGCGTGCTTGCTCGTCACGTAGGCCGACTGGTACGGCGCGGAGAGCAGCGACTGGATCGACCCGACCAGGACGTAGGTGCCCTTCCCGCGCTGCTTCCAGTGCGGCAGCAGGTGCGTGATGGCGTTGAGGTGGCCGTAGAGGTTCGTGTCGACGACGCGCTTGAACGCCTCGGTGGGCGTCTGCTCGAACAGGCCGTACACGAACAGGGCGGCGTTGCCGACGAAGACGTCGATGCGGCCGAACCGCGTCGTGGTGGTGCTGATGAGGTCCTTGACCTGGTGTTCGTCGGCGACGTCGGTGCGGATCGCCACCGCCTCGGCGCCGAGCTCGCGGCACTCGGCCGCTGCGGCCTCGAGCGAGTCGTGCCCGCGGGCGGCGAGCACGAGGGTGGCGCCCTGCCGGGCGAACTCGTGCGCGGCTGCCCTGCCGATGCCGCTCGATGCTCCTGTGACGACGACGATCTTCCCGCGGTACCGATGAGCCATGACTTCACTCCTACGCGCTCGCCGGTGCGCCCACGCACAGGAGCGCCGCCGGGGGTGCGGTGCGAAGATGGGGCATGCGCAAGGACGACCTGACCGTCGACGAAGCCGCGGTCATTGCCGAACACGCCCGATCCGGTGCCCTCGAGCTCGACGATCCCGAGGTCCGGAAGGTCGTCGAGCAGGCGAACCGGGTGCTCGTGCGTGCGCAGATGTGGGGCGAGGAACGCAGCCCGAAGCTCCGGCGTCGCCGGCGGTTCATCGCGGTCGGCGCGCTCCTCATGGTGTGCGTCTGGGTGGCCGGGCTGCTCGTGCCCCTGGCGATCCGGATCGCCGAGTAGGGCGAGGAGCGCGGGTCAGGGTCGGCCGCGGGCGTTCCGGGCCAGCAGCCACAGGTAGGTGCTGTGCCCGAGCAGAGCGATGCCGAAGAACACCGCGGCGACGGCGTAGACCCGGTCGAGCTTGCCCTGTCCGATCACGAGCATCACGATGCAGAACACGACGGCGACGGCGAGGACGCCGACCTGGATCGTCGACCAGATCCGTCGGAAGCGCGGCATGCCCGTCTCGTTCACGCGACCATTCTGCCGGAAACGTGACCGGACCCGGACGTGGACGGGGTCAGTGGTCGCGGAGTTCCTCGACGAGCTCGGCCTTCCGCTTCGACGAGTAGCCGGTCAGCCCGAGTTCCTTCGCCCGCTTCCGCAGGTCCGCGACGGTCCAGTCGTCGTACGAGCCGGACTCCCCGCCCTTCCGCCCGACGGCCTTCGTCCCCCGGGCGGCAGCCGCGTTGCTGATCCGCGCGGCCTTCTCCTTCGACGCACCCTGCTCGCGCAGCGCGTCGTACATCTCGGGTTTCTTCAGCTGGTCCGGCATGGCACGCACCGTACGCGCGGCCACCCCGGCGGTGGCCGAGTGCGTCGGACGGATGGCGCTGCCGGGGCGTCCAGCGGCTTCGGCGTTCACTGGTCGCCGAGCGCGTCGAACCGTGGACGCGTCGACCAAGAGGAAGCGAGAACCAATGCGCGCAGTCGTGTGGCACGGCATCGGCGACATCCGACTCGAGGACGTCCCCCAGCCGACCATCCAGGACCCGGAGGACGCGATCGTCCGGATCACCCGCAGCGCGATCTGCGGCACCGACCTGCACTTCGTCCGCGGCACCATGGCACCGATGGAGCCGGGCACGATCCTCGGCCACGAGGCCGTCGGGGTCGTCACCGAGGTCGGTGACGCCGTGCGCGGCTTCAGCCCCGGCGACCGCGTCGTCATCAACTCGACCGTGTCGTGCGGCGCGTGCCGGTACTGCCGGATGGGCAAGACCGCGCAGTGCGACCGCTCGAACAGCAACGGCCCGCAGGCCGGCACCGCGTTCTTCGGCGGCCCCGCCTCGACGGGTCCGATCAACGGCCTGCAGGCCGAGTACGTCCGCGTGCCGTGGGCCCGGAACACGATGCACCCGCTGCCCGAGAACGTCTCCGACGAGCAGGCGATCCTGCTCTCCGACATCTTCCCGACCGGCTGGTTCGGCGCCGAGCTCGCCGGCGTCACCCGCGGCGACGTCGTCGTCGTGTTCGGTGCGGGCATCGTCGGGCAGTTCGCCGCCGCCTCCGCGTACAAGCAGGGTGCGGCTCGCGTCATCGTCGTCGACGGCGAGGAGACCCGCCTGGCGGCCGCGCTGTCCCAGCACTGCGAGGTCGTCGACTACAACCACGAGGACCCGGTCGAGGCGATCATGGCGCTCACCGACGGTGTCGGCGCGGACTGCGTCATCGACGCCGTCGGGGTCGACGCCGAGCGCCCGAAGCGGGGTCCGGCCGCGGTGGACCAGGAGCAGGCCGACGCGTTCGACGCCGAGGTCGCCGCCGTCGCTCCCGACGCAGCCCCGCAGGGCCACGGCGACGCGCAGCAGTGGAAGCCCGGCGACGGCCCGTCGCAGGTGTCCCGCTGGGCGGTCGCCGCCGTCGCCAAGTACGGCCGCATCGGCATCATCGGTGTCTACGGCCCGACCGCCGAGCAGTACCCGATCGGCGAGGCGATGCTCAAGAACCTGACCATCCGCATGGGCAACTGCGACCACCACTCGGTGACCCCGCCGCTCATCGACATGGTCGCCGCCGGACAGTTCGACCCGACGGCACTCATCACCGAACACGAGCCGATCGCGTCCGCGATCGACGCCTACGAAGCATTCGACCGGCGCGAGCCGGGCTGGATCAAGGTCGAACTGGAGGCCAACTGACATGCCCGAGGACCAGTACGAGTTCGGGGACCCGCGCACGCGCTACCCCGACGTCAAGCCGGAACCGCAGACCCAGGCCGAGCCGGGCCTCCAGTCCGAGATGGACCCGGTGCCGGACCTCGGTGAGACGAGCTACCGCGGCACCGGCCGGCTCGCCGGCCGGAAGGCCCTGATCACCGGCGCCGACTCCGGCATCGGCGGCGCCGTCGCGATCGCCTTCGCCCGTGAGGGCGCCGACGTCGCGCTCGCCTACCTGCCCGAGGAGCAGTCCGACGCGGACCACGTCATCGAGCAGATCCGGGCCGCCGGGCGCACCGCCGTGGCGATCCCCGGCGACCTGCGCGACAAGGCGTACGCCCAGGAACTCGTCGACCAGGCCGTCGCCGGGCTCGGCGGCATCGACGCGCTCGTCAGCGTCGCCGGCAAGCAGCGCTGGCAGCCGGACCTGCTCGACATCACCGACGAGCAGTTCGAGGCGACGTTCGACGTCAACCTGTTCGGGCTCTTCCGGCTCGTCAAGGCGGCGCTCCCGCACCTGCAGCCGGGCGCGACCATCACGACGACCGCGTCGATGGAGGCCTACCAGCCGGCGCCGGACCGTCTCGACTACGCCGCGTCGAAGGGTGCGATCAACAACTTCTCGAAGGGGCTGTCGCAGCTGCTCGTCGAGCGCGGCATCCGCGTGAACATCGTCGCCCCGGGCCCGACGTGGACCGTGCTCCAGCCGAGCGGCGGGGTCGACCCGTCGACGCTGCCGGAGTTCGGCTCGAGCGAGTCCCCGATGGGCCGCGCCGGCCAGCCGGCCGAGCTCGCACCGGCCTACGTGTTCCTCGCCTCGCAGGAGTCGAGCTTCGTGGCCGGCGAGACGCTGAACGTCAACGGGGGCATGGTCACCCCCTGACCACCAGCACCGGGCGGGAATGGAATCCGCCCGCCCGGTGTCGAACACTGCACCGAACGCGAAGGAGCACACCATGAGCCTCGACCTCCACGACCTCCACAAGAGCGCCGGGATCGACGACGACCGCACCTGCCTGCCGAAGTCGACCCTGTCCAGCCTGCGCGACGAGCGCACCCCGTCCTTCGGACGGTGGCTCGGGCAGATCAACGGTCAGGACTGACCGAGGGCGCTCCACGCGAGGAACGGGAGGCGCGGTGCCGGACGGCACCGCGCCTCCCGTTCGTCCGTCCGGCAGCCACCGCGCTGCTACGGTGCAGCCATGTCCTGGGGTCGGCGGTACTTCGCACTGCAGGCCGCGGGCGGGGCGGTCTGGTGGCTCGCCGTCGCCTCGGTCCCGTCCGTCCGGCAGGTGACGCTCGGGTCCCTCGACCCCGTCGCGGTGGCCGTCGTCGACGTCCCGCTCTTCGTGGTCGCCTCGGCGCTGGCTGCGGCGGGGCTGTGCTGGGCCGCCGTGGTGAGCACCGGCTGGACCGTGCTGGTGCTCGCTGCCCTGGCGTGCTGGGCGACCGCCACGCGTGAGGCCGGCTGGGGCGTCCTGGTGATGACCGCAGCGGCCGTCGGGTCGGCGCTCGCCCTGTGCCTGGTCCTGCTCGGCCGCGTGCCGACCGAGTGGGTGACGTCCGGTCCCCTGCGGTTCGCGACCGCCGACCCGCAGGCCCCCCGCTCCCGCCACGTGCGCGGGACCGTGCTGCAGATCGTCGTGTTCTGGGGCCTGTTCCTCGGGGTGTTCCCGCTCCTCGTCGCGGCCGCGGAGCACCGCTGGCAGCTGCACCCGCCGCTCCCCCGGCTGTCCGGACCGGGGCGGCGATGCTCGGTGTCGTCGTGCTCCTCGGGGCGAGCGCCCTCGGCATCGCCGCGGCCGCCGTGATGTCGACGCTCGGCGACGGCACGCCCCTGCCGTCTGCGTCGGCGAACCGCCTGGTCGTCGCCGGCCCGTACCGGTCCGTCCGCAACCCCATGGCGCTCGCGGGCATCACGCAGGGCGTCGCGGTCGGCCTGCTGCTCGGTTCGTGGCTCGTCGTCGTCTACGCCGTCGCCGGTTCCGTCGTGTGGAACTGCGTCGTGCGGCCGCTCGAGGAGGCGGACCTCGAGCGTCGCTTCGGCGACGACTTCCGGCGCTACGCCGCGCAGGTGCGCTGCTGGGTCCCCCGACCACCGGTTCCGTCGTCCGTGCGGTGACGACGGGACGGACAGGAGGCCCGTGGCGGCGTCGCCACGGGCCTCCCGTCCGTCAGCGGGTCGCGTCCGGAGCCGGCAGGTCGCGGATCCGCCGGGCGGGCACCCCGGCGTAGACGCCGTGCGCCGTGAGGCGCCCGACGACCACCGCGCCGGCGGCCACGACGACGTCGTGCTCGATGTGCGCGCCGGGCACGACCGTCACGCGGCCGCCGATCCAGACGTGCTCCTCGATCACCACCGGCCGCGCCGACGCGGTGTCGTCCCACCGGCCGCGGTCGTCGATCGCGTGGTGGCTCGTCATGATGAGCACCTGCATGCCGATGGCGGTGCCAGCGCCGATCGTGACGGGTGCGACCGCCTCGACCGTCACGCCGCGGTTGCAGAACACTCCGCGGCCGATCGTCAGGTTGCGCGGGTCGCCGGTGAGCGAGAAGCCGGCCCCCGGCCCCGACTCGACGTGCGCGCCGACCGCCGTGAGCAGTGCGCGCCGGGCGACCCGCGGCAGCAGCGGCGAGCCGAGGAGCGCGGTCAGCAGCAGGTGCTCGCGGGCGTACGCGACGTCCTCGCGCAGCCGGGACCCGAGGCCGGGCTGGGTGGTGGCGGTCATGCGGCCTCCGCAGGGTCGGGACGCCGCCGGTCGGACGCCCACTGCGGCACCGTACGGGCGCGGCCACCGGCCCGACCATCGGGGGCCTGCGCGGTTGCGCGATCCTTGCGGTACCCCGCCGGGGTGTGGTCGGTCGACGGGCGCCCGCGGGCGGCCGGCGGCCGCCGGGGCGTGCCGGTGGACACCGCCGGGCGTGCGGGCGGCCGGTCAGTCGCGGGCGGCCTGCGCGGTCTGGCGCGGGAGCTCGCCGAACTCCTCACGGTAGCTGCCCGCGAAGCGGCCGAGGTGCGCGAAGCCGGTCGCCCGGGCGATCTCCGCGACGCTGCGGTCGCCGCCGGCCTGCAGCTGCTCACGGGCGAGCAGGAGCCGGATCCGCCGCAGGTACATCGTCGGCGTGATCCCGTGGTGTCGCTGGAACGCGGCCTGCAGACCCCGCACGCTCAGGCCGGCTGCCGCGGCGACGTCCTCGACGGTGATCGACTCGGTGGCGTGGTCGAGCAGGAAGGTCTCGGCGCGGGCGAACCGGGCCGTCGAGGCGAGGGCGGGCTCCTGCTGCCCCACCGGCCAGTGCGGGATCGCCGTGAGGAGCCCCGCGGCGGCGAACCGGGCCAGCTCGTGCTCGCGGGCCGCCGACACCTCGCTCGGCCCACGCAGGACGTGCTCGGCAACGGAACGGACCGTCAGCCACCACGCCGCCAGCGCCGGCCCCTCCGGGACGTGGTGCGGGCGGAACCGGAGCGGCCCGGGCCGCCAGTCCCCGCGCTCGGCGGCGACCTGCTCGACGACCGACCGGTCGATGCGCAGGACGTCGTGCTGGAAGTCCTCCCACCGGAAGCGCTGCGGCTCCTGTCGGTACAGGACGGGCCTGCCGATCGGCACCGGCTCGTCGTCGACGGCCGCGGAGCCGGACTTCAGCCAGACGATCATCATCGTCGTACCGGGCTCGACGGACCCGCTCAGGACGCCGGTGCACCCGGTCGACCCGAGGGAGAGCAGCGCCGTGCCGCGGACCCGCTCCGTGAAGACGAACGGCCCGGAACCCGCCACGACGACGAGGTCGTGCGTCGTGTACGTGCGCGACAACGCCTCGGCGGCGGCCGAGGGCTCGGCGGTCGTGATCTCCCGCTGGGAGCGGTGCATCATCTCGGGCACGTGATGATCCTCGCGACATGTCGCCATCCGCGCAACGCACACCGCAGGGCGTTCCTGGGTCCGCGCGAGGGGCCGGTGGACAGGATGGACGTCCGGAGGCACCACCCATGAAGACGATCCAGTACGACCGTTCGACGATCCTGACGAGCGACGACGTCGCCGACGCGGTGATCGAGTACGCCGCGGCGCTCGCCGGCGGCAGCCGCGCCGACACGATCGCGATCCCCGCGGTGGCCGCCGACGGCACGATGACGACGACGAAGGTGCTCATCGGGCCGTCGAGCCAACTCGTCGTCGAGGACGCCGACGAGGACGAGCTCGAACTGGAGAACGGCGACTTCGTGGCGCGGTTGCAGGCCGCCGCGGCGACCTTCACCCACCACGAGCCGATCCACGCCGACCAGCGGGACGACCTGTTGCCGGGCGACCAGCGCCCGTAGCGTCCCCGTCGGGAGCGTCACCGGCCGAAGTCGGACCGGTGCACGGGGGCGTCGATGGCCAGCACGGCCTCGGTGCGACTGGTGATCTCGCGCAGGAACGCGTCGCCGTCGGGTTCGAGGTCGTCGTCCGGTGCCGGCTCGACGGCCACCGCGACGGCGGGAGCGAGCAGGACCTCGACCGTGGCCGCCGAGCCGTAGTCGTCGACCGTCGGGACGGAGACGACGTCGCTCAGACGGCTCTGGTGCAGCGCCGCGGCGTAGCGGATCACCGCCTCGGCGATCGCGTCGCCGGTCAGGACACGGACGGTGCCCGCGTAGTTGAGGTACTTCACGGCGACGGCTCCCAGGTGACGAGGAGCGCCCGCCACGGTGACGGGTTCCGGATCTCCCCGAACACTAGGCCGCGGCAGGTGAGCGGCACACATGTACGACCGACCGGGTCCCCCAGGTCCCCGTGCTCCGCGGTGCCGCGCCACGGGCGGTGTCCGGTTCCCGTACTGCTCACGGCTCCACGCTGGTACGAACGGAGGGGCGCCGCCGTTCCGTGCGGTGCGGGAAGGGAACGCATCTTGACCGAGATCACCGCCCACCACGGGCTCTTCAAGGACACCAACCTGCACGTCGACGACACCGGCGGCTCCGGCCGCACCGTCGTCCTGATCCACGGCTGGCCGCTGTCCGGCGAGTCCTGGAGCAAGCAGGTCCCCGCCTTCGTCGACGCCGGCTACCGGGTCGTCACGTACGACCGCCGCGGCTTCGGGCGCAGCGACAAGCCGAAGACCGGCTACGACTACGACCACCTGACCGAGGACCTGCACACCCTGCTCACCGAGCTCGACCTGCAGGACGTCACCCTGGTCGGCTTCTCGATGGGCGGCGGCGAGGTCGCACGCTACTTCAGCAAGTACGGCACCGAGCGGGTGCACAGCGTCGTCTTCGCCTCGGCGGTCCCGCCGTACCTGCTCCAGACGTCGGACAACCCCGACGGTCCCCTGCCGAAGTCGCAGGCCGAGGAGATGACGGCCGGCCTGACGAAGGACGAGGACGCCTTCTACGACCAGTTCACCACCGACTTCTTCTCGGTCGACGGCACCCTGGTCGTCTCCGAGCAGGACCGTCAGGAGGCCCTGGCCCTCGCGAAGCAGGCGTCGAAGACCGCCGCCCTCGAAGCCATGGCGTCCTTCGCGAACACCGACTTCCGCGAGGACCTGCCGAAGGTCACGGTCCCGACGCTCGTCATCCACGGTGACGGCGACGCCACGGTGCCCTTCGAGGGCTCCGGTGCCCGCACCCACGCCGCGATCGCCGGCTCCGAGCTGCACGTCGTCGCGGGCGGCCCGCACGGCGTGAACGTCAGCCACCCGGACGAGTGGAACCGCGTCGTGCTGGAGTTCCTGCAGAAGTAGCACCAGCGCCATCAGGAGACGTCGGGTCCGTTCCAGGACCCGACGTCTCCTGCGTGTCCGGGGTCGGCCCCCTGGCGCCTCCGGAACACGTGCGGCATCCTGGAGCCGTGCGGACGGCTCGGGGGTTCGGAACGGTCGGGGCAGCGCTGCTCCTCGCGGCGACGAGCGGCTGCGCGCTCGGACCCGGGACGGCGTGCCCGGCGATCGGGTACACGAACACCGTCGAACTGCGGCTCGAGGGTGCCGAGGCCGACCGCGTCGCACGGATCGCGTACTGTTCCGGCGCCGGGTGCACGCCGACCACCGCGCCGTCCCTCGCGCCGTCGGACGACGCTCCGCTCGCGCCGAGCGACGCCGCAGCGGCACCGCGACCGGGCGCCGCGACGCCGGCCGCACCGCCGACGGGGACACCTGCGCCTGCCGACCCGCTGTTCCCCGCCACGGAGCACGACGGCGATGTCTGGAACGTCGTCGGGATCGCCGATGCACCGGCGCGGGCGCGGATCGCGCTGCTCGACGACCGCGGTCGGACGCTCCGGACGGCCGAGGTGACCCTGCGGTGGACCCGGACCGGCGGGTCCGAGCAGTGCGGCGGCCCGTCGACCGCACGCGCACGCGTCGACCCGGCGCACTGACGCCGGGCGCACCAACACCGGGCGCACCGACACCGCGCGCACGGACACGGTCCCGCATCCGCCGCAGGGACCGTGTGTCCGGCGACACAGTTCCCCCGGCAGGCGGATGCACCGGGCGCCGCCCCGCGGGACAGTGGAGACGTGCGGGGAATCCGGGTGGACGCGGCCGCGGTCGTGGGGGCCGCGGCCGCGGGCCCGGGAGTCGCCGGCCCGGGTCTCGCGGGTCCGGGTGTCGCGGGCCTGGGTGTCGCCGTCACGGACCGGACCCGTTGCCCCGTGCGGGGCACGGGGAGCAGACTGCGGCGATGGACCACGACGCAGCGCTGACCACCGCACTCGTCCCCGCCGGGGCGACGACGGCCGAGGTGGTGGCATGGTCGACGACGGACCCGGACACCGGCGTCACCGCGACCCTGCACGACGACCTCGGCCCGGTGCGGATGACCGTGCGCACGATCGTCCGGACGGGAGAACGCCTGACCGACGAGGGGTTCGCGCACGGCGTCGCCACCGATGCGCTCACGCTCGCTGCGAGCGCCGCCTGGGCGTTCCTCGCCGCGCGCCTGCCACCGATCGAGTCGGAGGACCAGCGTCCTGCAGCGCTCGCTGCGGCCCGCGCAGTCGACGTCGAGGCGGAGGCGCTCGGCGCCCAGCTGCCCGATCAGGACGTGTGGCCGATCCGAGCGGTCGAGGTCGATGGCGTGCGGTACGCCCTGCGTGTGCACGCCTTCCCCGACGGCGTCGCGGGCTTCGGCGACCTCGGACCCGAGGTCTTCACCGTCGCCGCCGACCGGCTTCCCGAGGACCTGGTACTCCTGCGTCGGCCGGTGCGGGGACGGGTGCTGCTCGAGGGGTGACTGCGGACGGCCGTGAAGCGATCAGGGCCGCTCGTCCACCAGTGCCACGAAACGGCTCCCCACGCCCTCGACCTCGCGGCGGGTGAACCCTGCGGTGGGTTCGGGTGCCTGGTAGGGCGCGTGGTAGTCGCACATCAGGTAGTCCCACTCGGGCCACCACTTCTTCGGCCTCGCCGACTCCGCGTAACCGCAGACGACGCACTCCAGGCGGGTCCACACCTTCTTGGCACCGGTCCGGTTCGCTCGGGACTGCGCGAGCCACGCCGGCGGGTCCTGGTCGATCGCGTCGAGCTCGGCCTCGCTGAGGCGTGCCGGGATCCCGTGGTGGACCGCCATCTCGATCGGGATGTCGAGTCGGATCGCGGCGTCACGTCGGGAGAGCATCCCCCCAGGGTAGGTTCTGTCGGCTGCGGGACCCGACACGCGGACGGCGAAGATGCCCAGGCGTCCGGAGCCAGCTCCGGCCGCCCGGGCACGGCCCGGTGTTCGAGCACCCACTCGTCGTCGGCTTCCGCGGCCACGGACCGCCAGAAGGCCGACGCGACGGTGTTGGCGTCCTGGAACGCGACGGACCAGCGACCGGGACGCTGTCCTGTCAGGCGACGGACCGCCTCCCGGCCGATGCCCGACCGGCGCGCGCCGTGCACGACGAAGAAGCTGCTGATCACGCGTTCGTCGGCGTCCAGGCCGCGCAGCACCGCGAGTCCGACAGGGTGGGACCCGAGACGGAACAGGTGCACGGCGTGGTCGGAACGCGTGAACCCGGCGTCCAGACGTTCCTGACGGAACCGCCCGTGCGCGTCGGGGAGCGCCGCGGTGAACGCGGACATCTCGTGCCGGAACATGGTCCAGAGCTGGTCGAGCACGGGTCGGTCCGGAGCGTCGGCTCGGTTGACGGTGAGGGCTGCTGTCGGAGTGGTCACACGAGAAAACCTCCACCGCGAGCGGTGGAGGTTTCGTGGTCGTCATCATACCGCCCCGGGCAGCTGGACCGCCACGGGTCACAGTTCGGCGGCACGCACGAGGCTCGTGATCGGCGGCAGGCCCACGCGCGTCGCTGGGTCCGTCTCGTCGACGACCACGACCACCAGGACGAGCTCGGCCCCGCACTCCTCGACCAGGCGGGCGACGGCGGATGCCTGGCTCCCGGTCTCGATCCAGTCGTCGACCAGCACGACCCGTTGCCCCGGAGCGAACAGGTCCCGCCGCGCCGAGAGCGTCCGGCGGTTGCCGCGGTAATCGACCTCGGTGCGCCGCGCGACGAGCGGACCAGGGAACACCGCTCCGTCCTTGCGGACCGGGGCGAACCCGACCCCGAGCGCCAGCGCGACGGCGGGAGCGAGCACGAAGCCCCGCGACTCGATGCCGACGACGACGTCCGGGGAAGCCGCACCCGCCGACGCGGCGAGCGCTCCGACGATCGCCGCGAGCCCCGCTCCAGAGCGCAGCATCGTCCACGTGTCGGCCGCCCCGTCGATCCACCGGAGCTGGTCGAGCACGACCGCACGCCCACGGTCCACCGCCTCGTCGTCGATCACGAGGACCACGCTACCGAGCAGCGGGGCGACCACGGGCTCCTCCTGCTCCCAGGGTTCCAGCAGGCGCCGGGACGATGTTCGAGGACATCGGGTGGGGCGCCGTGCCGAGGCCCGAGTGCCTGGGGGGACCAGGGTGCGCGTTCCTCCGTCACCGTCCCTGCGCACCCGCACTCGAGGAGCAACCGTGACCATGCCCGTCCGTCTCGCCGGAACCGTCCTGACCGTGTTGACGGTCGCAGCCGCCCTCACCGCGTGCTCCTCGGCGGACCCGACACCGGCGCCCTCGGCCTCCGCGACGGAGGCCACCGACGTCACGACGTCGACCCCGGCTCCCACTCCCTCGGAGACAGCGACCACCGTGCCGGAGACGCCGACCCCGACGCCCACGTCGACCGCCAGCGGTTCGGCGCTCGCGCAGCACATCTACGAGCAGTGCAGCACCGGCGCCGCCGACGCCGGCGTGCGGCTGACGTTCACCGAGGACCCGTCCGGGTACACGGCTGCCAACGGGGAGTACCAGCTCATCTACCCCTTCGAGTTCCTCGACGGGCACGACGACCCGTACGCCATCTACAACTGCAGCCTCACCGACGACACCCTGCAGTCGACCTGGGTCGGTGGGGGCATCGGCGACAGCCGCTGACCCGAGGTGTCGGCAGCGCCCGGGCTCGCTCCGGCGCAGCGGGTCGAGGTCGCTAGGCTTCCGGCGTGCCGAGCCGTGACGAGATCCTGCGCTTCGACGAACCCCCGGTGCCCCCTGGTGCGAGCCCGTGGGTGGTCGAGCCGACGCCCACCGCCATCGAGGTGGTGGAGTACGACGCGTCCTGGCCGGATCTGGCCGAGCGGATCGCCGACCGGATCCGCGCGGCGCTGGGCACGCGGGCGGTCCGCATCGAGCACGTCGGGTCGACGGCCGTGCCGGGCCTGCCCGCGAAACCGGTGATCGACCTCGACCTCACGGTCGCCGACCCCGCGGCGGAGGACGGCTGGCTCCCCCGGCTGCAGGACGCCGGCTTCGTGCTGACGGTCCGGGAACCGTGGTGGCACGAGCACCGTCTGGTGCGTGGCGTCCACCCCGTCGGCGGGGACGCGTCCGCCGGCCGGGGTGTCGCCACCAACGTGCACGTCTTCGGCCCGGACAGCCCCGAACTCGTCAAGCACGTCGTGTTCCGCGACTGGCTGCGCACGGACGCCGCCGACCGGGAACGGTACGCGGCGGCCAAGCGTGCCGCCGCGCACGGGACGGCGCAGCGTGTCACGGACTACAACGCGCGGAAGGAAGCGGTGGTCCTCGACGTCTACGACCGGGCGTTCCGCGCGGCGGGCTTCCTCGACTGACCGAAGCCCCTGGTTCCGGTGGAACGGGGCTCCGAACACCGACACACCGTTGTCGCAGTCGTCGACGACGGTGGACGGATGCACAACGACGACTCGACCACACACCCCCCGATCCCATCCGCTCGCAGCTCCCTGGACCGGTGGTTGCCCATGTGGAACGGTGATGCCTCGCTCGCCCGCGAACTCTGCGCGGCGGACTTCCGGATCCGCTTCGCCGTGACGGAACCCGACGGTTCCACCCCCGCGGACGACATCCGGACCGCCGCGGACTTCGCTCGCTACCTCGACTGGTGGCACGGGCAGCACCCGGACGCGGTGTTCACCACCATCGCCGACGCCGTCGACGGGAACCACGGCCGGCTCATCTGGGACATGCACGCCGGAGACGTCCACGTCGGTGGGGTCGACGTCTTCGACTTCGACGAGGACGGCCGGGTCCGCCGGGTCTGGTCCGCCGGCGGCCAGCGCAGCATGCGCAGCGCGGACACCGAGTGACACCGGCACCTGCCAGGATCACGGCATGAAGCGAGCCGAGCGGCAGTACGCCCTCGTCGACGTCCTGCGAGGTGCACGGCGGCCGTGGTCCGCTGCTCGGCTCGCCCAGCGCTTCGAGGTGTCCCAGCGGACGATCGAACGCGACCTCGCGGCCCTGCAGCTCGCCGGGGTGCCGATCTACGCCGATGCCGGAGCCTCCGGCGGGTACTCGATCCTCCGCGAGTACTCGATGCCGCCGCTCAACCTCTCCGACGGTGAGACCCTCGCGGTCCTCGCCGGCCTCGGCCTGCTCGAGTCCTCGCCGTACCGATCAGCGGCGATGCGGGCAGCGGCGAAGGTCCGCGCGGTCATGCGTGCGGAGCACCACGACGCCGTGCACGACGCGCTCAGCAGGATCCGCGTCGTCGACGCGGTCGCCCCTGCCGGTGGCGCAGCGGTACCGCTCGGGATCCTGGGCGACGTCATCGCGGCACGCAGCGTCGTCCGGCTCACCTACGTGGGCGAGCCGGACGACGACACCGGCACACCGGTCACCACAGTGCGCGTCGTCGAGACGATGGGCATCCTCCGCGCCGGCGAGTCCTGGGTCCTCGCCGGATGGTGCCGCCTGCGGGGAGCCGTCCGCGGGTTCCGCATCGAGCGGATCACCGCCCTCGAGATCCTCGACGAGCGCCCGCCGCTCCGGGATCCGGCCCTCTGGGATGATGACCTCACGCAGTGGCCGACGCGCGGCCTCGTGTGACGACCACACCCCGGGAGCAGAGCGGATGACGACGGATCCCCCACGAGCACCCCGCAGCCGCTGGTCGTCCCGCCTCGACCTCGTCCTCACCTGGGCCCTCGGGGTCGCCGGGGTCGTCGTGGTGCTCGGCTGCGCCCTGTTCGTGTTCGACCTGAACCTCCGCGCCTACGCGCTGTGCTCGGAGTTCCCGCGCACGGGCTGCTCGGACACCGGGTGGTTCGTCAGCGAGGGGCTGACCTCCTTCGGCGGCATCGCAGCCGTCTCCGTCGGCGCGGTCGTCGGGATCCGCCGGTCGCAGCAGGGCCGCACCGGCGCGTGGTCCCCCGTGCTCGGGATCGCAGCAGTCGTCGCACTGACGGCGCTGGCGGTCCTGGTCCTGCGGCTCACCACGAGTGCCTGAGCCCGGATCGCGGACACGACCGGGAGACGGACGGGAGGCACGGTGCCAGCTGGCACCGTGCCTCCCGTCCGTCCTGTGGTCCCGACCCCCGCCGGTCAGCGACGGAGCGTCTCGCTCGGCAACTCGCCGAACCGCCGCGCGTACGCGGCGGAGAAGCGGCCGGCGTGCGCGAAGCCCCACTCGCGGGCCACCGCGGCGACGGTCGTCTCACCGACCGACGAGTACTGCAGCTCCGCGCGGACGCGGTCGAAGCGGATGCCCCGCAGGACCGCGTTCGGCGACTGGCCGACCTGTCGCTGGAACCCCTGCTGCAACCCGCGGACGCTGAGGCCGACGTACTCGGCGACGTCGGTCGTGGAGATCGGGGTGTCGGCGTTGGCGTGCATGTACTCGACGGCCCGCTTGACCCGGCCCTTCGCGGTGGGCGGCACCGGTGCCTTCGACGCGAGTGTGACGTGCGGGAACGTGCGGAGCAGTGCGAAGGCCGTCCGACGCGCTGCCGCAGCCATCGCCAGGGGCGTCACCGGGGCAGGCCCGAGGACCACGGCGGCCGCTTCGCGGAGCTCCGTGTTCCAGGTGCGCACGGCCTCGCGGTCGGGGGCGAGCGCGTGGTCGAACACGATCGGCGCCGGCTCGACCCCGTGCACCTCGGCGGCGACCTTCTCGAGTGTCCGCCGGTCGAACTGCACCACGTTCTGCCGCACGTCCTCGAGGTCGAAGCGGAACGCCCGCTCACTCGGGAACACCACGGGACGGCCGGGAGCGAGCACGACCTCGTCACGGCCGACGTCCACCACGCCGCCACCGTCGCTGACCCAGGTGACGAAGTAGTGGCTCGTCGCGTCGACCTCGCCGATCATCCGGGCGTCGAAGCGCTTCGCGTCGAACGTCAGCGTCGCGTCGCCGACCGCGCGGAACCGGTACCCGAACTGCCGCTCCGTCCGCTCCGGCAGGAAGCCCGACGCACCGTACGCCGACTCGAACATCGCTCGAGCGGCGTCGAGGTCACTGCCCGACGTCTCGACGACGCGGCGGACGTCCGGTTCGGTGACGGTCATGCTCCGATGCTCTCACCTCGTGCCTGAGCTTCCTCGCCCGTGGGCTCCCTGTCGGGCGCGGGATCGACCGCCGTGTGGTCGGATGGCCACGTGTCGATCGTGATCCTGACCGGGATGCCCGGAGCCGGGAAGTCCACCGTGGGCCGTCTCGTCGCGGCGACTCGTTCCGGGCCGGTCCTGCCGGTCGGGCGTCGAGCGCCGCGACCCAGCGGGTGAGCAGCCCACCGGCGGTGGCGAGCACCCCGATCCCCTACCGGTCCGTCTCCGTCCGCAGTGGCGAGCACACGGCCACCACGACGGCTGCGGCGGACACGAGGGTCACCGCGAGCAGGGCCACACCGTGTCCAGCGACGGTCAGGAGTGCCCCACCGCCCACCGCTCCCGCGGCCGCGAGCGTCCTGTTCGCGCTGCGCATGGTGCCGTTCATCCGCCCGAGGAGCGCGTCGGGGGTGACCGTCTGGCGCAGGCTCATTTCGTTCGCGTTCTCACAGCCCGCGGCGACGCCGTGCACGGCGAACGCGACGAAGAGGACCACCACCGTCGTCGGCGGTGCTGCGCCACCGATCCCGACGGTCACGAGCGTGATCGCCGCCCAGGCGACCGGGTACGCGGCCCGAGCGCCGATGATCGTCCGACCGGCACCGAAGCGCGCTCCGAGGCGCGGCGCGGCGCTGGCACCGACGAGCATCGCCACGCCGCTGACGGCGATGACGGCGCCGTACACCGCCGCTGGGAGCGCGAGCGTCCGGAGCGCGACGATCGCGAACACCGTCAGCCCGGCGGCGTTGGCGAGGAACCAGAGGTGCGTGGACAACGCCAACGGGGCGAGCGTCGGATGGCCGTACGTCCAACGCAGGCCGTCGACGATGTCGCTCCAAAGTCCCGTTCCCCCGGAGCGGGTCCCCTCCTGCTCGCTCGTTCCCCCGTCGCGGGTCCGCTCCTGCTCGACGACGGGGACCCGGGCGACGAGGACGGCGTCGACGAAGTAGCTCACCGCGTCGAGCGCGATCGCCACCGGCGCCGTCACGACGCTGACCAGGACCCCTCCGAGCGCCGGACCCGCCGTCTGCGCCGCCGCCTCGCTCTGGTCCACCCGCGCGTTCGCCGTCAGGAGGAGTGGGGCGGGCACGATCCGGGGCAGGAGCGACTGGGTCGCGGCGAAGCCGACGACGGACAGGATGCCGAACACGAACAACACCGCCGCCGTCACCCAGAGGTCCAACAGCCCGACCGACCAGAGCACCGGGATCGCCGCGAGGCTGACGCCGCGACCGACACTCGCCCAGACCAGGAGCGGCTTCCGCCGGAAGCGGTCGACGAAGACGCCGACCACCAGGCCGAACACGGCGTACGGCAGGAACTGGGCAGCGTTCACCAGCCCCACCTCGAACGGACTGGCGTCCAGCACCCGCACCACGAGGACCGGGACCGCCACCGCGCTCACCGCTGACCCGAACGACGAAACGGTCGCAGCGGACCAGTACGAGCGGAACCCGGGCACCCGACCCAGCGTGGTCACGTCGTCGCCCATGCGCCAACGCTGGCAGACCGCGTCCCCCCGAGCAAGGTCGCACGACGAGCGCGCCGTCCCGAGTGACGATCGGCTACCGGTCGCTGGAGGAACCTGCGGGGTGCCAGGGCGTGGACCGCGGCAGACGGCGCAGCGCCTCGTCGTCCGCACCGACGTAGACGGTCTCGGAGCTCGCGGCTGCCACCGGGAGGTCCGTCACGGAGTCCGTGTAGAACCTCGCTGCGGCCAGCGGGACGCGAGCCGCTCGGAGGGTGGCGAGCTTCTGCTCGCCGACGTTGTGCACAGCGAACCGGAGCCCGCGTGCCGTCAGTTCGAGTTCCGACCCGAGGACCGCGACACCGCGGACGTCGAGCACGTCGAGGAACGCGCGGACGAGCATCGACTCGCTCGCGGTCGCCACCACCGTCCGGCCTCCCGATGCCGCCGACCGCAACTCCGCCACCAGGTCGTGCCGCAGCCAACCAGCGTCGACGAAGCGCGACACCACGACCCGGGTCAGGTCCTCGTACCCTGCGCGGTCCAGACCACGCAACGCCCCTCGACGAGTGCCCGGTCCGACCGCTGACGAACCCCGGCATTGCGAGTGAACGACCGTCGCAGGAGCGACGGGACCGCAGTGACGAGTCGACGTGGGTCGCCCAGGAGGCGCAGCCGACAGACGAACACCATCGTGTCCCGACTCGTCAGCACCCCGTCGAAGTCGAAGACGACCACCCCACCGTCACGCACGGGAGCAGTCTGACACCGAGCCGCTCCCGGCGACCTCCGCAACGCTGTCGACGAGAGCGGTCGTCGTCGCTACGGTCGAGGTGTGGAAGCGACCGACCCCACTGCACTCGTCATCCGGCCGGCGGCGCTCGCCGACGCAGCGGGCATCGCCCGCGTCCACGCCACCTCGTGGCGCGAGACCTACGGACGCTTCGTCGACGATCCCGACACCGACACCTGGTTCAGCGTCGAGCGACGTGTCGACATGTGGCAGGCGATCCTGGAGCGGGACGCCTCGACGACCGTCGTCGCCGCGGACGAGTCCGGCCTCGTCGGGTTCGGCGCAACGGACTCGACGCCGGGTCCCGACGCTGTCCGTCCCGAGGAGCTGACGATGCTGTACGTGCTCGCGCGCGCCCACGGCAACGGAGCGGGGCAAGCGCTCCTGGACGCGGCGCTCGGGCGGCGACCGGCATCACTGTGGGTCGCGGCCGACAACCCCCGCGCGCACGCCTTCTACCGACGGAACGGGTTCGCCGCCGACGGCGCCACGTCGAGCTTCGGACCGATCGAGACCACGGTGCGGCTGGTCCGCTGACTTCTCGGTCGAGCGTTCCGCCGGCAGAGGGATGCGGAGCGGGCTCGTCGCGGGGACGACGAACCGGTCGACTCCTCCAGCACGACGTGGCCGCTCGCTCGGTGACCCCCTCCGTCTACTCGGCGGTCGGCTTGCTGAACAGGTTGACGACGTTGCCGTCCGGGTCCCGGACCAGTGCGGAGCGGTTGCCCCACTGCATCGTGGTCGGCTCGAGGACCACGTCGTCGTCCGCGAGTCCGAGCCCGGCGAACGCGCCGTCGACGTCCGCGACCTCGAACTCGATGAACACGGATCGGTTCGTCGCGGGAGTGAGCGCGCCGTCGAGCATCGCGACGGTCTCGGTGCTGGCGATCGCGAGGTTCGCGCCGGGACCGCTGAACTGCGCGAAGACCGGGGCGGGGCGCTCGGCCTGCCGGCCGGTGACCTGCTCGTAGAAGGCGACGAGACCGTCGAGGTCGTCGGTGACGATGCGGATGGACGTGAACGACATGGGGTTCCTCCGGTGGTGCGTGTGGGATGGGATCCCCAGCATCGCTGGTCGTCGCGACACCGTCCTGTCGGTGTTTCGCGGAAGTCGTCCGCTCCGGTTCAGTCGTCGATGACGGACCTGAGTCGTCCGTACTGGATCGCGAGGTCCTCGGCGCGGAGCGTGCGCGTCGGGGGCCGTTCGTCGGTGACCCTGACCGAGAGCATCCGGTCGCCGCGGAACGCCCGCACACCGTGTCGGAGCCGGCACCAGGCGATCAGGTACCACTGCCCTTCCTTCTCGATCGACCCCAGCGGTTCGACGTCCCGGGTGGACTCCGCACCGCCCGCGTCCTGGTAGCGCAGCTGGACGACCCGGTCCGCGCGCAGGGCCTCGGCGAACGCGACCGGCGTGGTCGTGTCCTCGTCGCTCTCCAGGAAGTGCACCCGGGATGCGAAGGCGCTCGCGCGTGCCGCATCTTGGTCCGGCATCACCGCGAGCATCTTCCGGGCCGCCGTCCGGGCGGACTGCCGGAACGGGCTGTGCCGGAGCGTGCCGAGCCCGATCAGCACCGCGAGGGCCTCGTCCAGCGTGAACCCCGCGGGGCCGAGCGTCGCCGAGGCGTCGATGACGTACCCACCGGTCCGGCCGGGCTCCGCCCAGATCGGCAGACCCGACTGCTGCAGCGCTGCGAGGTCCCGCTCGATGGTCCGCACGGACACCTCGAAGCGCTCAGCGAGGCGACGGGCGCTCCTCGGCCGAGGTGACACGGCCCGCAGCTCCTCCACGAGACCGTAGAGGCGATCGGTGCGGTTCACCGACCCATCTTCCGACAGGATGCCCTCGCTGCGCGGGGAGCCACTCCGCTCGCTTCCACCGCGTCCGGTGGCCCGTCCTGCCGCGGCAGGGGACGACCGAGCGCTCGCTCACGCGCCGCGGATCATCGACTCGACGGCGTCCGCCAGCTCGTGGACAGGCTTCCGACCGTCGAGCTCGATGTCGGCTCCGCGGCGCAGGAGCGGTTCGACCTCGGCAACGTGACGTCGGCACGCCGCACGCTCGTGCGCGGCGTGCCCGTACGGGTTGTCCTGCCGGTGACGAACACGGTGGAGCAGCACGTGGAGCGGAGCGCTGAGGAGGACGACGTGGTCGAAGCGATCGGAGAAGTCGGCCTGGTTCTCTGCAGTCCCACCGACCACGACGTGGTCTCGGGCCTGCAGGAGGTGCGCCATCTGGTCGGTCTTCCACGGACCGCCGTCGCCGTCGCTCCATCCTTGATGGTCCGTGTCGACGGTGTGGTGACCACGGCGCTCGAGTTCGCCGAGCAAGGTCGACTTGCCCGCTCCGGACATGCCGGTGATCAAGAGCCTCGCCATGGCGACACGGTAGCTGCTCGATCTCTCAGTTCGTGCCGTTGTCGTCGTCGGTGTTCAGTTCGAGCCAGGAGTCGGTCCGGGTGGGATCGTCGGCAGCTTCGAGGACAGCGATGTGTTCCATGAAGCTGTCCTGACGGGCAGCGTGGAAGTGCTCCCCGCCGGGCGCGAAGGAGATCGTCTGGCCGGGATGCACGTCGACGATGCCGCCGCCGGCGGCCCGTTCAGGAGGCACGGATCACCGTGCGTCGAGAGCGGCGGTCGGCCAGGATGGTCACGAGGGTCGACGCAGAGGAGGGCGCCATGCGGTTCGTCAACTGGTTCTTCGGAGTGCTGGCCGCGGTCGGGAGGGGGCAGGATGCCGGGAACGGCGTGGGGCCCGGCGTTCCTGCGGACACCGCGAGCAGGCTCGCGGACGACGAACGCAACCACCGGCGACGGAACGATCACCGTCCCTGATCCGCGTCAGCACCGGTTCCGTGCCGCCGTGCGGGTGTCAGCAGGTGCTCCCGTCGAAGCGGGTTCCTCGGCACACCGCTCGCCGTCGTCACAGGAGCGGTCCTGCTCGTCGGGAGCATCGGGATGGCCGTCCGACGGCGGTCATGACGGCGCGCGCGACGTCCGCTGAGCCGGGGACGTCGGAGCGGTGCGATGCTCTCTCGTCGCGTGCCCGAGGGCCTCGACCGCTGCTCGCCCCCAGCCGGTGGGGTCGTCGCCGGGAGGCACGAGTGCCAAGGAGTACCAGAGGACGAGGACCCGCCACCACCGGAGTTCCTCGTCGGTGAGGACAGCGACCGTCCGGTAGCCGTCCAGGAACCGCTGCCGCACGGACTCCGACACGGGCCCCCAGTCCCGGAAGAGCGTGCCGAGCAGGACCGCTGAACGGGCGAGCTCGACGATCCGGTGGTCGACGCGGAGCTCCTCGAAGTCCAGGACCCCGACGACCGCGCCGCCGGCGCACAGGATGTTCGCAGCGCGGTAGTCGCCCTGCACGATCTGCACAGGCGGCAGATCGGCCGGCGCTCGTCCGAGCAGCCACCCCAGGACGTCCCGAGCACGCGGCGACAGCGTCGGCGGCTCGGAAGCGATCCAGTCGCTGACCTGCTCCGTGAGCGGTGTCGGCACAGCGAGCACCTCGGGCCGCGGGTCCTGCGCGGGCCAGGAGCGGAGCGCATCGTGCAGTCGAGCGAGTGTCGCCCCGGCCGATCTGACCTGTGCTGCGTCCTCGACGTCCAGGTGCGATCCGTCGATGACGCGCTGGAGGCTCATGGACACGCCCTCGTCCGTCAGCTGCAGGTCGCCGGCGGTCGCCGGTACCGGAGCCGACACGGGCAGTCCGAGCGTGCCGAGCCACGCGGTGACCTGCGCGACGAACGCGAGCCGCTCGGATCGCTCAGGGGCGACCGACCACTTCAGCAGGAGTCGTTCGTCGCCCCGGCGCACCCACGCGAGGGCGTTGCGGTCGCTCAACACGACCCGCTCCGGGGAGCCGACCCGGATGTCCCAGTGCCGGTCGAGCATCGAGACGACCCAGTCGCCCACCGCCGCAGCGTCCGCGAAGCCGAAGCGATCGCGGAGCACCTCGTCCGGCTCGTCCTGCTCCCACAACATCTCGATCGTCATCGATCCCCCGTTCCACGAGACGAGCATCCCGTCCGTTGCTCCACTCGATCATCCCCCACACCGAGGTGCGCACCGCCTCGTGGACGCAGGGCCGACGGGACGGGACAGCCACCGACAGGGGTGCCCGGCTGCGACGTCCGGAACCCGCCAGCCCTCGCGTGCACAGACCGCGAGACTCAGCGGTGCTCGCGACCGACGCGGGCCCCGACAGAGAGCAGCCCGTGCAGCACACCCAGATCGATCCCGCGATCCTCTACTTCGGCACACCCGTCGTCCTCCTGAGCACCGTCGACGCGGAGGGCGTGACGAACACCGCACCGATGTCGTCGGTGTTCTGGCTCGGACACACCGCCGTGCTCGGCATGGGCGGCCGGTCCCAGACCGCGAGGAACCTGCTGGAGACGGGAGAGTGCGTCATCAACCTGCCCTCGGCCCCGCTGGTCTCGGCTGTGGACGCCCTCGCCCTCACCACCGGGCGCGATCCCGTCCCGGTCGGGAAGGAGCGGGTCGGCTACCGGCACGTCCCGGACAAGCTCGCGACAGCCGGCCTGCACGGTCGGCCCGGGGACACCGTCCGCGCCGAGCGGATCGACGAGTGCCCGGTGCACCTCGAAGCACGCGTCGTCGACGCGCACACGCTCGCGGGGCAGGAGCCGGGCGATGACGCGACGTTCCTGTTCGAAGCCGCGGTCTCCCGCGTCCACGTGCATGAGGACATCCGCGCAGCGGGGACGACGGACCGCATCGACCCGGACCGGTGGCGCCCGCTCATCATGGCCTTCCAGCGCTTCTACGGCCTGGCCGGGGAACTGCGGCCGTCGAGACTCGCCACGATCGACGAGGAGTGGTACCGCTGACCCTGGACACCGCCGTCCTCAGGTTGACGTCTCACTAGCCGATCCTCTACCGGTCGATCCGTGCGAGCCAGTCTCGGATCAGAGCGGCGGTGATCCCGGGTTGCTCGAGGTGCACGTTGTGTCCAGCACCGTCGAGGACGACGAAGCTCCCTCGCGGGTAGTGGTCCCGGAGTGCGAGACCGTCCTCGTAGCCGACGACGTCGTCCTGCCGACCGAACAGGTGCAGCGCCGGAGCGGTGAACGGTTCCGGGTGGCGCTCCTCCGGCACGGCATCCAGTGCGTAGTCGGCGGCGATGCGGTCCATCACAGCAGGGTCGGCGCCACGGAGACCGGGCAGTACGTACCGCTCGAACGCTGTGAACGCGGCGGCGTCCTGGATGACGCTGACCTCTGCGAATGCTTCTCGCGCGTCACCGGCGGCTTCGAGGACGGACGGTTCGGTGTGCAGCACGGTGCGCTCCGGGACGGCGCGATCTGCGTGTGCCGGATGCACGACGCCCGCCAGGGTCGCGACGCCGAGGACGTGGTCTCGGCGTTCGTGGGCGACATGTCGGGCGATCATGCCGCCGAATGAGTTCCCGATGACGGCGAAGGGCTCGTCGCCGAGGTGGGCGTCGATGTTGGCGAGGACGCCGTCGGCCACGTCGACCGCGCTCGTCGCGGTTGCGGTCGCCGCGGCGGCTTCAGCCCACGGCAGGTCGAGGAACACCATCCGCCAAGGCAGGTCCTGCACCGCATCCGCCAGCGGCAGCATGATCCGGTGGTCCACCCCGAAACCGTGGAGGGCGACGAGAGGACGACCAGAACCAAGAACTCGCGCGATCACCCAGCAAGCCTACGAGCAGCCCGTACCGATAGCCGATCGCCCCTCGGGCGTGTGGGCTTCTCTTGCAGTTGGGTCTGCGGCGTCTTGCCCAGGTCACGTACGCAGCATCCGGGGAACAATCGGGGCGGATTCCGCTGTCGGATACGTCGTCGGGTCCGATTGCGATGTGGTGGCGAGGTACTCGATCGGAAGCCACGAGTCGGGCTCGGGTGCTTGTCGCTGTCGTGGCCTGTGGAGGCCGAACCATCGGCGACTGCCGGGTGGCGTCGTGGGGGTCAGCAGACGTGCGAGATCCGCTCGATCGGCCGGCTCGATCGCGGCCCGGTGGAAGAGGCCACTGTCGTGGCGTTGCACCGAGCCGAACGAGAGGTGAGGTCCGATCTCGTCGGCGTAGTCGGTACCGAACCACGACAGCCACGTCGGTGTCGGCGGCAACCCCTTCCAGATGCCACGAGGGCCGAGGCCGAGCTCGTGTTCTGCGGAGGTGGGATACCAGAGCTGGCGACCGGACCACTCCGCGCCGTGCAGGATTGAAGCGGATGCGTACACGGCGTCGATCCGGCTGGCGAACGCGCTGAACAACCGCACGACCGATTCGCGGTGACGGACGTCGTCGAGGGCATTCGCGAGGATCGTCAGGGAGTGGGACGTCACCACCGCGTCCTCCCAGAAGAACGAGCCGAGGCTTCCGTCTGCGACCAGGCCGCTCCCCGTCCACGAGATCCTGGCACCAACCATCGGCTCTTCGTTGAGGGAGGTGACGAACGCTTCCGCCCCGCCGGGTTCCCACCGGTGCTCAAGCGGTTCCGTACTGCCGTACCGGCGAGGAAGCGCGTCCGGGAAGTGCCTACGAGCAAGTTCGAAGAACGTCTGCGCGGTTTTACCGTCCTCACAACGCGCGGGGGGCCGCAGCGCCGATGCACCTCATCGCTGGCTCCAGCGGGACTTGGTGCACCACCCCAGCGACGACATCGACAGGCTCATCGCCCGCGACGAAGCGGTCCGCCTCGCCCGCGACGTCATCGACCTGACCGGCAAGCTCGAAGCCAACCAGGACGCGCTCCGACTGCACGTGTCCGCTCTGGCACCGTCTGTACTGGACATCGCCGGCGTCGGCCCCGTCTCAGCCGCCGTGTTCCTCACCGCGTACTCGCATGTGGGCCGAGTCCGCAGCGAAGCCGCGTTCGCGTCGCTGGCCGGCCCGGCCCCGATCCCCGCCTCCAGCGGCAACACCAGCCGACACCGACTGAACCGGCACGGCGACCGACGGCTGAACTCCGCGCTCGACACCGTCGCCCGCGTCAGGCTCTCCTACGACCCCGACACCCGCGCATACAAGCAACGTCGTCTCGCCGAAGGGAAGACCGCGAGAGGAGTCAAGCGCATGCTCAAGCGCTACATCGCCCGACAGATCTACCGACACCTCACCGCCACAATGACCGCCTGACATCACGAGGGAAAGCGTGCATTCAGTCAGCTGATCTCGCGAGGAGGCTCAGGTGGTGGGCGCCGTAGTCACCCGACGAGCAAGCGCCTGGGCGAAAGGCCGCCCATCACGCACTCGTCCGGTGAAAGTCCTACGAGCCCCGCCGAGAAGCAGGACCATGCGAACCCACTGAGCATCACCACCGCGCTTTCTTGACCGGACCTCCACCGACACAAGGGCGACGGAGGACAGCGAGACTGCGGTCGGCACGCGGCCACGCAACAGCTTGAAGCGCCGTCGGACCAGTGAGACGTCGTCGAGCTCCAGGACGTCCACTCCGTTGAAGCCCCACCAGGGTCCAGGAGAGAAACGCGCGGTCACGAAGCTGTTGGTCACGTTCGGAAACGCTAGTCCCCGAGCCTCGCCACAACGATGATCACTTGACATCACCCATAGAAGGGTCGGACAGCACATTGGTCGTCCGCGCACTCGGCGCAGGCGCCGTCGCCCGAGTGGGAGACTGCCGACGTGATCAAGAGCATTCAGGTGGAGCTGCAGATCCACGGCCAGCGTGGCTCTTCGGCAGAAGTGACGCAGCTCCTGGGTGTCAGTCCCGACGAGCAGTACGAGATCGGCGACCTCAAGGGCGATGGTCCCCGCACCTTCGACGTCTCCATCTGGAATCTGTTCAGCAACCGCCACGTTCACGAGATCCGCGCAGAGCACGGGCAGGACCCTTGGGGGCGGGTGCACTGGATCTTGCGGTTGCTGCCAGAAGATGCGGCGGACCTATTTGCTCAACTACGCGATGAAGGCTACGACGTCACACTCTCCGTGGCCCTCATCACCGACCACAAGGAGAACACCTTCACCGTCCCTGCGGAAACTGTGCGACAGGTCGCGGTCGCAGGTCTGGATCTCGAACTGACACCCGCGTCAACCAAGCAGATCGACATCACCTACCGCGACATCTGGTGAACACGTGTCGCGAGCAAGTGGCGCTCGCAATTGTCCACTGATGGATGGGGCACGGGACGACGAGACCGAGGAGCCGGCCGATCAGCTGAGCGAGCTGCTGTCCGTCAGGGTCGCGAAGCTGCCGTCGAGCGCGGCCATGAACGCGGCGTGCACAGCCGCGCCCGGCACGACCGTGTCCCCGTACCGCAGGTCCGGCGCCGTGCAGGCGTCAGGCACCACGATGTTCCGGTACCCGAGCTCGTGAGCGGCCCGTGTGGTCGAGTCGATGCACATGCTGCTCATCATCCCGACGATCACCAGCTCGGTGACATCGGCATCATCGAGGACGCCACGCAGGCCGGTGTCGATGAAGCTGTTCGGCCGGTGCTTCTCGAGCACCACCTCACCCTCGGCCGGTTCGACCGACGGATGGAACTCCACTCCAGCCGTCCCGGGGCGGAAGAACGAGGCGTCAGGGTCGGTGCTGACGTGGAAGACGTGCACGACGAGCTCACCAGACGCACGGAACTTCTCGAGGACCGTACGCGCCGCGGTGGCCGCTGCCTCCGGTTCGATGAGAGGGAACGCTCCGCCTGGGAAGTAGTCACGCTGGATGTCGACGAGGACGAGAGCACGAGTCATCCCACGAGTATCGCTGCCACCAGGGCGTGGCCCGATCACGGGCGGGCGAAGCCCGTCCGCCAGCTCGACCAGCGAGGCGTGAAGCCCGACTCGCGGGCGAGCTGGTTCGACACCGGCCGCCCGAGGTCGCCGGTCTGCTCAACACGCGGGGTCGGGCCGGCGACTGCTGCCGAGAAGGCCGGGACCCAAGCGGTTCCGGATGCTGGTTCGTCATCGACGACGTTCCGGACACCGGCTGTCCAGCCGAGTGCGGCGACCACGGCCGCTGCGGCGTCATCGACGTGCACGAACGAGGTCACGGTCTCGGTCGCAGGGAGCAGGCCCGCACGAGCGGCCTCGCCGAACCGACCCTCGGCCGAGTACCAGGTCCCCGGTCCGTACAGCTGCCCGAACCGCAGCACGACCCCTGCGCCGACCTCCTGAACGGCGTCCTCCAGCGCGCGCACGGCGGTGACCGTCGTTCGGCGGGGTTCTGCCGCGTCCGGGTCCAACGGGTCCGCCTCGGTGGCCGGTTCCGTGCCGGGCGGGTAGACCCACGAGATGCTCTGCGCGACGATCCGGTCCACCCCGGCTGCTCGTGCCGCGTCGACCAGGTTCCGGGTCCCCGTCGACCGGAGTCGCGCGTTGCTGGCCGAGTTCCCCGTGCCGAGGTCCGTCATCAGGTGCAAGACGACGTCGGGTTCCGCGCTCGCGACCGTCGCCATCGTGCCGTCACGGTCCAGCGCGTCGAGCACCGCCGCGTCCACGCCAGGACCTTCGAGCAGTCGCGCCTTCTCCGCCGAGCGGGACGTCAGCGTCAGGTCGTGCCCCGCTGCGAGGAGCAGGGGGACGACCGATCGGGCGAGGACACCGGAACCACCGGCCACGAGGATGCGCACAGCACCATCGTGGCAGTGCCGTCGCTGCGCACCGACCACGGGCGGTGACGACGGGCTGCGACGTCCGGAACCCGCCAGCCGGCAGCGGCGCCACGAAGAGTCCCCCTCTGGGACGCTCGATGCCCCGGGCAGAACTCCGCACTTCTGGTCACCGCGCCGCGCGCTCGCGCCGCCATCAGCCTCGCCGCAGACCTCGGCTCGACGTCTCGGTGGACGATCCGCTCCCGAGACGGCCAGTCAGTCCTGCTCGCGATCATCTTCGTCAGCCCAGCGGCGCAACAGCCGGCGGTTCTCACGCACCCTGGATGACACCGTGACTGCAGCAGCAACGAAGCCTGCAACGATCATGAACCATCCGAGGATCGGAAGGCCTGACGTCACGGAGGCGAAGCCGAGCGCACCGACGACCACGCCGATCAGGGCGATGACGGGAACACCTGTCTTCACGGAACGAACGGTACCGGGAGCGACGCCCGCACGTCCGGAAGCCGATCGGCTACCGGTCTGTCGAACGCTGCTCGCCGTCGGGCAGGAGATGCCCGATGGCTCGTAGGACGTCGCCGAGCCACACGAGTTCCCACATCACCGTCCGATCCGCGTCCATCGCCGACGTCAAGTTGTCCCACGACTCGGTCAACTGCCCGATCGTGGGTTCGGGTGGGTCGCTCGACACGTCGTACAGATCCGGAGCGGGGAGCGAGTAGAAGTAGTCCTCACGCAGCACGACCGACTCCCCGTTCACACGCTCGACGTGCGCAAGGATCCGATCGAACACGAGACGCAGATCAGCCACCGGGATCTGGAGACCGTTCCACTCACGCATGCCACGAACATCCCGCAGGAGGACCTGTCTCGTCAATGGATCGGCCAGCGAGATGCTCTTGACAGAGACAGAGGGCGCGGTTCGCAGCCCCTCCCCGCGGCTGAGCGGTCGGATCAGACGACGAGTGCGTCGAGCACCATCGCACGCTCGATGGTGTCGCGCGCTGCCGCTGGTTCAGACCGGCTGACGTACCAGAGCGACGACTCGACGAGGCGTGCCACGCACCAGGCGGCGATCCGGACCGGTGACTCTCCGGTCATGTCGGCGAGCAACGAGATGCGAGCCCGCAGGTGCCCCTCGGTGTCCAGGAGCGCGAAGGGGTCGTTGATCTGCATGAGCATCGGGCCCAGGTCGTACGCCGGGTCGCCGACCATGGGTTTCGGATCGATGACGAGCCACGGCTCTCGCGTCGCGGTGAGGAGGTTGCCGGGGTTGTAGTCGCCGTGCACGACCACAGTCCGAGGGGCCGTCACGGGGAGCTCACGAAGCAGCGCGTTCCCACGAGCGACCGCGACGAGGTCGAGATCCGGCCGGAGTGTGCGCACGCGCTCCTCGACGAGGTCGGCCCACTCGGCGGTGACGTCGGCCAGGCGCTCGAACGGTCTGGACGGGACGGGCATCGTGGTCGTGCCGGGATCGCTGGACGCTGTGCGGGACCACAACCGGGTCAGTGCACTCGCGGCGATCGACAGCCGGCGTTCCGGCGACAGATCGTGCCGGTCGGCCAGCCGCACGCCCGGATCGCACCGTTCGAGCAACAGCACGAACGGATCGTCGAGGTCTCCCTCGAGCAGTCGAACCGCCCCTGAGCCGTCCCACCATCGAAGCGCCGAAGCCTCGTCACGCGCCTCGCGATGCGGGAAGGAGAGCTTCAGGACCGCATCTCGTCCGGCGGCGGTACGCACGGAGACCACGTGCGACGCGCTCCCGCCGACGCGCACGCGCCCGAGCGTCAGGCCCCAACGGGCCGCAGCGCAGGCGAGCAGCTCGGGAACGGTGCTCCGCCATGCCTCCACCGTCGGCCACATGTGCAGCAGTCTACGAACCCGGCGCCGCGGCCACAGCGCGAGCACCGGAGGCATCACCGGAGTCGGGTGCGGACCTCGTTCCGCGGTCCGGGACGAACGAAGGGATCGCTGCGAGCCGTTCGCATCCGGGTCCGATCGGTTTCGCTGGCCGGTACCGCTCCGGACCGTTCCGCGATGCCGCCCAGAACCGCGGCTTCGAGGTCCGATGCTCGTCGCGCTGCGGGGAGGGCATGCGGACGCTGACGCTCCCGGATGGCAGCCGCGCGGAACCAGACACCGCCGGCGTCTCGGACGAGCGGTCGGCGGACGGTCCTTCCTCGCTGGCGCATCCTGTGCGCCCCGCCCGGACTGCGGCGCCTCGGCAGTTCCTCGTCAGCGCCGTGATCGCAGCCCGGGACCACCGCTGTCGTGGTGGGCCCTGCCGGGATCGAACCGACGACATCCACGGTGTAAACGTGGCGCTCTACCAGCTGAGCTAAAGGCCCTCGCGTCGATCCTACGGGAACGGACGATCGATCCCCGTTCAGCCCACACCTTACTTTCGCCGAAATGAAGGTTTACGCTTAACCCATGTCCGAGACCTCGGTGTTCGCCGTGATCGTCGACCTGGTCGACTCCCGCAAGCTGGACGACCGGGCCGCCGCCCAGCACGCGGTCGAGGCCGCCTTCGACCGTACCGCGGACGTCGACGCACTCGATCCGCTGCGCGCCACCGTCGGCGACGAGTTCCAGACCGTCTACGCCACGCTGGCCGACGCCCTCGTGGCGACGACGGCCGCGATCCTCGCCCTGCCGCCGACGGTGCAGGTCCGCCTCGGCATCGGGCGGGGGCCGGTCCGGGCGGTGGGCGACGGCGCGGTCGGTCCCCTGCAGGACGGCCCGGGCTGGTGGTCGGCCCGCGACGCCATCAACGAGACCCATCGCCGCGAGGACGGCCGGACTCCGTTCCTGCGGTCCTGGTACCACGACTCCGAGGACCGGCTCGGCCCGACCGAGCGACTGGTGGACGCCTGGTTCCTCAGCCGCGACCACGTCCTGTCACGGCTGACCCCACGTGCGCGGCGGGTCGCCCTCGGTCTGCTGCAGGGCCGCACCCAGGCGCAGATCGCGGCGGCTGAGGGCATCACCCCGTCGGCGGTGTCCCAGTCGGTGCAGCGTTCCGGTGTCGCCGCCGTGGTCGAGGGCCTGCGCGTCCTCGCCGACGGGGGCCGCTGATGCTCGCCGGGGTCCTCCTGGCCCTCGTCGGGCTCGCCGACGTCGTCCGGGCGCGCGCCGGTGGTGGTCCGGCGCGGCGGCGGGTGGTGACCACGTCGGTGGTCGTCGTCCTGTGGGCCGGCGTGGTCGTCGTCGCGGCCGCGGGTCTCGGGCTGCCGACGTGGGCCGTCCTCGTCGTGGTCGTGCTGGCAGCGCTCTGGGTCGCGACGACGCTCCCGGTCCGCGCGGACGACGACGACGACCACGCTGCTGCCGCGACTCGCCTCCCCCGCTGGCGGCGGTCCGGGTCGTGGCCGGCGGTCCTGCTCGCCGTCGCCGTCGTCGCGCTGCTGCTGTGGGCGCCGTTCCCGGACGCGTCGGGCTTCGTGGTCGACTGGCACCGGGACGCCGGTCCGGCGTTCGTCGGGAGCGTCCCCCTCGCCGCGGTCGTCGGCGGTGTCGGGTCGGCGCTGTTCCTGGTCGACTCCGCGAACGTGGTGGTCGCCCAGGCGCTGCCGCCCGGGATCGCACCCGACGCGCGCGCCGACCCGACGTCCTCGCGTCCCGCGCGCCTGCGCTTCCTCCGCCACCGGACGCCGCGCCTGCCCGGGGACGACGGGCAGGGTACGGGCGAGCGGTCCCCCGGCTCGGTCACCCTGAAGGGCGGCCGACTGATCGGTCCGATCGAACGGCTGCTGCTCGCGGGCTTCGCCCTGGCGGGTGCCTTCCCGGTGGTGGCGGCGCTCATCGCCGCGAAGGGCATCGTGCGGTTCCCCGAGATCCGGCGCGAGACGACCGGGTACCAGGCGGAGTACTTCCTCATCGGCAGCCTGGTGAGCTGGTCGATGGCCTTCGCCGCGGCCGGCCTCTGCTGGCTGCTCGCTCGCGGCTGACACCGATCCCGTCCGACCACCGCCGTCCCGGCTGCCGCGGGTACCCTCTCCCTCGTGAACGGTGTCGGAGTCGGTGTCCTCGACGAAGCCGGGCGGCTCCGCCTGCTCGGCGCCGCCGTGACGGGCGCGGCCTTCGCCGTGGTGCTCGTCATGCTGGTCCTGTCGTCGTGGTCCGAGGCGACCACCACCGTCCTGGTCTCGGTCGGCATCCCGACCGCGGTGGCGGGGGCCGCGATCGCCGTCCTCCTGCAGCGCCGCGCCTGGCGTGCCGAGGGCGGCTACGAACGGTCGGTGCTCGTGCGTGAGTGGGTCGCCGACGGCCGGGTGCCCGAGGGGGTACCGGCCGAGCAGTGGATCCCGCTCGTCCAGGCGCAGGCGGACCGCGAGGGCGCAGGATGGGGCAAGGTCGTCCTCGGGGTGCTGTGGATCGCGATGACCTGGTCGATGCGGGACCAGCACGGCACGCTCATCACGACGATGCTCGTCCTGCTCTGGAGCGGCATGGTCCTCTGGGCGGCCGTCTGGGTCATCCCCCGCGCCCGGGCAGCGCGAGCGCTCCTGCGCCGCGGTGTCGCCACGCTCGGCTGAACCCCGCTCGGCTGAACCCCGCTCGTGCGCCCCTGACTACGCTCGACCCCATGCAGAGTCGCTCCCTCGGCCACACCGGTCGCTCCGTCTCCCCCATCGGCCTCGGCACCTGGCAGTTCGGTGATGACTGGGGTCCCGTCTCGGATGCCGACGCGGACGCCGTCATGGACGCCTCCGTCGAGTCCGGCGTCACCCTGTTCGACACCGCCGACGTCTACGGCGACGGTCGCAGCGAGCAGCTCATCGGCGCGTGGCGCGCCGCGAACCCGGACGTCCCGCTGACGGTCACCACGAAGATGGGCCGTCGCGCCGAGCAGGTCCCCGGCAACTACGTGGCCGCGAACTTCCGAGAGTGGGTCGACCGCTCCCGCACGAACCTGCGGCAGGACACCCTCGACCTCGTGCAGCTGCACTGCCCGCCGACCCCGGTCTACGAGGACGACGCCGTCTACGACGCGCTCGACGCGCTGGTCGCCGACGGCTCGGTCGCCGCCTACGGCGTCAGCGTCGAGACCGCGGACCAGGCGCTCGCCGCGATCGCCCGGCCCGGCGTCGCGAGTGTCCAGATCATCCTCAACGCGTTCCGGCTCAAGCCGCTGGACCGCGTCCTGCCGGCGGCCCGGGAGGCAGGGGTCGGCATCCTCGCGCGTGTCCCGTTGGCCTCGGGGTTGCTGTCCGGCAAGTACACGACGGACACGTCGTTCGCCGAGGGCGACCACCGCAACTACAACCGCCACGGCGAGGCCTTCGACCAGGGCGAGACCTTCAGCGGTGTCGACTACGACGACGGCGTGCGGGCGGCGCAGACCTTCGCGGCGTCCCTGCCCGACGCCGTCTCGGTGCCGCAGGCGGCACTCGCGTGGATCATCGCGCAGGACGGCGTCACCGCGGCCATCCCGGGTGCCCGCAACCCGGAGCAGGCCCGGTCGAACGCGGCCGCCGGTGACCTGCCGCCGGTCGAGGGCCTCGACGCCACCGTGCACGACCTGTACGACACGTGGTTCCGCGCGAGCGTCCACGACCGCTGGTGAGACTCCGGAGCGTCGCGGTCGCGGTGGCCGCGGTCCTGCTGCTGGCCGGCTGCGCCGCGCCCGGTGCGGCGACGACCCGTGCCGTCCCGCCGTGGGAGCGGCCGACCGACCTCACCGCGCGGGCCGAGGCGGCGGGTCTGCGGAACGTGTGGGGTGAGCGGCTGGCCGAGCACGTCCACACGCACCTGACGATCCTGGACGGCGACGAGCCGGTCACCGTGCCGGCGAACGTCGGACACTCCGCGAAGGCGCGGTTCGCCGCCGAGATCCACACGCACGACACCTCGGGGATCGTGCACGTGGAGTCCCCCGACGAGCGGACGTTCACGATCGGGCAGTTCTTCGACGAGTGGGGCGTCTCGCTCGGTCCGGAGCACGTCGGTGGGCTCCGCGGCGAGCTGACCGTGTGGGTGGACGGCCACCGCCGCATCGGCAACCCGCGGTCGATCGCGCTCACCGACCGCCGACAGGTCGTCCTCGTCGTCACCACGATCGGCGAGGTCCCCCGGCTCCCGACGCCGTTCGACTGGCCGCCGCAGTACCGCTGAGACGGTGCCGCTGCGTAGCCTGCACCCATGACCACGATCCGCACCGGCACCGACCTGGCCGCGGTCGAGGACGTGACCGCAGGCATCGCTGCGCACGGCGAGCGCTACCTCGACCGGCTCTTCACCGCGCGTGAGCGGTCGGACACCGCGGACGACCCGGAGCGGCTGGCGGCGCGCTTCGCCGGGAAGGAGGCGGTGGTCAAGCTCCTCCGCCCGGCCGCCGGCGAACCCGTGGCCCTGCGCGACGTCGCGATCGTGCTCGACGCCGACGGCGCCCCGTCGGTCGAGCTGGCCGGCACGGCCGCCGCGCTGGCAGAGGCCGTCGGCTGCGGGCCGATCGCGGTGTCGCTCGCGCACGAGCGCGGGCTCGCGATCGCGACGGCGGTGGCGCTCAGCGAGCGGTGACCCCTGCGGACCGCCGAGCAGCAGTGCGGTTTCGCGCACCCGCACGGCGGTTTCCCGATGCCCGGTCCTCCTTATCGTTGCCGACATGGACCAGGACCCGAACACCTCCAGCACGTTCGTCGTACTCGCCGACCCGGACGTCGACCGGGCCGTCCGACGTGCACTGGCCGACCACGGACGCCTCACCGTCGACGTGGACGACCTCGGCCCGACGGCCGACCTCTACGCGCTCGGGCTCACCTCGCACGCGACGGTCAACGTCATGCTCGCCGTCGAGACCGACCTGGACGTCGAGTTCCCGGACGCCGTGCTGCACCGGGCGACCTTCGCCACCATCGAGTCGATCGCGGCCGCCGCGGAGCAGGCGTCGTGACGTTGACCGCGCCGACGCGCACCGTCACGACGACGGAGACCGGCACCGCGACCGGGTCCACCACCGCACCCCAGCCGGGGACGGGCACCGCGACCGCGCCGGCGTCGGCGCCCCGGCCGCCGGCGGGCACCGCGACCGCGCGGGGCACGGCGACGGACCGGTTCACCGAGCGCACGGCCGCCGTCGCGGCGACCGCCGCCCTGTTCGCCGACGAGGTCGACCGCGACGCCCGCCCCCCGCGCGAGGCGATCGCCGCGATGCGCGAGACAGGACTGCTCGCCGCAGCGGTCCCCGTCGCCCACGGCGGCGAGGGGGCGTCGGTCACCGAGCTGTCGTCGATCGCCACCGAGCTCGGCCGCGCCTGCGCGGCGACGGGCATGGTGTTCGCGATGCACCACAGCCAGGTGATGGCGCTCTGGCGGCACGGCGGCGAGGGCCGCGGGGTGCTCGACGCCCTCGAGGCAGTCCGCACCGGCGCACTCGTCGCGTCGGCCACCACCGAGCGCGGCATCGGCGGCGACGCCCGGAGCTCGTCCTGCGCGATCGAGCCCACCGACGACGGCCGGATCCGTCTGCGGAAGGACGCACCGGTCATCTCCTACGCCACCGAGGCCGACGCGGTGTTCGTCACCGCCCGGCGCTCGCCCGACGCTCCGGCGTCCGACCAGCGGCTGCTCGTCTGCCGGACGGACGAGATGCTGCTGTCGCAGACCTCGACCTGGGACACGATGGGCCTGCGCGGCACGTGCAGCAACGGGTGGATCCTCGACGCCGAGACCACCGTCGACCACGTGTTCCGCGACGACTACGCCACGATCTCGGCGCACACGGTGCTGCCGGTCTCGCACGTCCTCTGGGCCTCGGTCTGGCTCGGCATCGCGGCCGGTGCGGCCGAGCGCGCGCGGACGGCGGTCCGCCGGCAGGCGCGCGCCGCCGTCGGCACGACCCCGCCCGGCGCCCTCCGGCTCGCCGAGCTGCTCGTCGAGCTGCAGACCATGGCCGATGCCGTGCGGCACGCCGCGGAACGGTACGACGCCGCGGCGGACGACCCGGACGTGCTCACCTCGAGCGCGTTCGCGCTGGCCGCCAACGCCCTGAAGATCGGCGCGTCCGAACGCGTCGCCGACATCACCACGAAGGCGATGCGCATCATCGGGATCGCGGGCTACGCGGCCTCCGGTCCGATGAGCACCGCCCGACACCTCCGAGACGCCCACGGTGCCGCCGTCATGGTGAGCAACGACCGTCTCCTCGCCAACGACGCCGACCTCTCACTCATGACGGGAGTGATCCTGTGACGATCACCGAACCCACCACCGGCGCCGTGCCGGATCTCGACGCGGCGCGCGCCGCCCTCCGCTCCCGCCTGCTCGACGACGGCGTGCTCATCGACCTCGGCTCCCCCGGCCTGTACGGGCGCACCGGCGTGTTCGAGCGCGTGTACGCCGCGGTCGACGCCGCCGGGGTCCGCAGCCAGGCCGACCTGGGCGCGGACGTGCTCCGCTTCCCGCCGGTGGAGACGCTCACCGCGTTCGAGCGCACCGACTACATCGCGTCCTTCCCGGACCTCGCGGCCTCGGTGTCCGCCTTCACCGGCGACGACCGCACGCACCGGGCACTCCTCGCCGCCCGCGAGCGGGGCGACCGCTGGGAGGACTTCCTCGAGCCGGCCGACCTCATGCTCACCCCGGCGGTCTGCCACCCGGTGTACGGCCTGGTCGGGGACACCGTGCCGCAGTCCGGGCGCACGTTCGACATCGTCGGCGACTCGTTCCGCCGCGAGCCGTCCCTCGACCCGATGCGCCTGCAGGCCTTCCACATGCACGAGTTCGTCGTCATCGGCACGCCGGAGGCCGCCCGCGCGCACCGCGACGGTCGGATCCCCGGCATGCGCGCCCTGCTCGAGTCCTTCGGGCTCGCGATCGACGTCGTGCCGGCGAACGACCCGTTCTTCGGCCGCGTCGGGCAGATCCTCGCCCGGAACCAGGTCGAGCAGTCGCTGAAGTTCGAGTTCGTCACGCCCGTCTACGGGCCGGACCACCCCGCGACCGCGATCAGCTCCGCGAACCTGCACGAGGACCACTTCGGCTCCGCGTTCGGCATCCGCACCGCCGACGGCGAGGTCGCGCACAGCGCCTGCGTCGCCTTCGGCCTGGAGCGGATCACGATCGCGCTGTTCGCCGCGCACGGCACCGACCCCGACGCATGGCCCGAGGCGGTCCGCGCGGCGCTCGCACTGTGAGCACCCGGCACGGCTGGTCCGGGTCGCCCGCCATCCGGCTCGCGGTGCAGGCACCGGCCGCCGCGCGCGCCGGCGTCGTCATCTGCCCGCCGCTCGGGCAGGAGGGCGTCATCGCCTACCGCACGCTCCGGCTGCTCGCGGACCGTCTGGAGGCCCGTGGCATCGCCTCGGTGCGCTACGACCCGTCGGGACGTGGCGACTCCACCCCCGACACCGACCCCGACGCGCAGGTCCGGTCCGCACGCCGTGCGGCGGCCGTGCTGCGCACGACCGGGGTCCGGCACGTCGCCTTCGTCGGGCTCGCCTCCGCGGCGCTCGTCGCGGCGGCCGCCGCCGGGGACACCGACGGCCTGGTCGTGTGGGACGCGCCGGCCTCCGGTCGTGCGTGGCTCCGTCGGCAGCGCGCCCTGGCCGCGCTCACCATCGGCGAGGACCGCGTGGTCGACGGCACCGAGAGCCTCATCGGCATGGACGTGACGACGGACGAGGCGGCCGTGATCGGCGCCCTCGCCTTCGCGCCGCGGACGGGCCCGACGGTGGCGCTCGTCCGTCCGGGCAGCCGGGCACCACGGGCCCTGGGCACCGTGCCCACCACCGAGGTCGTCGGCAGCGCCGAGCTCCTCGACGGCACGAGCGTCCAGGCGCGGATCCCGGGCGCTGCGGTGGACGCCGCCGTCGCCTGGCTCGACGCCTGGGCACCCGACGCCCGCGTGGTCGTCACCCCGCCCGTGCTCGACGAGGTGCTCGACGTGGACGGCCGGGTCTCCGAACGCATCGTCCGGATGGGTCCGCAGGGGCTCTTCGCGGTCGAGACGGTGTCCTCGGCGCAGCACCACGACGCCCCCGTCGTCGTGCTGCACAACGGCGGCGCCGAGCACCACGTCGGTGCCACCGACTACCAGGTCGACCTCGCCCGGGCGCTCGCCCGGGACGGCGCCCGGGTGGTCCGCGTCGACCGCCGGGCCACCGGGGAGAGCACCGGCGTCCACGAGGACGAGCGCAGCTTCCTGTTCGCCGGCGAGTGGCTCGAGGACCAGTCCGCGGTCGTCGCCGCGCTCGGGACGCCCGCCGACCGGCTCGTGCTCGTCGGCATGTGCGCCGGCGCGTGGCTGGCCGGTCGCGCGGTCGACGAGCCGCCGCGACTCGTCGTCGAGATCAGCCCGAACGACTACCGTCGCCGTCCCGCCGAGCCCGGCGCCTACGCCGACGCGGTGCGCGCGATCGACGCACCGTCCCCGGCACGGCGCTGGGTGCGCGAGCGGTACAACCGCGTCGTCCCGCGGTCGGTGCGCGACCGGTTGGCCCGCCGTGACCGCGCCGGCGGGGTCGTCGCCCACGTGCGGCCGCTCGTCGAGCACGGCACCGACGTCGTCGTGATCGTGGCCCCCGAGGACGCCGAGCTGTTCGACCGGCTCGGCGGACGCCGGGCCGAACGTCGGTACGGCGGCACGGGCCGCCGCGGCTCCGTGTCCGTGGTGCGGGTGGAGGACGGCGACCACGCCCTGTTCTCGCGGGCGATGCGCGATGCCGTGGTCGCCGAGGTCCGCACCCGGGTCGCCGAGACCTTCCCGGTGCACGCCTGAGTCGCGTTCAGGCGAGACCGAGGGCGCGGGCGACCGCGTCCGGCTGCTCGACGTGGGCGAAGTGCCCGCACGCGTCGAGCAGCACCGTCCGCGTCTGCTGCACGATCGCACGCAGGGCGTCGAGGTCCGACCGGCGGGCGAACACGTCGTCGCGCCCGGCGATCGCCGTGACCGGGACGGCGACCGCCCGCCAACGCTCGAGGTCGTAGCGCGCGGCGGCACGGGCGGCGTCGACGAAGCGGGTCGGCCGGAGCTCCTCGACGAAGGCGTCGAGGACGCTCGGGTCCAACCGCCGGACGGCGGTGAACACCGGGGCGGCGAGCAGCGGCAGGAGTCCCACCCGCGCGCACCCGCGCAGGATCGGTCGCCCGGCCTCGCCCGTCACGGCGAGTCCGGCGCGCAGCAGGGTGAAGGCCGGCAGGGTGCGCAGACCGCGCAGCGGGCGGCGTGCCGCGGCGGCGGTCGCGACGGTGGTGCCGGAGACCAGCGCCACCGAGCGCACCCGGTCCGGTGCGGCCACGGCGAGGTGCATGCCGACGAAGGCCCCCATCGAGTGCCCGACGACGTCCACGGTCGGCACCGCGAGGGCGTCGAGCACCGTCGTCAGCACGCGGGCGACGTCGTCCAGGTCGAACGGGCCGTCGGGTGCGGGAGAGGACCCCCACCCGGGCAGGTCGACGAGGACGAGGCCGCGGTCACCGACCCCGTGCGCCGCGGTGAGCAGCGGTGTCCAGGTCGACCAGGAACCGGCCACACCGTGCAGCAGCAGGAGCGGCTCCGGGCCGGGCCGGTGGTGCACGACGACCGGTCCGGTCGCGGTCGGCACGACGCTCCGACGCAGCCGCCACGTGTCCGGCGTCGGCGACACCGGGTACGGGGCGTACGCGGTAGGGGCGACCACGCGCGGTCGCGGGTCGCTGTCGGTGGTGTGCACCGGGCCTCCTGTCCGACGCGGGAGCGTCTCGGAGGGATTCGGAACGCTAGCCGACGGGGACGGGTGCGGAGCAGGCGGCGAGCCGGTCGAGCGCCGCCCTGTACTCGGCGACGTCGCGCTGGAGCCCGGGCTCGGTGATGATCGACGCCTTGATGCGGCCCTGGACGTCGATGACGAAGGTCGCGCGGGTGGCGAAGCCCTTGTGCTCGAGGAACACGCCGTACTCCTTCGAGACGGCGCCGTGCGGCCAGAAGTCGGCGAGGAGCTCGAAGTCGTAGCCGTTGACCTCGGCGAAGGAGCGCAGCGTCGCCTTCGAGTCGACGGAGATGCCGATGAGCTCGACACGCTGGTCCTGGAACATCGCGACGTTGTCCTGCAGGGCGCAGAGCTCGTTCGTGCAGTTCGACGAGAACGCGAGGGGGAAGAAGACGAGGGCGACGGGGCGGGTGCCGCGGAAGTCGCTGAGTCGGACGTGCTCGCCGAACTGGTTCGGGAGCTCGAAGTCCGGCGCGAGTGAGCCGATCTCCAGTGCCATCGGTGCGTGTGCTTCTTCCTCGGGCGTCGGGTGTGCCCGTCGGTCCGTGCGCTCGCGGGTCGCGGACGCACGATCGGCAATCGTACGCCGACGTCACCCGAATGCAAGCACCCGTCCACGTGCACGACACCATCAGCATCGCCGTCGGTGCTGGGGCCTAGAGTGGACGGGGCCCCAGCCGGTCGTGACCCGACCACCGGAGCCGCCATGTCCACCACCACGAGAACGAACGAGGTCAAGGGTGACGGTGAACGACCAGGACCCGTACAGCACCGGGGCGAACGACCAGGACCCCGAGGAGACCGCCGAATGGCGTGAGTCCCTCGACGGACTGGTCGCGACCCACGGCCACCAGCGCGGTCGCGAGATCATGCTGAGCCTGCTCAAGCGGTCCAAGGAACTGCACCTCGGTGTGCCGATGGTCCCGACGACGGACTACGTGAACACCATCGCGCCGGAGAACGAGCCGGAGTTCCCCGGGGACGAAGAGCTCGAGCGCCGCTACCGCCGGTGGATCCGCTGGAACGCGGCGATCACGGTGCACCGCGCGCAGCGGCCGGGCATCAGCGTCGGCGGCCACATCTCGACGTACGCGTCGAGCGCCGCCATGTACGAGGTCGGCTACAACCACTTCTTCCGCGCGCAGGACCACGAGTCCGGCGGCGACCAGGTCTTCTTCCAGGGCCACGCCTCCCCCGGCATGTACGCCCGTGCCTACATGGAAGGGCGCCTCGGCGAGGACCAGCTCGACGGCTTCCGGCAGGAGAAGTCCCACGCCGGCGGCGGCCTCTCGTCGTACCCGCACCCGCGCCTCATGCCGCACTTCTGGCAGTTCCCGACCGTGTCGATGGGCATCGGTCCGATCAACGCGATCTACCAGGCGCAGCAGGCCAAGTACCTGTCGAACCGCGGCATCAAGGACGCCTCCGACCAGCAGGTCTGGGCCTTCCTCGGCGACGGCGAGATGGACGAGGTCGAGTCCCGCGGGCAGCTCCAGGTCGCCGCGAACGACGGCCTCGACAACCTGAACTTCGTGATCAACTGCAACCTGCAGCGTCTCGACGGTCCGGTCCGCGGCAACGGCAAGATCATCCAGGAGCTCGAGGCGTTCTTCCGCGGTGCGGGCTGGAACGTCATCAAGGTCGTCTGGGGCCGCGAGTGGGACGACCTGCTCGCCCGCGACACCGAGGGCGCGCTCCTCAACCTGATGAACCAGACGCCGGACGGCGACTACCAGACGTACAAGGCCGAGAACGGCGCGTACGTCCGCGAGAACTTCTTCGGGCGCGACCCGAAGGCGCTCGAGCTCGTGTCGGACTACTCCGACGACCAGATCTGGAACCTCAAGCGCGGTGGCCACGACTACCGCAAGGTCTACGCCGCGTTCAAGGCCGCGACCGAGCACAAGGGCCAGCCGACGGTCATCCTGGCGAAGACGGTCAAGGGCTACGGCCTCGGCCCGAGCTTCGAGGGCCGCAACGCGACCCACCAGATGAAGAAGCTCACGCTCGACAACCTCAAGCAGTTCCGCGACGAGATGCGCATCCCGATCTCCGACGCCCAGCTGGAGGAGAACCCCTACACGCCGCCGTACTACCACCCGGGCAACGACGACGAGGCGATCCAGTACATGCACGAGCGTCGTCGCGCGCTCGGCGGGTACGTGCCGGAGCGCCGCACCAAGTACACCTCGATCACCCTCCCCGAGGACTCGAAGTACCAGGTCGTCAAGAAGGGCTCCGGCAAGCAGGAGATCGCCACCACCATGGCGTTCGCCCGTCTGCTGAAGGACCTGCTGCGCTCGCCCGACTTCGGCGACCGCGTGGTGCCGATCATCCCGGACGAGGCCCGCACGTTCGGCATGGACGCCTACTTCCCGACGGCGAAGATCTACAACCCGAACGGCCAGCACTACACGTCGGTCGACCGTGAGCTCCTCCTGGCCTACAAGGAGAGCCCGCAGGGCCAGATCATCCACGTCGGCATCAACGAGGCCGGTGCCCTCGCGGCGTTCACCGCCGTCGGCACCTCGTACTCGACGCAGGGCGAACCGCTCATCCCGGTCTACGTCTTCTACTCGATGTTCGGCTTCCAGCGCACCGGCGACGCGATCTGGGCCGCCGGTGACCAGATGGCCCGCGGCTTCATGATCGGCGCCACCGCCGGTCGCACGACGCTGACGGGCGAGGGCCTGCAGCACGCCGACGGCCACTCGCTGCTGCTCGCGACGACGAACCCGGCCGTGGTGGCGTACGACCCCGCGTACGGCTACGAGATCGGGCACATCGTCAAGGCCGGCCTCGACCGGATGTACGGCACGAACGAGGACGGCAGCGCGAAGCACGCCGACCCGAACGTCATGTACTACCTGACGGTCTACAACGAGCCGATCGTCCAGCCGGCCGAACCGGAGGGCGTCGACGCCGAGGGCATCGTCAAGGGCATGTACCTGCTCAAGCCGAGCGAGCACGACGGGCCGAAGGCCCAGCTGCTCGCATCGGGTGTGGCGGTGCCGTGGATCCTCGAGGCACAGCAGCTGCTGGCCGAGGACTGGGGCGTCTCCGCCGACGTCTGGAGCGTCACGAGCTGGGGTGAGCTCTACCGCGACGGTCTCGACGCGGAGCAGCAGGCGTTCCTCAACCCGGGCGAATCGCCGCGTACGCCCTACGTCACCGAGCGCCTGCTCGGCACCGAGGGCCCCGTCGTCGCCGTGAGCGACTTCATGCACGCGGTGCAGGAGCAGATCCGTCCGTTCGTCCCGACCGACTACGCCACGCTGGGCGCCGACGGCTTCGGCTTCTCGGACACCCGTCCGGCAGCCCGCCGCTTCTTCCACATCGACGGCCCCTCGGTCGTCGTGCGGACGCTGCAGCAGCTGGCGAAGCAGGGCAAGGTCGACCAGGCACTCGTGCAGCAGGCGATCGACAAGTACCGGCTGCACGACGTGACCGCCGGCACCACGGGCAGCGCCGGCGGCGAGAGCTGATCACCCGGTGACGACACCCCGCACCGACCCTGCCGGAGCCCAGCAGAGCGACCGCGAACGCGCGCTCTCCTGGCTCCGGCAGGTGTCGGGCGAACTCTCGACCGCGACGATCAAGCGCCTCGAGGACACCCTGCCGTGGTACAGCGAGATGCCGCCGGGGCGTCGCTCCGCCGTCGGTCTGGTCGCCCAGGCCGGCATCACCTCGTTCATCAGCTGGCTCGAGGGCACCGCGTCGACGCCGTGGATCGCGGCGGCCGACGTCTTCGGCTCGGCACCGCGTGAGCTCCTCCGCTCGGTGAGCCTGCAGCAGACCCTGCAGCTCATCCGCGTCGTGGTCACCGTGGTCGAGGAACGCGCCGCCGACGACGAGATGCTGCAGGAGGCGATCCTCAAGTACTCGCGGGACATCGCCTTCGCCGCCGCCGACGTCTACGCCCGGGCGGCCGAGGCCCGCGGGCTGTGGGACGCCCGGCTCGAGGCGCTCGTGGTCGACTCGATCCTGTCCGGCGAGTACGACGACGAACTGCCGTCCCGCATCGCCGCCCTCGGGTGGCACGGCCACGGCGAGGTCGCGGTGCTCGTCGGCACCGCGCCGAAGCAGCTCGAGGTCGACCAGGTCCGACGCACCGCACGCCACCTGGACGCCGACGTGCTCGTCGGGGTGCAGGGCTCGCGGCTCGTCGTCGTGATCGGCCGGGCCACCCCGCGCGACGACGTGCCCGAGGGTGAGGAGCCCGTCTCCTTCACGACCATCGCGCAGGCCCTCGAACCGCTGTTCGGTGAGGGCCACCTCGTGCTCGGCAACGAGGTCCCCGGTGTCGTCGACGCGTCGACGAGCGCCAAGGCCGCCCTGGCCGGCTTCGCCGTGGCACGGGCGTGGCGCGGGGTGCCGCGTCCGGCCCTCGCCGACGACCTGCTGCCGGAACGTGCACTGGCCGGCGACCCGCTCGCCCGTTCCGCCCTCGTGCAGCGCATCTACGTCCCGCTCAAGGACCAGTCGACCGAGCTCCTGCAGACCCTGTGGTGCTACCTCGACACCGGTCGGTCGCTCGAGGCCACCGCCCGTGAGCTCTTCGTGCACCCGAACACGGTGCGATACCGCCTGCGGCGCGTGGCCGACATCATCGGGTGGGACGCCACGCACGCCCGCGACGCCCTCATCGTGCAGTCCGCCCTGATCCTGGGTGCGATGTCCGAGTCGGCCGCCGGTCGCCGGCGCACCGCGCCGCGCCGCTGAACAGGACCGCTGCGCCGGACCGCCGCGCTGGACTGCACCGGTGCGCCGGACTGAGGATCACCACAACGTCCCGCGGGGTTTCGTGTCGGATGTCCACACGAGCCCCGCGGGCCATCGGCGACAGGATTGTCCGGTGATCGTCGTCGTCGCGCCCGGACAGGGCTCCCAGACCCCCGGCTTCCTCGCCCCCTGGCTCGAGGACGCCGCCGTCCGTGAACGAGTGGGCCAGTGGTCCGAGTCCATCGGGGTGGACCTCGCCGCGCACGGCACGACCTCCGACGCGGACACCATCAAGGACACCGCGCTCGCCCAGCCCCTCATCGTCGCCGCCGGTCTCGTCACCGCCGACGCGCTGCTCGCCGACGGTCGTCGCGGACTGGTCGGCGGTGTCGCCGGACACTCGGTCGGCGAGTTCACCGCCGCCGCCGTCGCCGGCGTGCTCGAGCCGACCGACGCGGTCGCCCTCGTCGCCGCACGCGGGCGGGCGATGGCCGACGCCGCGGCCCTCGAGCCGACGTCGATGGCCGCCGTGCTCGGCGGGGACGCCGACGCCGTCGCCGCCGCCCTCGACGCACACGGGCTCGTCCCCGCGAACCACAACGGTGGCGGTCAGACCGTCGTCGCCGGCGCCGCCGACGCCATCGCCGCCCTCGCCGCCGACCCGCCCGCGCGGGCCCGCGTCGTGCCGCTCGCCGTCGCCGGGGCGTTCCACACCCGGTACATGACCTCCGCCGTCGCCCGCGTCGCCCCGGTGGCCGCAGCCGCCACCGTGCACGACCCGACGCTGCCGATCTGGACGAACGCCGACGGCTCGCGCGTCGACGACGGCCGCCGCTTCGTCGACCTCATGGTGCAGCAGATCGCGAACCCGGTGCACTGGGACGCCGTCATGGAGTCGTTCGCCGCCGCCGGCGTGACCGGCATCGTCGAGCTCGCCCCCGCCGGGGCCCTCGTCGGCCTCGCGAAGCGCGGCCTGCGCGGCACGCCGACCGTCGCGATCAAGACCCCCGACGACCTGCCCGCCGCGATCGACCTGCTGCAGCAGGCGGCCGACGAGACCGGATCCACCCAGGAAGCAGACGCAACCGCATGACCGACGTGACCGACCCGACCGACGCCACCACGGGCCTCCCGTCCGGAACCGCGGGCACGACCGGCGCCGCACCGACCGGGCGACCGCTCCTGCAGCAGCGCCGCGGCCACGAGTACACCCGCATCCTCGCCTTCGGCGCGGCCCGCGGCGAGAACGTCGTGCCGAACGACGACCTCGTCGGACCGATCGACTCGTCCGACGAGTGGATCCGCCAGCGCACCGGCATCATCACGCGCAAGCGCGCGGGGCGCGACGTCGAGGCAGTCGACCTGGCCGAGACCGCCGCGCGCGAGGCCATCGAGAAGGCCGGGCTGCGCCCCGAGCAGATCGGCGTGATCCTCGTCAGCACGGTGTCGCACACGGTGGCGACCCCGTCGCTCGCGTCGCTGCTCGCCGAACGCATCGGCGCGACGCCGGCCGCGGCCTACGACATCAGCGCCGCGTGCGCGGGGTACGCCTACGGCATCGCCCAGGCCGACTCGTTCGTGAAGTCCGGCATCGCCGACCACGTGCTCGTCGTCGGCGCCGAGAAGCTCAGCGACCTCGTCGACCCGACCGACCGCTCCATCTCGTTCCTGCTCGGCGACGGCGCCGGTGCGGCGGTCGTCGGCCCGAGCGACTTCCCCGGCATCGCGCCGACGATCTGGGGTTCCGACGGCTCCAAGTGGGACGCCATCGGCATGACGGCCACCTACAACGAGTGGGAGGCCGGCGCACCCCGCCCGACCATGCGCCAGGCCGGCCAGACGGTGTTCCGCTGGGCGGTGTGGGAGATGGTCAAGGTCGCCCGACAGGCGCTCGAGACCGCCGGCGTCACCGCGGCCGACCTCGCCGCGTTCGTCCCGCACCAGGCGAACATCCGCATCATCGACGAGTTCGCCAAGCAGCTCGGCCTGCCCGAGTCCGTGATGATCGCCCGCGACATCACCACCACCGGCAACACCTCCGCCGCGAGCATCCCGCTCGCCACACACCGCCTGCTCGACGAGCACCCCGAGCTGTCGGGCGGTCTCGCCCTGCAGATCGGCTTCGGCGCCGGCCTGGTGTTCGGCGCGCAGGTGGTCGTCCTCCCCTAGCCCATCCATCCGGTCGCCCGGCAGCACCACCGCCGACGCGACCAGGTCGCCCCGGCAGCACCACCGCCGATGCGACCAGGTCGCTCCGGCACCGCGGGAGCGACCACCCGATCAGCCTCCGGGCGCGAGTGCCACTCGTGCCCTAGGCTGGTCCACGGTCAAACGACACCCCCCAAGGAGAAACTCATGGCCCTGTCCAACGAAGAAGTCCTCGCCGGCCTGGCCGAGCTGATCAACGACGAGACCGGTATCGCCACCGACACCGTCGCCGCCGACAAGTCCTTCACGGACGACCTCGACATCGACTCGATCTCGATGATGACCATCGTCGTGAACGCCGAGGAGAAGTTCGACGTGAAGATCCCCGACGAAGAGGTCAAGAACCTCAAGACCGTGGGCAACGCGGTCGACTACATCGTCAAGGCCCAGGCCTGACACGAGCTTCCTGAGCGCCGCGGCCCGCGGGTCCCCCTCGGCCGCGGCGCTCATCTCGTTCACCCCAACGAAAGAACCCGTCGTTCATGACCAAGAAGACCGTCGTCGTCACCGGCATCGGTGCGATCTCACCGCTCGCAGCGACCGCCCCGGAGACGTGGGAAGCGCTGCTCGCCGGCAAGTCCGGCATCACCCGCATCGAGGACCCGCGCTACGCCGAGCTCGAACTCCCCGTCGAGTTCGCCGGTCAGGCACGTCGGTTCCTCACCGACCAGCTCACCCGTCCGGAGTCGAAGCGCCTCGACCCGTCGTCGCAGCTGTCGCTCGTCGCCGCACGTGAGGCCTGGGCCGACGCCGGCATCGACGCCGAGTCCGTCGTCCCCGAGCGCCTCATCGTCGACTGGGCGACCGGCATCGGGGGCGTGAACACCCTGCTCGACGCGTGGGACACCCTGCGCGAGAAGGGCCCGCGCCGCGTCCTGCCGATGACGGTCCCGATGCTCATGGCGAACGGCCCCGCCGCCGCCATCGAGATGGAGTTCGGTGCCCGAGGTGGCGCCCGCACCTACCTGTCGGCGTGCGCGTCCTCCACCGAGTCCCTGGCCGAGGCGTACCGCCACGTCGCCGACGGCGACGCGGACATCGTCATCACCGGTGGCGCCGAGGCCGCCCTGCACCCGCTGCCCCTCGCGGCCTTCGCGGCCATGCAGGCCCTGTCGCGCCGCAACGACTCCCCCGAGACCGCGTCGCGTCCGTACGACGTCACGCGTGACGGCTTCGTGCTCGGCGACGGCGCAGCAGCGCTCATCCTCGAGTCGAAGGAGCACGCCGAGGCACGCGGCGCCACGATCTACGCCGAAGTCGCCGGAGCCGGCATCACCTCCGACGCCTTCCACATCACCGCGCCGGACCCCGAGGGCAGCGCCGCCGCCCGCGCCGTCATCACCGCGCTCGAACACGCCGGCGCGAGCCGCGAGGACGTCGTCCACGTCAACGCGCACGCCACCTCCACCCCGGTCGGTGACGTCGCCGAGTACCACGCGATGCGCCGGGTCTTCGGCGACCACCTCGACGACGTCGTCGTGTCGGCCACCAAGGCCTCGACCGGGCACCTGCTCGGTGGCGCCGGTGCGATCGAGGCGGTCTTCACCGTCCTCGCGCTGCACGAGCGCGTCGCCCCGCCGACGATCAACCTGAACGACCAGGACCCGGAGATCGTCATGGACGTCGCGCGCGAGCCCCGGCCGCTCCCGTCCGGCGACCTGCTCGCGGTGAGCAACTCGTTCGGCTTCGGTGGGCACAACGCCGTGGTCGCGTTCCGCAGCGTCTGATCCGTCACACCCGGCCAGGAGGCCCGCCCCGCGTCGTCGGGGCGGGCCTCCTGTCGTTCCCGGGCCGGGTCGGCGCGGGCGTCGGCGGTGGGTGGTGGGTGCCGAGTGGTGGGTGCCGCGAAAGCGACAGGTGCACGCGAACTGTTCGCCGAAGACTGTCGCTTCCGCGAGCAAGACGGCGGCGGCGGCTCGGGAACGAGCCTCGACGAGCGCTGCGGACCGCGCCCGGAGCCGGACGCCGTGGGTGCCGCAGAAGCGACACTGCTCCCGGTCCCGACGGCGACGGTGCCGTCAGAGCGACAGGCTCCCGCGAACTGTTCGCCGAAGACTGTCGCTTCCGCGAGCAAGACGGCGGCGGCTCGGGAACGAACCTCGACGAGCACTGCAGACCGCGGTTCCGGGAGGACGCCGTCGGTGTGCCGCAGAAGCGACACTGCTCCCGGTCCTGACGGCGCCGGTGCCGTCAGAGCGACAGGTGCACGCGAACTGTTCGCCGAAGACTGTCGCTATCGCGAGCAAGACGGCGGCGGCGGCTCGGGTACCAACCTCGACGAACGCTGCGGACCGCGCCCGGAGCCGCACGCCGTCGGTACCGCAGAAGCGACACTGCTCCCGGTCCCGACGGCGACGGTGCCGTCAAAGCGACAGGTGCACGCGAACTGTTCGGCGAAGACTGTCGCTTTTGCGAGACCGGACGAGACCGGACGCCAGACCGAACACGACCGAACGGGACCAGCCCGCGGTCAGCCGACCCGGTGCAGCCAGACGACGGGGTTCCCCTCGGCGGCGTGGCGGAAGGGCTCGAGCTCGTCGTCCCAGGCCTGGCCGAGCGCCAGCCGGAGTTCGCGGTGGAGTTCGAGGGCGTTGCTGCCGGCGACCTCCATGGCGTAGCGGACGCGGTCCTCGGGGATGACCATGTTGCCCGTGACGTCGGTCTGGGCGTAGAACACCCCGAGGTCGGGCGTGTGCATCCACCGACCGCCGTCCGATGTGTCGGTCGGTTCCTCGGTGACCTCGTACCGCAGGTGCTCCCACCCGCGCAGCGCCGAGGCGATCGCGGCACCCGCGCCGACCGCACCGGACCACGTGAACTCCGTGCGACGGGCGCCGTCCTGCGCCGGCTGGTCGAGCCACGAGAAGTTCACGGCACGGTTCATGGCGCGACCTGCTGCCCATTCGACGTGCGGGCAGAGCGCGCGTGGTGCGGAGTGCACGTAGAGCACCCCGGTCGTCGTTCCGTTCACGGTTCCTCCGATACGTCAGGTGCGACTTCCCCATCGACCTGCTGTGTGGAGGATCCGTGGGCCGAGCGGCCGCGGAACCATCGGTATCCGATTGTGATGTCCGAGAAGGACACGCCCATTATGCAGCGTCCCCGCTGGGAACGGCAAGGACCGCAGCGACCCTAACCGACCGGTGCGCGACGACACCGCCGCCGTCAGTGCAGGACGGCGCCGTCCGCGTCGACGGGGTGGCGCTCCCCCGCGGCGATCGGCACCGGCACGCGGTTCTCGGGCGGCGGGATCGGGCAGGCGAACTGGTACGAGAACGCGCACGGGGGCAGGACGAGCAGGTTCCAGTCGAGCTCCACCGACGCGGCGTGCCCCGGGTCGTCGAGGTACAGGAACCGACCCATCGAGTACGAGCTGCCGGGGTCGTCCTCGGGCAGGGCGCTCGTGGCGTCCTGCACGATGAGCTGCAGGCGGGCAGCGCCGCGGAACGCGGCCGACCGGACCGCGACGAACCGCACGGTCGTCGTGCCGAAGGCCGTCTCGACGTGCCCGGCGACCGGGAGCGCGTCGCCGGCTGCGTCGAGGACGCTGCCCCGGGCCTCCTGGTCGTCGCCGTCGTCGACCGGCACGTAGCTGCCGGTGGTGACCACGTCGTCGGACCGCGCGAACCGGGCGATGCCGGCGAAGCGGCCGATCGGCTCGGCGCGCGGGTCCCAGACGCGCAGCGTGGACCCGGAGACCGTGCCGGCCATCCCGTCGGGGAAGGCGACCTCGGACGGGACGACCGCGGTGTCGCCCGCGACGAGCACGGTGCCGTCGACCGGGACCCCGTCGACCACGACGCCGTCGTCCGCCGTGGCCGTGACCGTCAGGCCGCCGGACGCGGGCGCCCAGGTGCCCGGCACCGGCCAGACCGGCTGCGGCAGGTCGACGCGCTGCGCGTTGACGAGCGCGAGCGGGCCGCGCGGACCGCGCGCCCACCGGTCGCGACCGGCGACGTGCTCGCTGAACGCGGCGTCGGTGGTGCCGGTCATGCCAGTTCCTGCCGCGGGTAGATGACCTTCTGCACGATGATGATCACCGACGCGGCGACGGGCAGGGCGACGAGGGCGCCGAGTACGCCGCCGATCGTGCCGCCGGCGACCGCGGCGATGACCACGAGGGCGCCGGGGACCTGCACCGCGCGGGACATGATGCGCGGCGAGATGAGGTAGGCCTCGACCTGCATGTACACGAGGTAGTAGACCGCTGCGGCGAGGGCCGTCACCGGTGAGGCGAACAGGCAGAGCACCGAGATGACGACGGCGGCGCTCAGGGTGCCGACGAGCGGGATGAGCGAGCCGAGGAACGCGAACGAGGCGAGCAGCACCGGCAGCGGCGCGCCGATGATGAGCAGCCAGCCGAGGCTGAGCACGCCGTTGATGAGCGCCTGCGAGACCTGCCCGACGACGTAGCGGCCGACCGCCTGGGTGATCTGCTCGCTCACGTCGATGAAGTTCTCGCGTCGCGACGCCGGCACGAACCGGTAAGCGGCCCGCTTCATGCCGCGCATCGAGGCCAGGAAGTACAGCATGAGGATGAGCACGATCAGCGCGCCGGTCACCCCGGACAGGATGCCGCTGCCGACGGCGAGGATCCCGCCACCGACGCTGAGCAGGTTGCCCGGGTTCTCGACGAAGGTCTGCGCCGAGTCGAGGGCGTGGTCGATGTCGAAGGACCCGGCGAGCTGCTTCGACAGGTCCTGCACCCACTGCTGCTTCGAGATGTCGTCGACGATCTCGGGGAAGTTCTGGATCAGGTTCGTCGCCTGCTCGACGAGGATCGGGACGACCGCGAGAACGACCCCGGCGAACGCGGCGAGCACGCCGACGACGACGATCGTGATCGCCGCCCAGCGCGGGATGACCCGCTCGAGGAACGAGACGAGCGGGTCGATGCCGAGCGCGAGGAAGAGGGCGACGCCGATGTAGACGAGCACCGTGCTCAGCTCGTGGATGATCGAGCCCGCGAGCAGCGCGACGAGCACGCCGATCGCGCCCATGAACCCGAGGCGGAAGGCGTTCACGCGCACGCCGGTGCCACCTCGCGTCACCTCGAAGGTGACGTTCGGTGTGGGGCCGACGCCGTCGGGGTCGTCATCGCGCTTGCGTTTCAACTGCACGTGGGGCGGGCGGGACTTGAACCCGCGGATCGTTCGGTTATGAGCCGACTGCCTTGACCAGCTTGGCTACCGCCCCCGGAAGCCGTCAGGCCACCGTTTCCCCACGATACAGCGCCTCGAAGGTCGAGAGCGTGCGGTTGATGTCGTGTGCCTCGATCATCGCGAGGCTGCGGTCACGCATGGCGGTGTAGTCGGCGTCCGACGCGGTGAGCACGGCCTCGAGCTTGGCGGCGAGGTCGTGCTCGTCGCCCGGGGCGAACAGGTACCCGTTGCCGTCGATGAGGTGCGGCAGCGCCATCGAGTCGGCCGCGACCACCGGCAGCCCGGAGGCCATGCCCTCGAGCGACGAGATGCTCTGCAGCTCGGCGGTCGACGGCATCGCGAAGACGGTGGCGTTCGTCAGGGCGGTGCGCTTGTCCTCGTCGGAGACGAACCCGAGGAACCGGACCCGGTCCTCGAGGCCGAGCTCCTTCGCCAGTGCCGTGAGCTTCGGGATCATCTCGCCGTCGCCGACGATCGACAGCGTGGCGCCGAGCGAGCCGGGCAGCAGCGCCATCGCGCGCACCAGGACGTCGAGGTTCTTCTCCGGCGCGACCCGGCCGACGAAGACGACGTCGTTGCCCGGCGGGCGTCCCGGACGGGCGACGTAGCGGGTCGCGTCGATGCCGCAGGAGATCGCGAGCACCTGCTGGCCGGCGATGGCCCGGCGCAGGTAGTCGGCGGCCAGGTTCGTCGGGGTCGTGATGGTGTCGGCCTGGCGGTAGGTCTTCGCTGCGTCGTTCCAGGCGATCTTCAACGCGATCGGCAGGGTCCACTTGCCGAACGGCGTGTACTCGAGCAGGTTCTCGGGCATGAAGTGGTTCGTGGCGACGACGCGGATGCCGCGCTCCTTCGCCTCGTGCACGATGCCGCGGCCGATGACGACGTGCGACTGGATGTGCAGGACGTCGGGCCGCACGGCGTCGAGGATCGGGCCGGTCCACTTGCGGACGCTCCACGGCCAGACGAAGCGGAGCCAGGCGTGCAGCGGCCACTTGTAGGACTTCAGGCGGTGGACGACGAGGGTCACGCCCTGGTGCTCCTCGTCGAAGGTGCCGTGGTGGCTGCTCGACGCCGGGGCGACGACGTGGACCTCGTGCCCGCGCTCGGCGAGTCCGACGGCGAGCTGCTCGGCGAACGTCGCCGCGCCGTTGACGTCGGGCGGGAACGTGTCGGCGGCGATCATGACGCGCAGGCGGCGGGTGTCGCCGGTCGCGTCCGTCGGTCCGGGGGCGGCGGTGGTGGCGTCTCCTGACACGGCGGGCGTCGTCCTCTCATGGGGGAAGCGGGTCGGTCTGGAACGCTAGCGCACCAGGATCGACGCCCGCGTCAGCCGCGCGGCGGATGCGGGCGTCACGGAGCACGCACCTCGGCGACGGGGCACGCGGCCCCGCGGGTCAGCGCCGGGCTTCCGGGTGGTGCTTCGCGAGCAGGAACACCCCGGTGATCGCGATGGCCGCCGCGACGACGAACCCGGCGACGGCGAACCACGGCGCCCCGGCGGCCTCGTCGAGCACGACGACGCCGATGCCGACCGCGACGATCGGGTCGATGACGGTGAGGCCCGCGATGACGAGGTCGGCAGACCCGCTCGAGTAGGCGTTCTGCACGAAGTACCCGCCGAGCGACGCCGCGACGACCACGCCGACGATGGCGAGCACCGTCAGCCAGTCGAACGTGCCGTTCACGAACCGGTTCAGCACGACCTTCGCCAGGGTGGCCACGAACCCGTAGAGGACCCCGGCCCCGGCGATGTAGTAGAGCGCGTTGCGGTGCTTCGCCACGAGGCGGAAGGTCGCCAGCACGAGGACGAGCACGACGGCGAGCACCACCAGGACGGTGACGAGCTGCTGCCGGGTGATGGCGCTCTCGTGCCCGACGAAGGCGGCGATGCCGACGAAGATGCCGACGCCGATGATGCAGGTCCAGACCGCGCGCCGTGCCGCCTGCCCGAGCGGGACCCCGGACGACCGCGAGGAGAACCACGTCGTGATGACGAGGGCGACCGCGCCGAGCGGCTGCACGACGATGAGCGGTGCGTTCGTGATGCTGACGAGCTGCAGGACGACGGCGATGCCGAGCATGAGGGTGCCGAGGACCCAGTAGCCGCTCGACAGCAGCCCGACGACGTGCCGGACGCTCAGGCCCTTCGACTGCCGACCGAGGCGCGCCTCGACCCGCTGCACCCCGCGGCTCTGGAACTGGGCGCCGAGCGACAGGAAGACCGCGCCGATCAGGGCGACGGGGATCATGAGCGCCTGGAAGGGGGTCAGGTTGTTGACCGCATCCGGCAGCTGGAGGTCCGTCGTCACGCGTCGAGGCTACCGTCCGCCGCCGGATAACCTGGGTGAATGGCCGTTCTCCCGATCCGCATCACCGGCGAACCCGTCCTGCACGAGCGTGCAGCCGAGGTCACCGCGTTCGATGACGACCTCCGCACGCTCGTCGCCGACATGTACGAGACGATGGACCTGGCCCCCGGTGTCGGCCTGGCCGGCCCGCAGGTCGGCGTCGGCAAGCGCCTCTTCGTGTACTCGTACACCGACGACGACGAGGTCCTGCACCGCGGCGTCGCCGTCAACCCCGTGCTGTGGACGACGCCCCCCGTCCCCGAGTCCGTCGAGGAGCTCGACGAGGACGACGAGTCCGAGGGCTGCCTGTCGATCCCGGGCGAGCGCTTCCCGCTGCGCCGGTCCGAGGGCGCCCTGCTGCGTGCGGTCGACGAGCACGGCGAGCCGTTCGAGGTCGAGGCCCACGGCTGGCTCGCGCGCATCTTCCAGCACGAGTACGACCACCTCGACGGCTGGCTGTACGCCGACCGCCTCGTGCACCCGTACGGCAAGCAGGTCGCGAAGGCGATCCGCAAGAGCAGCTGGGGCGGCCCCGGCCAGTCGTGGCTGCCCGGTCGCGACCACCCCGAGGGCTGACGCCCGCTCGAGCACCCGACGGGCGACCGGGAGGCCCGGCTCAGCCCCGGTACGTGATGAGCGCGTCCCGCAGTTGGTCGGTCTCCGGGTGCCCGGGGCAGTACCGCAGGAGCGCTGCGGCGAGCTGCGCCCCGCGCCGCGTGGTCACCGCGGTCGTCCACGGTGCGGTGCCGGTGTCCGCGCACGTCGCGGCCAGCTCGACGAGGGTCGCGGCCCCGCCCGCGGCACGCACCGCCGCCTGCTGCTGCTCCGAGGGCACCGCTCCGGTGAGCCGGTGCGCCGTGCACGACGAGCGCTCGGCCTCCCACACCGCGGAGTAGGTCGTGTAGCGCTCGCGGTCGCCGCCGTCGTCGCACTCGAAGGCGAACACGACGGGTGATGCGCCGTCGCTGACGACGCTCTCGGAGCCGGTCGGCCCCTCGGTCGGATCGGCGTCGGCTCCCTGCCCGCTGCAGGCCGCGAGGACCGTCACGAGCAGCACGCCGAGGAGCGCGGCACGGGGCGGACGGGATCGGAGCACCTGAGAACGCTAACAGCAACACGCCGACAGGACCCGCACGGTCGGTCCTGCCATGATTGACGGAGCCCTGCGCCCTGGAGGTCGTCATCCCCCGTCTGCACTCCCGTCCGCTGCGCGGCACCGCCTTCGTCGTGGTCGCCGCCGCAGCGCTGTTCGTCGCGTTCTGGCACCTGGGGCGCGCCACGATCGTGAACGACGAGTTCATCTACCTGCGGGCGAGCTGGGCCTACGTGCACGGCGACTTCTCGCTCAACCTCGAGCACCCGCCGACCGCGAAGTACCTCTACGGCATCGCGCAGCTCCTCGTCGGTCAGGGCCCGCTCGGTCCGCGGCTCGTGGCCGCGGTCGCGATGCTCGCCACCGGTGCGGTGCTGTTCGTCTGGCTCCGGCGCGAAGTCGGGTTCTGGACCGGGCTGCTCGCCGCGGGCGCCTGGTGGCTGACCCCGCGTGCCGCCGGGGCCACCTGGGCCGACGCCGGGTCGGTGATCGGCGCTCGAATCGACCGGTTCGCGATGCTCGAACCGCTCATGGTGTTCTTCGCGGTGGCGTCGCTCGCGGCCGCCTGGCGCTGGATGCGGACCGGCAACCGCTGGTGGGTCGCCGCGGCCGGGGCCCTGCTCGCGTTGTCAGTCACCTCGAAGGTCTCCACGGCGGTCCTGGTCCTCGCGATCGGGGCGCTGCCGCTGCTGGCGCGTCGCTGGAAGGACCTCGGGGTCGGGGCGCTCTGGGGCGGCGTGCCGTTCGTCGTCGTGTTCGTCCTGCTCTACCTGCCGGTCGGGCTGTTCTCCGCGATCGGGCACATGCTCGCCTTCCAGGCGCAGCAGAACGCGCACGGCCACCCGACGACGATCCTCGGGACCGTGTTCGAGCGCGCGCCGTGGTGGGCGAACTTCGCGTTCCTGTTCGCCGGGACCGGCTGGTTGCTCCTCGGCCTGCTCGTGGTCGGGGTCGTCTGCGCGCTCGCCGTCCGCCCCGACCGGCTCGTGGCCTACCTCGGCATCGCCCTCGGCGTGTTCCTCGTGTTCTACGTCGTCGTCGCGAACGTGTCGCTCCCCTACTACTACGACGCGTGGATGCCGCTCGTCATCGCCCTCGCGGCGATCGGGTACGCGCGCCTGGCGTCGGTGCGACCGCCGCTCGGTCGCGTGGCGGCACTCGTGCTCGTCGCCGGGCTGCTCGTCCCGGTGGGGCGGCTCGGGGTCGCCGTGGCCGAGACCCGGCCGAGCGGGATCGCCCTGCTGACCGACGCGCTGACCGTCCGGGGGCACGGCACCGAGGGCGTCCTGTTCAGCCGCTTCAGCGCGAACACGTGGCGCATCTACTTCGGGGACCGCGGCTCGATGCGACCGGAGAACGGCCCGTTCGACGCCGTGGTGGTCGGCTCGGACACGCGCCGGACGATGCCCGCGCAGGTGCGGACGTTCCTCGACGAGCACGCCGACGAGCTCGAGCACTTCCGGCTCGACTACCTCGACGTCTACGTGCCGGAGCAGGGCACGATCGTCGACAACAACGTCGACGGCACCCTGAGCATCGAGCGCTGACGGACCACCGTCCCGGCGTGCGGGGGCGCACTCAGCCCGTGGGACCGCTGACGGTCACGACCACGGGGACCTCGAGCCGGCCGCCGAGCCGTGCGTCGGTCTGCAGTCGGCACCGCACGCTCGTCTCGCCGACGGCGGCGGTCACCACCCGGTCGGTGCAGCGCGGTGCGGTCACCCCCGTCGGCAGCGCGAGGCGCAGGACGGTGCGGACCGGCCGACCGTCGGGGCTCCGGAGTGCGATCGGCGGGGGGTCCAGGAGCGTGTCGGGGGCGTCGAGGGACTCGATCCGTGCACCGGACAGGTCCGCGCCGTCGAGCTCGGCCCCGTCGAGCCGCGCGGACGACAGGTCCGCGGCGGACAGCCGGGCGTCGCGGAGGTCGGCGGCGCGCAGGTCGGCCGCGTGCAGGTCGGCGCCGCGCAGGTCCGCCCCGCGCAGGTCGGCCCGGCGCAGGTCCGCGCCGTAGAGCACGGCGTCCGACAGGTCGGCGGCGCGCAGGTCGACCCGCTCGAGCTGCGCGAGCCGCAGGTCCGCGGCGGCCAGGTCGACGCCGGACAGCCGCGCCGCCGGACAGGACGTCGCGACCTCGGGGCCCGGGGCGGAGACGACGGCGCAGCCGTCGACCTCGTGCACGCTGCCGCCGTCGCTGCCCGGCCGCAGGAACGCCGCGACCCCGATCGCCGCGACGAAGGCGACGGACGCGATCCCGACGACCACGCCCCGCACACGCGGGCGCCCGGTCACGGGTCGACCCCGGTCAACCAGTGCGGCAGCACCTCGAGCGCCCACCCGGAGTACCAGGCGGCCGAGCGTGCCGACGGGAAGAACGCGCTCACCGGGTTGTACAGGACGAAGAGCGCCGCGAGCACGACGCCGACCACGACCGTGAGCACCACCCGTGCCCGTCGCGGCAGGCGGCGCAGCCACGAGTGGACACCGACGAGCACGACGGCGACCGCGAGCGGCATCGCGGGCAGCAGGTAGCGCCCGGAGAACGCGTACGTCTGCCCGAGGTTCACCATCGTCGCGGCGTTGAAGCAGAGGACCGCGAACACGTAGGTGCCGGCGACGGCCGCGCACCACGCGAGCGCCGGGTTCGCGAGCACGCGTCGCAGCTGGGTGGCGGCGACCACGGCCGCGACGAGGACGGCCACGGCGCCGGCGAGCACGACCGCGGGCTCCGGCTGCCACGGCAGCGACGCACCCCAGAAGAAGAAGAGCGACTTGAAGTACGTGGCGACCCACGAGCCGAGGAACGCGACCGGGTCGAACGGCGGGAGCGTGCCGGCCACCTCGGCGAGCTCGTGCGCCCTCGTCGCCGCGTAGTTGCGCCGGAAGATCGCGTAGTCCATGCAGTCCGCGCGCGTGTGCAGCGCGGTGCAGGACGGGTTCACCGCGTGGAACTGCAGCAGGTTCACCCCGAAGCGCTCGACGGCGAGGGCTGCCAGCACACCGCCGACCACGACGAGGGTCGCCGTCGCCCACGGCCGCTCCCGCGCGCCGCGGACGGTGCGTGCCACCGGCTGCCGCAGCCAGGTCCAGCCGTCCGCCCGGTAGCGCAGCAGCACCGCGAAGAACCCGCCGGCGAGCACGAAGGGTGCCTGCGAGTACTTCAGGAGCAGCGCGGCGAGGGCGGCGACGACGAGCCAGCCGAGGGTGCGCAGCCCGCCGCCGCGGACGAACCGGACGGCCACGGCGGCGAACACGAACAGCGCGGCCATCGCCGGACCGTCGTAGCTGACGGTCGCCGCCTGCCAGGCGAACCGGCCGGTGAAGGCGGTCGCGACGACGGCGAGCAGCCCGATCGACGTCGGGACACCGGCGCCGCGGAACAGCGACCGGAGCGCGACGAGCCCGAGGGCCGTCCACAGCACGTCGACGGCCCGGAGTACGACGACCACCTGTTCGTACCCCAGGCCGAGGCCGAGCGCGACCCGTGCCGGGAACGACATGAGGTAGTGGTACAGGTACAGGGGCGAGCGGACGAGTTCGCCCATCCAGAGCTGGGACGTGTCCATCCGGTCGAGGAACGGCCCCGCACCGAGCGGGCGCTCGGCGTAGAGCAGGATGTTCCAGACGTGCCCGCGCTCGTCGGGAGCAGCGGTGGCGTGCACGTGGAAGACCGCGGCGAAGCCGAAGCCCATCAGCACGAAGACGACGAGCACCACGACGAAGGCGGCTCGCGAGGACAGCACCCGGTCGAGGCGGGCGGCGACCCCCGTGCCGGCCCGGCGGCCCGGGCGGGCGTGCAGCGGCACCCGAGTCATTGTCATAGCAAGGGAAATGCTATCGCGGAGTCCGATCGCGCCCCCGAGCGGCGGCGGCGGCGCCGACCGGCCGGAAACCCAGGAGGCCCGGCAACCCAGAAACCCCGGCAACCCAGAAGGCCCCGGGAACGCAGAAGGCCCCCACCCCGAGGGGTGAGGGCCTGTCGCTCCCCGAGTTGGACTCGAACCAACAACCTGCCGGTTAACAGCCGGCTGCTCTGCCAATTGAGCTATCGAGGATCACTGTCCGCTGGCGAATGACGTGCGAACAACGGGTAACAGCATAGCAGTACCGCGAGGCCCACCGCCGCATCGGACACGCCGCCCGGGCGCGCCGCGACCTCGCAGCGGGGCACGGCGGGCCGTTCCGCCGCTCAGTACCCGGCGGCCGGGTCCACCACGCCGACGAACCGGTCCGCGCTCCGGCCGAGGAACGCCGTCGTGTTGAGGCGGATCCGCTCGGCGAGCAGCGGGCCGACCATCTCCGGCGTGTCCGCCTGGTGGGGCGTGATGAGCGCGCCCGGCTCGGACCACAGCGGGTGGTCGTCCGGCAGCGGTTCCGGATCGGTGACGTCGAGACCGGCCGCGGCGATCTCGCCCGCGCGCAGTGCCGCCACGAGGGCGTCGGTGTCGACCAGGCCACCGCGGGCGATGTTCACCAGTCGTGCGCTCGGCTTCATGAGGCCGAACTGCCGCTCCCCCAGGAGCTTCGTCGTGCCCGAGGTCATGGCCGCCGCGACCACGACGACGTCCGCGTCGGGCAGCACCTCGTCGAGGCGGTCGGTCGTCACGGTGCGTGACGCACCCGGCACGGGGTCGGCCGAGCGCCGCACGACGGTCACGTCGACGTCGAACGGGGCCACGAGCCGCAGGTACTCGACGGCGATGCCGCCGGCGCCGATGACGACGACGTTCCGGCCGTAGAGCGAGACGCCCTCGGGCTCGGTGGCCCACGAGGTCGCCCGCGCCCGGCGCTGCAGCACGCGGAGCGTCGCCAGCGTGAGCGCCAGCGCGTGCTCCGCCACCGGCTCGGCGTAGGCGCCCTTGGCCGAGGTGAAGAGCACCCGGTCGCCGTGCTCCTCGATGAGGTGCGCGAAGGCGTCCACGCCGGCGAAGGGCAGCTGCACCCAGCCGATGCCGGGAGCGGTGTCGAGGGCGTCGGCCAGGCCGGCCGGGTCGTGCGCGTCGAGCCAGACGACCCCGCGGGTGTCGGCGTCGAGCGGCGCGACGGTGCCGCCCGCCTCGGTCACGGCGGTGACGTGCAGGTCGGTCGGCTCGGGGAGCACGGCGACGGGGCCGGGGGTCGGGACCTCGACGGGCAGCGCACCGCCGCCGGTCGGCACGACGGCGCGGTGGCCGCGGCTGGACGGGTTCACGGGGTCTCCTGTCGCTCGGCGCGGGGGCCGGTACCGGCGGTGACGGGCGCGTTCGCGGCCGCGACCGGTCGGCGCGGCGCCGACGAGCGGCGCGGTGCGGTGGGTGCTGGACGACGCTTCACGCCGCGCGCGGCCGTCGCGGCCAGGGTGCGGACGTAGGGGTCGACCGGGTTGTCCAGGACCTCGTCGAAGGTGCCGAGCCCGACCAGGCGCGCGTCGGACATCACGGCCACCCGGTCGGCCAGGGCCCGGGCCTCGCGCAGGTCGCTCGACACCACGACGGCCGAGAAGTGCCGGTTCCGCTGCAGGGTCGCGAGGGCCTCGAGCACCGACTGGCGGACGAGCACGTCGACACCGCGGGCCGGTTCGTCGGCGACGAGCAGCTGCGGCTCGAGCACGAGCGCCCGGGCGAGGGCGACGCGCTGGCGCTGCCCGCTCGAGAGCTCCCACGTGTTCAGGCGCATGATGCCGAGCGGCAGGTGCACGGCGTCCACCAGCCGCGCGACGATGAGCCCGGCCTCGCGGCGGTCGAACCGGCGGTCCCTGGCGTAGATCGGCTCGGCGATCGCCTCGCCGACGGTCAGGTCGGGGCTCAACCGATCGGCGCCGTCCTGCGGCAGGTAGCCGATGCGGCCGCTCAGGCGCTCCGCCTTGCGCGAGGACGCGCGCAGGCCGCGGGTCTTCTGTCCGAGCACCGTCAGCTCGCCGCCGACGATGTGCCGGCGCAGGGCCCCCTCGCCCTCGCCGTGGGCGCCGAGTTGACCGGCGATCGCGGCGGCGAAGGTCGACTTGCCCGAGCCGGACTCCCCCAGGAGTGCCAGGATCTCACCCTGGCGGACGGTCAGGCTGACGCCGTCGACCGCCCGGATGGTCTCGGCGCCGCGTCCGCCCCGGTACTCGATCGAGACGTCGTCGGCGACGACCGCCGGTCCGTTGACCGCGATCATGGATCCCCTTCCACGCCGCCCCCTGGCGGCGGTCCGCGACGGGCCGCCACCTGCGGGACCGTCGTGCGTGCTGCGGTGGAGGCGACCACCCTGGAGGCCCGGCGTGCGTCGTCGACGCGGGCCGGGCCTCCAGTGTGGTCGCGTCGGATCAGGACCCGACGTTCTCCAGTCGCTCCAGCGTACGCCGTCGCTCCGCCTGTTCCGCCGGGTCCGGCACGGGGAGCGACGCGAGGAGTCGCTGCGTGTACGGGTGCTGCGGCGAACCGAGCACCTGTGCCGTCGTCCCCGACTCGACCAGGTCGCCCCGGTAGAGCACCGCGATGCGGTCGGAGAGCGCGCCGACGACCGCCAGGTCGTGGCTGATGAAGAGCGAGGCGAAGCCGAGGTCCTGCTGGAGCTCGAGGAAGAGCTCGAGCACGCGGGCCTGCACGGACACGTCGAGCGCACTCGTCGGCTCGTCGGCGATGAGCAGCTTCGGCCGGAGCGCGAGCGACCGGGCCAGCGAGGCACGCTGGCGCTGACCACCGGAGAGCTCGTGCGGGTACCGCTCGCCGTAGGCGGCCGGCAGCTGGACGGCCTCGAGCAGTTCGTCGACCTGCTTCCGGGCCGCCCGGGGGCTCGACACCACGCCGTGCACCACGAGCGGCTCGGCGACGCACTCGGCGATGGTGAGCAGCGGGTTGAACGACGTCGCCGGGTCCTGGAAGACGAACCCGATGTCCTTCCGCAGGTGCTTGAAGTCCCGCTCGCGGAACCCGCGCATCTCGGCGCCGAGGACGTTCAGCGACCCGCCGGTGACCTTCGTCAGGCCCGCCATCGCGCGCCCGATCGTGGTCTTGCCCGAGCCGGACTCCCCCACCAGGCCGAGCACCTCGCCCGGACGGATCGCCAGGTCGACGCCCTTGACCGCCGTGAAGGCGGGCGAGCCGAGGCGGCCCGGGTACTCGATGACGAGCCCCTTCGCCTCGACGAGCGGGGTGACGTCCTCGGTGATCGCGGCGCGGCGGGCGGTGCCCGTCGACGCCTCGAGCCGGGGCACGGCCGCGAGCAGCCGCTTCGTGTAGTCGGCCTGCGGCTTCGAGAAGAGGTCCGTCGCGGTGGCCTCCTCGACGATCTCGCCCTGGTACATCACCGCGACGCGGTCGGCGAGGTCGGCGACGACGCCCATGTTGTGCGTGATGATGACGATGGCGGCGCCGAACTCGTCGCGGCACCGACGGAGCAGGTCGAGGATCTCGGCCTGCACCGTGACGTCGAGCGCGGTGGTCGGTTCGTCGGCGATGATGACGCTCGGCTCGAGGGCCAGGGCGCTCGCGATGACGACGCGCTGCTTCTGCCCGCCGGAGAACTGGTGCGGGTAGTGGTCGACACGCGTCTCCGGGTCGGGGATGCCGACGCGGCGCAGGTAGTCGATCGCCTTCTCGCGGGCCTCCTGCTTCGAGACGCCGCCGTGGGCGCGCAGGCCCTCGGCGATCTGCCACCCGACCGTGAACACCGGGTTCAGCGCGGTCGAGGGCTCCTGGAACACCATCGCGCCCGCCGTGCCCCGCAACTCGCGGAGCTTCTGCGCGCCGACGCTCACCACGTCGGTGCCGTCGAGGTAGACGGCTCCGCCGAGGGTCGCCGTCTCCGGCATGAGGCGGAGCATGCTGCGCGCCGTGACCGACTTGCCGGACCCGGACTCGCCGACGAGGGCGAGGACCTCGCCCGGACGGACGTCGATGCTGACGCCCTTCACCGCGTCGACGGCGCCGTTGTCGGTCGCGAACGTGACGGTCAGGTCGTCGACGACGGCGACGGGCTCGGCACCGGTCCCGCGGGGGGCGGTGCGTCGGTCGGTCGCGTCGTCGGCCGGGAGGCCCGGGGTTGCGTCCGTCATGCGGCCGCCCCTTCCGTGTCGGTCGCCTGCTTGCGGGACACCAGCTGCTTCAGCCGGCGGCGTGCGCGCAGACGCGGGTCGGAGATGTCGTTGAGGCTCTCGCCGATGAACGTGACGCCGAGGACGAGCACGACGATCGCGACACCGGGGAACACGCCGGTCCACCACACGCCCGACGCGACGTCGGCCAGGGCTCGGCTGAGGTCGTAGCCCCACTCGGCACCGGCCGTCGGTCCGATGCCGAAGCCCAGGAAGCCGAGGCCGGCCAGGGTCAGGATCGCGTCGCTCGCGTTGAGCGTCAGGATGAGCGGCAGGGACCGGGTCGAGTTCCGCAGGACGTGCCGGGTCATGATGCGCCACGGGTTCGTGCCCATCACGCGCGCCGACTCGACGAAGGCGTCGTTCTTCAGGCGAACGGCCTCGGCGCGGACCACCCGGAAGTACTGCGGCACGTAGACGACGGTGATCGAGATCGCCGCCGCGAGGATGCCGCCGCTGTAGCTCGACCGTCCGCCCGAGATGACGATGGACACGACGATCGCCAGGAGCAGCGACGGGAACGCGTAGATCGCGTCGGCCACCACGACGAGGATGCGGTCGAGCCACCCGCCGAGGTACCCGGACACCATGCCGAGCAGGACACCGACGATGATCGACACCACCACGGCGACGATGACGACGAGGACCGCCGTGCGGGCGCCGTAGACGACGCGGCTGAACACGTCGAAGCCGCCGACCGTCGTGCCCCAGATGTGCTCGGGGCTCGGGGATCCGGTGCGCGGGAAGCTCACGCCGTCGTCGCCCTGCAGCTGGCCGAAGCCGTACGGGGCGATGAGCGGCGCGGCGATCGCGACGACGAGGTAGAGGGCGCAGACGACCACGCCGACGATGAGCATGGCGCGCTGCCAGCCGGTGCTCCGGCGGAGCTGGACCACGACGGGCAGCCGCTTCCACAGCGGTTCGTGGCGGTCGACGAGGGAGGTGTCAGCCATCTCTAGAACCTCACTCTCGGGTCGATCAGGGCGGCGATGACGTCGACGACGAAGTTCGTCACGGCGACGATGACCGCGAGCATCGCGACGATGCCCTGCACCGCGACGAAGTCACGGGCGGACAGGTACTGGTTGAGTTCGAAGCCGAGGCCGCGCCAGCCGAAGGTGGTCTCGGTGAGCACCGAGCCGCCGAGCAGCATCGCGATCTGCAGGCCCATGACGGTGATGATCGGCACGAGCGCCGGACGGAACGCGTGCGTGCGGACCAGTCGGGACTCGCGGACACCGCGCGACCGGGCGGCGTCGACGTACTCGGAGCCGAGCGAGCCGATCATGTTCGCGCGCACGAGCCGCAGGAAGATGCCGGCCGTCAGCAGGCCGAGGGTCAGCGCCGGCAGCACCGCGTGCTGGAGCACGTCACCGATGATCTCGGCGTTGCCGGTGCGGAGCGCGTCGATGATGTAGATGCCGCTCGCGCCGGGGATGCCGTCGAGGACGAGCTGGACGCGTGACGAGGCGCGGTCCCCCAGCGGCAGCCAGCCGAGCCACACCGAGAAGACGAGCTTGAGCAGCAGACCGCCGAAGAACACCGGGGTCGCGTAGGTCAGGATCGCGAGGGCGCGGAGCAGCACGTCCGGCCACTTGTCCCGCAGGTAGGCCGCGAGCATGCCGAGCGGGATGCCGAGCACGAGGGCGACGACGAGCGCGTAGAAGACGAGCTCGGCGGTGGCGCCGCCGTACTGCAGGATGATCTCGGTCACCGGGCGGTTGTCCGTCGAGGCCGAGCCGAAGTCGCCCCGCAGCAGCTTGCCGAGGTACTCCAGGTACTGCACGACCACGGGCCGGTCGTACCCGGCTGCGTGCAGGCGTTCCTGCAGCTGCGTCGGGGTGAGGCGACCACCGACCGAGGCGGTGATCGGGTTCCCGATGACACGCATCAGGAAGAACACGAGCGTCACCAGGATGAAGACGGTCGGGATGATGAGGAGGAATCTGACGAGGATGTACCGGCCGAGTCCGCCGCCGCCACCACCGGCACGTCGCTGTGCCTGCGGTTTGATCGGGTCGGTCTCGATCGCCTCGGGGTTCGTGAGGGTCACGGTCGTGGGGTGCCTTTCTCAGCCGTGCGCAGGCCACGGGCGTTCCTCGTGGGGACGCCCGCGGCCTGCGCGGAGGGCTCGGTGTTCCGTGCCTACTTGCTCAGCGTGGCGTAGCGGAACTTGAACGAGGCGTCGAGCTGGAGCCCCTTGACGTCCTTGCTCGCGACCGCGACGGACTTGCCCTGCAGCAGGGGCAGCGTCGAGATCTGCGACGCCTCGCGCTCCTGGGCCTGCTCGATCAGGTCGGCACGCTTGTCCGGGTCGGACTCCGCCTGCTCCTTCGCGATGAGGTCCTGGATGACCGAGTCGTCGTAGTGGTTCTGGACGAAGTTCTCCTTGGTGAAGAACGGCGACAGGTAGTTGTCGGCGTCGGAGAAGTCGGGGAACCAGCCGAGCTGGTACTCCGGGTAGGCGTCCTTCGTGCGCTCCTGGGCGTAGGTCGTGTAGACCGTCGACTGGATGTTGACGGTGAACAGGCCGGAGTCCTCGAGCTGGGTCTTCAGCAGCGCGTACTCGTCGTCCGACGCCGAACCGTAGTGGTCGGGCGCGTACTGGATGTCGAGCTGCACCTTGCCGGTGACGCCCGCGTCGGCGAGGGTCTTCTTCGCCTTCGACACGTCCGGACCGCCGTCGCCGTCGCCGTACATGTCCTTGAACGGCTGGACCGCACCGGTGAGGCCGTCCGGCACCATCGAGTACAGCGGGGTGAAGGTGTCGTTGTAGACCTCCTTCGCCAGGGCGGCGCGGTCGACCACGTCAGCGGCGGCCTGGCGCACGGCGAGGGCCTTCGCCTCGTCGGCGTCGTCCTGACCGGTGCCGAACGGCTGGGTCTTGAAGTTGAAGACCACGTAGCGGATCTCGCCGCCGGGGCCGTCGGTGACCGTGAGCTTGTCGTCCTTGCGCAGGTCCGAGATGTCGGTCGGCGTGAGCGAGCGGTACGCCACGTCGACGTCGCCCTTCTGCACGGCGAGCTTGAGGTCCGTCTCCTTCGTGAAGTAGTTGGCCGTCACCTCGTCGGTCTTCGCCTTGCCGAGCACGCCGTCGTACTTCGGGTTCACCTTGTACTGGATCAGCTGGTTCTCCTTGTAGGAGCTGATCTGGTACTGCCCGGCGAACGCCTTGCCCTTGACGATGTCGTCGGCGCTGGTGAGCTTCGTCGCGCTGAAGACGTCCTCGTCGACGATCGGGCCCGCGGGGCTCGAGAGCACCTGCGGCCAGGTCTGGTCGGCGTGGTCGAGGTTGAACACCACGGTCGTGTCGTCCGGGGTGTCGATGCTCTTGAGGTTGGCGAGCAGCGACTGCGGGCCGTTCTCGTTGTTGATCTTCAACTCGCGGTCGAACGAGAACTTCACGTCGCTCGAGGTGAGCTTGTTGCCGTTCGCGAACTCGAGCCCGTCCTTGAGGGTGACCTCGTACGTGGTCGGGTTCGTGAACTCCGCCTTCGTGGCGATGTCGGGCTCGACGTCCGGGCTGCCCACCGGGGTGTTCATCAGGAACGGGAAGACCTGGTTCTGCACGGCGAAGGAGCCGTTGTCGTAGGAACCCGCCGGGTCGAGGGACGTGATCTTGTCCGTCGTCCCGATGCTCAGGCCGTTCAGTTCGGTGTCACTCACGCTGCTGCTCGCGCAGCCGGTGAGCACCAGCGCCGTCGCTGCTGCACCGGCGCCGAGCGCGATGCCGCGCTTGCCCCACTTGGTCACGGATGCCATGTCCGCTGCCTCTCTGGTCGTGATTGCAAGGGTCCTGGGCCGGGGGTGGATCGTCTGTGTGGCCGACCAGGAACGCTCATTGGTATCACCCTGTCACGGAACCGACCGAACCGAGGGCCGATTGTTTACACCGCTGTAACGCACGCTCCTGTCGTGTGGTGCATGATTCCGGCGTTCCCGAGCGGCGTGTCACGCACGAAGGTTGCGTCGTGCAACTGGGCGCTCTCCCCGTCGCCGCGCGGTCGTCGCCGGCACCCGAGGTCGCACGAAGTGCCGCCCCTAGGCGCCTGCGTCGGCGCGCCAGCGCCCGAGGTCGCACGAAGTGCCGCCCCGCCGCTCCCCGAGCAGCTGATCGTGCGACCGCGACGCCCCGCACGCGGCGCGTTGCGCGACCTCGGCACGTGGGCCGGGCCGGGCGCTGCCCCCGTTCCTGCTCCGGAGCGCCGGCGCGCGAGGTCGCTCGAACTGCCGATCCGCCGCTCCTGCGCCGGAGCGCCGGCGCCCGAGGTCGCACGAACTGCCGCCCCGACGCTCCCTGAGCAGCTGAACGTGCGACCACGGCACCCCGTGCACGGCGCGTTGCGCGACCTCGGCGCGGACCGGCGGGATGGCGAAGGGCAGTGGTGCCTGGGGTGGCGGTGCGCTTCCCCTGACCCGAGCGGGATCGCGGGCGCCCGAGGTCGCACGAACTGCCGCGCCGACGCTCGGCGAGCAGCTGAACGTGCGACCAGGGCACCCCGCTCGTGGCGCGTTGCGCGACCTCGGCCCGGGCCGACAGCGGCCCCCGCAGCGGGTGCTAAGACGCCTCGGAGTCGGCGCGGAGCCGCATGCGCTGGGCGTCGATGTCGACGAGCTGCCGCTGGAGCTCGGCGCGTCGGTCGGCCTGCTGGTGCGGGTCGGTGCGCTGGAGCTGCCCGAGCAGGGACGCCTTGCGGGCGAGCAGGTCGCGCTCGACCAGGGCCACGACGATGCTCCGGCAGTAGGCCGCCAGGTCCTCGTCGTTGCGCGCCGGGATCGGGGCGAGGGCGAGTTCGTGGGTCAGCGTCCGCAGCGGCGCCGGCACATCGGCGAGCAGCCGGTCGAGCCAGTCCCCCGCGGTGATGACGTCCGAGTTGGCGACGACGGCGTCCCGCACGACGGCGAGCATCGGCGTCGAGAACGTGGCCGAGGCGGCGAGTCCGAGCAGCGGCGCCCCGACGGAGACCGGCTGCTGCACCATCGCCATGACGGCGTCGCGTTCCATCCGGCTGATGGGGTCGTTCGGCAGCGACCGGATCCCTGCGACCGGCTCGTCGACCGGGCCGGCCGCCTCACCACCGTGACCGGACCCGCGGTCGTGCCCCGGGCCTCCGTTGCGGTCGTCCGTGCCGGACCCGGTGCGACGCCTGGCGGTCTCGACCGACCGGCGGACCTCGGCCATCTCCATGCCGAGCCAGCCGGCGAGCTCGCGGACGTACCCCTGGGTGAGCGAACGGTCGCGGATGCCGGCGAGCACGGGCGCCGCGGCGCGCAGGGCGCTGACGCGACCCTCGACGGTCTCGAGGTCGTGGCCGTCGAGCGTGCGACGGATCATGAACTCGAACATCGGGCGCTTGTTCGTGACGAGCCGGCGGATGGCGTCGTCACCGCGGGCGAGCCGGAGGTCGCACGGGTCGAGCCCGCCCGGGGCGACGGCGACGAACGTCTGCGCGGCGAAGCGCTGCTCCTCGGCGAACGCGCGCGAGGCGGCGCGCTGCCCGGCCTCGTCCGGGTCGAACGTGAACACGACCTCGCCGTTGGCGTTCGGGTCGGCGCCGGCCAGGTCGCCGAGCATCGGGCGGAGCACCTTGATGTGGTCGACGCCGAAGGACGTGCCGCACGTGGCCACCGCGGTGGTGACGCCGGCGACGTGGCACGCCATGACGTCGGTGTAGCCCTCGACGATGACGACCTGCTTCTGCTTCGCGATGTCGCGGCGGGCAAGATCGAGGCCGTAGAGCACCTGGCTCTTGTGGTAGATCGGGGTCTCGGGCGTGTTGAGGTACTTCGGGCCCTTGTCGTCCTCGAGCAGGCGGCGCGCGCCGAACCCGATCGTCGCCCCGGTGACGTCGCGGATGGGCCACATCAGTCGCCCGCGGAACCGGTCGTACGGTGAGCGGTCGCCCTGGCTGACGAGCCCGGCGGACACGAGCTCCTCCATCGTGTAGCCCCGCCCCCGCAGGTGGTCCTTGAGCATGTCGAACGACTTCGGCGCGAAGCCGACGCCGAAGTGCTGCGCGGCCGAGGGGTCGAAGCCGCGCTCCCCCAGGAACCGGCGGGCCGGTTCGGCGGCGGCCGTCGTGAGCTGGGACGTGTAGTACTCGAGCGCCGCCTCGTTCGCGGCGATGAGCCGGGCGCGCGTGTTGTAGTCGGTGCGCGGCCCGTCGCCCTCTTCGTAGTGCAGCGTGAAGCCGATCTTCGCCGCCATGCGCTCGACCGCCTCGGCGAAGGTGGTGTGGTCCTGCGCCATGATGAAGCTGAAGACGTCGCCGTCCTCACCGCAACCGAAGCAGTGGTACCGACCGACCTGGGGCCGCACGTGGAACGAGGGCGACCGTTCGTCGTGGAAGGGGCAGAGGCCCTTCATCGACCCGACGCCGGCGTTCTTCAGCGTGACGTAGTCGCCGACGACGTCGGCGATGTTGACACGCGAGCGGACCTCGTCGATGTCGTTCCGCGCGATCCTGCCAGCCACCCCTCGATCCTAGTTCCTGGGACCGACCTCGGCCGACCGGCGCCGACACCGAGCGCGCCGACCGGCGCCGACCGGCGCCGACCGCTGCCGACGCCGAGCGTGCCGACCGGCGCCGACCGGCGTCCACACCGAGCGTGCCGACGGGCGCCGACCCGCGTCCACACCGAACGCGCCGACGGCCGCTCACACCGGGATGTGGACGGTCTCCCGCTCGCCGACGACCAGCCGTCGGTGCCACGCGATCGCGCCCTGGTCGGTCAGGCTCGCCACCTGGTCGACCACGGCGCGGAGCCGCCCGGCGTCGTCGCCGGCCGCACGCCAGTCGGCGGCGAAGCCCGGCTCGAGGGCTGCGTCACCCGAGGCCGCCAGCGCGTCGAGGAGCTCGGTGAGCACCCGCCGCTGGTCCTCGTACACGGGCTGGCGGTCGCCGTGGGTCATGACGAAGGCCGCGACGATGCCCTTGAGCACCGCGATCTCGCCGATGATCTCCGGCGGGGTGACGACCGACGCGGCGAACCGGACGAGCGAGCCCGAGGCGTACGCGGCCCGCGTCGCCGCGGTCGCCGTCCGGGCGAAGCGGCCGATGAGCTGCGACGTCAGGTTCTTCAGACGCGCGGCGTCGCGACGGGATCCGTCGTACGCGGTCATCCAGAGCGGCAGCGCGCGCAGCCGGTCGAACGCCTCGAGCAGCTCGTCTCGGCTCAGGTCGTCGCCGACCCACGCGTGCATGGCGCTCACGATGTCGTTCTCGCCGACCCGGTCGCCCAGGGCGGCGACGTCGATGAACCCGGCGACGACGGCGTCCTCGAAGTCGTGCACCGAGTACGCGATGTCGTCGGACAGGTCCATGACCTGCGCCTCGATGCACCGCTGCCGGCGGGGTGCCCCGGCGCGGAGCCACGCGAAGGCGTCGTGGTCGTCGTCGTAGAAGCCGAACTTCGTCCGACCCGACGACGACTCCGACACGCCCTGCGAGGCCGGCCACGGGTACTTGCAGCTGGCGTCGAGCGACGCGCGCGTCAGGTTGAGCCCGTAGGCCTGCCCGTCGTCGCCGTAGACCTTCGGCTCGAGCCGGGTGAGCAGCCGGAGGGTCTGGGCGTTGCCCTCGAAGCCGCCGATGCCGGCCGCCCACGCGTTGACGGCGGTCTCGCCGTTGTGGCCGAACGGCGGGTGGCCGATGTCGTGCGCCAGGCAGGCCGTGTCGACCACGTCGGGGTCGAGGCCGAGCGAGTCGGCGAGCTCGCGGCCGACCTGCGCGACCTCGAGCGAGTGCGTCAGCCGGTTGCGGGCGAAGTCGAGGCCGGCCGTCGGGCTGAGCACCTGCGTCTTGGCGGCCAGGCGCCGGAGCGCGCTGGAGTGCAGCAGCCGGGCACGGTCGCGTGCGAAGTCGGACCGGCGGTTGCCGTGCTGTTCGGGCAGCCAGCGCTCGGCGTCGGCCGGCCCGTACGAGGCGAAGGCGCTCATCCGCCGCTGTGGTGCAGCTCGGCGGCGGCGAGGACCTTGCGGAACTCGGCGTCGACGTCGCGGCTCTCGAGCCAGCGGTCCGGCAGGGCGGTGCGCTTCGGGTGTCCGGCGCGGCCGCGCGGTCCCTCGGCGTCGGCGCCCGGGTACGGCGCGTCGTGGTCGAGCTGCCCGAGCAGGTCGTCGATCTCCTGCAGGCTCGAGGCCATCGCCAGGGCGGACCGGACGTCGCTGCCGATCGGGTACCCCTTGAAGTACCACGCCACGTGCTTGCGGACGTCGCGGCAGCCGTGCTCCTCGGACCCGAAGAACTCGACGAGCAGCTCGGCGTGCCGACGGAAGCCGACCGCGACCTCGCCCAGGGAGGGCATGTAGCGCAGCCCCTCGCCCCGGAACGCCGCGGCCAGGTCGCCGAACAGCCACGGACGGCCCAGGCAGCCGCGGCCGACGACCACGCCGTCGGCGCCGGTCTCCTGGACCATCCGGACGGCGTCGGCGGCGGACCAGATGTCGCCGTTGCCGAGGACCGGGATGTCGGTGACGGTCTCCTTCAGGGTCGCGATCGCCGACCAGTCCGCCTTCCCGGAGTAGTGCTCGTTCGCGGTGCGGGCGTGCAGCGAGACCGCGGCGACACCCGCGTCGCGCGCGATGCGCGCGGCGTCGAGGTAGGTCAGGTGGTCCTCGTCGATGCCCTTGCGCATCTTCACGGTGACCGGGACGTCACCGGCAGCGCGGACGGTCTTGGTGACCAGCTCCTTGAACAGCTCGGTCTTCCAGGGCAGGGCCGCGCCGCCGCCCTTCCGGGTGACCTTGGGCACCGGGCACCCGAAGTTCAGGTCGATGTGGTCGGCACGGTCCTCGCCCACCAGGATCGTGGCGGCCTCGGCCACGGTGTTCGGCTCGACGCCGTACAGCTGGATCGACCGCGGGGTCTCGGACTCGTGGTGCTGGATGAGCTGCATCGACACGGGCGTGCGTTCGACGAGCGCGCGCGAGGTGATCATCTCGCACACGTAGAGCCCGGCGCCGTACTCGCGGCAGAGCCGGCGGTACGCCATGTTCGTGATCCCCGCCATCGGCGCGAGCACGACCGGGACGTCGACCTCGATCGGGCCGATGCGCAGGGGGCCGCCGATGCGCGCGGGTGCTTGTGTGATCGTCATACCTGTCCCATCTTCCCACGTCGGTGCTCGCCGGTAGCGTTCTCCACATGACGAGCGACGCCATCTCCCGGTTCGACGCCGACGCCCGGGCCCGCGGCCTGGCGGTCGAGGTCGTCGAGCGCCCGGCCGCCGACTCCCTGCACGGAGCCGCCGAGCTGCTCGGCATCGAGCCCGGCGACATCGTGAAGACCCTCGTCGTGAAGCGGCACGACGGCGGCTACCTGCTCGCGCTCGTGCCCGGCGGCCGCAGCATCGCCTGGAAGAAGCTCCGCACGGTCGTCGGCGTCAACAAGCTGTCGATGCCCGACGCCGCCACCGCGCTCGAGGCGTCGGGCTACGAACGTGGCACGATCACGCCGATCGGCGCCACGGGCGACCTGCCGGTGTACGCCGACGAGCGCGTCCTCGGCCGCCGGGTCGCCCTCGGGGCAGGACGCCACGGTGCGAGCGCCTTCGTCGACGCCGACGCCCTCGTCGCCGCCTACGGCGCGACGGTCGCGGACATCACCGACGAGGAACCGCAACGCGGCTGACCAGTCCCGGCGCCCGACCGGACGCGCCCCCGCACCGCTGTCGCGCCCCGCAGGACCGGGGCACGACGACCGCGTCGGGGCGCAGTTCCGAGCGTGCCGCCGCGTGGGCGTCCCGCCCGGCAGGGCCGTCGCACGGCGCCCTCCCCATCGCGCCCCCGTGCGGGCGACGCGCCCGGCAGTGCCGGGGCGCGACGCCCGCACAGGGGCGCAGTCCGGGGAGCGGAGGCCGGACCTCAGTCCGGCACCTCGGTCCAGTCACCCTCAGCGCCTGGCACGAAGCACGAGTCGCCCTCGCAGACGGGCGCACCGCCCGGCGTCACGAGTGTGAGCAGTGCGGGTTGCGCGGCCGCCGTCGCACCGTCGGCCGGGAGGCCCGGCGCGGCACCCACGGACACCGTCGCGCCCGTCACCGGGTCACCGCCGCGTCCGCGCTCGCGTCGTCCGCCGCACGCTCGGCCGCCGAGGCGACCTCGTCCGGGGTCGTCTCGCGCAGGGCGACCACCTGGTGGAGCACCTGCTCGAACGCCGTCGGGTCCTGGGCGCCCGAGACGCCGTACTTGCCGTCGATGACGAAGAACGGCACGCCGTTGATGCCGAACGCCTGCGCCTGGGCCTGGTCGGCGCGGACGGCCGCGAGCTGCGCGTCGTCGCGGAGCGTGGCGAGGACCTCGTCACGGTCGAGGCCGACCTCGGCGGCCAGGTCGGCGAGCGAGGACTCCTGTCCGACGTGCTCACCCCGCTCGAAGTAGGCGGTGAACAGCCGCTCGACCATCTCGAGCTGCTTGCCGTGCTGCTTGGCGAGGTGGATGACCTGGTGTGCCTTCACCGTGTTGGTGTGGTGCATCGCCTCGAAGTCGTAGTCGAGTCCGACGCCGGCGGCGATCGCGCTGACCTGGTCGAGCATCTGCTGCGCCTGGTCGACGGGCATGCCCTTGTGTCCCGACAGGAACTCGGCCTCGGTCCCCTCGAAGTCGACGGGGGTGTCCGGGCTCAGCTCGAAGGAGTGGTACTCGACCTCGACGGGCCGCCCGTCCGACGAGGCGCCGAACGCGGCGACGCCGGCCTCGAACTTGCGCTTGCCGATGTAGCACCAGGGGCAGGCGATGTCCGACCAGACATCGACCTTCACGGAGTCGTTCATGCTCAGCCCAACGCGCGGCGTGCGGGCGCATTCCCGCCGCACAACCAAAATCACCTCGCGCCGCGGGATCGCGCGGTTCGAGGTGACTTTGGTTGTGCGAAGCGCATCTGCGCCGGGCCGCGCCGGCCCGCGGCGAACCGCTACGCGCCGAGCAGCCGCTGCGCCAGGTAGCCCTGCAGCTGGTCGAGCGAGACGCGCTCCTGGCCCATGGTGTCGCGCTCGCGCACGGTCACGGCCTTGTCCTCGAGCGTGTCGAAGTCGACCGTGATGCAGAACGGGGTGCCGATCTCGTCGTGGCGACGGTAGCGACGGCCGATGGCTCCGGCGTCGTCGAAGTCCACGTTCCAGTTCTTGCGCAGGTCGTCGGCCAGGCCGCGAGCGACGGGCGAGAGCTGCTCGTTGCGCGACAGCGGCAGCACGGCGGCCTTCACGGGCGCCAGGCGCGGGTCGAGGCGCAGCACGGTGCGCTTGTCGACGCCGCCCTTCGCGTTCGGGGCCTCGTCCTCGTGGTACGAGTCGAGCAGGAACGCCATGAGCGCACGGGTCAGACCGAACGACGGCTCGATGACGTACGGCACGTACTTCTCGTTGGCGGCCTGGTCGAAGAACCGCAGGTCCTGGCCGGAGGACTCGATGTGGTTGTTGAGGTCGAAGTCGGTGCGGTTCGCGACGCCCATCAGCTCGCCCCACTCCGAACCGGTGAAGCCGAAGCGGTACTCGATGTCGGCGGTGGCGTCGGAGTAGTGCGCCCGCTCGCCGTCCGGCACGTCGAAGCGGCGCAGGTTCTCGTGGTCGATGCCGAGGTCGGTGTAGAACGCGACCGAGTCGGTGATCCACTGCTCGTAGTGCTCGCCCGCCTCGGCCGGCGGCACGAAGTACTCGATCTCCATCTGCTCGAACTCGCGGGTGCGGAAGATGAAGTTGCCGGGCGTGATCTCGTTGCGGAACGCCTTGCCGACCTGGCCGATGCCGAACGGGGGCTTCATGCGGCTGGTCGTGACGACCTGCGCGAAGTCGACGAAGATGCCCTGCGCGGTCTCGGGGCGCAGGAAGTTCAGGCCCTCTTCCGACTCGACCGGGCCGAGGTAGGTCTTGAGCATCCCGGAGAACTCGCGGGGCTCGGTCCACTCACCGCGCGTGCCGCAGTTCGGGCAGGCGATCTCGGCCATGCGGCCCTCGGGGTCGCGGCCCTTCTTCGCGACGAACGCTTCGATGAGGTGGTCCTCGCGGAACCGGTGGTGGCAGTGCAGGCACTCCACCAGCGGGTCGGTGAAGGTCGCGACGTGCCCGGAGGCCTCCCACACCTTGCGGGGCAGGATCACGGCGGAGTCGAGGCCGACCATGTCACCGCGGCCACGGACGAACCGCTGCCACCACTGGCGCTTGATGTTCTCCTTGAGCTCGACACCGAGGGGCCCGTAGTCCCACGCGGAGCGGGAACCTCCGTAGATCTCGCCCGACTGGAAGACGAAGCCGCGGCGCTTGGCCAGGGCGATGACGCTGTCGAGACGGGAGGGCTGTGCCAAAGGGTGCTCCAGAGGTCGCCGAGCTGGGTGCTCGGTGCGGAAACGGTCCGGGCAAGACTACCGGCGTTCGTGGCCCGGGAGGCCCGCCCCGCGTCCGCCGACGCCCCTCACGCCGCCGACGTGGTCGCGTCCACCCCGGCCAGTGCGGCCGCCACGTCGGTCACGTCCGCCTCGTCGTTCCAGAGGTGGAACGCGATCCGCAGCCGCCCGGCTCGGCCCGAGGCCGTGAGCCCTGCGGCGGTGAGTGCCCGGAGGGCCGACCCGTCGGCGTCCGCGAACGTGACGATCGCCTGCCCGTCACCCTGCCGGGGTGACCCGAGGGTGTCGCACAGCCGGTCTGCGAGACCGGTGGCGTGCCTCCAGACCGACCGCTGGTCGAGCGCGACGGCGTGCTGCAGGGCGGCCACCGCACCGGGCCACGCCTGCCAGGCCGGCGAGACGTCGAAGCGACGCGCGTCGTCGGCCAGGCGCATGGCGGGGCCGTAGCACGAGGACCACACGTCCTCGCCTGCGTACCAGCCGGCCTGGACCGGCCGGAGCCGCCCGAGCGCGGTGTCGGACAGCGTCATGAACGCGACGCCGCGCGGGGCGCAGAGCCACTTGTAGGCGTGCGTCAACGTCACGTCGAACGGTGCGGCGTCGACGGGCAGGACGCCGGCTGCCTGCGTGAGGTCGCAGAGGGTCAGGGCGCCGACCCGCCGGGCGGCGGCGACCACCGGACCGGGGTCCGTGACCGCGCCGGTGGCGGACTGCACCGCGGACCACGCGACGAGGGCGGTGTCGGGACCGACGGACGCAGCGAGCCGGTCGAGCGGGACGTGCCGCACCCGGACGCCGCGGTGCGCCTGGGCGAGGAACGGGAAGACGACCGAGCTGAAGTCGCCGTCGGGCACGACCACCTCAGCGCCGTCCGGCAGCGCGTCGGCGACGACGGCGGCCATCACCGAGGTCTGCGAGCCGGTCGCGACCCGCTCCGCCGGGACGCCGACGAGGGCGGCGAACAGCGCACGGCCCTGCTCGACCAGGGCGCCGTACCGGGCCGGCGACGTCTCGGCGCGGGACCACGCGTCGAGGTCGGCGCGCTGGGCGGCGAGCGTCGCGCGGGTCGGCAGTCCTGCGGTGCACGCCGCGAGGTAGCCGCGGCCGGCGGGGAAGGAGTCCATGCGGCCAGCGTCGCCGCTCGCACCCCATCACACCAGGGCCGATCCGTTGTGCCGGCGATAACATCATGTGATGGACGAGATCGATCCCCAGCTGCTCCGGGTCCTCCGTGCCGTGGCCGACGGTGGCTCGATCACCCGCGCCGCCGCCGCCCTCGGGTCGAGCCAGCCGGCGGTCAGCCAGCTGCTCGCCCGGGCCGAGCAGCGCCTCGGCCACACGCTCGTGCTGCGCTCCGGGCAGGACGGCCGCGGCGGGCGGGGTGCGACGCTGACCGACGCCGGGCGGGTGCTCGCGGACCACGCGCTGCACGTGCAGGCCGCGCTGAGCGCCGCGCGCGAGGACCTCGATGCCGTCGGCGGGCTGAGCCGGGGCCGGGTGCGCCTGGCGGGGTTCCCGAGCGCCTCGTCGACCCTGGTGCCCGCCGTGCTCGCGGCGATGGCGACGACCGCACCGGGTGTGACGACCTCGTACGTCGAGGTCGAGCCGCCCGAGGCCCTCGAGCTCGTCCGGAGCGGCGAGGTCGACGTCGCCCTGACGTTCACCCACGTCGGCGACGACACCGGGACCGACCCGGCGCTGTGGTCCCGGGCGCTCGGGCGCGACCCACTGGCGCTCGTCACCGCCCGGGACGCCGTTGCGCCGGAGCACCGCGACGAGGTCGTCGACCTCGCCGCGTTCCGGGACGCCCGCTGGATCGGCGGGTGTCCGCGCTGCCGGGGGCACCTGCTCGCCTCGTGCGCCGCGTCGGGCTTCACGCCGGACATCGTGCTCGAGACCGACAACGCCGCCGCCGTGGTCGGCCTCGTCGCCGCGGGGCTCGGGGTGGCACTGCTCCCCCGGCTCGCACTCGTCACCACCGTCCTGCCGCCTCAGGTGCGGGTGGCCCCGGCGGACGACGAGCTCGCGCGCCGGGTCGAGGTCGTCGTGGCACGCGGGGCCGACCGGGTGCCGAGCGTCCGGGCGACCCTCGACGCCGTGCGGGCGTCGGCGCACCTGCTCGACGGACCGCTGCCCGGCTGAACGGGGCTCGGGCTCTCGGTGTCTCGGGGTTCCGGGCTCGCGGACTCGTTCGCGCGCTCGGGCTGGGTCAGGCCGTCGGGGCGTCGACCGCGCCGCCGTAGCGACGGTCGCGGCGGGCGTACTCCTCGATCGCACCCCACAGGTCGGTGCGACGGAAGTCCGGCCAGAGCCGGTCGAGGAACACCATCTCGGCGTAGGCCGACTGCCAGAGCAGGAAGTTGCTGGTGCGCTGCTCCCCCGAACTGCGGAGGAACAGGTCGACGTCGGGCATCTCCGGCACGTACAGCCGCTTTGCCAGGGCCTTCTCGGTGACCTGGCTCGGCTTGAGCCGGCCCGCGGCGACGTCCTCGGCCATGCCCCGCACGGCGTCGACGATCTCGTTCCGGCCGCCGTAGTTGACGCACATCGTCAGCGTCAGCACGTCGTTGGCCGCGGTCATCCGCTCGGCGGCCTCGAGCTCGTCGATGACGCTCCGCCACAGTCGGGGCCGCCGGCCGGCCCACCGTACCTTGACACCCCACTCGTGCAGCTGGTCGCGCCGACGCCGGATGACGTCGCGGTTGAAGCCCATCAGGAAGCGGACCTCTTCCGGGGAGCGCTTCCAGTTCTCCGTCGAGAACGCGTACGCCGAGATGTGCCGCACGCCGATCTGGATCCCACCCGCGACGACGTCGAGCAGCGACGCCTCGCCGGCCTTGTGCCCCTCGATGCGCGTCAGCCCACGACCGTTCGCCCACCGACCGTTGCCGTCCATGACGATCGCCACGTGCTCGGGAACGAACCGGGCCGGGATCGCCGGGGGCGTCTCGCCGGTCCAGTCGACCGGGCGGAACGATTCGGCGTCGGCGGGAGGGCGGGGGCTCATGCGGTGGGGGCTCCTTCGACAGCGGGATCGGGATCGGGGACGGCGGGTGCCGGGGTCGAGGCCACCGCACGCGCCGTCGCCTCGGGTCCGCCGTGCGTCTGCGGCACCGGCAGTGGGTGCTCGGTGCGGTCGACGTGCGGCAGGGACCGGAGCGATCGTTCCAGGTGCCACTGGGCGTAGGCCGCGACCACGCCGGACGCCCGCGAACGCGTCCGCTCGTCGGTGGCGTCCACCGTCGCCCAGTCGCCGGCGAGCAGCGACCCGAGCACACCGAGCGTCGCCGGGTCGAGCCGCGGCGTCCCGGGAGGCGCGGCATGGTCCGCCACCACCCCGCCGAGCTGCACGACGAACGCCGAGTGCGGCCCCGGCTCCCCCGTCACCGCGCAGTCGGCGAACGACGGCGCCCACCCCGCGATGCTCATCGCCCGCAGCAGGTACGAGTCGAGCGTGGCGCTCGAGTGGTGCTCCCCACGGGACAGCGACCGGAGGGCGCCGACGAGCAGGAGGTACTGCTGCAACCCCGCGTCGGCCTCGCTCAACCGGTCGGCGGTCTCGACCATGGCGCTCGCAGCCGTGTAGGCGCCGTAGTCCGCGACGATCTGCGCGCCGTACGCCCCGAGCGACTCGGCCTGGGTGACGATGTCGAGCGAGCGCCCCTCGTAGAACTGCGCGTCGACGACCATGAACGGCTCGAGCCGGCTGCCGAACTTCGACGCCGTCCGCCGCACCCCCTTCGCCACCGCACGGATCTTGCCGTGCTGCCGGGACAGCATCGTGACGATGCGGTCGGCCTCGCCGAGCTTGTGGGTGCGCAACACGACGCACTCGTCCCGGTACAGCGGCATGCCCCCAGTATCCCCCGCTCCCCCGACACCGCCGCGCGTGGCGCCTGCCCGGGTGCAGTTCCGCGCGTGGGAGCGGGCGTGGTGCAGTTCCGCGCGTCGGAGGTCGTTCCGCGCGCGGGAGGCTGATCCAAGCAGGGGCAGTCCCGCGCGTCGGAGGGCGTTCCGCGCGTTCGGGGTCGTTCTGCGCGCGGGGCAGTCCCGCGCGTGGAAGGTCGTTCCGCGCGCGGGAAGTCGTTCCGCGCGTGGGAGGCACGAAGTTCCGTCCTCCTACGCGCGGAACTGCTTCCCATCGCAGGTGCCATGGGCAGGAACGTCCGCGCGCCAGCGTCCAGTCGCCCACACCAGGGAGGCGCGGTGCGGGACGGACCCGCACCGCGCCTCCTGGCAGGTGGTCTCAGGCGGAGACGAGCTCCGGCGAGTCCGCCCCGGCCGCGGCACCCGCACGCACCGCACGGTTCACCGCCGAGACGATCGCCTTGAGCGACGCCGTGGCGATGTCGGCGTCGATGCCCACACCCCACAGCCGCACCCCGTCGACGTCGAGCTCGACGTACGACGCAGCCTTCGCGTCGCCGGAGGCGCTCATCGTGTGCTCCGAGTAGTCGTAGAGCGTGACCTGCACGCCCTGCTCGGCGAGGACCTTGAGGAACGCGTCGATCGGGCCGGTGCCCACGGCGTCGGCCTCGACCGAGCCCTCGTCGACGCGGAGCGCCACGGACAGCGAGGTCGTGCCGTCGAAGTCGCTCGACGTGGCCGTCTTCGTGAGCTCGTAGCGGCCCCACTTCTCGTCGTCGACCGACGCGGGCAGGTACTCGTCCTGGAACACGTCCCAGATGCGCTGCGACGAGAACTCTCCGCCCTCGGTGTCGGTGTGCCGCTGGACGACACCGGAGAACTCGATCTGCAGCTTGCGCGGCAGGTCCAGGGCGTGGTCGGTCTTGAGCAGGTAGGCCACACCACCCTTGCCGGACTGGGAGTTGACGCGGATGACGGCCTCGTACGACCGGCCGATGTCCTTCGGGTCGACGGGCAGGTACGGCACCGCCCACTCGATCTCGTCGATGTCCTTGCCCGCGGCGGCGGCCTTGGCCTTCATCGCCTCGAAGCCCTTGTTGATGGCGTCCTGGTGCGAGCCGCTGAACGCCGTGTAGACGAGGTCGCCCGCCCACGGCTGGCGCTCGGGCACCGGCAGCTGGTTGCAGTACTCGACGGTGCGCTTCACCTGGTCGATGTCCGCGAACGAGATCTCCGGGTCGATGCCCTGCGTGAACAGGTTCATGCCGAGCGCGACGAGGTCGACGTTGCCGGTGCGCTCACCGTTGCCGAACAGGCAGCCCTCGATGCGGTCCGCGCCGGCCATGTAGCCGAGCTCGGCGGCGGCGACGGCGGTGCCGCGGTCGTTGTGCGGGTGCAGCGACAGGATGACGTCCTGACGGTGGGCGAGGTTCCGCGACATCCACTCGATCGAGTCGGCGTACACGTTCGGCGTCGCCATCTCGACCGTCGCCGGCAGGTTGATGATGACCTTGCGTTCGGGCGTCGGCTCGAAGACCTCGAGGACGGCGTTGCAGATCTCCAGCGCGACCTCGAGCTCGGTGCCCGTGTAGGACTCCGGCGAGTACTCGTAGTAGACCGTCGTGTCGTGCTGCAGGGTCGCCTCGGCCGCCTTGCACAGCTTCGCGCCGGCGACGGCGATGTCGACGACACCCTGCACGTCGGTGCGGAAGACGACCTCGCGCTGGACGATGCTCGTCGAGTTGTACAGGTGGACGATGGCCTGCTTCGCGCCGTCGATCGCCTCGTACGTGCGCTGGATGAGGTGCTCGCGCGCCTGGGTCAGCACCTGGATCGTGACGTCGTCGGGGATGGCACCCTCGTCGATGAGCGAGCGGACGAAGTCGAAGTCGGTCTGCGAGGCGCTCGGGAACCCGACCTCGATCTCCTTGTAGCCCATGCCGACGAGCAGGTCGAACATCGCGCGCTTGCGGTCGGCGTCCATCGGGTCGATGAGCGCCTGGTTGCCGTCGCGCAGGTCGACCGCGCACCACCGCGGCGCCTTCTCGATGCGCTTCGTCGGCCAGGTGCGGTCCGGCAGGTCCACGGCGATCTGCTCGTGGAACGGGACGTACTTGTGGATCGGCATCCCGGAGGGCTGCTGCGTGTTCTGCATCGTGCGTCGCTTTCGTCGTCAGGTGTGGGTCAGGCCACGACGGACTCCGCGACGAGGTGGGCCGTGTGTCAGGCCTCGTCGCGGCAGCGAAGGAGGAGGTGTGCCGAGTACATCGGGACCCACGGTAGCACTGGTGTACCAGTCTGTCGCAAGCGTGTGGCGCCGACGCCGCGGTGTGCAGGGCGGGCGCGGTGTCGCCGTCGAGAGGTCAGGACACGCCGTACGTGAGGCGCCGAGGTGGCACGAAGTGTCGCTCGCGGGGCTGTCGGGCGACAGTTCCTGCACCCTCGACGACGGCAGGCGGCCCGACACGCAGCCAGCCCTGGCACCAACACCGACACCGACGCCGGCACCGGCACCGGCACCGGCACCGGCACCGGCGGCACCGCACCCCACGACGGACAGGAGGCCCGGTGCACACCGGCACCGGGCCTCCTGTCCGTCACACGTGGCAACCGGGGCGCGCGTCAGTCGACGGCGAGGGCCTCGGTCGGCGGGACGCGCATCGCGCGCCGCACCGGGGCGATCGTCGCGACCACGGCGAGCACGAGGGCGCCGACCACGACGATGGAGATCGTCAGCGGGGGCAGCACCGGCGTCACCGGGGTGCCGAGCGAGCCGAGCAGCGTCTGCCCACCGACCCAGCCGTAGACGGTGCCGAGCACCAGGCCGGTGACGACGGCGGCGACCACCATCTGGACGGCCTCGGTGACGATCATCCGGCGCACCTGGGCGCCGGTGAGTCCGAGGACCCGCAGCAGCCCGAGCTCCCGCCGCCGCTGCAGCACGCCGAGCGCGAGGGCGTTGACGACCCCGACGGCGGCGATCACGGCGGAGAACCCGACGATCACGCTGACGACGGCGTTCAGCTGCACGAAGAAGTCTCGCTGCGCCTGCACCGTCTCGGCCGGGGCCCGGCCGCCGCCCAGGCCGTCGAGCTGGGCCTCGAGCACGTGCTGCATGATGCCGAGCGCCACGGCGAAGGTCACGAGCAGGGTGACGCCGATGACGAGCCCGATGGTCGCCCGCGAGGACCGGCCAGGCGCCCGCATGGCGTTCCGCCCGGCGAGCAGGACCACCGGGTCGTGCGAGCCGATCCGGCCGATGAGCTGCAGCACCGGGGGCATCACGATGGTCGCACCGACGGCCACACCGGCGAACGAGACGAACCCGCCGAGCGCGGCCGGCAGCACCGCCACGGGTGAACCGGCGCTGAGCGCCAGGCCGAGGAGCATGAGTCCGGCTCCCCCGGCCATGAGCACGATCGCCCAGACCTTGCGGGCGGTTCCCGACCGGACGTCGTCGTGGCTCGGTTCGACGCTCGACGACAGGGCCTCGAGCGGGGTGACCGTGAGCACACGGCGCGATCCCGCGGCGAAGGCACCCCAGGTGGCGAGGACGACGGCCACGACCGGCAGCACGAGCTCCCACGGCACGAGCGTGTACTCGGTGTCCGGCAGGAAGCCGTTGCCGCGCAGCACCAGGACGAAGACCGCGGACAGCGCGGTGCCGACGACGGCTCCGGCGAGGCCGCCGATGATGCCGACGACCAGCCCGGTCCGGGTGATCCGCGCCCGCAGGGTCGCCCCCGTCGCACCGACGAGGCGCTGCAGGGCGATGATGCGGGTCTGCCCGGCGATCAGCGTCGCACAGGTGTTCGCCGTGACGATCGCACCGACGTAGAGCGCGATGCCGAGGAACAGCCAGCCGACCACCGACAGGATCGCCTTGACGGGGCCGAGGTCGGCGAGCCCGGCCGCGCCGAGGGCCTGCACGACGATCCCCGGGGCGATGACCAGGGCGGAGCCGAAGGTGGTGCCGAGGGCTGCCACCAGGATCGTCGGGGCGAAGGAGCGGACGCCGTTCACGCTGCGGCCTCCATCCCGAGCATCGTGGTGGAGATCGCGGCGGCGTCCATCGCGGAGCGGTCCGCGACGATGCGGCCGTCCGCCAGGAACAGGATGCGGTCGGCGTTGGCCGCGGCGACCGGGTCGTGGGTCACCATGACGACGCTCTGGCCCCACTCCTGCACGGCACCGCGCAGGATCGCCAGCACGTCCCGCCCGGTGCGGGAGTCGAGGGCGCCCGTCGGTTCGTCCGCGACGACGACCGCGGGCCGCGACGCGAGGGCCCGCGCGATGGCGACGCGCTGCTGCTGACCGCCCGACAGCTGGTGCGGTCGGTGCGACAGGCGGTTGCCGAGGCCGAGCATGTCGACCAGGCGGTCGATCCACGCGGTCTCGTCCGCCGAGGGCTTGTGACCGCCGAGCAGGAACGGCAGCCGGATGTTCTCACTGACGTCGAGCGTCGGCACGAGGTTGAACGACTGGAACACGAAGCCGAGTCGGCGCCGACGGAGCTCGGTGAGGTCCTTGTCGCCGAGACCGGTGATGTCGACCCCGTCGATCCGGATGCGGCCGGACGAGACGGCGTCGAGCCCGGCCGCGACGTGCATGAGCGTCGACTTGCCGGAACCGGACGGCCCCATCACCGCGGTGAACTCCCCCGCGCCGATGTCGACGCTGACGTCGTCGAGCGCCGTCACGCGACGCGAGGCGTCGCCGTAGTGCTTGGAAACGTGGTCGAGTCGGATGATCGGTTCGTGGCTGGTCATGCATCAACGATGACGGTCGGGAGGCCCGCCCCGCGTCCGTCGGGCGGCTCCTGTGGATCGTCCGCTCGGCTCCCCTGCCTGTGCAGGGGTCATCCGAGCGGATGACCCGTCAGTCGTTCTTCGCGACCAGCCCGTGCTCGTGTGCGAACACGACGAGCCGCACCCGGTCGCGCAGCCCGAGCTTCGTGAGGACCCGCGAGATGTGGGTCTTCACGGTGGCCTCGCTGACGTACTCGTGCTGGGCGATCTCGCTGTTGCTGAAGCCGCGCGCGGCCAGGTCGAAGATCTCGCGCTCGCGCGGGGTGAGCTCCGCGAAGGCGGGCGGCACGGCGGCGGCCCGCTCGACCGAGTCGTCGTACCGCCGCAGCAGCTCACGCGTCGCCGAGGCCGCGAACACCGCGGTGCCGGCGTGCACGGTGCGGACGGCGGCGAGCAGGAACTCCGGGTCGGCGTCCTTGAGCACGAAGCCGCTCGCCCCGGCTCGGATGGCCTTGGCGGCGGCCTCGTCGAAGTCGAACGTCGTGAGCACGAGGACCTTCGCCCCGTCGGTGCCGGACTGCTCCACGATCCGTCCGGTCGCGGTGATGCCGTCCATGACGGGCATGCGGACGTCCATGAGCACGACGTCGGGCCGGGTGCGACGGACGAGTTCGACGCCCTCGGCACCGTCGCCGGCCTCGCCGACGAACAGCAGGTCCGGCTGCGAGTCGATGAGCATCCGGATGCCGGTGCGGAAGAGCGACTGGTCGTCGACGAGGGCGACACGGATCCGCTGCTCGGACGTCGGGGTGGTGGTCATCGTGCGGAGCGCTCCTGCTCGGTCGGGGTGGTGCGGCCGCGGGGCATCTGCCCGCTGGCGGGGACGGCGGGCATGCGCACGGCGACCTCGAAGTCGTCGCCGCGGACCCCGGCGGTCATCGTGCCGCCGGTCATCGTGGCACGTTCGCGCATGCCGACGAGCCCGTGACCGGTGCCGGGACCGCGGGTGCCGTCGTCGGCGCGGCGGTTCACGACGGCGATCTCGACGGTGTCCGGGCGGTAGGTCAGCGACGCGTGGACGGGGCTGCCGGGCTCGCCGTGCTTGTAGGCGTTCGTCAGGCTCTCCTGGACGATCCGGTACACCGCCAGCTGCGTCGTGGTCGGCAGCCCGGACGGGTCGCCGTCGCGGTCGACCTGCACGTCCAGCCCGAGCTCGCGCATCTCGCCGACGAGCCGGTCGATGTCATCGATCTCCGGCGTCGGCGCCGTGCCCTGCTCGTGCCGCAGGGCGCCGAGCAGCTCGCGGACGTCGCCGAGCGCCCTCCGTGCCGTCGTCGAGATGGTGCCGAGGGCGGTGTCGGCGACCGCCGGGTCGGCCTTCAGCGCGTACCGGGCACCGTCGGCCTGGGCGATCACGACCGCCAGCGAGTGCGCCACGATGTCGTGCATGTCGCGGGCGATGCGGACGCGCTCCTGCTCGACGGCGACGGCACGGTCGGCACGGGCGGCGTCGCGCTCCGCGAGCAGTTGCGCCTCGCGGCTCAGGCTCTCCACCCGGCGGGACCGCACGACCAGACCGGCGAGCCACGGCAGCAGCAGCAGGAGCAGGACGACGGCGAAGTACGAGCCGGTCACACGGAGCGACTCCTCGAGCGGCGTCGTCGCCGTCTCCATGCCGAGCCGCTGCTGGTAGTCGCCGATCCCGATGTACAGCGCGGCGGTCACCGATCCGCCGATCGCCGACACGAGCCCGGCGATCCGCACGCGCGCGCTGCCGTACGCGCTCGTCGCGTACATCACCCCGGCGATGAAGACGTTCGACAGGTCAGGGTTCTGCCGCGTGACCATCTCGAACACCGCGACCACCCACGCGACCGTGAGCGCCAGCCCCGGCGCGAGTCGGCGCAGGGCGAGCGCCGCGGTCATGCCGACCACCGTGACGACGGTGAGCGGTCCGTCGGCGACCTGCCCGGACAGGAGCAGCACGAGCCCGCCGAGGACGACGGCCACCACCGCGTCGGTCAGGACCTGCGAACGGAGCATCGGGCGGAACACCCGTCCACGGTACGGTGCCCGCTCCGCCGCGGCGTCCGTCGCGGGGATGACCCGCTCGGGGCCGTCAGAAGCCGAGGCGTCCGAGCTGCTTCGGGTCACGCTGCCACTCCTTGGCCACCTTCACCCGGATGTTGAGGAACACGTGCCGGCCGCCGAGCAGCGACTCGATCTCGACCCGCGCACGCGTGCCGACGTCCTTCAGGCGTTCGCCCTTCCGACCGATGACGATGGCCTTCTGGCTGTCCCGCTCGACGAACAGGTTCGCGAAGATGCGCAGCGGGCCGTCCGGGTCGTCCTCGTCGTCGGGTTCGACGACGTCCTCGATGACGACGGCGAGCGAGTGCGGGAGTTCGTCGCGGACGCCCTCGAGCGCCGCCTCGCGGATGAGTTCGCCGATGCGCTCCTCGTCGGTCTCCTCGGTCACGGCCGACGAGTCGTACAGCTGCGGCGACTCGGGCAGCAGCGAGGTGATCTCGCCGAGGAGGTCCTCGAGCTGCAGGCCCTTCGTGCCCGACGTCGGGATGATCGCGTCCCAGTCGCGCAACTTCGAGACAGCGAGCAGCTGCTCGCCGACGCGGTCCTTCGCGGTGCGGTCGATCTTCGTCACGATCGCGATCTTCTTCGCGCGCGGGTACTGGTCGAGCGTGTCGTTGATGAACCGGTCGCCCGGGCCGATGGGCTCGTTCGCGGGGACGCAGAAGCCGATCACGTCGACGTCGCCGAGCGTGGACTGCACGAGGTCGTTGAGCCGCTCGCCGAGCAGCGTGCGCGGGCGGTGCACACCGGGGGTGTCGACGATGATGACCTGCCCGTCGGGGCGGTGCACGATGCCCCGGATCGCACGCCGGGTGGTCTGCGGCTTCGACGAGGTGATCGCGACCTTCTCGCCCACCAGGGCGTTGGTCAGCGTGGACTTGCCGACGTTCGGGCGGCCGACGAAGGAGACGAAGCCGGCGCGGTACGGACGGGCCGGGCCGTCGGCGGTGGTGGACTCGGTGTCGCTCATGCGTGGGTGGTTCCCGTCGTGGAGTGTGCGGCGTCCTCGAAGGCGTCCTCAGCGCCGGCCAGGGCGTCGGTCCGCTCGGCGAGCACGGTGATCAGGTGTCGGCGCTTGCCCTCGACGCGGTCGGCTGTCAGGACCACGCCGGAGACGGTCACGGTGTCGCCGGACGACGGCAGGTGCCCGAGCTCCTTCGTGAGCAGACCGCCCGCGGTGTCGACGTCGTCGTCGTCGAGCTCGATGCCGAACAGGTCGCCGAGGTCGTCGATCGGCAGCCGGGCGGCGATGCGCCAGACGCCGGGCTCGACCTCGGTGCGGTCGACCACGGTGCGGTCGTACTCATCCGAGATGTCGCCGACGAGTTCCTCGATGAGGTCCTCCATGGTGACCAGGCCGGCGACCCCGCCGTACTCGTCGACCACCAGCACCAGGTGGTTCTTCGCGACCTGCATGTGCCGCAGGGTGTCGTCGGCCGGCTTGGACTCCGGCACGAACTCGGCGGGGCGCAGCAGGGCCGTCACCGGCTCGGCGCCGGAACCGGGGCGCTCGTACAGCGCCCGGGACACGTCGCGCAGGTACAGCACGCCGAGCACGTCGTCGCTGTCCTTGCCCGTCACCGGCATCCGGGACACCCCGGCGGCCAGGAACTGCTCCATGCCCGCGGCGAGGGTGTCGGCGCCGTCGACGGTGGTCATGTCGGTGCGGGGCACCATGACCTCGCGCACCAGGGTGTCGCTGAACTCGAAGACCGAGTGGATGAGTTCGCGGTCCTCGTCCTCGAGCACGTTGCTCTCGGTGGCCTCGTCGACCAGGGAGAGCAGCTGTTCCTCGCTCGAGACCGTCGAGGCGCTGCGGCCGCGGCCGGGCGTCACGCGGTCACCGATGCGGACGAGCAGCCCCGCGAGGGGACCGAGCACGATGCGGACGGCCCGGACGAGTCCGCCGGTCGTGCCGAGCAGTGCCTCGGCGTGCGCGCGGCCGACGCTGCGCGGGCTCGACCCGACGAGCACGAAGGACACCGCGGTCATCACGACGGCGGAGAGCACGAGGGCCACCCACCAGCTGTCGAAGGCCCGGACGAGCGCGATCGTGACGAGGACCGCCGCCGCGGTCTCCGCCAGGACCCGGAAGAAGTTCAGCGCGTTGACGTGCGCGCCGACGTCGTCGGCGATCGCCTCGATCGCCCGACGGCGCTTGTTGCCGCGGGCGATCTCGTCGAGGTCGGCACGCGACACCACCGACAGGGCGGCGTCGCTCGCGGCCAGCAGCCCGCCGAGGACGACGAGCACCAGGGCCACCGCGAGGAGACCGGCGACGACGAGCACCGGTCACCGCCCCCGCTGCTGCGCGGCGTAGGCGGTGAGGATCTCGCCCTGCAGGCCAAACATCTCGGCCTTCTCGTCCGGCTCGGCGTGGTCGAAGCCGAGCAGGTGCAGGATGCCGTGGCAGGTGAGCAGCAGCATCTCGTCGGTCGTCGAGTGGCCGGCGGTCTTCGCCTGCTCCTCGGCGACCTGCGGGCAGAGCACGATGTCGCCGAGCAGCCCGGCCGGCGTCGGGTCGTCCTCGGTGCCCGGTCGGAGCTCGTCCATCGGGAAGCTCAGGACGTCGGTCGGGCCGGGCTCGTCCATCCACCGCACGTGGAGCTGCTCCATCGCGCCCTCGTCGACCAGCACGACGGCGAGTTCCGCGTCGGCGTGGACGTGCAGCGCGTCCAGGGCGAAGGCGGCGAGGCGCTGGATCGCGGCCTCGTCCACCTGGACCCCGGACTCGTTGTTGAGCTCGATGCTCACCGGTTGTCTCCTCTGGCGTCGTTCTGGGGGTACGGGGACCGCTGGCGGTCCTGCGGGGGCCGGCCGCGGCGTTCGGCGCGGTTCGCCCCGTCGGGGTTGCCCGTGGGGGCGGTGCCGCGGCCGCCGGGGCGATGCCCGGCCTGCTCGGCGAGGCGTTCCTCGTCGTAGACGGTGTAGGCGTCGACGATCCGGCCGACCAGCGTGTGGCGGACGACGTCCTCGCTGCCGAGGCGGGCGAAGTGGATGTCCTCCACAGACTCGAGGATCCGGGTGACGAGCCGCAGGCCGGAGACGTTGCCGGGCAGGTCGACCTGGGTGATGTCGCCCGTGACGACCATCTTCGAGCCGAAGCCGAGCCGTGTCAGGAACATCTTCATCTGCTCGGGCGTGGTGTTCTGCGCCTCGTCGAGGACGACGAACGAGTCGTTCAGCGTGCGCCCGCGCATGTACGCGAGCGGGGCGACCTCGACCGTGCCCGCCGCGAGCAGCTTCGGCACGAGCTCCGGGTCCATCATCTCGTTGAGGGCGTCGTAGAGCGGCCGCAGGTACGGGTCGATCTTGTCGGTGAGCGTGCCGGGCAGGAAGCCGAGCCGCTCGCCGGCCTCGACCGCGGGCCGCGTGAGGATGATCCGGGTGACCTCGCGCCGCTGGAGCGCCTGCACGGCCTTCGCCATCGCCAGGTAGGTCTTGCCGGTACCGGCCGGCCCGATGCCGAAGGTGATGGTGTGCTCGTCGATCGCGTCGACGTAGGCGCGCTGCCCGTCCGTCTTCGGGCGGACGGACTTGCCGCGGCTCGACACGATCGGCGTGCCGAAGGTGTCGGACGGCTTGCGGTCGTCGTCGAGGATGCGCGCGGAGGTCGGGATGTCGGCCGGACCGATGTCCTGCCCGCGGCGGACCATGCCGACGAGCTCGTCGACGAGGGCCCGGGCGCGGGCGACCGCACGCTCGGGACCGGTGAGCGTGACCTCGTTGCCACGCACCACCACCCGGACGTCCGGGTACTGGCGTTCGACGGTCTTCAGGAGCCGGTCCTGCGGGCCGAGCAGCTGGACCATGGCGATGCCGTCGACCTGCAGGGCGTCGGAGACGTCCGCTTCGACGGCGGGGGTGGGCTGTGCGGCTTCGTCAGCTGGCAAGGGTGCCTTCCTGCAGTTCACCTGCGAGTACGTGCGCGTGCACGTGGAACACGGTCTGACCGGCGGCTTCGCCGGTGTTGAAGACGAGTCGGAACTGGCCGTCGGCGCGCTCGTCGGCGATGCGCTGCGCGGTGGCGACCACGTGGGCGAGGAGGTCGGGGTCACCGGCGGCGAGTTCGGCGACGTTCGCGTACTGCTCGGTCTTGGGCACGACGAGCACGTGGACGGGGGCCTTCGGCGCGATGTCCTCGATGGCGATCACGCGGTCGTCCTCGGCGACGACGGTCGCCGGGATCTCGCGCGCGATGATCTTCGAGAAGACGCTGGGCGTGCTGGTGCTCATGACTCCATCGTAGAACGCACGGCTGACCTCGGGCCTTCCCTCACCAGCGGCCGAGCCGCGCCTGCAGGACGGCGAGTGCCGCGGGACCCGCGGTCGACGTCCGGAGCACGGTGTCGCCGAGCCGCACCCGCACCGCGCCGGCGGCCTCGAGCCGGTCGAACTCGGCGCCGTCGATGCCCCCTTCGGGGCCGACGACGAGCACGATGTCCTCGACGTCGTCCGGCAGTTCCCACGCGGCGAGACGGACGTCGCCGACCGGGTCGAGCACGAGCACCGTGCGGCCAGCGCCGGCCGCGCCCGCCAGCTGCACGGTCGTCACCGGGTCCTCGACGACTGGGACCCGCGACCGGATCGCCTGCTTCGAGGCCTCCTGCGCGATCGCGGCCCAACGTGCCCGGCCCTTCTCGACCTTCGCGCCCTCCCAGCGGGAGACGCTGCGGGCCGCCGACCACGGCACGACCCGGTCGACGCCGATCTCCGTCGCGGCCTGCACCGCCATCTCGTCGCGACCGCCCTTCGCCAGTGCCTGCACGAGCGTCAGGGACGGGCGCGGTGCCGGCTCGACGGCGACCGTCGCCACGGACAGCACCAGCGCGTCGCGCCCGACCGACTCGACCGCGCCCGTCACTACCGTGCCCCGGCCGTCGCCGAGGCGCAGGGTCTCACCGACGCGGACGCGGGCCACCGACACGGCGTGCCGGCCCTCGGCCCCGTCGAGGGACACCTGGTCCCCGGCGGTGACACCGTCGAGCGTCTCGACGAGGTAGAGCGACGCCATCAGTGGTTGAAGAACCGGTCGCGGAGCTTGCCGAACATGCCCTGCTGGAACCGGGCGAGCTGCGGCGCCGACGCCTTGTGCGACTTCGCGAGCTGCTCGACGAGCTGCCGTTCCTTGTGCGACAGCTTGGTCGGGGTCACGACCTGCACGCCGACCCGGAGGTCGCCGCGGCCGCTGCCCCGGAGCTTCGTGATGCCGCGGTCCTTGATGACCAGGACGTCGGCGCTCTGCACGCCCGGGCGGATCTCGAGCTCGACCGGACCGTCCAGCCCGTCGATGGTCGTCGTCGTGCCGAGCACGGCGTCCGTCATCGCGACCTCGAGCGTGGCGAGCAGGTCGTCGCCGTCGCGGCTGAAGACGTCGTCGTGCCGGACGCGGACCTCGAGGTAGAGGTCACCGGCGGGACCGCCGGCCGGGCCGACCTCGCCCTGGCCCGGCATCTGCAGGCGCAGACCGGAGTCGACGCCGGCGGGGATGTCCACCGGGACCGTGCGGCGGGCGCGGACGCGACCCTGTCCCTGGCACGTCGGGCAGGGGCTCGGGATGACCGTGCCGTAGCCGCGGCAGGTGCCGCAGGGCGCGCTCGTGACGACGTTGCCGAGGAGCGAGCGGACCTGGCGCTGGATGTGCCCGGAGCCGCCGCAGATGTCGCAGGTGCGGGGGCTGGTGCCCGGCGCGCAGCAGGACCCGTGGCAGGTCTCGCACAGCACGGCCGTGTCGACCTCGACGTCCTTGTGGGTGCCGAAGACGACCTCGTCGAGGTCGACGTCGAGGCGGAGCAGGGCGTCCTGCCCGCGCTCGGCCCGGCTGCGGGGTCCGCCGCCGCGGCCACCGCCGCCACCGCCGCCGCCGAAGAAGGCGTCGAAGATGTCGCTGAACCCGCCGGCGCCGCCGCCGAAGGGGCTGTCGGCCTGCGGGCCCGCGTCGTACCGGCGCCGCTGCTCCGGGTCGCTCAGCACGTCGTACGCGTGCGTCACGTCCTTGAAGCGCTCGGCGGCGTCGGGTGACGGGTTCACGTCCGGGTGCAGCTCACGCGCCAGGCGGCGGTAGGCCTTCTTGATGTCGGCATCGGAGGCGTCCTGCTGGACGCCGAGGACGTCGTAGTGGTCTGCCACGTATCCCTCAGTCGGTTTCGTTCGGTCGGTCCGGTGCGGCGGTCGCCGCGGTCCGGGTGGTCGTCGGTCGGCCGGGAGGCCCGGGTCGACCCGCGTGGGTCGGCCCGCCCCGGCGGGTGGGGCGGTCCGTCAATGTTCGCCCAGGAGCTTGGACAGGTACCGAGCGACGGCGCGCACGGCGGCCATGTTCGTGCCGTAGTCCATCCGGGTCGGGCCGAGCACGCCGAGTCGCGCGAGCTCCCCGCCGGCCAGGTAGCCCCCGGCGACGATGCTCGTCGCGTCGAGCCCGTACTCGGCGTTCTCGACGCCGATGCGCGCGGCCACGCCGTCGTCGATCTGCATCTCGCCGAACAGCCGGAGCAGGGTCACCTGTTCCTCGATCGCCTCGAGCACGGGGAAGAGCCCGCCGGAGAAGTCCTGCTCGCTCTTCGCCAGGTTCGCCGCGCCGGCCATCACCAGGCGGTCCTGCCGGTTGGCCGCCACCTGCTCGATGAGGGTCGCGACGACCACGCCGGCGAGGGTCTGGACGTCCGGGCGGATCTGCTGCGGCACCGCGCGGAGCGCCGTCGCGACGTCCTGCAGCAGCAGGCCCACGGTCGCGCCGTTGAGCACCGTGCGGAGTTCGGTGAGTGCCGATTCGTCGAGGGCGACGTCGGTCTCGACGACGCGCTGCTCGACCCGTGCGGTGTCGGTGATGAGCACCACCATCAGACGGGCGTCGCCGAGGCGCACGAGCTCAATGTGCTGCACCCGCGCCCGCACCATCGAGGGGTACTGCACGAGCGCGACCTGGTTCGTGAGCTGGCTGAGCAGCCGGACCGTGCGGCCGAGGACCTCGTCGAGGTCGTTCGGGGCGCCGAGGAACGTCTCGATCGCGTGCCGCTGCGCGCTGGTCAACGGGCGCGCTGCCGCCAGGTGGTCGACGAACACCCGGTACCCCTTGTCGGTCGGCACGCGACCCGACGAGGTGTGCGGCGCGACGATGAGCTGTTCGTCCTCGAGCAGGGCCATGTCGTTCCGGATCGTGGCGGCGCTGACGCCGAAGGCGTGCCGCTCGACGATCGTCTTCGAGCCGACGGGCTCGCGCGATGCCACGTAGTCGCGCACGATCGCCTTCAGGACCTCGAGGCTGCGTTCACTGACCACGCGCGCGCTCCTTCCGGACTGATCTGGCACTCGGACGTGTCGACTGCTGATCCTACGCCCGACCACCGTCCGGCCGGGACCCCGCGACGGCCGGTACGCTGCGGGCATGACCTACGGACAGCAGCCCGGCGGCCCCGAGTTCCCTCCCGGCTACCGGCTCCCGGAACCGATGCGCCCCGAGGACCAGCGCCTCTGGGCCACGTTGACCCACGTCGGTGCGATCTTCTCGAACTTCATCGTCCCGCTGGTGGCCTACCTGGTGCTGCGCGACCGCGGCCAGTTCGTCCGGGAGCACACCCGGAACGCCCTGAACTTCCACATCACGATGGGCATCGCGTACCTGGTGTCGTCCATCTTGATCTTCGTGCTCATCGGCCTGGTGCTGCTGCCGATCGTCGCCGTCGTGACGATCGTGTTCAGCATCATCGCCGCGATCGCCGCGAACCAGGGGCAGCTCTACCGCTACCCACTCGCGATCGAGTTCATCAAGGAGTAGCGGCTCAGTCGAGCAGCTCGCGCACCACGGCGTCGGCGAGCAGGCGACCCTGCAGGGTCAGGTCGATGCGTCCCCGCACCGCGGCCGATCCGTCCACCAGCCCGCGTGCGATGAGGCCGGCGACCCGGCCACGGGCCTCCTGGCGGATCTCGCTCGTCGCGAGCTCACCCCGGACCCGCGCCGCGAGCAGCAGGCGCTCGACGTACCGCGTCTCGTCGTCGATGGTCTCGCGGCCGGCGGCCGGCGACTCCCCCGACAGCACCCGGTTCGCGTACGCGGCCGGGTGCTTGACGTTCCACCAGCGCGTGCCGGCGACGGCCGAGTGCGCGCCGGGTCCGACGCCCCACCAGTCGTGGCCCTTCCAGTACGACAGGTTGTGCCGACTGGCGTGCGCGTCGCCGCGGGACCAGTTCGAGACCTCGTACCAGGAGTAGCCGGCGTCGCCGAGGACCTGGTCGGCCAGTTCGTACATGTCGGCGGCGAGGTCGTCGTCGGGCGCGGGCAGGTCGCCACGGGCCACCATCCGGCCCATCGCGGTGCCGTCCTCGACGATGAGCGAGTACGCCGACACGTGGTCCGGCTCGCAGGCGATCGCGGCGTCGAGCGACGTGCGCCAGTCCTGCAGCGACTCCCCCGGGGTCGAGTAGATGAGGTCCAGTGAGACGTCGAGGCCCTGCTGCTTCGCGAGGTCGACGACGACGGGGACCCGGAGCGGGTCGTGCGTGCGGTCGAGGGTCGCGAGCACGTGCGGCACGGCGGACTGCATGCCGTAGCTGATCCGGTTGAAGCCGCCGGCCCGCAGCGTCTCGAGCGACGCGGCGTCGACGGAGTCGGGGTTCGCCTCGGTGGTGACCTCGGCCCCGGGCACGATGCCCCAGGTGTCGTCGATCGCACGGAGGATCATCGCCAGGTCGGACGCCGGCAGCATCGTCGGGGTGCCGCCACCGAAGAACACGGTCGACACCGGGCGACGCGGCACACCGGAGCGGTCGAGCACGGTCGCGGCCCACTCGATCTCGCGCACCGCGTGCCCGGCGTAGTCGTCACGCCGCACGCCGCGCAGCTCCGACGCCGTGTACGTGTTGAAGTCGCAGTACCCGCAGCGGACCCGGCAGAACGGCACGTGCACGTAGACGCCGAAGGGCACGTCCCCGGCGTCGGCACCGGGTGTGATCAGGCCGTCCGACGGCGCAGGATCGGCGATCGGCAGAGCACTCGGCATGCCGTCCATTCTCCGCCATGATGGAGGGATGGAGCACCACCCCGTCCCCACCACGGTGCTGTGGGACATCGACGGCACCCTCGTGATGAACGCCTCGTCGCCGGGCAACCTGTACCACCTGGCGCTCGAGCGTGCGGTCGGCCGCGACCTCACGCTGCGGGTCGGCCACCAGCACGGGCGCACCGACGCCGGGCTGATCGCCGAGCACGTCCGCGCCCACGACCTCGAGGACTCGCTCATCCCCGCCGTCGGACGGCACCTGCACGACCTCACCGCCGAACGGCACGCGTCCGGAGACCACCGCGACCCCGTCCCCGGCGCGAAGGCGCTGCTCGACCGGTTCGCCGCACTCGGTTGGCGGAACGGGCTGCTCACGGGCAACTCCGAGTACCGCGCGCGGGTCAAGCTCACCGGTGCCGGGTTCGACCCCGCCGTCTTCGACTGGGACCACTCCTACTTCGGCGACACCGAGGTGGAGCGCTCGGACGTCACCCTGCGGGCCGCCGCGGAACTCGCCGGCACCCGTGCCGTCATCGTCGGGGACACCCCGCGCGACGGCGAGGCCGCCGACGCCGCAGGCATCCCGTTCCTGGCGGTCGCCACCGGGGTCTACGACGTGGACGCACTCCGGGCGACGAACGCCGTCACCGTCGCGCGGGACTGCCGGTCGGACGCGTCCCTCATCGAGGACGCGATCGCAGCGCTGCCGCCGCTGCGCTGACGCGGGGCACCGTGCCCGGCGGGGTCAGTCCCCGCGCAGGGCCGCCAGGTACTGCTCCGCCATGACCTTCTGCTGCCGCCGCACGAACGGGGCGACGAACCGCCACTTCGCGCTCGACGGCTGCGAGAACTGCCGGATCTGCAACCACACCGAGCCGTCCGGGGTCCGTTCGACGACGAACGACTCCTCGCCGGACAGCGGGTGCCCCTCGAGCGTGCCGTAGGCGAAGCCCTTGCGGTCACGCTCGTCGATGATCGCGACGACGCGCACCGGGGCCAGCACCGTCTGCCCGAAGGCGTGCATGGTCAGGGTGGCGCTCGTGCCCGCGGTCAGGAGCGGGGTGCCGTCCGGCGCGAACTTCTCGACCCGCGGGGTGCCGATCGACGCCGGCGCGATCGGGACGCCGTCGTCGTCGAAGGTCACCGGGTTGTACCGGACCTCGTCGTCGTCGGGCTGGTCGTCCACCTGGACGCGGATGCCGCTGCGCTCCTGGATCTGCCACGTCAGCGCCTGCACCACAGCGGTCTCGAAACGCTGGTCGCCGTGGCCGATCCGAGCCCGGGACTCGGACGGCGTGAAGCCCTCCGGCGGGTACGTCATGAGGTCCGACGCCTGGGTCGCCCCCACCGCGCCGTACGTCAGGGCGGTCCGGTAGCTCCCGCGGGTACTCATGCCGCCATGCTACCGGGAGCGGCCGGTGCACCGGCCCGCGCGGCGCGGACCGACACGACGTGCCCCGCTACTTCTTCTTCTCCTCGACGTCACCCGAGAGGGCGGCGATGAAGGCCTCTTGCGGGACCTCGACCCGGCCGACCATCTTCATGCGCTTCTTGCCCTCCTTCTGCTTCTCGAGGAGCTTGCGCTTGCGGGTGATGTCACCGCCGTAGCACTTCGCCAGGACGTCCTTGCGCATGGCGCGGATGCTCTCGCGGGCGATGATCCGGGCGCCGATGGCCGCCTGGATCGGCACCTCGAACTGCTGGCGCGGGATGAGCTTGCGGAGCCGCTCGGTCATGAGCGTGCCGTAGGCGTACGCCTTGTCGCGGTGCACGATCGCGCTGAACGCGTCGACCTGGTCGCCCTGCAGCAGGATGTCGACCTTGACGAGGTCGGCCGCCTGGTCGCCGGTCGGCTCGTAGTCGAGGGAGGCGTAGCCCTGCGTCTTGCTCTTCAACTGGTCGAAGAAGTCGAAGACGATCTCGCCGAGGGGCATCTCGTAGCGGATCTCGACGCGGTCCTCGCCGAGGTACTCCATGCCGAGCATGCTGCCGCGGCGCGACTGGCACAGCTCCATGATCGCGCCGACGTAGTCCTTCGGCGCGAGGATCGCGGCGCGGACCATCGGCTCGCGCACCTCGACGATGCGGCCGCCCGGGAACTCGGAGGGGTTCGTGACCTCGGTGACGGTGTTGTCCTCGTTGGTGACCTCGTACACCACGCTCGGCGCGGTCGTGATGAGGTCGAGACCGAACTCGCGCGAGAGCCGCTCGGTGATGATCTCGAGGTGGAGCAGCCCGAGGAACCCGCAGCGGAACCCGAACCCGAGCGCCACCGACGTCTCCGGCTCGTAGACCAGGGCGGCGTCGGACAGCTTCAGCTTGTCGAGCGCTTCGCGGAGGTCCGGGTAGTCCGAACCGTCGATCGGGTACAGGCCCGAGAACACCATCGGCTTCGGGTCCGTGTAGCCCGGCAGTGCCTCGGTCGCGGGCTTCTGCGCCGTCGTGACGGTGTCGCCGACCTTCGACTGGCGGACGTCCTTCACGCCGGTGATCAGGTACCCGACCTCACCGACGCTGAGGCCCTCGGTCGGCTTCGGCTCGGGCGAGGAGACGCCGATCTCGAGGATCTCGTGCGTCGACTTCGTCGACATCATCTGGACCTTCTCGCGCGGCTTGATCGACCCGTCGATCATGCGCACGTAGGTCACCACGCCGCGGTAGCTGTCGTAGACCGAGTCGAAGATCATCGCGCGCGGGGCCGCCGCGACGTCGCCGACCGGAGCGGGCACACGCTGCACCACCCGGTCGAGGAGCTCGGGCACGCCGACGCCGGTCTTGCCGGACACGCGGAGGACGTCCTCCGGCTTGCCGCCGATGAGCTGCGCGAGCTCGGCGGCGTACTTGTCCGGGTCGGCCGCCGGCAGGTCGATCTTGTTGAGGACCGGGATGATCTCGAGGTCGTTCTCGAGCGCCAGGTACAGGTTCGCGAGCGTCTGCGCCTCGATCCCCTGGGCGGCGTCGACGAGCAGGATCGCACCCTCGCACGCCGCCAGGGAGCGCGAGACCTCGTACGAGAAGTCGACGTGACCCGGCGTGTCGATCATGTTCAGCGCGAAGGTCTCACCGTCGAGCTCCCACGGCATACGGACGGCCTGCGACTTGATCGTGATGCCGCGCTCGCGCTCGATGTCCATGCGGTCGAGGTACTGCGCGCGCATCGCGCGGTCCTCGACGATGCCCGTGATCGAGAGCATGCGGTCGGCCAGCGTGGACTTGCCGTGGTCGATGTGCGCGATGATGCAGAAGTTGCGGATCGCACCGGCCGGGGTCGCGGCGGGCTCGAGCGGAGCGGATGCTTGTGGGCTCACGGTTCCTCAGGTGGGTCGGACGGTCGAACGATTGTCCCACGGTTGCGCGCCGACGCGCGCACCCGCGGCCGACCTGTGGAGACCGGTCACCGCCCTGGACGCCGAGCGGGGCGGACGGGAGGCACGGGGCGGGCCCGCACCGTGCCTCCCGTCCGTCAGACGGTCGCGCCGACGGGCGCGGGCAGTGCGCCCAGGCCGCGCCGCAGGTCGTCGGGGGTGGCCGCCAGGCAGACGCGGATCCAGCCCTCGCCGGTCCGCCCGAAGGCGCTGCCGGGAGCGACCGCGACCCGTTCCCGCTGCAGGAAGCCGAGCGCCCACTCGGCGACGTCGCCGGCGGAGGCGTGCGACACGTCCACCCACAGGTAGAAGGCGCCGCGCGGGTCGAGGTACCGGATGCCGGCGGCGTCGAGCGTCTGCTTCGCGACCTCGAGGTTGGCGCGGTAGTGCTCGCGGGCGTCGCGCACGGCGGAGTGGTCCCCCACGATCGCCGCGAGGGCCGCGTACTGGTCGGGCTCGGCGACGCAGCTGATCATCGCCTCCTGCGTGGTGCGCATCGTCGGACCGAGGCCCTTCGGCGTGACGAGGTAGCCGACGCGCACGCCGGTCATCGCGTACGTCTTGCTGAGCGAGAAGGCGGAGAAGACCCGGTCGTCCTCGTCGAGGGCGGCCAGGCTGACGTGCCGGGTGCCGTAGGTGAAGTACTCGTAGACCTCGTCGCTGATCACCCAGAGGTCGTGCCGCTTCGCGAAGGCGAGCAGCGCACGCAGGGTGTCCTCGCCGAACACCGAGCCGAGCGGGTTCGACGGCGAGTTCACGACGAGGACCCGGGTGCGCTCGGTGACGCTCGCCTCGAGGGCCTCGAGGTCGGGCTCGAAGCCGTGCTGCGGCTCGAGCCGGTACGGCACCGGGGTCGCGCCGAGGATGTGCGCGTTCATCGTGAAGGTCGTGTAGCCGGGGTCGGGCACCAGGACCTCGTCGCCCGGGCTGAGCGTCAGCGTCATCGCCTGGAACAGCGCCTGCGTCGCACCGATCGTCATCCAGATCTGCTCGAGGTCGACCTCGATCCGGTTCTCCCGCCGGAGCTTGTCACGGAGGGCCGACCGGAGCGGGGCGATGCCCCCGTTCGGCGTGTAGTCCGTTCGGTCCTCGGTCCAGGCGCGCCGGGCCGCTTCCCCGATGTGCGGCGCGACCGGCACGTCGGGCTCGCCGATGACGAGCATCGTCACGTCGGTACCGTCGGACTGCAGCAGGGCGGCCTGCTCGAAGACCCTCCGGATGCCGGAGGCGGGCACGGTGTCGATCCGAGGTGCGAGGGATGGCATGTCCGTCACCGTATCCGGTCGTTGTTGCCGCGGCGTTTCGCCGATCCGGCGGTGTTTCGTGCTTTGGCGGCAGCCCTGCGGCCTGGTAGTGTTGGTGGCTGGCTTCCGCGTTCCCCGCCCACGGGTGGAACGCGATGCGACCAAGGGCCCCTCTACCCTGCGGTCGCGCCCACCCGTACGAGACGAAGCAGGAGCAACACATGGCGAACATCAAGTCGCAGATCAAGCGCATCAAGACCAACCTCAAGGCCACCGAGCGCAACAAGGCGTACAAGTCGGAGCTGAAGACGTACATCCGTCACACCAACGACGCCGTCGCCGCGGGCGACAAGGACAAGGCCGTCGCGGCCCTGGCCCTCGCCTCGAAGAAGCTCGACAAGGCCGTGAGCAAGGGTGTCATCCACAAGAATCAGGCCGCGAACCGCAAGTCGGCCATCGCGAAGAAGGTTGCCTCGCTCTGATCTCCTGAGCGTCGCACGAAGGCCCCGTACCGGAAGGTGCGGGGCCTTCGTCGTGCGGGGGCGGGGTGCGGGGTGTGGGGTGTGGCGCTTCGTGAGCAGGAATGGTCGGGTCGCGAGGGCGCACCCGACCATTCCTGCTCACGAAGTGCACGCCGACGGGCGCGAGCCCACCGAACGGGCACGGGCAGGCTGCAGCAACGCGGGTGGGGACCCGCAGCGGGCACGAGCGTTGGGGCACGCCGGGCGCTGCGCTCGTCCAGTGAGCAGAAGACGTCGAGTCGTGCGGGCGCACCCGACGTCTTCTGCTCACTCGGTGCACGCTGCCCAGCACGGGATCGTCGCGCTGCACCGCACGGACGCGGGGGTCGGGCGGGCGGGCGTGCGAGGCGCTGCGCTCGCTCAGGGAGCAGAAGTCGTCGGGTCGCGAGGCCGCACCCGACGTCTTCTGCTCACTCGATGGACGACGCGGGCACGGGCACGGGTACGGGCGCCGCCGCAACGGCTCGACCGCGGGACCTCCGGGATGCCTCGCCGGGCGATCGTGAGCAGGAACGGTCGGGTCTGCCGGGCGCACCCGACCATTGCTGCTCACCAAGTGCACGCCGACCGGCGCGGGACCGCCAGGAGGCCGGGTGCCGGGCGATCGTGAGCAGGAACGGTCGGGTCACGAGGGCGCACCCGACCATTGCTGCTCACGAAGTGCACGCCGACGGGCCCGGACCGCCGGGACACCCGCCTCGCGTCAGCGGGCCTCCCCGCGCCGGGCGATCGTGCGCACCATGACCTCGAGGGCGTAGTGCGCGTCGCGGGAGCCGCCCTTCACCGCTGTGTCCGCCTCGGCGATGCTCGTGATCGCGTTCGCCAGCCCGGACTCGGTCCAGGAGGCGACGTCGCGCTGCGCCCGTTGCACCTGCCACGGCGCCATGCCGAGCGCGGAGGCCGCCTGCCCGCTCGGACCGCGGAACGCGCTGACCTTCGCCATCGTGCGGATCTTGCTCGCGAAGGCGGCGACGATCGGCACCGGGGCCTCACCCGTGGCGAGGGCGTGCCGCAGCTCGACGATGGCCGGGGCCGAGCGGCCGACCAGGGCGATGTCGGCGACCTTGAACGCGTTCGTCTCCACCCGGCCGCCGTAGTACTTGTCGACGACCTTGTCGGTGATCTCCTGCGCCTCGTCGGCGAGGAGCTGCCGGCACGCCGCGGCGAGCTCGGCGAGGTCGTCCGCGAAGGCCGTCACCAGGGTGCGCACGGCCGAGGGCGCGATCTTCCGCCGGGCGGCGCGGAACTCGGCGTTCACGAAGTCGATCCGGTCGGTCTCGCGCTTCAGCTCGTCGCAGAGGACCTCGATGCCACCGCCGACCCCGCTGCGGATCGTGTCGAGGAGCTTCTTGCCGCGCACGCCACCGCCGTGCCGGAGCACCAGGGTGACGTCGTCGGCGGGGGCCTGCAGGTACGCGATCGTCTCGGTGATGAAGGCGTCGGTGCACTTCTCGACGTTCGTGACCCGGACGAGTCGGGGCTCGCCGAAGAGCGAGGGGCTCGCCAGGGTCGCGAGGATCCCGGGCGCGTACTGGTCGGCTTCGAGGTCGTGGACCTCGAGCGCGGGGTCCTCGCCGACGAGCAGGTCCTTGAGCACGCCGCGGGCACGGTCGGCGAGGAACGCCTCGGGACCGGTGATGAGCACGACGGGGGCCGGCCGGATCCCGGACCAGGGGACCTGGTCGATCTTCGCTGCGGCGCGCGCGGGCTTCTTGGCGGGCATGCGGTCCTTCCGGGGTCGCCGGTCCGGTCGGTACCGGGGCGGGTGGTGCACCTCCGATCCTACGGGCGGCCGCCGACGACGAGCGCTCGCTCCACACCCGCACGCCGTCCGTGCCGGCACGGGCGAGCACGATCGTGCCGAGCTCGTCGGTGCGGAGCGGCACGGTGCCCGCTGCCCGGAGGGCCTCGAGGGCGGAGCGCGTCGGGTGCCCGTAGGTGTTGTCCGCGCCGACGCCGATGAGCCCGACGCGGGCGGCGAGCTGCCGGGTGAGCTGCGGGTCCTGGTCGGCCGAGCCGTGGTGCGACACCTTGAGGACGTCGACGGGCCCGGTCGGCAGCACGCCGGAGGTGCGCAGCCGTCGTTGCGACGACTCCCCCAGGTCGCCGAGCAGGACCCCGGTGAGGCACGCCGCGCAGGACGCCGGGTCCGCCGGACCGATCGTGAGCACGATGCTCGCGTCGTTGCCGGACGCACGGTCACCGGCACGTGGCCACACCACCCGCCACGCGAGCGGCCCGAGGACACCCGACACCCGGTCGTCCGCCCGGCGGACGTCGGCCCCGGCGCGCCGGAGGTCCTCGACGACCCGGTCGTCCGACGAGCGGCCGGTCGGCCCCACCAGGGCGGTGTCGACCGATCCGGCGACGGTGTCGACCGCACCGACGTGGTCGCGGTCGAAGTGCGTGAGGACGAGCAGGTCGATCCGCGTGGTGCCGAGCAGGTCGAGGCACGCCCGGAGCCGTTCCGGGTCGTCGCCGGTGTCCACGAGCGCCACGGCGTCGCCGCCCCGGAGCAGCACCGCGTCGCCCTGCCCGACGTCGCACGCCGCGACCGACCAGTTCCGCGGCACCGAGCCACGGACGACGAGCACCGGGACCGTCACGGCGGCGACCCCGACCACGACGACCAGCGCCGACGCGAGCAGGAGCCACCGCGCGGTCCGTCCCCGGACCAGGACCGCCGTGGCGATGCCCGCACACGCGAGGACGGCCGCGGCGACCCCGACCGGTCCGCCCGGCCAGGGCGTCGCGGCGTGCGGCAGCGACGCCGCCCCGCGGGCGATCCCGCCGACGGCTGCGGCGGGGACCCAGGCGACGGCAGCGAGCACCTGCGCGCCGACCGGGGACACCGGCGCGAGGACGCAGGCCGCGAGCCCGACGACCGTGACGACGGGGGCGAAGGGTTCCGCGAGCAGGTTCGCCGGCACGGCGTAGGTGGGCAGCGCCGGCGACAGCGGGATCGTCACCGGCCAGCAGGCGACCTGGGCGGCGACGGGGACCGCGAGGGCGGCGGCCACCGGTGCCCAGACTCGACGGGCGAACAGGTCGGTCAGGGGCGGCCCGAGCACGACGATCCCGCTCGTGGCGAGCACGGACAGCGCGAACGCGAAGGACCGTGCGACCCACGGGTCGGCGACGAGCATCCCGGTGGCGGCGAGGGCGATGAGCGGCACGCCCCGCACCGGGCGGCCCGCCAGGTGCACCACGAGCACCACGACGGCCATCACCGTCGCGCGCACGATCGACGGATCGGGGCGGACGAGCACCACGAACGCCAGGAGCACGCCGACGGCCACGGCGGCCCGCACCACCCGCGGCAGGCCGCAGGCCCGCCCGAGCACCACGACGAGTCCGACCACGACCGCGCAGTTGGCTCCGGAGACGGCGGTCAGGTGCGTCAGGGCGACGGTCTCCATCGCGGCCTCGGTGTCGGGGTCGAGCCCGGACCGGTCCCCGATCGCCATGCCGCGGAGCAGTGCTGCTCCGGGCTGGGGCAGACCGGCCGTGGCGCGCACGAAGGCCTGCCGGGCGGTGTGGGTCGCACCGAGCGCTCCCCCGGGCGGCACGGACGACGGCGCGCCGCGCAGGAACGCCACGATGGCGGTCGCCGAGCCCGCGCGGTCGAACTGCAGCGCAGCGGTGCCGGTGACGTGGGAACCGGCCGGCAGCACGGCGCCGGGCGGGTCGTCGCGCGCGGGTACGAGTCGGACGGGGACGCGGAGACCGGCGACGGCGTCCGCCCGCTCGAGCGTGCCGACGACCGACCGGTCACCGGGGACGAGGTCGCGGGACAGGACCGCCTCGACCTCGACGCGTGCGGCGCCGTCCGCCCCGACGACGGCGTGCAGCGACTGCGGGGACCGGCGGGGCTCCGCCACCGCGACCGACACGGCGAGCAGCGTGGTGAGCGCGGCGGCCACGAGGACCAGCGCGGCGACGACCGCGGGTCCGCCGCTCGGCCGTCGGCCGAGCAGGACGCCGCTCACGACGGCGAGCACGACCGCGACCGTCCCGACGACCGGTGCGGCGTCCGGCGCACCGACGAGCAGGGCGACGACGACCCAGGCGACACCGACGGGTCCCGCCACGCGCAGGTCGGCCGCACTCGGGGCGAGGTGCACGCGTCCCTCCTCAGACCCGCACGCGATCGCGCAGCTCGGCGAAGCGGACGTCGCCGATGCCACTGACGTCGAGCAGGTCCTCGACCGCGGTGAACCCGCCGTGTTCGTCGCGCCACGCGATGATGCGGCCGGCGAGCCCCGGCCCGATGCCGGGCAGGGTCTCGAGCGCCGCCTGGTCGGCACGGTTCAGGTCCACGACGCCGGCGCCCGACGCCCCGTCCGGCGCACCGTCCGCAGCGCCACCGCCACCCGCCGCAGACCCAGCGCCGCCCCCGCCACCGGCCACCGGGTCGAGCGCCTCGGGCACGTCCTGCTGCCCCTGCCGCGGCACGTACAGGCGTTCCCCGTCCGTCAGCGGCCGCGCCAGGTTCAACCGGTCGAGGTCGGCGTCCTCCGTCGCACCGCCGGCACGCTCGAGCGCGTCGGTGACCCGGCTCGCCGCGGGCAGGTCGACGACGCCGGCCCGACGCACGGCCCCGAGCACGTGCACGACCACCCGCCCGGAACCAGCACCAGCACCAGCACCGACACCATCGGACGGGGACGGGGACGCCACCGCCGACAAGTCGGCACTCGACCCGCCACCGGCGGACGGCGCACCCCGCACGACCACCCCGTCGGCACCACCACCGTCACCCCCACCAGCACCGAGGACCCCGACCAGCACCACGACGAGCGCGACGGCGACCACGACCCCGGCGAGCACCACGGCCGCCCGCGGGGACAGCGTGAGGCGGGACCACCAGGGCCCGGGTGACGACGGCGAGGACATGCCCGAACGCTACGGAGCCCGGCCGATCGACCGGGCTCCGTCGGGCACGTCTGTGGACGGGCGTCGCAGCCGCCCCCGCTGTGCAGGGACGGCCGCGCGCTACCCCTTGATCGCGATGTTGACGAGCTTCGGCGCCCGCACGATGACCTTCACGATCTCGCGGTCACCGATGTAGCGCTGCACGTTCGCGGACGACCGCGCGAGCTGCTCGAGCTCGTCCGCCTCGATGGACTTCGAGACCTCGAACGAGTCGCGCACCTTGCCGTTGACCTGCACGACGGCGGTCAGGGTCTCCTGCACGAGCAGCGTCGGGTCGGCCTTCCGCCAGCCGTACGTGGCGACGGTGGCCTCGTAGCCGAGCTGCTCCCACATCTCCTCGCCGGTGTACGGCGCGAAGACGCTGAGGGCGAGGGCGACGGTCTCGACGGCCTCGCGCACGGCGGGGTCACCGGCGCCGGGACCGCCGTCGATCGCCTTGCGGGTGACGTTGACCAGGTCCATGAGCCGCGCGATGACGACGTTGAACTTGAACGACTCCATCATGCCGGGGGCGTCGGCCAGGAACCGGTGGGTGACCTGACGGAGTGCCCGGTCGCCCTCGGCCCACACGGCGTCGGGCGTCGAGGTGACGTCGGTCGCCAGGCGGTAGGCCCGGGCCAGGAAGCGCGCGGACGCCGACGGGGAGACGTCCTCCCAGTTGATGTCGTCCTCCGGCGGGCCGGCGAAGCCCATGACGAGGCGGATGGCGTCGACGCCGTTCGCGTCGAGTTCGTCGCCGAGCGAGACGCCGCCCTTCGACTTCGACATCTTCGAGCCGCCGGACAGCACCATGCCCTGGTTGAGCAGTGCCGAGAACGGCTCGGTGAAGTCGAGGTAGCCGAGGTCGAACAGCACCTTCGTCACGAAGCGCGCGTACAGCAGGTGCAGGATCGCGTGCTCGATGCCGCCGATGTACTGGTCGACGGGCGCCCACTTGCGGGCGATGGCCGGGTCGAACGCCTGGGTGTCGTCGTTCGCCGCCAGGAACCGCAGGAAGTACCACGACGAGTCGACGAAGGTGTCCATCGTGTCGGTGTCGCGCAGCGCCGGGGTGCCGTCGACCGGGTTCGGCACGTTCACCCAGTCGGTCGCGCCGCCGAGCGGTGACGTGCCCTTCGGCTTGAGGTCGAGCCCCTCGGTGTCCGGCAGTCGCACCGGCAGCTGGTCCATCGGCACGGGGTGCTCGGTGCCGTCGGCGCCGTGGATGATCGGGATCGGCGTGCCCCAGAACCGCTGGCGCGAGATGAGCCAGTCGCGCAGGCGGTAGGTCTTGGCGGCACGGCCGGTGCCGCGCTCCTCGAGCAGCGCGATGGCGGCGGTGATGGCGTGCTGCTTCGACATGCCGTCGAGCGGCCCGGAGTTGATCATCCGACCGGTGCCGGTCAGCGCCTCACCCGTCGACACCGGGTCGAGGGCGGGGAGTTCCGTGTCGGGGGACACGACCGGGATCGCCCCGGTCACCGCCGCGTTCGTGTCGACCACGACGCGCACGGGCAGGTCGAACGCCCGCGCGAAGTCGAGGTCGCGCTGGTCGTGCGCCGGCACGGCCATGACTGCGCCGTGGCCGTAGTCGGCCAGCACGTAGTCGGCAGCCCAGATCGGCAGGCGCTCCCCCGTTAACGGGTGGATCGCGAACCGGCCGAGCGGCACGCCGGTCTTCGGGCGGTCGGCGTTCTGCCGGTCGATCTCCGAGGTCTTCTGCGTCGCGGTCAGGTACGCGTCGAAGTCAGCCCGCACCTCGTCAGGGGCGCTGGAGACCAGCGATGCCGCCAGGTCCGAGTCCGGCGCCACGACCAGGAACGTCACGCCGTGGATCGTGTCCGGACGCGTGGTGAACACCGTGACCGGCTCGTCGCGGCCCTCGATGACGAAGTCGACGTCCGCGCCGACCGAGCGGCCGATCCAGTTGCGCTGCTGCGCGATGACCTTCGCCGGCCAGCGGCCCTCGAGCTGGTTGAGATCGTCGAGCAGGCGGTCGGCGTAGTCGGTGATCTTGAAGTACCACTGCGTGAGCTTCTTCTTCACGACGACGGCACCGGAGCGGTCAGAGGTGCCGTCGGGCAGGACCTGCTCGTTCGCGAGCACGGTCTGGTCCACCGGGTCCCAGTTGACCCAGCTGTCCTTCCGGTAGGCCAGGCCCTTCTCGTACATCTGCAGGAACAGCCACTGGTTCCACTTGTAGTACTCGGGGTCCGAGGTGTGGATCTCGGTGGTCCAGTCGAACGACGGCGCGTAGCGCTTGAAGGACGCCTTCTGCTGCGCGATGTTCGCGTAGGTCCAGTCCTTCGGGTCCACCCCGCGCTTGATCGCGGCGTTCTCGGCGGGCAGGCCGAACGAGTCCCAGCCGATCGGGTGCAGCACGTTGAAGCCCTGCTGCCGCCAGTACCGCGCGACGAAGTCCCCGAGCGCCCAGTTCTCGGCGTGCCCCATGTGCAGGTCGCCGGACGGGTACGGGAACATCTCGAGGATGTACTTGCGCGGACGGGTGTCGTCGAGGTCCGTGGTGAAGAGCCCGAGCTCTTCCCAGCGGGGCTGCCACTTGTCCTGGATACGACGGAAGTCGTAGGCGTTCGGGTCCTCGGCCTGCTGCTCGGTGGTCACGGTCCTCAACGATACAAGCCGGGAGGCCCGTCCCGCGTCCGCCTGTCGGCTCACCCGGCGAGCAGGCGTCCGTCCCGCATCCGCAGGGTCCGGTCGACCAGGTCCGGCGCCACCGGGACGTGCGACACGATGAGGACCGTCCGCCCCGCTGCGCGGGCGGTGGTGACGAGGTCGCGGAGCACGGCGTCGCCGAGGTCCGGGTCGACGTCGGCGGTGGGTTCGTCGAGCACGAGGACCGGGAACGCGTGCAGCAGCGCCCGTGCCAGGGCCAAGCGGTGCGCCTGCCCGCCGGAGACGAGACCGCCGCGCTCCCCGACCGACGCGTCGAGACCGCCGCGCCGGGTGACCCACGCGCCGAGGCCGACCCGGTCGAGCACGGCGAGGAGCTCGTCGTCGGTGGCGGTGTCGCGGGCGAAGAGCAGGTTCTGCCGCACCGACTGGTCGAACACGAACGGGTCCTGCTCGATGAGGCCGACCCGGGCACGGACGGCATCGGGGTGCATGTCGCGTGCTTCGATCCCGTCGAGCGTGTACGAGCCCTCGTGCTCGACGAACCGGACGAGCGCGTCGACGAGCGTGGACTTGCCGGCGCCGCTCGGCCCCTCGAGCACGACGACCTCGCCGGGGTGCAGGTCGAGCGACACACCGTCGACCGCGGGCCGGTCCGCTCCGGGCCACCGCACGGTGAGGTCGCGCAGGGCCACGATGACCGGCCCGTCGACGACCAGGTCGGCGGGGTCCGCGTCGGCGTCGGGCTCCGGCACGATGCCGGCCGGCAGGTCGGCGGGCACGGTCCGCTCGACGCGGTCGGCGGCGGCGCGCACCCTGCGGAGCGTGAGGACGGCGAGCGGGACGGTGCCGACGACCTCGAAGAGCGCGAGCGGCACGAAGACCGCGAGGGCCCAGAGCGGACCGTCGAGTGCGCCGGACACGACCGCGGGGGCGCCGACCGCGAGGATCCCGATCACCGCGCCGCCGCCGAGCAGGCCGACGAGGGCGCCGACGAGGGACTCGACGGTGCCGCGCCGCCGGACGGCCCGGGTGACGCGGGCGTCGAGGCGGGCGATGTGGGCGAGCCGGTCGTCGAGCGTGCCGTACGCCGTGAAGACGTCGAGCGTGCGGACGGTGTCGAGCACGAGGTCGGCGACACGGCCGCGGTCGGCGGCGGTCTCACGGTCGGACCGTTCGGCGATCGCCCGGGTGACCACCGACCCGACGAGGGCGGCGATCGCGAGCGCGACGATGAGCACGAGCGCGGCGGGCACGGACACGAGCGCCACCGCGACGACGGACAGCACCGCGACGACCGCCGCGGACACGAGCGGGCCGACGACCCGGATGGGCAGGTCCTGCAGGCGGTCGGTGTCGGTGACGAGCCGCGTCAACAGGTCCCCACGACCGGTGCTGCCGAGCCCGACCGGCGCGACCGAGGCCAGCCGTCGGTACATCTCGGTGCGCACCATGGCCAGCTGCCGGAAGGAGGCGTCGTGCCCGGCGAGCCGGTCGACGTAGCGCAGGGCGGCGCGACCGAGCGCGAAGGCCCGGACCCCGACCATGACGAGCGTCAGGTACAGGATCGGCGGGTGTTCCGCGGCCCGCGTGATGAGGTAGCCGCTCGCGGCGAGGAGCGCGACGGCGCAGACCGCGCTGAGCGAGCCGGCGGCGACCGCCTTCGCCCAACCCGACCCGTGCGGCATGGCGAGCCGCAGGACCGACGTGCCACGGGCCTCCCGGCTCATGCGCGCACCCCCGGTCTGATCGTCACGGACCCGTCGGACGCGACGTCCAGTCGGAGGTCGGCCGCGGCGATCACGGCCGGGCGGTGGCTGGCGACCACGACGACCGCTCCGTCGGCCGCCAGGCGACGGACGGACGCGACGACGTGCGCCTCGGCGTCGGCGTCGAGTGCCGAGGTGGGTTCGTCGAGCAGGACGAGCGGGGTCCGCTCGCGGTGCGCCCGGTAGAGCGCGCGGGCGACCGCGACGCGTTGCGCCTGGCCGCCGGACAGGCCGCTGCCGCCGGCGCCGACCGGGAGGCCCGGGTCGACTCCCAGCCCCGCGTCACCGAGCGCGGTCCGCACGTCGTCGACGTCGGGGGTCGCGCTGAGCGCGACGTTCTCGGCGACCGTCCCCCGCACGAGACGCGGGCGCTGGTCGGCCCAGGTGGTGCGGTCGGCCACCGGGGCACCGGCCGCTCCGGGCACCGTCACCGTGCCGTCGTGGGGCAGCGCCCCGCGCAGGGCGGCGATGATGCTCGACTTGCCGGAGCCGCTCGGACCGGCGAGCACGACGACCGTGCCGGCCTCGGCGTGCAGGTCGACGGGGCCGATCACGACGTCGGGACGGCGGACCGTCAGCCCGCGCACCGTCAGCGCGGTCGCCGCAGCGGGTGCGGGGGTCGGTGCCGTCGCGGCCGGGGCGTCGCGGTCGTCGTCGAGCACGTCGAGGACCGCGGCCGAGGCCTCGACGCCGTCCTGCGCGGCGTGGAAGTCGGCGCCGACCTGCCGGATCGGGGCGAAGGCCTCCGGTGCCAGGACGAGCACGAACATCGCGGCACCGAGGCCGAGCGACCCGTCGACCAGGCGGATGCCGATCGACACCGCGACCAGGGCCACGGACAGGCTCGCGGCGAGCTCGAGGGCGAACCCGCTCACGAACGACAGTCGGAGCACCCCGAGGGTCCCCCGCCGGTACTCGTCGGTGACCGCGCCGATCCGACCGACCTGGCGCCGCGCGCGGCCGAAGACCTTGAGCGTCGCGAGCCCCTCGACGGCTTCGGTGAAGGCGCCGCCGAGCGTCGCCAGGGCGTCGGACTGCCGTCGCTGCAGCGCCTGCGTCGCCAGGCCGATCAGGATCATGAACACGGGGATGACCGGCAGGGCGAACAGGATGACCAGCCCGCTCGTCAGGTCGCCGATCCCGATCGCGACGAGGAGCACCGGGGTCGCGATCGCGGTGAGGGCGAGCTGGGGCAGGTACCGGCCGAAGTAGGCGTCGAGGGCGTCCAGCCCCGGTCCGAGCGTCGTGGCGAAGCCGGCGCTCGACCGGCCGGACAGCCACGCCGGCCCGCGCTCGGCCGCCCGGGCGAGCACGGTGGTGCGCATCTCGCTCTTCACCCGTGCCGCGGCCCGTGCCGCCAGGTCGTCGGTGGCCCAGGCGGCGACCGCCCGGAGCACGAACGCCCCGCCGAGCAGCGCGAGCGCCTGCCCGAACGCCGCCGGGACGCCCCCGCCCCCGACCGCGTCGACCCCGAGGGTCACCGCCGCGGCGATCCCCCACGCGATCGCGATGGTCGCGACCGTGCGCAGGACGCCCGTCCCGGCGGCGGCGACGATGAAGCCGCGCGCCGTCCGGGACAGCCGCAGGAGTCGGGGGTCGAGGGGCTTCACCGTCGTCCGCCTAGTGCGCGGCCGCGGTGATCTGGGCGCGGGAGACGCGCTTGCGGAACACCCAGTAGGTCCACGCCTGGTACGCGAAGACGAGCGGCACGAAGATCAGCGCGACCCAGCTCATCACGGTGAGCGTGTACGAGCCGGACGACGCGTTGTACACGTCCAGGCTGTTCGCCGGGTCGTTCGAGGCGGGCATGACGTCCGGGAAGATCGCCGTGAACATCGCGAGCACGACGGCGGCGATCGTGACGGCCATGAGCGTGAACGCGCGGCCCTCCTTGCCCCAGGCGTTGCAGAGCACCGCGAGCACGAGCGCGAGGGCCGCGACGACGGAGAGCACGAGCGAGGCCGGGGTGGCACGGACGAAGGCCATCGACACCAGGAACGCGGCGGCGACGACGATCGTCACGGCGCCGGCCCGGGTGGCCAGGCGCTTCGCACGCTCCCGGATCTCGCCCTCGGTCTTCAGCGCGACGAACACGACGCCGTGGGTGAAGAAGACGAGGAGCGTCGCGGCGCCGGTCAGCAGCGCGAACGGGTTGAGCAGGTCGAACAGGGTGCCGGTGTAGTTGTGCCCGGCGTCCATCGGGATGCCCCGGACGACGTTGCCGAACGCGACGCCCCACAGGAACGACGGCACGGCGCTGCCGACGATGATCATGAGGTCGAAGCGGCGCTTCCACTCGAGGTGCTTCTCCTGGTGCCGGTACTCGAACGACACCCCGCGGGCGATGAGCGCGGCGAGGATGAGCAACAGCGCCAGGTAGAACCCGGAGAACATCGTGGCGTACCACTCCGGGAACGCGGCGAACAGGCAGGCACCGGCGACGATGACCCACGTCTCGTTGAGGTCCCAGACCGGGCCGATGGTGTTGATGAGGACTCGACGGTCGGTGTCGTCCTTGCCGAGGAACGGCAGGGACATGCCGACACCGAAGTCGAACCCGTCGAGGACGAAGTAGCCGACGAAGAAGACGCCGACGATCGCGAACCAGAGGACAGGGAGATCCATCAGACAGCGTCCATTCCTAGTAGACCGTCACTTCGTGCTTGACCTCGCCGGTCGTCTCGTCGACCTCGGCCGGGTCGGCCGGGCCCTCCTGTGCGACCTTCTTGATCAGCTTGAACTCGACCACGGCGAGCGAGCCGTAGATCAGGGTGAAGACGAGGAGCGAGATGAGGACCTCGATGCCCGTCACGTTCGGCGAGACGCCGTCCTTCGTCCGGAGCAGGCCGAACACGAGCCACGGCTGCCGGCCCATCTCGGTGAAGACCCAGCCGACGATCATCGCGGCCATCGGCAGCGGGACCGTCCAGGTGGCCACCCGCCACACCCAGCGCTGCGTCGGGAACCGGCCCTTGCGGGTCAGCCAGAGCCCGGCCAGCGACACGAGCACCGCACCGATGCCGAGCGCGATCATCCAGCGGAACGACCAGTAGGTGACCCAGATGATCGGCTTGTAGTCGCCGGGGCCGTACACCTGGCTGTACTGCGCCTGCAGGTCGTTGATGCCCTCGACGGTGCCGTTGAAGGTGTGCGTCGACAGGAACGACAGCAGGTAGGGCACGCGGATCGAGAACAGCTCGTGCACGCCGTCGGGGGTGCCGAGCGTCAGGATCGAGAACGAGGCGTCCTTGCCGGTCGAGGTGTTGTAGAGCGCCTCGGCCGCCGCCATCTTCATCGGCTGCGTGTCGACCATGGTGAGGCCGAGCTGGTCGCCGGTCAGGACCGTGAGCGCTCCGGCCGCGACCATCGTCCACATGCCGAACTTGAGCGCCGGCATCATCGTCTCGAGGTGCTGGTTGCGCGCCAGGTGGAACGCGGCGACGGAGATGATGACCGCAGCAGCCACCATGAAGCAGGCGAACAGGGTGTGCGGGAAGGCCGCGAGGGCGACCTTGTTGCCGAGCACCGCCCAGATGTCGGTGAGCTCCGCGCGCCCCTTCGCCTCGTTCATGGCGAACCCGACCGGGTGCTGCATGAAGGCGTTCGCGGCGATGATGAAGTAGGCCGACATGATCGTGCCGGCGCTGACGCACCAGATGCTGGCGAGGTGCAGGCCCTTGGGCAAGCGGTCCCAGCCGAAGATCCAGATCCCGATGAACGCCGCCTCGAAGAAGAAGGCGAGGATGCCCTCGAGCGCGAGCGGCGCCCCGAAGACGTCACCGACGAAGCGCGAGTAGTTCGACCAGTTCATGCCGAACTGGAACTCCTGCACGATGCCGGTCACGACGCCCATCGCGAAGTTGATGAGGAAGATGCGACCGAAGAACCGCGTCAGCTGCAGGTAGTGCGCACGACCGGTGCGGTACCAGGCGGTCTGGAACACCGCCACCACGGCGGCCATGCCGATCGTCAGCGGCACGAACAGGAAGTGGTAGATGGTCGTCAGACCGAACTGCCACCGCGAGAGCAGCAGGGGGTCGAGGAGGTCGTTCATGCGGCGTTCCCCCGCCGGGTCGCCGCGCGCAGTTCGTACACGTCAGTTGCTTCCTGTTGATCGGTTCCATCAGGTGTCACAGCCGTTGGGACACTGCAACGGTAGCGCCGGACGAAGCGACTCGACAAGTTGTAGAAGGCTTGCGTGCACAAACGTGCAGGGGAAGTGCACGGCACAACCGTGCGGAAAACATGTTCATCGGGAGCACCCCCGGGAACGACGACAGGCGCCGGGCAGATGCCCGACGCCTGTCGTTCTTCTTGCGGAGCGTGCCTAGAGCAGGCCCTTCTCGGTCAGGAAGTCCTTCGCGATCTCGGACGCCTTCTCCTTGTCGACGGTGCTCTTCGAGTTGAGCTCGATGAGGGCGTCGGTCGACAGGACCTTGCTCACCTTGTCGATGTCGGCCGCGGCCTTGTCGTTGACCTTCTTCGACACCACGGGGATGACGTTCTGCGGCAGGATCAGGTTCTCCGGGTCCTGCAGCGAGACGAAGTCGTTCGCCTTGATGCTCGGGTCGGCGCTGTAGATGTCGGCGAGCTGGACGGTGTCGTCCTTGAGCGCCTTCACCGTGAGCGCTCCGCCGGAGTCCTCGACGACCTTGAAGTCGACGTCGACGCCGTAGACCGACTTGAGGCCCTTCGGGCCGTACGGGCGGGTCTGGAACTCGGAGTTCGCGCCGACGGTGAGCTTGTCGGAGACGTTCTTCAGGTCGGCCAGGCTCGTGACGTCGTTGTCCTCGGAGAACTTCTTCGTGACGGTGTAGCTGTCCTGGTCGGTCGCCTCGGCCTCGTCGAGGACGCGCAGCCCGGACGGGAGCGCGTCGGGCAGGGCCGCGTCGATCTCGTCGGCGGTCTTGGCGTCCGAGTCCTTGTCGAAGTACTGCAGCAGGTTGCCGCTGTACTCGGGCATGACGTCGATCGCGCCCTTCTCGAGCTGCGGGATGTAGATCTCGCGCTGCCCGATGTTGAAGCTGCGCTTGACCGTGAAGCCGTCCTTCTCGAGGACCTGGGCGTACAGCTCGGCGATGATCTCGTTCGAGTAGTACTGCTGCGAGCCGATGACGATCGTCTTGGAGTCGCTCGACGTGCTCGAGCCGCTGTCGAGCGGGTCGCTCGACGCGCAGCCGGTCAGGGCGGCGGCGACGCCCAGCGCCAGCGTCGCTGCGACGCCGACACGGATCTTTGCTGTGATCACGATGGATTTCCTTCCGGGATGGGATTGCGGGCTCGCTCGCGCGATCCCTGGCGCTGCCGGGCCGCGGGGTCGAGGGTGCCCTTCGGCACCGCCGCCCGCTGCAGCACGGCGAACACGATCTCGAACGCGATCGCGAGCGCGATCACGAGGATGGAGGCGCCGAGCATCTGCGCGTAGTCCTGGGTCTTCAGACCGAGGAAGAAGTACCCGCCGAGGCCCCCGGCGCCGACGTAGGCGGCGAGCGTCGCGGTCGCGACGACCTGGAGCACCGCGGCGCGGAGGCCGCCGATGAGCAGCGGCAGGCCGAGCGGGACCTCGACCTTCCACAGGATCTGCCAGCCGGTCATGCCCTGCGCCTTCGCGGCGTCGACCGTCACCGGTTCGACGGACTCGATGCCCGAGTACGCGCCGGCGAGCACCGACGGGATGGCGAGGACGACGAGTGCGAGCAGCGGGGCCTGCAGGCCGATGCCGAGCAGCAGCCCGAACAGTGACAGCACGCCGAGCGTCGGCAGCGCGCGGACCCCGCCCGAGACGGCGATCGAGAAGCCGCGGGCGCGCCGGGTGTGACCGATGGCGTACCCGATCGGCACGGCGATCACCGCGGCGATGAGCACCGCGAGCAGGGTGATCCAGACGTGCTCCCAGAGCCGCGCCGGGATCGCGTTGTAGCCGGCGTAGTTCGCCGGGTCGAACACCCAGCCGAATGCCTGTCCGATGATCACGAGGTCACCTCTGCCTGCTGGAGCACGCGCCGGGACGCACGCTGCGTCCGGGTCGTGCGGCGGTTCCACGGCATCGCGACGCGGCCGAGCAGGACGAGCAGGCCGTCCAGCGCGAAGGCCAGCACGAGCACCATGACGATGCCGGAGATGATCTCCTCGTAGATGCCGCGGGCGAGCCCGTCGGTGAAGAGCGAACCGAGGCTCTGGATGCCGAGCACCGCGCCGACCGTGGTCAGCGAGATCGTCGACACCGAGACCACCCGGAGCCCGGCGAGCAGGACCGGCCCGGCGAGCGGCAGCTCGACACGGAAGAAGCGCTGCGCCGACGAGTAGCCCATCGCCGTCGAGGCGGCCTTCGTGCCCGCGTCGACCGAGGTGAGTCCGTCGACCGTGGACCGGACCATGAGCGCGAGGCCGTAGAGGGTCAGGCTGATCACGACGTTGAGCGGGTCGAGCAGGTCGGTGCCGATGATGCTCGGCAGCGCCACGAAGAGCGCGAGCGACGGGATCGCGTACAGGAGCCCGGCCACCGTGACGATGCCGCTGCCGACGCCCGCCGCGAAGCGGGAGCCGCCCGGTCGCTGCAGCCGGACCACCAGCCACCCGATGGGGATGGAGAGCAGGAAGGCGATGATGATCGGCGGGAGGGCGATCGCGAGGTGCGAGAGCGTGTCCTCACCGATGGTGTCGAGGTTCGACAGCACCCACTTCACCGGGTGCCCCCACCCTGCGCCGGAGCACCCGGGGCGGTTGCACGCGCCCCGGCCTCTGTTCCCTGCGGCACCGCGGACGCGGCGTCGACGACGTTCACCGGACCGGTGAGCACACCTGCGGCGCGACCGTCACCGTCGACCACGATGGGTCCGGTCGGCGTCTGCTCCACGCGGAGCGCACGGCGGCCACGGCCGACGCCGATGAAGTTCGCGACGAAGTCGTCAGCCGGTTCGGCGAGGATCTCGGACGGGGTGCCCTGCTGGGCGATCTCGCCGCCCTTCTTGAGGATGACGACCTGGTCGCCGAGCTTGAAGGCCTCGTCGATGTCGTGGGTCACGAACACCACGGTCTTGCCGAGCTCGCGCTGCAGTCGGATGAGCTCGTCCTGCAGGTCGTTGCGGACCAGGGGGTCGACGGCGCCGAACGGCTCGTCCATGAGCAGGATGTTCGGGTCGACGGCCAGCCCGCGGGCGACGCCGACGCGCTGCTGCTGCCCGCCGGACAGCTGCGACGGGTACCGGTCGGCGAAGGCGCGGTCGAGGCCGACCGTGTCCATCAGCTCGAGCGCGCGCGCACGGGCGTCGGCCTTCGACACGCCCGTCAGGAGCGGGACCGTCGCGATGTTGTCGATCACCTTGCGGTGCGGCAGGAGTCCGGAGTTCTGCATGACGTACCCGATGCTCCGACGGAGCTTGACGGGGTCGACACCGGACACGTCCGACCCGTCGATGGAGACGGACCCCGAACTGGGGTCGACCATCCGGTTGATCATGCGGAGCAGCGTGGTCTTGCCACAGCCGCTGGAACCCACGAAGACGGTGGTGGTCCGCGAGGGGATGACCAGGTCGAATCCGTCGACGGCGGTGGTGCCGTCCGGGTAGGTCTTGCGCACCGAGCGGAACTCGATCATGGGTGCCCTTCTGTTCGGAGGTAGCCCGACTCCGGACGACAGTACCCGTCGGCTGCGACAACGGTGCACCCCGTGACGATGCGTGTCGTGTCCCGGACAGCCGGCCACGGCGGTGGTGGTGGTGACCGCTGCCGGACGCGAGCCGAACGACCGACCGGCACCGGGCCTCCCGGCCGACGCCCCGGACACGACGACGCCCGCGTCGCTCGGCGAGCGGACGCGGGCGTCGGTGACGGTCGGTCAGGAGGCGGCGAGCACCGACTCCAGGTGGGCCCGGCTCATCGTGCGGTACTCCTCGATGATCCCGGTGTCGGGGTTCGCCGGGTCGCGGTGCGCCCGGGCGAACACGGCGTGCGACGACTCGGCGAGGACCACCCAGGTGCGGGCGATCCGCTCGTCGAGCGGCAGCCCGAAACGGTCGTGCATGATCTGCCCGACGGCCCCGCCGAGCGCCCCCATGCGGTCCTCGGCGTCGCCGGTGCCGGTATCCGCGGCGTCACCGAAGCGGATCGCCCGGAAGCCCGGCTCGGTGCGGTACATCTCGTCGGTGGCGCGGATGAGCGCGTCGCAGCCCTGCTGCCAGGTCTCCGCGCCGCTGGCGTCGAGCGCCTCGACGAAGCGCGACGCCAGGCGCTGCGTGCAGCGGATCGCGAGCGCCTCGACGACGGCGATGCGGTCCGGGAAGTACCGGTAGACGGTACCGATGGACGCCCCCGCCCGTTCGGCCACCATCGCGGTCGTGAGCCGCTCGAACCCGATCTCGTCGATCACCGCGGCGGCGGCGTCGAGGAGACCCGCGAGGCGCGCCGAACTGCGGGCTTGGACCGGCTCGTTCCTGAGCAGTGATGATCCCCCCGGCAGAGCGTTCGTTACCTCGGTGACGAGCACGTGTTCTCCTCTTGCGCTCCAGCGCGGTCGGTTTGGTCTGACGGTGACAACCTTCGCAGAGACCGCCTGGAACGTGGCTGCGACTCACCAGATCGCGATGAGCGTCTTCGTGGACTTCGACTGCCCACATGGTTTGATGGGGCCATGCCCGACCCGACGCACCACGAGCCGTCGCTGGCCGAGCCCCTCCTGCACCGAGCCGCCCGCATCGAGGACGCCGTCCAGGAGTTCCGCGAGCAACGCGCGCGGCGCCGCGGCCTCGTGCCGACGGTCGTCCCGTACACCGGGTACGGCGCCCCCGGGTGGGTTCGGATCCTCTGCCGCGTGCTGCTGACGCGACGCGGCCTGGCGTCCGACGTGTCCTACTCCGGGGTGCGCGGGTGGCGCAGCTTCACGAGCGTCGCCGTCGACCACACCGAGGTGACCGTCAGTGCCGGCGGGGTGTCGCACACCGTCGAGACCGACCGCGGCGGCGTCGTCGACACGATCGTGCCGCTCAACCTCGAGCCGGGGTGGCGCACCGTCCGGCTGTCGGCCGGCGGCGGGCGGAGCGTCGAGGCGGACGTCTTCGTCGTGCACCCGGACACCCGGTTCGGCCTGCTCTCGGACATCGACGACACGGTCATGGTGACCTCGCTCCCCCGTCCGATGCTCGCGGCGTGGAACTCCTTCGTGCTCACCGAGCACGCCCGCCGCCCGGTGCCGGGCATGTCGGTGCTCTACGAACGCGTGCTCGCGCAGCACCCGGGGTCGCCGACCGTCTACCTGTCCACCGGCGCCTGGAACGTCGCGCCGACCCTGAAGCGCTTCCTGACGCGGAACATGTACCCGTCGGGCACGCTGCTGCTCACCGACTGGGGCCCCACCCACGACCGGTTCTTCCGCAGCGGGCAGCTGCACAAGCAGGAAAACCTGCGGCGGCTCGCCCAGGACTTCCCGGACGTGCGGTGGCTGCTCGTCGGCGACGACGGCCAGCACGACGAGTCGCTGTACGGCGACTTCGCCCGCGAGCACCCGGACAACGTCGCCGGGGTCGCCATCCGCCAGCTGTCCACGAGCGAGGCGGTGCTCGCCGGCGGTCGCTCCCGGGCGCAGGAACGCTCCCGCGACTCGTCGGCGCCGTGGGTCTACGCACCGGACGGCTCCGGCCTCTGGCGCGAGCTGACCCGGGTCGGTCTGGCCGAGCCGGACGCCGCCGACCACGTCTGAACGACCCCTCAGCGAGACCGGCGGCGCTCCGGCCCGGGTGTGGTTCGATCAGGGCATGAGCAACGGCGCACCGGCAGCCCGCATCGAGGACCACGCGGTCATCGGGGACACCTCGACCGCAGCGCTCGTCACCCGGGACGGCACGGTCGACTGGCTCTGCCTGCCCCGCTTCGACAGCACCGCGACCTTCGCCGCGCTGCTCGGCGACGCCGACCACGGACAGTGGAGCCTGCGCCCCACCGACCCCGCTGCGACGGCCAAGCGCCGGTACCACGGCGAGACGCTCGTGCTCTCGACGGTCTGGACGACGGCGGACGGCGTGGTCGAGGTCACCGACTTCATGCCGGTCGGCGCCCACCGGCCCTCGCTCGTCCGCCGGGTGCGTGGGCTGCGCGGCAGCGTCGAGGTCGAGCAGGTGCTGCGCATCCGCTTCGACTACGCCCTGGCGCTGCCGTGGGTGCGCCAGGTCGGCGGCGACGACGACCCGGCCCTGCTCGCGACCGCCGGCCCCGGGTCCGTCGTCGTCCGCGGCGTCCGCTTCCGCGCGTCCGACCACCGGCACACCGCCACGACGACCGTGCACGACGGCGAGGTGCTCGACACCGTCCTCACCTGGTACCCGTCGTACCGCGACGCCCCGGAACCCGTCGACGTGGACGCGGCGCTCGCGCACACGGTCGACTGGTGGACGGACTGGATGGCGACCGCGCACACCGAGGGGCGCCACGCGGCCGCGACGCGACGGTCGCTGCTCTTCCTGCGCGCGATGACCCACGGGGACACCGGCGGCGTCGTCGCCGCCGCGACCACCAGCCTGCCCGAGGACCCGGGCGGCGAACGGAACTGGGACTACCGCTACGTCTGGCTCCGCGACGCCTCGCTCGCCCTCGCCTCGCTCATCGCGCACGGCTACCGCGACGAGGCCGAGCACTGGCGCGGCTGGCTCCTCCGCGCCGTCGCCGGCGACCCCGCCGACGTGCAGATCATGTACGGCATCGCCGGCGAGCGGGAACTGCCGGAACGCGAGCTCGCGCACCTGCCCGGCTACGCCGACTCGAAGCCGGTCCGCGTCGGCAACGGCGCCTCGACGCAGTACCAGGGCGACGTCTTCGGCGAGGTGCTCGCCGCGCTGCACGACGCCCGCGAACTCGGCGTCGAGGAGAGCGCGGACTCCTGGGCACTGCAGCGCGCCCTGCTCGGCTACGTCGAGGAGCACTGGCAGGAGCCCGACAACGGCATCTGGGAGATGCGCGGGCCGCGCCGCCACTTCACGCACTCCCGGGCGATGATCTGGGCCGCGTTCGACCGCGGGGTGGCCGCCGTCGAGGAGTTCGGCCTCGACGGCCCCGTCGAGCGCTGGCGCACCCTGCGCGAGACCGTCCGCGCCGAGATCGAGGAGCACGGCTGGAACGCCGCGCGTGGGTCCTACCGACAGCACTACGACACCGACGAGGTCGACGCCAGCCTGCTCGTCCTGCCCCAGATCGGCTTCTGCGCCGCGGACGACCCCCGCATGACCGGCACCGTCCGGGCGATCGAGGAGGACCTGCGCGTCGGCGACGACGGACTCGTCCTGCGCTACCGGACCACCGCCGGCTTCGACGGCCTCACGGGCACCGAGCACCCGTTCCTGGCGTGCTCGTTCTGGCTCGTCGAGCAGTACGCCGGCTCCGGACGCCTCGACGACGCCGAACGCCTGATGGACGTGCTCGTCGGCTACGCGAACGACGTCGGCATGCTCTCCGAGGAGATCGACGTCGCCACCGGCCACCACATCGGCAACACCCCGCAGGTGCTGTCCCACCTGACCCTGGTGTCGGCGGCCGACGCGATCTCACGCGCGAGGGGCGGCACGACCGGGCACCGGACCCGCACGGCCTCGCGCAGCGGGGGCACCCGCTCGTGGACGGGCCAGGGCAACCGCGCCGGCTCCCCCGGGTGAGGTGCGCGGTGCGGGCGCTTTGCGGGCGCCGGGGGCTGTTCCGCGCGTAGGAGGTCGTTCCGCGCGTAGGAGGTCGTTCCGCGCGTAGGCAGCATGTTCTTCCTGCTGCCTACGCGCGGAAGTGCTTCCTACGTCACGTGCGATGGGACAGAACGCGCAGGGGACATCGGCGGCGGGTGCCTCGCGAGGGCGGCCGTTCCGCGCGGAGAAGGCCGTTCCGCGCATAGGCAGCATGTTCTTCCTGCCACCCACGCGCGAAAGTGCTTCCCACACCACGTGCGATGGGACGGAACGCGCGAGGAGCATCGGCGCGAGTGCTTCGCGTTGGCAGCTGATCTGCGCTGAGGAGGACATTCCGCGCATGAGCAGCACGTTCTTCCTGCCGCCTACGCGCGAAAGCGCTTCCCACACCACATGCCATGGGACGGAACGCGCGAGGGACATCGGCGGCGAGTGCTTCGTGGGGGCAGTCGTCCCACGCGAAGGAAGACGCCTCGCCAGCAGATTCTTCCGGCCAGCCACGCGCGGGAGTGTGTCCCGGGCCCCGCGCGACGGGGCGGCACGCACGCCCGCGCTGACTGGACGCCACGCACCGACAGACGGACGGGAGGCACGGTGCCGACCGGCACCGTGCCTCCCGTCCGTCAGGTGCGCCCGTTCAGGGCGCGACGGGCGCGTCCGTCAGGACGACGACTCCCAGTCCGCGGGGCCGCGGGAGCCGGCGCGGTACTCCTCGAGCGGGACCTCGTCGGCCTTCCAGGCCTTCACCACGGGCTCGACGATCTCCCAGCAGCGCTCGGCCACGTCGCCGCGGATCGAGAGCAGCGGGTCGTCGTGGAAGATCCCGTTGAGGACCTCGCCGTAGGGGGTGAGCTCGCCGTCCGCGAAGGACGACGACAGGGTGACCTGGCCCATCTCGAACGGGTTGCCGCCGCCGTTCGCCGAGACGGTGAGCTCGATCTCGTCCGGGTTGAGGACGATGCGGAGCGTGTCGCTCTTCGGCCGGCCGGACAGGCCGGAGGGCAGGCGGGTGACCGGCTTGAAGGTGATGAGGACCTCCTTGCGGCTGGCGCCGAGCGCCTTGCCGGAGCGGAGGGTGAAGGGGACGCCCTTCCAGCGGGCGGTGTCCACCTCGACGGAGATCTCGGCGAGGGTCTCGGTCTGGCGCGACGGGTCGACGCCGTCCTCCTGCTGGTACGAGGGCAGGTCCTTGCCGTCGATCGTGCCGGCGGTGTACACCGCACGGCGGGAGGCGACCTTCGCGTCATCGCCCTTCAGGCGGGTGGAGCGGAGGGCGCGTGCGAGCGACGAGCGGAACTCGACGGCGTCGATCGCGGCCGGGGCGTCCATCGTGACGAGGCCGAGGATCTGCAGCAGGTGCGACTGGATCATGTCGACCATCGCGCCGGCTTCGTCGTAGTACTGGGCGCGGTTCTCGAGGCCGAGGGTCTCGTCGTAGAAGACGTCGACCTTCTCGATGTTCTCGGCGTTCCAGATCGGCTCGAGCAGGCGGTTCGCGAAGCGCAGACCGATGATGTTGAGGACCGTGGTGCGGCCGAGGAAGTGGTCGGTGCGGTGCACGCGCTCCTCGGGGACGAGCTTGAGCACCGTCTCGTTGAGGGCGCGGGCGCTGTCGACGTCGGTGCCGAAGGGCTTCTCGAACGCCAGGGTCGTGCCCTCGGGGAGCTCGACCTGCTGCAGCGCCTCGCAGATGTCGGAGGCGATCTGCGGCGGGAGCGCGAAGTAGAGGATGGGCTCGGCGTCGGCGGCGTCGAGCAGTGCCTTGAGGTGCTCCGGGTCGGTGGGGTCGCCCTGGATGAAGCTCGTCGACTCGAGGGTCGCGTCGACCTCCGGGCCCTTGACGTCCTGCGACGCGAAGGACTTCGTGACGACGTCCTTCCACTGCTCCTCGCTGCGGGCGCTGCGGCCCGTGCCGATGAGCTGGACGGGAACCGCTCGACCGCTCTGCAGGAACGTGCCGAGGCCCGGCAGCAGCAGGCGGGAGGCGAGGTCGCCCGTCGCGCCGAAGATGATGAGGGTGCGCTTGTCAGTCACCTGAGGTGACTCCTTTCGCTGTGGTTGGAGGTCCGTTCCAGTCAAGCCCCGGGCGGGCCGCTTTGTTCCGGATCGGACCGGAGGTCGTCGCCGCGACGCGCCCCGGACACGACTCGGGCGGCACCGGAAGGTGCCGCCCGAGGGTGTCAGGTGCGCTGCAGCGCGGGGTCAGTGCCCGAAGTTGCCGCGGTAGTACTCGTAGACCCAGCCGACGAGCGTGACCGCCACGAGGGCGAGACCGATCGGCACGATCCAGAGGCCGGCTGCGACACCGAGGAAGCAGACCGCGACAGCGGCAGCCAGCAGGATGGGCCACCACGACCAGGGGCTGAAGTGCCCGAGCTCGGCGTCGCCGTCCTCGATGTTCGCGTCGGGGCGGTCCTCCGGCAGGACGCCGCCCTGCGACGACATGACCCTGCCGAGGTAGAAGGCGATGAACGCCGACATGATGCCGGTGAGGCCGATCGCGACGGTGCCGACCCACTCCGGGTGACCGTAGTAGAGCATCGCCCAAATCGTGTAGGCGGCGTCCGCCAGGATGAAGAACCCGAAGAGGATCCAGAACAGGTTGGTGTTGGCGCGCATCGCCTTACTTCACCTCGCCCTTCGCGGCGTCGTAGGTCGGGGCATCCGGGGCGTCCTTGGCGGGACCGACACCGATCGGCACACCTGCCTCCGGGTGGTTCAGGTCGAACGCCGGGGACTCCGAACGGATGCGCGGGATCGACGTGAAGTTGTGGCGGGGCGGCGGGCAGGAGGTCGCCCACTCGAGCGAGCGGCCGTAGCCCCACGGGTCGTTCACGGCCACCTTCGGAGCGTTCCGAGCGGTCACGTAGACGTTGAAGATGAACGGCAGGAACGAGACCGCGAGGATCATCGAGCCGATCGTCGACAGCTGGTTCATCCAGGTGAAGCCGTCGTTCGGCAGGTACGTCGCGTAGCGACGCGGCATGCCGATGACGCCCAACCAGTGCTGGATGAGGAACGTGGTGTGGAAGCCGATGAACAGCAGCCAGAAGTGGATCTTGCCGAGGCGCTCGTTGAGCATCTTGCCGGTCCACTTCGGCCACCAGAAGTAGAAGCCGGAGAACATCGCGAACACGACGGTGCCGAAGACCACGTAGTGGAAGTGCGCGACGACGAAGTACGAGTCGGACACGTGGAAGTCCAGCGGCGGCGACGCCAGGATGACGCCGGTCAGACCACCGAAGGTGAAGGTGATCAGGAAGCCGAGGGCCCAGAGCAGCGGCGTCTCGAAGGTGACCGAACCGCGCCACATGGTGCCGACCCAGTTGAAGATCTTCACGCCGGTCGGGACCGCGATGAGCATCGTCATGAGCGAGAACCACGGGAGGAGCACGCCACCGGTGACGTACATGTGGTGCGCCCACACCGTGACGGACAGCGCCGCGATGGAGATGGTCGCGTAGACGAGGGTCTTGTACCCGAAGATCGGCTTGCGGCTGAAGACCGGGAAGACCTCGGAGACGATGCCGAAGAACGGCAGCGCGATGATGTAGACCTCGGGGTGCCCGAAGAACCAGAAGAGGTGCTGCCAGAGCAGGGCGCCGCCGTTGGCCGGGTTGAAGATCTGCGCGTTGAACACACGGTCGAGGCCGAGGCCGAACAGCGCGGTCGCGAGGACCGGGAAGGCCATCAGGACGAGGAGCGCCGTCACGAGGGTGTTCCAGGTGAAGATCGACATGCGGAACATGGTCAGACCCGGGGCACGCATCGTGATGATCGTGGTGATGAAGTTCACCGCGCCGAGGATCGTCGAGAAGCCGGTCATGCCGAGGCCGAAGACCCAGAGGGTGCCGCCGAGCCCTGGCGTGAACGTCGTGTCACTCAGTGGCGCGTACGCGAACCAACCGAAGGACGCGGCGCCCTGCGGGGTGAGGAAGCCGCCGACGGCGATGAGCGAGCCGAAGAGGTAGAGCCAGAAGGCGAAGCCGTTGAGTCGCGGGAAGGCGACGTCGGGGGCACCGATCTGCAGCGGCATGATCGCGTTCGCGAAGCCCGAGAACAGCGGCGTCGCGAACATCAGCAGCATGATCGTGCCGTGCATTGTGAAGAGCTGGTTGTACTGCTCCTTCGTCGCGACGACGTGCAGGCCGGGTTCGAAGAGCTGGGCACGGATGACCAGCGCCATGATGCCGGCGAGCAGGAAGAAGACGAACGAGGCGATCAGGTACATGTACCCGATGGTCTTGTGGTCGGTGGAGGTGATCCACCGGACGATGATGTTGCCCTTCCGCCCGACCTTCGACGCCTGGAAGTCCGGCGTCGAGGTCTGGGTCGGTCGGCCGACGAGTGACGTTGTCATCTGACGGGCCCCTACTTGTTCTCGGCGGACGCCTCGACCGGCGCCTTGTTGTTCGGTTCGTTCGTGTTGGTGTTGTACTCGTCGCCGAGCAGCCCGACCTTGCCCTGGTCACGGAGGGTCTGGAGGTAGGCGTTGTACTCGGTCGGCGACACGACCTTGACCTGGAAGAGCATCAGGGAGTGGTACTCGCCGCAGAGCTCGGCGCACTTGCCCTGGTAGGTGCCTTCCTTGGTCGGGATGAAGTACTCCCAGTTCGTCTTGCCGGGGAGCATGTCCTTCTTGTAGAGGAAGTCGATGATCCAGAAGGAGTGGTCGACGTCGCGCGAGGACAGCTCGATCGCGACCTTCTTGCCCTTCGGCAGGTAGAGGGTCGGCAGCTGCGACTCGTCGATCGCGCCCTTTCCGTCTTCTTCTTCCTGGGCCTGGATGCCCTGGTAGTAGACGCTCTCTTCGGGGTTCTGCTTGTCGATGTAGTTGAAGTCCCACGCCCAGCGCTTGCCGTACACGTGGACGGTGGCGTCGGGGTTCTTGAACGGCTTCTCGATGGCGGCCTGGTCCTTCGCGGTGAAGGCGAAGAAGCCGAGCACCAGGATGAGCGGCACGATCGTGTAGAAGATCTCGAGCGGCATGTTGTAGCGCATCTGCACGGGCAGGCCGGTCTGGCCCTTCCGGCGGCGGTACACGATGGCGGCCCAGATGATGAGCCCCCAGACGATGAGACCCACGGCGAGCAGGACGACCCAGCTCGTGGTCCACAGGCCGACGATGCGGCTCGTGTGGTTCGTGACGTCCGTCTTGCCCTCGGTGCCGGGGAGCCATCCGTTCAGCTGCTGCTGCGAGCAGCCAGCCAGTGCGATGACCAGACCGACGGCCACCGGGACGGCCGCCCAACGTATACGGCGATTCGAACGCACTGTTACCTCTCGGAAGAACGTGAGCCCGGGAGCGAGCCGGTCGACGGTGCGACAGCGGGGCTCCCAGCCTGATTGGAACACTCCTAGCTTACTCGCAGCTCGCCACCGCTCGCGCACACCCGACACGCTCCTCGCCGCGATCCGCACTCCCGCGACCCGTCACTCCCCCGTTCCCGGGCGCGCCCGGAGCGTCCTCCGGACGACGAAACGCGAGCAGGGAACGACCGTGACGGCCGTTCCCCGCTCGCGTGTCGGTTCGACGGGTGATCAGTGGAAGCTGTCACCGCACGCGCAGCTGCCCTGCGCGTTGGGGTTGTCGATCGTGAAGCCCTGCTTCTGGATCGTGTCCTCGAAGTCGATCGTCGCGCCGTCGAGGTACGGGACGCTCATCTTGTCGACGACGACCTCGACCCCGTCGAACTCGGCGGTGGTGTCCCCGTCGAGCAGGCGCTCGTCGAAGTAGAGCTGGTAGATCAGGCCCGAGCAGCCACCGGGCTGCACGGCGAGACGCAGGCGCAGGTCGTCGCGGCCCTCCTGCTCGAGGAGGCTCGCCACCTTGCCGGCCGCGGCGTCGCTCAGGAGCACGCCGTGCGACGGAGCCTCGGTCGCCGGTGCGTCAGGGGTGATGGTGTCGCTCATCGCGCGTCTCCCTCCGGGCGGTGCGGTTCACCGCGCCTGGCGTCGATTGTAAGCACCGTCAGCTGCGCGTCGCGAGCCTGGCGAGCAGGATCGCCTCGGACGCGATCGCGCGGTGCAGCACGCCGAGGTGCTGGGACTCGTTCGGGCTGTGCGCACGGGTGTCCGGGTCCTCGACACCGGTGACCAGGATCTGCGCCTCCGGGAACTCCGCCGCGAGGTCCGAGACGAACGGGATCGACCCGCCGATGCCCTGCTCGACCGCCTCGGCACCCCAGCCCTCCTGCATGGCGACCCGGGCCTCCTGGACGGCCCACCCGGCCGTGTCGACGAGGAAGCCGTCACCGGCGTCCGGCTCGCTGATCTCGAGCCGCGCACCGAACGGGACGTGCTCGCGCAGGTGCCGCTCGACGGCGGCGTGGGCGTCGGTGGCAGCCTGACCGGGCGCCACGCGCACGGAGACGCGGGCCGACACCGTCGGCAGGAGGGTGTTCGAGGCGTTCGCGACGCTCGGCACGTCCATGCCCGTCACCGTGATCGACGGCTGGAACCACATGCGGGACAGGACCTCGCCGGTGCCGATCGGCCGGACGCCCGCCACCAGGGCGGCGTCGACGGCGAGCTGGTCGTCGGTGCGCGAGGGGACGTCGGCCTCGTACGATGTGAGCCCCTCGACCGCCACCGAGCCGTCGTCGTCGTGCAGCGAGGCGAGCAGGCGGACCATCGGGATCATGGCGTCCGGAGCCGCTCCCCCGAACATGCCGCTGTGGCTCGCGTGCTCGAGGGTGGTGAGGGTCAGCTTGAAGGTCACGTTGCCGCGGAGCGAGACCGTGATCGACGGGACGTCGACCGACCAGTTGTCGCTGTCCGCCACGACGATGACGTCGGCGGCGAGGTGCTCCTTCTGCTCGCGCAGGAACGTGCGGAACGACCGGGAGCCGAACTCCTCCTCGCCCTCGACGAAGAGCACGACGCCGAGGTCGAGGTCGTCGCCGAACTGCGCGTGCAGGGCCCGGAGGGCGGCGACGTGCGTCATCACGCCCGCCTTGTCGTCCGATGCGCCGCGCCCGTACAGGCGGTCGCCGCGCAGGGTCGGCTCGAACGGCGGGGTCTCCCACAGCGCGTCGTCGCCCTGGGGCTGCACGTCGTGGTGCGCGTAGAGCATCACCGTGGGCTTGCCGTTCCGTGCCGGCCGCACCGCGAGGACCGCGGGCTGGCCGAGCTCCGCACCGGACGCCTCGGCGTCCGCCGTCGAGCCGTCGACGGCCGAGCGGACGATGCGCACCGCGTCGTCCGCGAAGACGCCCGTCGACCGCGCGAGGTCCGCGACGGCCTCGGCGCTCGCCTGCACGTTCGCCGGGTCGAACGCCGACCACGAGACCGACGGCAGCCGCACCAGCGCGGACAGGTCGGCGATCGTCACGGGCAGTGCGCCGTGCACCTGTTCGCGCAGGGCGTCGAGGAGCGCGGGGTCGGTCGCGGAGCTGTGCTGTTGGGTGTCGGTCATGCCCGGTAATCTAGAGGACGATCCAGCACGCACACCGCCGTTAGGAACGCACCGTGGCGAAGGCAGCCCCCAAGACCAACACGACCGTGAACCCGTCCGAGGGCGAACTCCTCGAGCAGGGCAAGGGTCGGCCGACGCCGTCCCGCCGCGAGCGTGAGGCCGCGAACCGCCGCCCCCTGGTCGGCAACACGCCGGTCGACAAGAAGGCCGCCCGCGCGCGCCTCAACTCGGAGCGCGAGCGCGCCCGGGTCGGCATGGCCAACGGCGAGGAGCGCTACCTGCCCGCGAAGGACCGCGGTGACCAGCGTCGCTTCCTGCGCAACTGGATCGACGCGCGCTGGAACCTCGGCGAGATCATGATGCCGGTGCTCGTGCTCTTCCTGATCGTCGGGTTCGCCGCCGCGCAGACGCCCCTGGCGTCCTACTCGCTGCTGCTCGTCTGGGCGTTCGTCGCGCTGTTCGTGCTCGACTGCGTGGTGCTCTGGCTCTCGATGCGCCGCAAGCTCGCGTCGAAGTTCGGCGAGGTGCAGCGCGGCACGTTCCTCTACATCCTGACCCGCACGTGGCAGCTGCGCTTCCTGCGCCTGCCGAAGCCGCAGGTCAAGCGGGGCGACTACCCCACGCTCTGACGACGTCGCGAAGCGCCTCCCGGCCGGTCCGGGGGGCGCTTCGTTGTTCCGGGGGGGCGTCGCGTGGAGTGTTTGGCATGCGGTGCGGGTGGGCGTCGCGTGGCGTGTGCGGGAGCCGGTGGGGGCGTCGCGGGCCGCGTGCGGCATCTGGTGAGCAGAAGATGTCGGGTCGACGGCCCCCACTCGACATCTTCTGCTCACGAAGCGCGCTGGCCGCGCGACACGGCCCTCAGCGCGGGCAAGAGCGCGGACGCGCGGGGCGCCCAGCGCGCGCCGTGACGGACGGGAGGCACGGCGCGGCGCCGCCACGGGCCTCCCGTCCGGTGGGCGGACGGGTCGACCACCGCAACGGGCGTCGCGCCCTACCTGCTGCACCGAGTGAGCAGAAGACGTCGGATGAGCTACCCCGACCCGACGTCTTCTGCTCACTCGGCGAACGCGCCGCGCCGCGCGAAGGCGCCGGCCCCGCTCCTCGTCAGCGCGCGGCGCGGCGCAGCCGACGACGGCGCAGGTGGTTGATCCGGGCCGCCCAGGTCGGCCCCTCGTAGAGGAACGCCGTGTAGCCCTGCACGAGCGTCGCGCCGGCGTCGATGCGGTCCTGCACGTCCTGCTCGGTGGTGACGCCGCCGACCGCGACGACACAGAAGTCGGCGGGGACGGCAGCACGGACGCGGCGCAGGACCTCGAGCGAGCGGGCGGCGATCGGCGCACCCGACAGACCGCCTGCGCCCATGGCCTCGACCTGCTCCGTCGGGGTCGTCAGGCCGGTGCGCGCGATCGTGGTGTTGTTCGCGATCACCCCGGCGAGACCGAGCTCGACCGCGAGGCCGGCGATGGCGTCGATCTGCTCGTCGGTCAGGTCGGGCGCGATCTTCACGAGCACCGGCACGGTGCCCGCGGCGTCGCGCACGGCGGTGAGCAGCGGACGGAGCTGGTCGAGTTCCTGCAGGCCTCGCAGGCCGGGCGTGTTCGGCGAGCTGACGTTGACCGCCAGGTAGTCGGCGAAGGGCGCGAGGCGGCGGGCGGACTCGAGGTAGTCGTCGATCGCGTCCTCGACGGCGACGACCCGGCTCTTGCCGATGTTCACCCCGATGACCGGGCGGCCGGGGTTGCGCCGGGCCCGTTCGAGGTGGCGTGCCGCGGCGGCGGCGCCGTGGTTGTTGAAGCCCATCCGGTTGACGAGGGCGCGGTCGGCGATGAGCCGGAACAGGCGCGGTCGCTCGTTGCCGGGCTGCGGCTTCGCGGTGATGGTGCCCACCTCGACGTGGCCGAACCCGAGCACGCCGAGGCCGCCGATGCCCTTGGCGTCCTTGTCGAAGCCGGCGGCGAGGCCGAAGCGCGACGGGAAGTGGATCCCCATCGTCGTGATGCCGTCGGCCGCTGACGGGCGGCAGTACCGCTCCACGAGGCCGCCGACGAACGGCACGTGCGGCACCGTCTTGATCACGGCGAACGCGATGTGGTGGGCCCGCTCTGGGTCCATGTTCGCGAAGACGGACCGGAAGACGGCGGCGTACCCGTTCCGGACCAGGCGCTCCACGACGCCGTTCACGCGTCAGCGCCTGCGGTGGGAGCGACGGCGGACGCGCCGGCTGCGTGGTGGTCGCGGCGGAGCTGACCGATGGCGTCCTCGAAGTCCTCGAGGGACTCGAACGCCTGGTAGACGCTCGCGAAACGCAGGTAGGCGACCTCGTCGAGCTCCCGCAGCGGCGCGAGGATCGCGAGCCCGATGTCGTTCGCGTCGATCTGGCTCGACCCCGACGACCGCACGGTCTCCTCGACGCGCTGGGCGAGGACCGCCAGGTCGCCGTCGGTGACGGGGCGCCCCTGGCAGGCCTTGCGCACACCGGAGACGATCTTGTCGCGGCTGAAGGGCTCGGTGACGCCGTTGCGCTTCACCACGTTGAGCGACGCGGTCTCGGTGGTCGAGAAGCGACGCCCGCAGTTCGGGCACTGGCGGCGTCGACGGATCGAGGTACCGTCGTCGCTCGTCCGCGAGTCGACGACGCGGGAGTCCGGGTGGCGGCAGAAGGGGCAGAACATGTCGGTCCCAGGCTATCGGTTCGTGCGTTCCGTCACGGCGGCGCCGTGCGCGGGGAGCTGCTCCTCGGTCGAGAGCGCCACGATGTCGTCGGCGACCTCGCGCAGTGCGGCCGGTGTGTACCGCACGACCTGCTGTGGACGCAGGAACGTGGACGCCGAGAGCCCCGACCCGAAGCGCGCCTGCCCGCCCGTCGGCAGGACGTGGTTCGATCCGGCGAGGTAGTCGCCGAGGCTGACGGGTGTGCTCGGTCCGACGAAGACCGCGCCGGCCGCGTCGATGTCGGCCAGCACGGCGTCGTCGTCCGCGGTCTGGATCTCGAGGTGCTCCGGGCCGTACGCGTTGCTGACGGTCGCCGCGTCGGCGAGCGAGTCCACGAGGACGATCGCGGACTGCGGGCCGTCGAGCGCGGTCTGGAGGCGCGCGGCCGTCCCGAGCACCGCCGTGCGTTCCGGGATGGCTGCTTCCACCGCGTCGGCGAACGTCGCCGACGTCGTCACCAGCACGCTGCCGGCCTGCTCGTCGTGCTCGGCCTGGCTGACGAGGTCCGCCGCGACGAACCCGGGGTCGGCGGTCTCGTCGGCGATGACGAGGATCTCGGTGGCGCCGGCCTCCGAGTCGATGCCGACGGTGCCGCGCACGATGCGCTTGGCAGCGGCGACGTAGTTGTTGCCGGGACCGGTGACGAGGTCGACCGGGTCGAGGCCGAGCTCGGCCACGCCGTACGCCAGCGCGCCGATCGCGCCGGCGCCGCCCATGGCGTAGACCTCGTCGATCCCGAGCAGCCCGGCGGCCGCGAGGATCGTCGGGTGCACCGCGCCGCCGTGGTCGCGCTGCGGCGGCGACACGAGGGCGATCGACCGGACACCGGCCACCTGCGCCGGCACGACGTTCATGACGACGCTCGACGGGTACACGGCCTTGCCGCCGGGTACGTACAGCCCGACGCGGCGCATCGGCTGCCAGCGCTGGTGCACCTCGGCGCCGTCGGCGAGCGTCGTGACCGCGGCTGCGGGCACCTGTGCGGCGCTCGCGGCCCGGACCCGGCGGATCGCCTCGTCGAGGGCTCCTCGCAGGGCGGGGGTCAGGCCGGCGACGGCGGCGGCGATGTCGGCGGCGGGGACCCGGACGTGCTCGGGGGCTCCCCCGTCGAAGCGCTCGGCCTGCTCGCGCAGTGCCGACGCCCCGTGCTCGCGCACGGCGTCCACGAGCTCACGCGCGGCGTCCACCGCGTGCGAGACGTCGCCGACGGCGCGGGGCATGAGGCGGAGGAGGTCGGCGCGGGCGGGGAGGCCACCGCGGAGGTCGATTCGCTGCATCATCAGGGGGCAAGCCTACCGAGGGCGCCCGGCGTCCCCCGGTAACGTGAGCGCCGATGAACTTCGAGAAGGCACGGCGCCTCGTGAGCGACCTCGTCCGGGTGAACGAGCGCTACGCCCGGGACGGCCACTACCGCAACGACGTCCGGGAACGACTGGGCCGCACGGTGTCCCGGGTGGACGTCCGCGTCGCCCGCCGTGAGCGCGACCGGGCACCGCTGACCGCACGACCGTTCGAGGGACTGGTCGAGACGAGCCTGGCGATCGCCGGCATCACCACCGTCGACCGCGCCCCCGAGGTGGTGCTCGTCGTCGACGAGCTGCGCGAGGGCGCCGCGTTCGCCGGTGTGCAGACCGCCATCGCGGTGGCGCTCGCCCTCGGCGGGCAGCTGGACCGGCCGGTGCGCGTCGTGATGGTGCGGTGGACGACGCCGGGCAACAGCGCCGCCGCGGCCGAGGCGCTCATCGCCGACCGGTTCCCCGAGTCCCGCGTCGAGGGCCGTCCCGGCGTCCGGGTCGTCCGCCGCGAGGACGTCCTCGACACCACGTTCGGCCGCGACGACGTCTGGATCGCGACGCACTGGAAGACCGCGCACCCGCTCGACGTCGCCGTCACCGCCGGGGTGGTCCCCCGCGAGCACGTCGTCTACCTGGTGCAGGACTACGAGCCCGGGTTCAGTCCGTGGTCGACGGAGTACGCCGTCGCCGCCTCGACCTACCGCGCCGGGTTCCGCATGCTCGTCAACTCGGAGCCCCTGCGCCGGTACCTCGCCGACGTGGAGGGGCTCGACGTCGGGAGCGACCAGACCTTCGCGCCGCACCTGGACCTCGACCTGCTCGAGCGCGTGGCAGCAGCGCGGCAGCACGAGGACGTCGTCCGGGTCCTGTTCTACGGCCGCCCGAGCAAGCACCGCAACCTGTTCCGTCTCGGGGTCGCCGCCCTGCGCGTGGCCGTGCAGGAGCTCGCGTCCGACGGCATCCGGGTCGAGTTCCACTCGGCGGGCGAGCAGCACGGCGACGTCGAACTCGACGGCGGACGCGGCGACGTGAAGCTCGTGTCGCACGGCACCATGCCGTGGGACGACTACTTCCGCTTCATCACGTCGACGAACGTCGTCCTCTCGCTGCAGCACAGCCCGCACCCGAGCCACCCGCCGTTCGACGGCGCGGTCTCGGGTGCCCGGGTCGTGACGAACGAGTTCCGCGGCACGCGCGGCGACCTGCACCCGAACCTCGCCGCGGTCCCCGCGGACGCCCGGTCCCTCGGCCTCGCCGTCGCGGACGCCGTCCGACGCGCCGCGGCCGACGGCCCCACCGGCTGGACCCCGCTCGCCGGGGACCGGCTCGGCGGACCGCTCGACGCGGCCGTCGCCGCCCTCGCCGCAGCCCTCACCCACGAGGAGACCGCCCGATGACCCGTCCCACCCTCGTCGTCGTGCCGATCTACGGCGACCTCGAGTCGCTGCTGCGGTGCGTCGACGGCCTCCTCGAGCACCTCGACACCGGTGTGCACCGGGTGCTGCTGCTCAACGACTGCGGGCCGGACGCGGACACCATCGAGCGTGCCGTGCTCGAGCGCGTCGCCGGACACGCCGGCTTCCGGTACGAGCGCAACGAGCGCAACCTCGGCTTCGTCGGCACCTGCAACCGCGCCGTGCTCGAGCTCGACACCGGCGCCGAGGACGAGGCGGTGCTCCTGCTGAACAGCGACGCGGTGCCGACTGCGGGCTTCCTCGACGCGATGCTCGAGGTGCTCGACGAGGACCGCACCGGCGTCGTCACCGCACGGAGCGACAACGCGACGATCGCGAGCATCCCCTACCGGCTGACGAACCGCGGGGCCGCTCGCACCGAGGCCCGTACCCGCGAGGTCTGGGCCGAGATCGCGCCACTGCTGCCCCGTTCGCAGGTGATGCCCGTCGCGATGGGCTTCTGCTTCCTCACCCGCCGGTCGCTCGTCACCGAGCACGGCCTGTTCGACGAGGCCTTCGCGCCCGGCTACGGCGAGGAGAACGACTACTGCCTGCGCATCGCCGCGCACGGCTGGCTGGCGAAGATCGCGAACCGCGCGCTCGTCCTGCACGCCGGCGGCAAGAGCTTCTCGGGTAACCGGAACGCGCTCCGAGCGGCGCACCAGCGGGAGCTCGAGCGTCGGTACCCGTTCCTGCCCGACGCCGTCGCCGCTTACCAGCGGCACGGCACGACGGCCACAGAGCGGTTCGCCGACGTGCTCGTGCCGGCCGGTCCGGCAGCGCGGCTGGCGGTCGACCTGCGGTACGTCGACGACGCCGCGGCGTGGGTTCGGCAGGTCGACCTCGCGTTCGGTGACGGCTTCGCGGTGGAGGCCCGGCTCCCCGCCGGTACGTCGGCCCCTGCCACGTGGACGGTCACGGCCGACGACCCGGACCCGGACGACCTCGTGACGCTGACGATCATGGTGGACCCGTCGCCGGCGGCGCTCGTCCTGGCGAACCGCCGCGCCCTGCACTGGGTGATCGTGCGCACGGACACCCCGAGTGCTCCGTGGTCGTCCCGCGTGCACCGCACCGGCGGCGACGTCTTGGCGGCGCTCGTCGACCGCTTCGCCGAGGTCACCGGGATCGACGAGCTCGAGTCGGCGCGCGAAGGCGTCGAGAACAGCCTGATGGCCCCCGTCGACGGCATCGCGGCCGCACTCGAAGCGCGTCGGGCGGCGATGCTGCCCTTCGACCTGGTCGCCGCCGACAGCGCCGCCGCCGGCACCGCCGACGAGGTCGCCCGGCTGCGGAGGGAGCTCGACGACCTGCGGGCCAGCCGCTCGTTCCGCACCGGCAACGCGATCGCCAAGGTCGCCGCGCGGCTGCCGGGGCGTCGCTGATGGCCGAGAACGGGGGGCTCGGCCGGGTCGCACGGCGACTCGCCCGCGGACTCCGCGGCCCCGAGAAGCCCCTGACCGTCACCGATCGGCTGGACCGCTGGGCGCGCCGCATCGCCGAGTTCGGGATCACCGACCGCGCGTACCTCGAGGCGCAGACCGGCCGCACGTTCGCGAGCGACGACGAGGCGATCGCCTTCTACGTGCACAACGACGGCCGGCGCGGGCTCTCCCTGAGCCCGCTGGTCGAGCACGAGTGGATGCGCGAGCACCAGCCCGTGCCGACGATGTCCTGGTACGACGCCCTGCACCAGGAGGGCCCCGAGCTCTTCCAGACCGGCCCCCTGTTCGACGCCGGTGTGTACGCCGCCTCGTTGCCGGAGGCTGACCGCCCGTCGTCCACCCTCGACGCGCTCCGCCACTTCCTGCGGAACGCGACGGACACGACCACGCTCCCCGCGCCTCCCGGCCGACGCGGCCCGGCACCCACCTGGGGCGCCGCGCGCGCATCAGCCGTGTCGGCGGCCCGCGCGTTCGCCGAGGCGCAGCACCGCACCCGGCGCCGCTACCGGACGACCTGGGACGGCCCCGACGCCACCGAGGTCCTCGCCCGCACGCCGCGCGGCGCGGCGCGACGTGCCGCCGAGCATCCCCTCGTGTCGGTCGTGATGCCGGTGCACCGCCGAGCCGACGTCGTCGGCGCGGCCATCGACTCCGTCCGCGCGCAGGAGCACACCACCTGGGAGCTGCTCGTCGTCGACGACGGGTCCGGGGACGACACCGTCGACGTCGTCCGGCGCCGAGCCGAGGGCGACCCCCGGATCCGGCTGCTCGAGCGCGAGAACGGCGGCGCCGGCGCTGCCCGGAACACCGGGCTCGCCGCCGTCCGCGGCGACTTCGTCGCGTTCCTCGACGCCGACAACACCTGGCGCCCCGCGCACCTGTCCGCCGCCCTCGCCGTCCTGCTCGAGACCGGCGGCCCCGGCGTGCACACCGGCGTGCGCATGATCGGCGCGAACAACGCCGACGACTCCACCGCGCCGGTCGAGACGTACCGCGGCGAGGACGGCACGTTCGCGGACCTGCTCGCCGGCAACTTCATCGACCTCAACGCCCTGGTCGTGCGCCGGGACGTCGCCGCGGCGGTCGGTCCCTTCGACGAGACCCTCCGGCGCTGGATCGACTGGGAGTGGCTGCTCCGCATCGGTGCCCGCTTCGGTGTGCCCGCGTACGTGCCGGTGATCGGTGTCGACTACGACAACGTCCGCGACCCGCGACGGGTGTCGTCCGCGCAGCCCGCGTCGTGGCAGGAGGTCGCACTCGCGCGCCACCGCATCGACTGGGACGCGCTCGCCGGGGCGGCACCGGACCGCGACGCCGACCTCGTGTCGGTCGTCATGCCCGTGTTCCGCGACTGGACAATGACCCGCCGTGCCGTCGACGCCGTGCTGAGCGCGGCCGACCACGACGGCGACCACGTCGAGGTCGTCGTCGTCGACAACGGATCGCCGCGCTCCGTCAGCGCCGTGCTCGGCACGTGGTTCGGCGACGAGCCGCGGGTGGTCCTGCAGCGCGAGGACCGGAACCGGAACTTCGGGCTCGGCAGCGACCTCGGACTGGCACGCTCGACCGGCGCGACCGTCGTCATGCTCAACAACGACACCGAGGTGACCACCGGCTGGCTCCGCCCCCTCGTCGCCGCGCTCGCCGACCCGACCGTCCTCGGCACGCAGCCGCTGCTCGTCTACCCGGACGGCGTCGTGCAGGCCGCCGGCACCGTCTTCGGCGGCAACAAGGTGCTGCCGTGGCACTTCCTCGGCGACCACCCCCGGTACGACGCATCGCGGGCGTTCGCCGACCCGTCGGCCCGCCGCTTCTCGGCGATCACCGCAGCTGCAGCCGCCTTCCGCGCCGCCGACCTGATCCGCTGGCACGGGTTCGACCCGGTGTACGCCAACGGGCTCGAGGACGTCGACCTCTGCCTCCGCGCCCTGGCGTCGTCCCCGACCGGCTCGTCGTTCGCCGTCGTGCCGTCCTCCGTGGTCGTCCACCACGAGAGCCGCTCCCCCGGACGCGACGACGCCCGGATCGACAACCGGCGCGTCTTCGACGAACGCTGGCGCGGACGCTACCCCGACGCCGACGCCGCCCCGCGGTACGAGGCGGCAGGCCTGCGCTGGCTCGGCGTCGAGCCGGGGCTGCCGAAGGGGCACGCCGTCATGGTGCGGTCCTCGCGGCCCCTCGTCGTCCGCGACCACCGGGAAGCGGCCGGCGCGGCGCTGCGGATCGCGGTGAAGCACGACGGCTCCCGCAGCGACGACGTGACCGCGCTCCTCGGCCGGCTCGCAGCAGCCGGGCACGACGTGCAGGTGGACGTGCCGACGTCCTGGTACCGGGGATCGGCGTCGCTCGACGATGTCACGGTCCTGGTAGGCGGCCCCGGCGACGGACCGGTGTGGGTGCCGCAACCCGGCGCCCGCAACGTCGTGTGGCTCGCTGCGGGGCAGATCGCCACCGAGCAGGACTTCGCCGCCGTGGTGTCCGGCTCCGCGGACCGGGTCATCGAGGCGCTCGGAGGGTCCTGACGCGAGTCTCGCTCGCGTCCGCGGCGGGTTCTTCGGGATCGTTCACCCGGCTCGGAGGTGGGCGAAGCCTGCCGTTCACCTCCGGCGCGCAGGATGTCCGCATGTCCCTTCTCTCCGATGCGGTGCGGTCGACCTTCACGACCAGGTGCGCGGTGTGCGACGCGGTCATCAGTCGGCGCGACGCGCTCGACCACGCCGGGCGGGCGTTCTGCTCCGTCCTGCACGAGGCCGAGTACGTGGTCGCCACGCACGACTGAGCCGGTCCGGCCGATCAGCTCCCGATCACGCACGGACCGTGGTCGCTGCGGTCAGCGGACCCGAACCCCTGCCGGTCGCGCCACGGCGCCCGCCTTGGTGTTCAGGTCGACCGTCGCGGCCGCCTGTCGGATGAACAGCCGCATGCGGACTGCGGCTTCGGCGGAGACGTGCGGGAGCGGGTGCGTCCCGTCGTCGCTGGAGCCGCCACCCCACGAGTTGTTGGACGCCCGCGCGAACGCGAACGGGTCGGCGACGATCCAGCCCTGCTTCGCCCCCAGGTCGAACAGGTGACGGTTGGCCACCACGCCGTTCGCGCGTCGGTTCACCGGTCCGTCGCTGTGGTTGCTCGGCGGGACGAGGCACAGCAGCGCGGTCCGGCACTCCGAGAACCGCACGATCTTCTCGATGTTCGTCTTCACCGTCTCCGCCGGCACGCTCTCGCGCACGTCTTCCATCCCGAGCATCACGACGAGCACGTCTGCCATCGATCGACGCACCTGACCGAACGCCCGCTCGGACGTGGCCCCGTCCTCGGCGAACCCACCGACGAGACGCAGACGGCGGTCGCCGAGCTGATCACGCCACGAGTCGGGCCTGGACGTGATGGAGTCCCCCGACACGGCGAACGTCAGGGTCGCATCGGGCGTGACCCGCGCACGTGATCTGAACATCCTTCGATGGTACCGAGCAGCACGGAGGTCACGACGTCACGTCCGTCACGGGCGCGTCGCGGTCACTCCGCGGCCAGGACGACGTCGTCGCGCTCGTCCACTCCCTCGATGAGCTCCCGCATCGCCAGCCCGAGCCGACGGTACTGCGCGGGGCCGGCCGGGTGTGTGCCGTCCGCACTCACGCCGGGGACCCAGCCGGACCCGTCGCGTGCGAAGCCCCACGGGTCCCCCCACGCCCACCCTTCTTCGCGCGTCAACTCTCGGAGATCGCGGTTGTACTCCACGGCCGCGGCCGGCTGCCAGCGGTACGGCGGGATCGCCGCGACGAGGACCGACCGCGGTCGCACCGTCTCGACGATGCTCCGGTAGGAGGCTGCTTCGTCGGCGAGGCTGCGGTGCAGTCGGACCGCGTTCGTCCCGGCGAGGATGACGAGCACGTCGACGTCCGCCACCGGGCGCACGTGCTCCGCCATGCGCTCCGGGGTCGCACCGGACCGAGCCCAACCGCCCACGAACTCGACGTCCTCGCCGACGACGGTCGTGATCCAGGTCCCGTCGTCGAGCCCGTTGCCCAGGTACCGCGAGGCTCCGGCGCTCAGGGAGTCGCCCACCACGGCCAGTCGCAACGGGCGCGCGGGCTCCGTGCCGGATGCCAGCGGGGACGGGCGATCGAACGAGATCAGCGAGGCGGCGAGCGCTCCGAGGACGACGAAGAGGACCAGGAGGGCTCGGACGACACGCACCGGGTCATTGTCCGGTACGGGCGCTGGGGAGCCGCTCCACCGACACGCTCCGGGCCTCGTAGGATCGCTCGGGTGGCAGCAACAGAGCACCCCGGAACCGGTTCCCGGACGCACCGCGGTCGACTCGCGGTGTTCCCCGTCTACCGTGACAACCCCTACCTGAACACCCTGCTGCTCGCTCCACGCGCAACAGGGTGGGTCGTGCACGAGTCGGCCCGCCTCGAACGCTTCGAGCGCGACGTCGAACGGCTCGCAGGCGGGGACGTCCTCCACGTCCACTGGACGGCTCCGATCGTCCAGCGTGCCGACGACCGGACCGAGGCGGCGGAACGCCTCGGTCGCTTCCGTACCGCGGTGGACGCAGCGCGTGGCCGGGGCGCCAGCACGGTGTGGACCGTGCACAACGCGCTCGCCCACGACGTGCGTCACGAGGACCTCGAGATCGAGTTGAACCGCTACCTCGCGGCGACCGTGGACGTGGTGCACGTCCTGAACTCGCGGACCGCGGACGTTGTCGCTCCGTTCTACGACCTGTCCGCGCGCCGGGTGGCGCACATCCCGCACCCGAGCTACCAGGGCGTCTACGACGGGGCGGGGTCGCGTGCCAGCGCTCGAGCCGACTTCGGACTCGGGGAGGGAGACCGCGCCGTCCTCTTCTTCGGTCAGGTGCGTCCGTACAAGGGGCTGGACGTGCTCTTCGAGGCGCTCGGCAGGTCGGAGGACCGCGGCAACCTGGTCCTGATGCTCGCCGGCAAGACGTCCCCGGAGGACGAAGCCGCCATCGGCGGGCTCCTCCCGGACGGGTTGAAGACCATCCGACACCACGGCTACGTCGAGGACGCCGACGTCGAGAAGTGGTTCGATGCTGCAGACGTGGTCGTGCTGCCGTACCGGCGGATCCTCAACTCGGGGAGCCTGCACCTCGCGGGGACCTTCGGCGTCCCGACGATCCTGCCGGACGAGCCACACCTCCGCAGCGACTTCGGGGACGAACCGTGGATCCGCTGGTTCCGACCAGGGGACGCCGGGTCCCTCGCCCGCCGCTTGTCCGAACCGCTGCCCGAGCGCGACCGGTCGGGGCGGTTCGCTCACCGGCTCGCACCGTTCGACGTCTCACGGCGCTACGCCGAGCTCCTCGCCGCCCTCGTCGACACGATCCCAGGGGCGGCGCGGACGACCGACCCTGCGGCATAATCGGTCCTCGTCGCACTCCACGCGGCGAGACGGAGGACAAGTTGTCACGGATCAAGGTCGCCATCATCGGCTCGTGCGTCACCCGAGAGGCGTTCATCACGCGGAACAACCCGCACTATAAGGACGTCTACGACCTCGGGCCGCTCGCCTGGCAGAGCGGGCTGGTGAGCTTCCTGGCCGAGCCCGTCCCCGCCGACGTGGCCCGTTCGATCGATCCGGGCGAGAAGGTCAACGAGCACGGTGCGCGCACCATGGCCCGCGACATCGCAAAGACGGACCGAGCGGAGATCGAGGCGTTCGCGCCCGACTACCTGCTCTTCGACCTGTACTCGGACGTCCGGTACGGGCTCGCCCGGGTCGGTGGGACGACCATCACCAACAACCCGAACAGCTTCCGGAAGACCGACTTCTTCGCAGACGGCTCCGGCTTCACGCCGCTCCACATGGCGAACGCCCACGCGGAGTACCTCCCCCTCCTCGAAGCGGCGGTCGACGACCTCGTGGCGTGGCAGCAGCGTGCACTGCCGTCGACGACGCTCGTCATGAACTGCTTCCGGTACAGCTCCTACTACAAGACCAGCACGGGCGACCTCAACTTCGTCAAGTACCGCGGGAACGACAAGCGGGACGACCTCTACCGGCGGCTCCTGCGGGAGAACGATCGCTACGACGCGCTCTACCGCTCGATCACCGCACGCCACGAGCTCCGCACGATCGACAACCGCGACCGTTCCTACCACTCCGACGGGAATCACCCGTACGGGGTCTCCCCGTGGCACTTCGGCCGACCGTTCTACCAGGACCTGATGGCCGACCTCGACCGGATGGTGCTCGGCGACACGATGGCACGAGCCGGGACCGCGCCCGAACCGGCGGGCGTCACGCTCTCCTGACCGCGCGCCCTGCTGCCCTGACGAGGCGACGCAGGAGCGGTGGCCTCGGCGATCGGCGATCGATGACGAACCGTCGACCGTCAGCCCGGTCAGCGAGCGGCTGGAGCTGGACGGGCTCGGCGACGGGTGGCAGCGGCATCCGGGCCACGACGACGGGGAAGGTGACCGCGAGGTCGCCGAACCCGACACGGAACGCGGTGCTGTGCCGCCCGGGGCCGATCTCGTCGTTCGCGATCCGAGCCTGCCACCGGCCCTCGGCGCGATCGACGGCGAACGGACGCTCTCGGCCGTCCGGTCCGGTGGCCACCAGCTGCAGCACCACGGCCTCGGGCAGCGTCGTCGCAAGCGGCCCGCGCAGCACCAGGGCCGTCGTCGTCGCATCCGCTGCGTCGACGACGACCGGAGCGAGGTGCCGGGCGACCGAGACCGACCGGATCCCTTCGGGATCGCGACGGTGCAGGGCGTCCGACACGGCGCGCAGCACCTCGGTCGACCCGGCGGCCCCCTCGGACACCGACGCGAGCTGCTCCACGGTCCCCTCGAGCACCGCGCGGTCGGTGCGCTCCGCCCGATTCGCCAGGAGAACGAACAGCCCCTCGTCGACCAGCGCGGCACGGTCGAGAGGGAACACCGGTGCGTCGCCGGGCCGCACCGCCTCGAGCGCATCCGCCCACGCTCGGAGGTACTCGACGGAGACCGCCCCGGAGCTCCGCTCGTCGTGGCTCCGTGTCGCGAGCTCGACGGCGACCGCAGCCGATCCCGTCGCCACCAGGTGCCAAAGGATCCGCCGCTCGGCACGGACGCTCTCGCGATCGGCGGTCGGCACGGCGGCGAGCAGCCGGGTGACGGCGTCGGTGAAGCGCTCCGTGTCGGCCGGCGTGGGTCGGCTGCGGAGGAACCGCTCCAGGTGCACGTACCCGTCGGCTTCCAGGACAACGCGGGAGTGGGTCCGGCGGACGTGGGTCGCGGACGTCGCGAGGAGCCCGGCGACCTCGATCTCCTGCTCGATGTAGCTCAGCACGCCGTCGACCCCGGAGGACCGGGCCGTCATCGAGGAGGCCCCGGGGCGTTCCCGGTACAGGTAGACCACGGACGGCACGACCGCGACACGGTCGGCGGCGACGAGCGCCCGGACCATCGGCACGATGTCGTTCGACCGCGGGACCTCCGGGAAGCGGATGCCGCGCGCACGGAGGAAGTCGGTCCGGAAGGCACGGTTCCAGCATGCGCGGTTCGCGAGCAGGACGGGCATCTCGTCGAGGTCCGTGACGGACGACTCGTCGACGGCGTACCACGAGGACATCGGTTCCCAGGTGGCGCCGGAACTGAACTTGAGGTGGCGACCGATCGCGATCGGCGCACCGGTCTGCTCGATCGCGTCGAGGAGCGCCGCGTACGCCCCGTCCGGCACCAGGTCGTCGCCGTCGGCGAACACGATGTGCTCGCCGCGGGCGGCGTCGATGCCGAAGTTGCGCGCAACCGCACCCCCGGGTGACGGCGGGGCGAGGACCCGTACCCGGTCGTCCTGCGCCGCGATCGCCTCGACGACGGCCCGCGTGCCGTCGGTCGAGCGATCGTCCACCACGAGCACCTCGAGGTCGACGCGCTGCCGGAGGATGCAGTCAAGTTGTTCCCCGATCCACGGGGCCACGTCGTGGACCGGGACGACGACCGAGAGCTGCGGGCTCACCGCCCGCCCCGGACCTTCGAACCGACCGCCGCGAGCACGCGCGACACACGAGAGCGCCGGAACTCCGCGCTGACGCGGTGCAGCGACCCGCTCGCGAGGGGGAACTCCAGGACCAGCTCGTCCCCACGACGCAGCTGCGTCGGCACGACGTGGTCACCGTTGTCGAGTACGCGTTCGACCGCTCTGCCCGGCACGCCGTCGCGCCGCACGAGCATCCTGGTCTCGGCAGGAGCGGCGAGTCCGCTCACCGACACGAGGACGCCGCCGCCGCGCCCCCGCGCCGAGACCCGCAACCGTCGGTTCCGACGGAGGAACGCCACGTCACTCACCGCATCCCTCCGGAGCGCCGCCAGGATCTCGTGTTCGTGCTCGTCGAGCCCGCCCCTGACGAAGTGGTCCCAGAACGCCACGACGGTCCGCGGTGGCACGGGCAGACGCTCCCCCCGCTGCGCGGCGTCGAGGACGGGGCCGAACAACCGCTCTCGCCAGAGCGCCTCGGACTGGTCCTCCCGGCGCACCACACGCTGCACGTCCTCGGCCAGCGCGCGCCAGGACTCGACAGCGTCGGGTGACGGGCCGTCGAACGTCTGCACCAACGCGGACACGAGCCCGGGTTCGCCGTGCCGGAGCAGGTCGTAAGCGGTGCGGGGGTAGGAGCTGAGACGAGCGAACTCGTCCGCGTCGGTCCAGGTCCCCATCCAGCGCACGAACTCGACGAGCGACCGGGCGTCCTGCTGCGTGAACTGCGCGGTGCTCCGCACGCGTGTCCAGGCCTCGCGGCGGATCAGACGTCGACCGACCGCCTCGAGCGCTCCACGCTGGCCGTGACGCTGGTAGGTCTCGACGGCGCGCTTCGTCTGTGCGGTCCAGTCGTCGAGGTCGGCGCCCCGACCGATGCCGGACGTCACCGAGTCCCCGTGCCGGCGGTGACGGTAGACCACCTCCGGCAGGACGTCCACCTCGGCCCGGACCACGAGCTCCGCCCACCACGACACGTCCTCGCAAGTGGTGTCGACGGGGAACGTGATCCCCGTCCCCACGAGCCACGCGCGCCGGAAGACCTTGTTCCACGGCGTGTGGTCGTGAGCGAGCAGTGGTGTGTCCGCGAGTCGCAACCCGGTGCCGCCGTGCTGCCAGAGCGGTTCGTCCACCGTCCAGTACGTCACGCCGGCGCCGTCCTCGCCGAACTGTTCGGCACGCCCGCTGACGACGTCGGCGGTCGAGGTCCCGATCGCGGCGAGCAGTCGTTCGTACGCGTCGTGAGGGACCAGGTCGTCAGCGTCTGCGAAGGCGACGTACTCGCCGCGCGCTCGGCGCAGGCCCACGTTGCGGGCGTTGCCCGCTCCACCTCGTGAGGGGACGGTCAGGACGACGATCCGCGGGTCCCCGCCCTGCTGGCGGAGCACGACGTCGGCGGCGGCAGCACCGAGGCCGTCCAGGACCAGGACGATCTCGAGTCGTTCCGTCGTCTGCGCCCGCAGCGCCCCGAGCGCCTCTGCGAAGCGGGAGTCGATCCGCCCGACCGGCACGACGACGGACAGCACGGGGAACGATTCAGTCACGGTCTTCTTCTCCGGGGATTCACCGTCTTCGGGTTGCGCAGGTCGCGCCGAGCCGCCCTCGAGTTCAGCCCTAAACTATCGCAGCACGTGACCCACGAAGCCAGGGAGCCGATCGAAGCGATGACATCTGCGAGCCGAGCGACACCGCTCATCTCCGTCGTGACCGCCGCCCACGACGTGGCCCGGTACCTCCCGACCCTCCTCCGCTCGATCGAGCAGCAGACGTTCGATCGGGACCGCCTGCAGTTCGTCTTCGTCGACGACGGGTCCACCGACGGAACCGGCGACCTCCTCGACGAGTGGAGCCGCACCTACCCGGGTGACGTGACGGTCGTGCACCAGGAGAACGAGTGGATCGCCGAGGCGCGCAACGCGGGTCTCGGTCGTGCCGTGGGGCAGTGGGTGACGTTCGTCGACGCGGACGACGAACTCGACCCGCGCTACTTCGAGGAGGTCGCGAAGTTCATCGAGCTCCACGGCTCCGACAAGGTCGCGCTGCTCGCGGCGCACCAGCTCGTGCGCGACGACGACGGTGCGCTCAAGGACGACCACCCTTCCCGGAGGCGGTTCGAGAAGGGATCGCGCATCGTCGACATGCGCCTGGACCCGATCGTGCAGACCGGCGTCAACGCCGCGTTCATGCGGCGCGACCTGATCGGGTCTGCCGGCGTCGAGTTCGACGGACGAGTCCGCCCGACGTTCGAGGACGCACACTTCGTCGCACGGTACCTGCTCCGCAACGGACTGCACCGGATCGGCCTGATGGCCTCGGCGAAGTACCACTACCGTCAGCGGGGAGACGGATCCTCCACGATGCAGACGAGTCACGAGGATCGACGGAAGTACACGGACGTCCTCCGACACGGCCACCTCGGACTCCTCACCGAGGCCGAGGCGCTCGGCACCGTCGACCGGTGGGTCGCGAACACCGTCCTCTACGACCTCGTGGGGTACTTCCGGCGTGAGCGCGCCATCCGGTCCCCCTCGGCCCTGGCACCCAGCGACGCGTTCGAGGAGTTCCACGAACTCGCCGCCGAGGTCCTCCGACGGGTCGGAGCGGAGGCAGTGCGGTCCTTCGACCTCCTCCCGGTCGAGTTCGCCGTGCGGCGCGCCATGCTCGTCGGCTACCGATCCGACGCCGACCGGCCGAGCACCGTCAACCTGGCCCAGGTCGACGAGGCCCACCAGCTCGTGCAGTTGCAGTACTGGTTCACCCGTGAGATCCCGGACGAGGACATCTCGGTGGACGGTCACCCCGTCTCCCCCGAGTTCGAGACGGTGCAGGACTTCGTGTTCTACGGCCGCCCCCTCGTGCGACGGCGGATCCTCTGGATCCCGCGGGGTCACGTCACCGAGATGCACGTCGACGGACAGCAGGTGGTCTTCGCCCGCGGCGAGGTGCCGAACCACTACGCCACGCTGACGCGACGACAGCTCGAACCGCAGATCTTGTCGCAACGGCGCAGGGTGGTGGACCCGAACGAGATCGACCTGACGAACCTCCAGCACTTCTGGCGCGGCCTGCGAGCCCGTGCAGTCGACGCACGTCGGTCCGTCTCCGGGACTGCGCTCCGCCATTCCGTGGCCCCTGCCCTCGCACGGACCCGTCGCGCTCGAGAGCGCTTCCGTGACGCCTGGGTGTTCATCGACCGCGACACGGACGCCAACGACAACGCAGAACACGCCTACCGGTGGGTGCGCCGGCACCGGCCGGACATCAACGCGTACTTCGTGTTGAACCGGGACTCGAAGGACTGGGACCGTCTCCACCACGAGGGCTTCCGGATGATCGCGTTCCGGTCACTCGAGTGGGTCCAGCTCATGCTGCACGCGCAGCACGTCGCGTCGTCCCACATCGCGGACTTCGTCACGAAGCCGCTCCCCGCGAAGGTGTTCGGGCAGCCACGCTTCCACTTCACCTTCCTGCAGCACGGCGTGATCAACTACGACCTCTCCCGCTGGCTCAACTCGAAGCGGCCCGGCCTGTTCGTCGTGTCCACGCCGCAGGAGAAAGCCGCGATCGCCGGTCACGGACAGTGGATCTTCTCGGAGCACGAGGTCGTCCTCACCGGTCTTCCCCGGTTCGACGCCCTGCTCGAGAAGAGTCGCTCGACGGACGAACAGCACCGCGACCTGATCCTCGTGATGCCGACCTGGCGTCACTACCTCGTCGGTGCACAGGTCGCCGGCTCGGGCGCCTGGGAACGGGACGACCGGTTCATGGAGAGTCGCTTCGCGAAGGAGTACACGGCGCTGATGTCATCGCCGTCGCTGCGCGACCTCGCGGCCAGGACCGGCAAGAAGCTGGCGCTCATGCCCCACCCGCTCCTGCGCCCGTACCTGTCCGACTTCGACCTGCCGCCGGACGTCGAGGTCCTCGACTTCGCGACGAACGGCATCCAGGACGTCCTGGCGAGGTCGGCCGCCTTCGTCACGGACTTCTCGTCGCTGGCGTTCGACGCCGCGTTCATCGACGTGCCCGTGGTGTACTTCCACTTCGACATGAAGGAGTTCTTCGGCGGCTCCCACAGTGGTCGTCGCGGGTACTTCGACTACGAGCGCGACGGGTTCGGGGAGGTGACCGGTTCGGTCGCCGAGGTGGAAGGTGCGCTCGACCGGATCGCTGCGCAGGACTACCGACCCTCCGACACCTTCCGCGACCGCGCCGCGCGAACCTTCGTCACACGCGACGGCAGGAACGCCGAGCGAGTGATCACCGCGATGGAGTGGCTCACCGGCGGGCCGCGTCACGTCGAACCGACGGCCGCCCTGCGGGCGGACGACGATCAGACGGGCTCTTCGGTCAGCTCCCAGAACGGGGAGCGCTCGACCGTGGACGCGTCCGGCTTGTAGAACGGCTGCTTCAGGGACAGGTGCGGACGCTCCCAGGCGACGTCCCGACGGACGACCCGCGCCGGGGTCCCCACCGCGATGCAGTTGTTCGGGATGCTGGAGGTCAGGATCGACCCGGTGCCGACGACAGACCCGCGACCGACCGACGCACCCCCGAGGACCGTGACTCCGAGGGCCAGCCACACGTGGTCCCCGATCGTGATCGATCGTGACACGTTCACCCGCTGACCGGTCCGGACGTCGAAGATCGGGTGCGCGTCGTCCGCTCGGATCTGCACGTGCGAGGCGATCATGACGTCGTCACCGATCTCGACGGTGGTCCCCTCCGTCGCCGAGATGACGCAGTTCGCCGTCGTCGAGGTGTTGTCGCCGACGATCACCGAGGAGTCCTGGCCGATCCGGACGTTGGCCACGAACGACGGCGCACCGCTGTTCGTCCCGATCGAGAAGAGCCCGTTGTCACAGTCCATGCTGATGACGAGCCGACCGAGCCTGGCGCCAGGGGCGATCCGCACCACGTTGTTCGCCCCACGGAACTCGATCCGGACGTTGCCTCGGCGCGGTCCCGCGTACTCGATGCGGTTCCCGTGGTCGTCGGCGTACTCGGTCAGCTCTTCCAGGACGGTGTGCACCGCATCAGACTAGACGGCAGACCGACAGGGTCCGTGCCTCAGACGGTGGCATCGTACGCCTTGATGACGTCGCTCGTGTTGCCGATCATCTTCAGTTCGCCCTCGTTCAGCCACGCGACCTGATCACACATGTCCTTCACGGTGCCCATCGAGTGGGACACGAGGATGACGGTCCGACCGTCGTCCCTCATCTCCTTGAACTTCGTCTGGCACCGTTTGCGGAACGTCGCATCGCCGACCGCCAGGACCTCGTCCACGACGAGGATCTCGGGCGTGACCGCCACCGCGACGGAGAACCCGAGGCGCACGTACATGCCCGACGAGTAGTTCTTGACCGGCTGGTCGATGAAGTTCCCGACTCCGGAGAACGCGACGATCTCGTCGAACTTCCGCGCGACCTCCTTGCGGCTCATCCCGAGGATCGAGCCGTTCAGGAAGACGTTCTCGCGTCCGGAGAGCTCCGGGTGGAAGCCCGAACCCACCTCGAGCAACGAGGCCTGCTTGCCACGAGCGGTGATCGACCCCTCTTCCGGCCAGAGGATCTTGGCCAGGCACTTCAGCAGGGTCGACTTGCCCGAGCCGTTCTTGCCGATCAGGCCGAAGGTCGACCCGTGCGGCACCTCGAAGGACACGTCCTTGAGGGCCCAGAAGTCCTCGTGCACGGACTTCTTCCCGCTGAGGACCATGCTCTTCAGCGAGTCGTTCCGCTCGTGGTACATGCGGAAGCGCTTGGACACGTGTTCGACGGTCACGGCAGCATCGGTCACAGCAGTTCGGCCAGCTTCTTCTCGTTGCGGGAGAACACGACGTAGCCGAGTGCGAGCGACACGCATCCTGCGAGGGCGCACGCGACCAGGTCGGTCCAGTTCGGGAGGCGGTTGTCGTACATCAGGTTGCGGAACACCGTCGAGAACCGCTCGATGGGGTTGAGCTTGTAGACGTGGATGATCCACGGGTGCCCGGCCTTGTTCGCGGCGTCCTCGACGAGCGACAGCGGGTAGATGATCGGCGACAGGTACATCCACATCTGCAGCGCGATGCCGACCAGGTGCTGCATGTCGCGGAAGTGCACGTTGACGATCGACAGGATGAGCCCGACCCCGGCCGCGAACATCGCGAGGAACACCATCGTGAGCAGGATGAGCGGCAGGAACAGCCAGAAGTTGGATCCGGCGATCGCGAGTGCGATCAACAGCACGCCCATCTCGACGAGCCAGGTGAAGCCGAAGGAGCCGACCGCCGCGAGCGGCAGGGTCATGCGCGGGAAGTAGACCTTCTTGATGAGCGAGCCGTTCGCCACGATCGAGGTCATGCCGGAGTTGATGACGTTCCGCGCGAAGATCCAGGGCAGCAGCCCGCACATGAGCCAGAGCGGGTAGATGTTCAGACCGCTGGGATCGCCCACCTCGAGCCGCGCGCGGAAGATGAACGAGTACACGATCGTGTAGATCAGCATCGTCGCGAGGGGGTTGATCAGCGACCACAGCTGGCCGAAGACCGTGCGACGGTACTTGCCCTTGACCTCGCGCGCGGTGAGGTTCGCCAGCAGTTCGCGCGACGACATGAGCTGGTTCAGGTACGTCATGCTCCGGGTGCTGGCTCCTCCGGAGCGCAGGGACGCTCCTGATCGGATGGGGGACGAGGTATTCTCGCACAGGCTCCGGACGAAACCCCCGCGTCCCGCGGGGAACCAACAGAACGTGTCGAGATGACGAACACTCGGCCAATCGTTTGTAGAGTTGCACAGTGCTCGTCAGCTTCGCCAACCACTCGACGGCGCCCGTCAACCTCGGTGGTGCGGAGCGCTCGCTGTTGCGGTTCGTCGAGGACTGGCTGGCGACCGACCCGACGATGACCCCGACGTTCGTCACGAAGGCGCCTCGCGGCAAGTTCATCGAGGCCCTCGACGAGCGCGGCTGGTCGTACGACGCCCTCCGGTTCCGCGGTTGGGCACTGCCGAGCCCGCAGCCCGCCCCCGCCGCCGAGCGGGCCGCGTTCGCCACCGTCGACTACGCGGCGGTGAACGCCCTCATCCGCCTGTACGAGCGCCAGCGCCCCGACCTCGTCGTCACGAACACGCTCGTGGCCCCGTGGGCGTCCTTCGCCGCAGCGGTCCTCGGCATCCCGCAGGCCTGGTTCGTCCGTGAGTACGGCGACCTCGACCACGGCCTGCAGTTCCAGACCGGACGTGCCGGCGTCCTCGGTGACATCGGGCTGCTGGCCGGTGCGGTCGTGACGAACTCCGAGGCGATGCGCGAGCACCTCGCCCGGTACATCCCGGCGGACAAGCTCTCGGTCGCGTACCCCACCGTGGACAGCGAGCGGCTCCGTGCGACGCGGACCGACGCCCCGGCGGTCACCCCGTTCCCCCAGGCCGACCCCGGACTCCGCATCACCGTGGTCGGACGGGTCGAGGAGTCGAAGGGCCAGCACCGCGTCGTCGACGCGCTCGGCGCACTGCGCGCTCGTGGAGTGACGGCGAGCGTCTGCTTCGTCGGCAGCTGGAAGCACCCCGGCGAGGACCAGCGCCTCACCGACCGCGCCCGCGCCCTGGGTGTCGCCGACCACGTGGTGTTCACCGGCGAGCAGCGCACACCCGCTCCCTACGTCGAGGCCGCGGACGTCTGCATCACCCCCTCGACGATCGAGGCGTTCGGCCGCACCACCGCCGAGTACATGACGCTCGGCAAGGCGGTCGTCGCGACCCGCCAGGGTGGCAGCGCCGAACTGGTCGAACCCGGCGTGACCGGTGCGCTCGTCGACGCCGACGACACCACTGCGCTGACGGACGCCATCGCCGCTTACGCGGCTGACCCGGCATCGGTCAGGAGGCACGGTGCGGCTGCCCCGGACCGTCTCGCCGCCGTCATGGGTGCAGGACACGACAACGCGGCCGCGATCGCGCGGCTCGTCGCCCTGGTCGGCACCGAGGGCTACCGACTCCCCCAGGCCGCGCGCTACTGGTTCGAGCTGCCGGGCGCCTACGCCGCCCTCGGCGCCACGAGCGCCCGGGCCGCTGTCGGCCTGCTCGCGAACCGGGTGCGCACGCGGTCCGGCCTGGTCGGCCGGGTGTTGGCGCGGCCGGGTGCCGCTGTCCGGAAGCTCGTGCGCCGGTGACCCGCGACGAGCGCCGTCCGGTGACGATCGTCGTCCCGATCTACGACGACCTGCCCGGACTCGAGCGCTGCATCGAGGCGCTCCTCGACTCGGTCGACTTCACGACCGACCGGGTGCTGCTCGCCAACGACGTCGGGCCCCGCGTCGACGAGATCGAGGCACGGGTCCTCGAACTGGTCGGCGACCACGACGGCTTCGAGTACACCCGGAACCCGCGCAACCTGGGCTTCGTCGGCAACTGCAACCGCGCCGTCCTCGAGCTCGACCGCACCGGCAACGACGTCCTGCTGCTCAACAGCGACACGGTGCCGCTGCCGGGATTCCTCGACGAGATGACCGCCGTCCTGGCCTCGGACGACACGATCGGCGTCGTGTGCGCCCGGAGCGACAACGCGACCATCGCCTCGTTCCCGTACGCGCGGCGCAACCCGCGGGCGAACCTGTCGCCGCGCCGCACCCGCGAACTGCACGGGCGGACGAAGTACCTGCTGCCGCGTTCGACGGTGTCGCCCGTCGCGATGGGCTTCTGCTTCCTGATCCGCCGCGAGATGATCGATCGCTTCGGCCTCTTCGATGAGCGGTTCTCCCCCGGCTACGGCGAGGAGAACGACTTCTGCCTCCGGATCAACGAGCAGGGGTTCACCTCGGTGCTCGCCAACCGGGCCCTCGTGCTGCACACCGGTTCGACGAGCTTCAGCGGCGACCGCGGGCCGGCCCTCCGGCTCGAGCACGAGCGCATCCTGCTCGAGCGCTACCCGTTCTACGCCGGCGCCGTGGCCCTCTTCCTCGCCCGGCACCGCGACGCCGTCGACGTCTTCGCCGACGCCTTCATGCCGGACGACGACGTGGTCCGGGTCGCCCTGCACCTGCCGGAGGACCTGACGGACTCCGTGCTGGCGTCCGCGCGCGCCACCCTGGCCGCGGCACCGGTGGACGTCGTCGTCACCGTCATCGTGGCGAAGTCGCAGATCCGTGCCGCCCGCCAGGCGTTCCCGGGTGCTGCGATCGCGGTGAACGGACGCCCGCGCCAGATCTTCGACGTGGCGGTGGCGCTCGGCGCCCTGACGACGTTCGGCCAGCTGACGGCGCTCAACGCGAACGCTCCGCGGTGGATCCTCGTCGACCCGGTGGCACATGACCTCCGGTGGTCCCACGCGGTGGCGAACCACCGGGCCGCCGCGATCGACCGCATCCAGCGGCGGTTCGAGAACCAGACGACCACCTGGCGCAGCGGCGAGGACCTGGTGGCACTCGTGCGCACCGCCGCGGCCACCGAGATCGACGTGGAGTCGCTCCGGGCGCGCTGGCTCGCCGTCTCCGACATCGCCGAGGCCACCGGCCTGCTCGTGCACCGCGCCACGGTGTCCCTGCGGCGACTCACGGCGCTGAGCTTCGGCGCCCGGAACCCCCGCGTGGTCGCGCGCATCCGGGCGATCACCGGCCGCGGCGCCTGACGCACCCACCGGACGGACCGGAGGCTCCTCAGGGAGCCGCCCCGGGCCTCCCGGCCGACGGGTCGTGACCGCCTGCGGTCGTCAGCGGCTCGCTGCCCAGGCGTCACGCCACGCCTGTGCGGTGCGCTGGTCCGCCGCGTCGCTGCCGGCGGAGACGTCGGTCGGGTCGTCGAGGTCGGCGTTCACGGTGCCGGACCCGTTGTCGGCACCGGACGGCAACCGGATCTGCAGCGACGCACCCTGCAGGTCGAGCGCACGGAGCGTCTTCGCGAGCTCGGGGAACGACGCGGACGACGGCACGGTGACCCGCACGTCGGCCTGCCCCTCGGCGCTGCTGGGCAGACGGACCACGACCGGGCCGTCCGCATCGAGTGCCGCGGCGATCCGGGCGGCACGGACGAGGGCGTCCGGGGGCGCACTGATCACCAGCTGGGTGTCCGTCTCGACGACGTCGCCCAGGGCGGACTCGTCAGTGGCCAGGTCGACGCGGTCCACCGCCGCCGGCGGGCGCACTGCGCCGACGACGCCGGCCAGCGTCGTCGCCGTGTCGATGTCGGGGACGACGACGCCGACGCGGTCCGGTGCCTCCTCGACGCGCGTGAGATCCGGCTGCGACGCGAGGACGGCGTCCACGACCCGGTCGGCCGCTGCGTGGTCCCCCGCCCCCGTCCGGTGCACGGGACCACCGGAGACGAGCACGAGCGTCCCGTCGGGTGCCCGCGCCTCGACGGCCCTGCGGACGGAGTCGGTGCGGGCGAACGACGTGGCGTGCACGGACACGGACGACGGGGTGATCACCGCGCCGTCGACGTCGGGGACGGCCATCACCTGCGCGGCGAGCCGCGCGATGGCGTCGTCCCCCTCGGGGACGGCGTGCTTCCGCGGCGACCCGCCGGGGTTGAGGTCGTCGTACAGGTCGCGGGCGTCCTGGTCCGTCGAGGACAGCACCCAGCTGGCGTCGTGTTCCGGCCGGTCGGAGTCGTCGGGGACACCCGAGTAGGCCAGCACCGACGCGTCGTCCGAGGTCGAGAGCTCGCGGGCCCGGTGCCACGCCGTGACGAGGTCGTCCGTCGCCGCGGCCCGCAGGGCGATCCGCCACTCGGGGTCGATCTCGCCGCCGGCGAAGCGGTCGTCGTGGCGCACCTCGGCGAGCAGGTCGAGTGTGCGGTGGTTCGGGGTGCGCTTCGCCGCGAGCGGGATCTGGTAGCCGTCCACCACGATCCGGCCCGACCAGCGCAGTGAACCGTTCGTGTGGTCGGCCGCGTACCGGCCCATCTCGTCGACGAGGTCCGTCAGCCGGGCGTCCGACAGGTCGTCGTCGAGGACCGCGGCGACCGACGCCTCGCCGCTGAACGGCAAGTTGTTCGTCCCGCTCCCCGTCACCGCGGCGACGCCGTCCACCGTGCGGAAGTGGTCCGCGAAGTCCTCGCCGGCACCAGAACCCGCGTTGAGGTGGTTCGTGCACCCCGCGGTGGCGAGCACGGTCGCCACCGCGACGACAGCACCGAGGAGCACGGCCGTCCCCCGGCCCACCCGTGCTCGCTCCACTGTGCTCACTTTCCTGTGCTCACTCCCCTGTGCTCACTCCACTGTGCTCGCTTCCCCCACCGCTCGACCGATCAGACCAGGCAGCGGGGGCCGAGCAGGCTCTTCAGCTCGCCGAACAGGTCCGGTGTCAGGTTCACCGGGAACGGCAGCTCGAAGGTGCGGGCGACGTCGTCCTTCAGGAGCTTCAGCCGCACCTCGGTCTCGCCCTGGTGCCGACCGAGGACGGCCGCGAGCTCGGTCACCGTCGTGGTGGTGGCCTGCCGCTCGGGCAGGGACAGGGTCAGCGGACCGGAGCCCATCCCGTCGCCGATCGCCGGCTGGAACATGCTCACCGCGTGCAGCGCCTTGCCGTCGTCACGCACGTTGACGCGACCACGCAGCACGACGATCGAGTCGGCGACGAGGGACGGCCCGAACTCCTGGTACGTCTTGCCCAGGAACATCACGCCGATCTGGCCCCCGAAGTCCTCGATGTCGACGATGCCGTACGGGTTGCCGCTCGACTTCGCCACCCGGTGCTGCACGCTCGTCAGGAGCCCCGCGACGGTGACCGTCTCGCCCTCGATCGAGTCGTCGGCCCCGATGAGGTCGGCGATGGTGATCGACTGGTGCTTGGCGAGCTCGATCTCGAGCCCGGCGAGCGGGTGGTCGGAGACGTACAGGCCGAGCATGTCCCGCTCGAACGCGAGCTTGTCGCGCTTGGACCACTCGGGGCGGTCCGGCACCTGGGACACCGCGGCAGCGGACGGCTGTTCCTCGGCGACCTCGGCGAAGAGCGAGTCGAAGTCGAAGCCGACGTTGCCGTGGGCCTCGTCGCGCTTGACCTTGACCGCACCTTCGACGGCGCCCTCGTGGATCTCGACGAGCGCGCGCCGGGAGTCGCCGAACTCGTCGAACGCACCGGCCTTGATGAGCGACTCGACCGTGCGCTTGTTCGCCGACGAGATCGGGATCTTGCGCAGGAAGTCGTGGAAGGACTCGAACGCGCCCTTCTCCGTGCGCGCCTGCACGATGTCGTCGACGACGTTGAACCCGACGTTGCGGATCGCGCCCATGCCGAAGCGGATGTCCTCGCCGACGGCGGCGAAGAAGCCGATGGACTCGTTGACGTCCGGCGGCATCACCTTGATGCCCATCCGGCGGCACTCGTTCAGGTACAGCGCGAGCTTGTCACGGGCGTCGCCGACGCTCGTCAGCAACGCGGCCATGTACTCGGCCGGGTAGTGCGCCTTGAGGTACGCCGTCCAGAAGGAGACGACGCCGTACGCCGCCGAGTGCGCCTTGTTGAAGGCGTAGTCGGAGAACGGCAGCAGGATGTCCCACAGCGTCTTGATCGCGGCCGCCGAGTAGCCGTTGTCCAGCATGCCCTTCTCGAAGCCCGCGTACTGCTTGTCGAGCTCGGACTTCTTCTTCTTGCCCATCGCGCGGCGGAGGATGTCCGCCTGGCCGAGGGAGAAGCCCGCCACCTTCTGCGCGATGGCCATGACCTGCTCCTGGTAGATGATCAGGCCGTAGGTGCCGCCGAGGATCTCCGCCAGGGGCTCCTCGAGCTCCGGGTGGATCGGGGTGATCGGCTGCTCGCCGTTCTTGCGCAGGGCGTAGTTCGTGTGCGAGTTCGCACCCATCGGCCCCGGACGGTACAGGGCGATGAGCGCGGAGATGTCCTCGAAGTTGTCGGGCTTCATGAGGCGCAGCAGACCGCGCATCGGGCCGCCGTCGAGCTGGAAGACGCCGAGGGTGTCTCCGCGCTGCAGCAGGGCGTAGGCCTCGGGGTCCTCGAGGCCCATGGTCTCGAGGTCGAGGTCGATGCCGCGGTTCGACTTGATGTTGTCGAGGGCGTCACTGATGATCGTGAGGTTCCGCAGCCCCAGGAAGTCCATCTTGATCAGGCCGAGCGACTCCGCTGCCGGGTAGTCGAACTGCGTGACGATCTGGCCGTCCTGCTCCCGCTTCATGATCGGGATGATGTCGATGAGCGGGTCGCTCGACATGATGACGCCGGCCGCGTGCACGCCCCACTGGCGCTTCAGCCCCTCGAGCCCGAGTGCCGTGTCGAAGACGGTCTTCGCCTCGGGGTCGGTCTCGACGACCGTGCGGACGTCGACGGCCTCCTTGTAGCGCGGGTGGTCCTTGTCGAAGATCCCGGTGAGCGGGATGTCCTTGCCCATCACAGGCGGCGGCATCGCCTTCGTGAGCTTCTCGCCCATGCCGAACGGGAAGCCGAGCACGCGGGACGAGTCCTTCAGCGCCTGCTTCGCCTTGATCGTGCCGTACGTGACGATCTGCGCGACGCGCTCCGACCCGTACTTCTCGGTGACGTACTTGATCGCCTCACCGCGGCGCCGGTCGTCGAAGTCGACGTCGAAGTCGGGCATCGAGACGCGGTCCGGGTTGAGGAAGCGCTCGAAGATCAGGCCGTGCCGGATCGGGTCGAGGTCGGTGATGCGCATCGCGTACGCCACCATCGAGCCCGCGCCGGAACCACGGCCGGGGCCGACCCGGATGCCGTTGTCCTTCGACCAGTTGATGAAGTCGGCGACGACGAGGAAGTACCCCGGGAAGTTCATCTGGTTGATGATGCCGACCTCGTAGTCGGCGCGCTCCTGGACCTCGGTCGGGATGCCGCCGGGGTAGCGGTACTGCAAGCCCTTCGCGACCTCCTTCTCGAACCAGGTGTGCTCCGTCTCGCCCGCGGGGACCGGGAACTTCGGCATGTAGTTCGCCGCGGTGTCGAACTCGACGTTGCACCGCTCGGCGATGAGCAGCGTGTTGTCGCAGGCGTCGGGATTGTCGCGGAAGACGTGCCGCATCTGCTGCGGGGTCTTCAGGTAGAACTCGTCGGCGTCGAACTTGAAGCGGTTCGGGTCGTTCAGCGTCGAACCGGACTGCACGCAGAGCAGGGCCGCGTGCGACTTCGCGTCGTGCGAGTGCGTGTAGTGCAGGTCGTTCGTGCCGACGAGCGGTATGCCGAGGTCCTTCGCCAGGCGGATGACGTCGCTCATGACCCGGCGCTCGATCTCGAGCCCGTGGTCCATGATCTCGGCGAAGTAGTTCTCCTTGCCGAAGATGTCGCGGTAGTCGGCAGCTGCCTGGCGCGCTTCCTCGTACTGCCCGAGGCGCAGGCGCGTCTGGATCTCGCCCGAGGGGCAGCCCGTCGTCGCGATGATGCCCTCGTGGTACTCCTGCAGCAGCTCGATGTCCATGCGGGGCTTGAAGTAGTAGCCCTCGATCGAGGCCTTCGACGACAACCGGAACAGGTTGTGCATGCCCGTCGTGTTCTCGGCGAACATCGTCATGTGCGTGTACGACCCGGCGCCGGACACGTCATCGCCGCCGCCGTCACCCCAGCGCACACGGGTCTTGTCGGTGCGGTGGGTGCGGGGCGTGATGTACGCCTCGGTCCCGATGATCGGCTTCACGCCGCCGGCCTTCGCGGCCTTCCAGAACTCGAACGCGCCGAACATGTTGCCGTGGTCGGTCACCGCCACGGCGGGCATGCCCTGCGCGGCCGTCTCGGCCACCAGGTCGCCGAGTCGGGCAGCGCCGTCGAGCATCGAGTACTCGCTGTGCACGTGCAGGTGGACGAAGGAGTCGGAATCCGCCACGGAGCCTCCGGTCGAACGGTCTTGCTGCTGGGTCCGACAAGCCTAACCGCGGCTGGGGACAATCCCGCGCGTGTCCCTCGCCCCGGCGCACGAGGTCGCGCGACACGCCGCGGGCCGGCCGCCGGGGTCGCACGGACTGCCGATCGGCGGCGCCGCACGCGGCCGACTGCGCGACCTCGCGGCGCGACGCGGACCACGCCATGTTGCAGCGGACGGGAGGCGCGGGGCGGCGTCGACCCGCGCCTCCCGTCCGGCAGGCGGTCGGGACACGCGCGGGGCGCGACGCCGAGCGGGCACGACGCGCCGTGTGCGGGACGTCCAAGGGGCACGATGTGTCGCCCAGAGGCGCTCCGGACGACACATCGCGCCCTCTCGCCGAGCAGCGACGTCCCCGGCGCCTACGCGGCGCGGATGCGGTCGAGCGCGGCCTGCAGGTCGTCGGGGTAGGACGCCTCGAACGACACCCACTCCCCTGTGCGCGGGTGCGCGAAGCCGAGCCGCACGGCGTCGAGCCACTGGCGGGTGAGGCCGAGCTCCGCGGCGAGCACCGGGTCGGCACCGTACATCGTGTCGCCGACCAGGGGGTGGCGGGTGGCGGCCATGTGCACGCGGATCTGGTGCGTGCGACCGGTCTCCAGGTGCACTTCGAGCAGGGTGGCGGCGCGGAAGGCCTCGAGGGTCTCGTAGTGCGTCACGCTCGGCTTGCCGTCGGCCGTGACGGCGAACTTCCAGTCGCTCGACGGGTGCCGGCCGATCGGGGCGTCCACCGTGCCGGACGTCGGGTCGGGGTGGCCCTGGGCGAGGGCGTGGTAGACCTTCTCGACCGTGCGCTCCTTGAACGCGCGCTTGAGGTGCCTGTACGCGAGCTCGGTCTTCGCGACGACCATCAGGCCCGAGGTGCCGACGTCGAGGCGGTGCACGATCCCGGCACGCTCGGCGGCGCCGGACGTCGCGATGGTGAACCCGGCAGCCGCGAGGCCCCCGGGCACGGTTGGGCCGTCCCAACCGGGCGAGGGGTGCGCGGCGACGCCGACGGGCTTGTCGACGACGACGATGTCCTCGTCGTCGTGGACGACCGTCATCCCGGGCACGACGGCGGGGACGATGCGCGGCGGCTCCTTCGGGGACCACTCGACCTCGAGCCACGAGTCCGCGTGCAGCCGGTCGGACTTGTCGACGGTCACGCCGTCGACCCGCACGCCACCGGCCGCGACGACGTCCGCGGCGAAGGAGCGGCTGAAGCCGAGGAGCTTGGCGATGGCGGCGTCGACGCGCTCACCGGCGAGCCCGTCGGGGACGGGCAGGGAACGGCTCTCGGTCACGTGGCGTCGTGCCCCAGGGTGTCGCGTCGGTCGTGCTGCTCGGAGCGGGAGGCCCGGTCCGGCTCCGGCGCATCGGCTGCCGTCGGCGCGGGTGCGAACGCGGCCCCGCCGTCGAGCGGCGCGGCCGGGTCGGTCCCCGCCGCGGCGGCACGCTTCGTCGACACCGTGCGGGTGCCGTCGAGGTTCACGCCGAGGACCACGAGGAGCACGAAGACCACCATGCTGATGCAGATGAACGAGTCGGCGACGTTGTAGATGGCCGGCATCATCCACGGCGTCGAGATGAAGTCGACGACGTGGCCGCGCGCGAAGCCCGGCTCACGGAACAGGCGGTCGACCAGGTTGCCGAGCGCGCCGCCGAGCAGCATGCCGAGCACGATGGCCCACCACATCGACCGGATGCGGCGGGCGAAGACGATGATGCCCACGACGACCGCGGCCGAGATGACCGAGAAGACCCAGGTCATGTTCACCGCGAACGAGAACGCGGCACCGGGGTTGCGGACGTAGAGGAACTGGAGTGCGCCGCCGAGGACGGGCACGGGTGTGCCGTACGGCAGGTGTGCGACGACGAGCGCCTTCGCGATCTGGTCGGCGGCCACCACCACGACAGCGGCGAAGGCCAGGCCCGCGATCGCGCGGGCACTGACCTTCGCCGGTGAGGTCGGACGGGACAACGTCAGTTGCCGAAGCCCTGCGCCGATGCCGGCGCCGGGGCGAGGCCCGAGGACTGCTCGCCCGAGGAGTCGAGCTCGGAGAGCTGCCCCTGGATGTAGCTCTTGAGCTGCGCACGGTAGTCGCGCTCGAAGGTGCGGAGCTCGTCGATCTTGCCCTCGAGCTGCGTGCGCTCCTGGTCGAGCACCGCGACGCGCTGACGGTTGGTGTTCTCGGTGTCGGCGATGATCTGGCGCTGCTTCGCCTCGGCCTCGGAGACCAGGCGGGCGGCCTGCGCGGTGCCCTCGGCGATGAGCGCGTCGCGCTTCTCGATGCCCTCGCGGACGTGCTCCTCGTGCAGACGACGAGCCAGCGTGAGCAGGTTCGTGGTGCCCTCGGTGTCCTCGTCGGCCGGGACCGTCGACACCGGAGCGGCGGCGGGGGTCGGAGCGGCGGCGACCGGAGCGGGCTCCGGTGCTGCCTCGACCGGGGCGGGCTCGGGCTCGGCGGCCGGAGCGGGCTGCTCGGACTTCTCGAGCGACGGCGCGGGGCTGGCCGACTCGGCAGCCTGCAGGCGCTGACGGAGCTCGTCGTTCTCCGCGGTCAGGCGACGGAGCTCGACGACGACCTCGTCGAGGAAGTCGTCGACCTCGTCCTGGTCGTAGCCCTCGCGGAACTTCGTCGGCTGGAACCGCTTGTTGACTACGTCTTCCGGCGTCAAAGCCATTGCCGTCACCTCAATAGAACTGCTGAACGTGTGGAACCACTTCGGGTCGGACCGAATGTACCAGTCGAACCGGGTGGCGCGGATGCCACGCGGACGCGGCATCGATCCCGACCACCGTACACCGACGGTGGGGCGGAACCGTGCCGCCCGCGCGGCGTGGCGCGTGTCGCGACGACCGCGGTCGTCAGACGACGGCGGCCAGGAAGGGCATGAGCCGCATGAGGATGATCGTCACGAGCATGACGATCGTCCAGCCGAAGTCGAGCGCGATCGGCCCGAGCCGGAGCGGCGGGAGCACCCGACGGACCGCCCGGATCGGCGGGTCCGTGACCGTGTACACGAACTCGGACACCACGAGCAGGCCTCCGCGCGGACGCCAGGAGCGGTTGAAGCTCTGCACCAGGTCGAGCGCGAACCGGCCCCACATCACCAGGAAGTAGAGCAGCAGGACGTAGTACAGGAGGGTGAAGATCGCGGACACGGTGTGGCTCGCTCGTCTCGTGCGAGTGCCGTCCGGGGACGACGCTCAGGGGCGGGTGCGCCTGGGACTCAGGGCTGGGCGAAGAAGTTCGCCTCGATGTCGGACTCTACCTCAGCAGGCTCACCGCTCACTGCGACGTGAGCGGGCGAGAGCAGGAAGACCTTGTTCGTGACGCGCTCGATCTTGCCGAACAGGCCGAGCGAGAGCCCGGAGGCGAAGTCGATCATGCGGCGCGCGTCGCCCTCGGTCATCTGCGAGAGGTTGATGATGACGGGGATCCCGTCACGGAAGCTCTCGGCGATGGACTGCGCGTCCTTGTACTCGCGGGGGTGGACGGTGAGGATCTCGTTCATTTCCTGGACCGGGGTCGCCTTCTGTGCGGTCGTGTTCGCGCGGCGGAGCGGGGTGACCTGGGCGCCGCGCTGGTGGGTGTGCGTCTTCGTCGGGGCCGGCGCGGCGGCAGCCGGAGCTGCTGCGGGCGCGGCGGCCGGGGTCTCCGGAGCGGGAGCGGCGGCCGGGGCAGCAGCCGGAGCGGCCGCGGCCTGCTGGCGTGCGGGTGCCTGCTGCGGCTGCTCGTCCTCGTAGTCGAGTTCCTCGTCGGCGAGGCCGAGGTAGACCATCGTCTTCTTCAGCGGGTTGGCCATGGTTCCTCCGGAGGTGTCTGCTCGTGGATGCCCTGAGTCGAGGCTAGGGCGCGACCGGCCGGTTTCCCGTGATTGCGGTACCGATCCGCAGGTGTGTCGCGCCCTCGGCGACGGCGTCGGCGTAGTCGCCGCTCATGCCCGCCGAGATGTCGGTCGCCGTCGGCTCGAGCGACACCACGCGGTCGGAGACGGTGCGGAGCCGGGCGAAGGCGCGACGCGGTTCCTCGTCGAGCGGTGCGACCGCCATGACCCCGCGCAACCGGATCGTCCCCGTGGCGAGCACCCGGGCGACCATCGCCTCGACGTCGTCCGGCTGGACACCGCCACGGCCGGGGTCGTCCGTCAGGTTCACCTGCACGAACCCGTCGAGGATTCGCGGCGACGGCTCGGCCTCGGTCGGGGCGAAGGCGTCGACGACCGAGTCGCGGTCGAGCGACTGCACCACGTCGGCGTACCGGCGGACCTGACGGGCCTTCTTCGACTGCAGCTGCCCGACGAAGTGCCAGGTGAGCGGCAGGTCGGCGAGCTCCGCCGCCTTCGCCTGCGCCTCCTGGTGGCGGTTCTCCCCCACGTCCGTGACACCCAGTGCGGCGAGCTCGCGCACCAGCGAGGCCGGGTGGTACTTCGTGACGACGACGAGCGTCAGCTCGTCCACCGACCGCCCCGCGGCTCGCGCCGCGTCGGCGATGCCTGCCCTGACGGACGCAACACGCGCCTCCAGTCCGTCGTCGTGGGACGAGGCGGTCTGGAGGCGCGGTTCGGCTGCCAAGGAGACGGTTACTTCAGGAAGTCGGGGACGTCGAGCTCGTCGGCGTCGTCGTCGAAGGCCGGGTCGGCGGCGCGCTGCACCGGCGGCTGGTGCTCCTGGGAGGCCCAGGACGGGCTCGACGTGCTCGAGTCCTCGATCGCACCGGTCGACGCGGCGACGGGGACCGTCGCGCTCGACTCGGGGTCGACGTAGCTCGAGCGACGTTCCTTCTGCTGCGTGGTGGGCTCGCCACCGTCGAAGCCGGCGGCGATGACCGTCACGCGGACCTCGTCGCCGAGGGTGTCGTCGATGACGGCACCGAAGATGATGTTCGCCTCGGGGTGGACGGCTTCCTGCACGAGGCGGGCCGCGTCGTTGATCTCGAAGATGCCGAGGTTCGAACCGCCCTGGATCGAGAGCAGCACGCCGTGCGCGCCGTCGATCGAGGCCTCGAGCAGCGGCGACGCCACCGCGAGCTCCGCGGCCTTGATGGCACGGTCGGCGCCGCGCGACGAGCCGATGCCCATGAGCGCGGATCCCGCACCCTGCATGACGCTCTTCACGTCGGCGAAGTCGAGGTTGATGAGACCCGGGGTGGTGATGAGGTCGGTGATGCCCTGCACGCCGGCGAGGAGCACCTGGTCGGCGGTCGCGAAGGCCTCGACCATGGAGATGCCACGGTCGCTGATCTCGAGCAGGCGGTCGTTCGGGACGACGATGAGCGTGTCGACCTCGTCCTTCAGCCCGGCGACGCCGTTCTCGGCCTGGGACTGGCGGCGCTTGCCCTCGAAGCTGAACGGCTTCGTGACGACACCGATGGTGAGCGCGCCGATCGACTTCGCGATGCGCGCGACGACGGGAGCACCACCCGTGCCGGTCCCGCCGCCCTCACCGGCGGTGACGAAGACCATGTCGGCGCCCGCCAGGGCTTCCTCGATCTCCTCGGCGTGGTCCTCGGCGGCGCGACGGCCGACCTCGGGGTCCGCGCCGGCACCGAGGCCGCGGGTGATCTCGCGGCCGACGTCGAGCTTGACGTCGGCGTCGCTGAGGAGCAGCGCCTGCGCGTCGGTGTTGATCGCGATGAACTCGACCCCACGCAGGCCGAGCTCGATCATCCGGTTGACGGCGTTGACGCCGCCGCCGCCGACACCGACGACCTTGATGACGGCGAGGTAGTTGTGGTTCGTGGTCACGTCAGTCAGGCCTCCGGTCGAACCCTCAACCTCTACTTGAAGTTCAGGGGCAATGCTGGTAGTTGTGGTGCTGGCTCCGACGCTACGGGTGCGCTCGGCGCACTGTCGCCTCGCCACGCCGCGTGTCGCCGATCGCGCCCGGCATTTCTCCGTCGCTCACCGCTTCGCGCGGATGACGCCGTTGTCCGGGGCGGACACGTCGTACTCGACGACGACGCCGGGGTTCCGCGCCTCGTGGTCCTCGACGAGGGCGGCGAGCAACGCGGCCTTCGCCCGCGGGTCGTCGGGACTCCCCCACACGACCGTCGACTTGTCGCGCAGCGTCAGCGTCACGTCGTCGGCCGTCGAGCCGGCGACCCGGGTGACCTGCGACCGCACCGAGGACGGCAGCGCGAGCACGACCTCGGTCATCGTGCGGAAGCTCATCGACCCGAGCTCCGCACGCGCGATGTCGGCGAGCGGCATCGTGTCCGGGCGCTTCGGCGACGACTGCACGACGATGCCCGCCGGGTCGACGAGGTCGAACGTGCTCCCCGACTTCACGGCGACGACCGGGGTGCGCTCGGTGACCGTGATGACGAGCGTGTGCGGCGGGGCTTCCTCGGTCACGTAGCTCTCGATGAGCGGGAACCCAGCGACGTCGCGCTTGATCGCGTCGAAGTCGAGTCGGGCGAGCGGCGTGCCCACCTGGTCCGACAGTGCCTGCCGCAGCGCGGACTCGTCGACGCGGTTCGTCCCCTTCACCTCGATCGTGCGGAGCGCCATGAGCGGCGAGTAGACGGCGACCAGGATCGACGCGCCGAGCACGACGACGATGCCCGCCGCGGTGGTCCACGCGGCACGACGGTGGCGGCTCCTGCGGGTGAACCGCCGGACCTCGGCGCGTTCGAGGAGCCGACGGCGGCGCTTCGCGATCCGTGCCTCGCGGGCGGTCTCGGCGGCGCGGACCCCGGTGCCGACGGGCGCCGTGAGCACGTCGGTGACCTGGGCGTCGCCCGTCGCCGGTTCGACCCGGCGTGCGCCCTCGACCCGCGGATGCGACTCGTGGTCCTCGTCCGGCGTGTACTCGCGCAGCCGGTCGGCGACGGTGGACAGCCCGGCGCCGAAGCGGCGGCCGGCAGCACCCGCGATGGCGCCGACGCGGTCCCGCGCGGAACCGGCGGTGTCCTCGGGTGCCGGGGCGGACGTCGGGGCCGGGGCGTCGTCGGACGCGACGGCCGCGTCGGACGCCGGCCGGGCCTCCTGGCCGTCCGTCGAGCGGCCGCGGAACGGCAGCCGCGGCATCGAGGGGGCACGACGCTGCCGGGGCGCCGCGGCGTCCTCGGCCGGGGCGTCCGCGCGGGCGTCCCCCTCGTCGAATCCCTCGGGTCGCCTCACCGGGACAGCGCTCCTAACACCTGCGGGATGATCCGGTACACGTCGCCGCAGCTCAGCGTCATGATGATGTCGCCGTCCTCGGCGACCGCGGCCGCGCGGGCCGCCGCCTCGTCCCAGTCGGGCAGGAACTCGACGCGCGACTGGTCGGCGAAGCGCTCCTGCACGAGGGCGCCGGTGACGCCGGGCTCCGGGTCCTCGCGGGCGCCGTATACGTCGAGGACGACCGTGTGGTCGGCGAGCTCCTCGTAGACCTTCGCGAAGTCCCCGGCCATCAGGCGGGTGCGCGAGTACAGGTGCGGCTGGTGGATCGCGATGATCCGGCCGTCGCCGACGACGTTGCGGGCGGCCCTGAGCGCCGCGGCGACCTCGGTCGGGTGGTGGGCGTAGTCGTCGTAGACCGAGACGCCGCGCTCGACCCCGTGCAGCTCGAAGCGGCGCTGGGTGCCGCCGAACGCCTCGAGCCCGCGGATCGCGTCGGCTGGGGCGACGCCGAGGCCGGTCAGGACCGCGAAGGCGCCGACGGCGTTGATCGCGTTGTGCCGGCCGGGCACGCGGAGGGTGAGGTGGTGCGCCTCGCCACCGGCACGGAAGTCGACCTCGACGCCGGCGGACTCGGTGATGCCCTCGATGCGGACGTCCGCGTCGACGGCCTCGCCGAACGTGACGACCTCGGGGGCGTCCGGACGCTGGCGGATGCCGGCCGTGACCGTCTTCGCGCCGGCGTCGTCGCTCGAGATGACGACGCGCTCGCTCGCCTTCGCGGCGAACTCGACGAAGGCCTCGGTGAACGCCTCCTCGCTGCCGTAGTGGTCCAGGTGGTCGGCGTCGACGTTCGTGACGAGCGCCACGGCGACGTCGTAGAGCAGGAACGAGCCGTCGGACTCGTCCGCCTCGACGACGAACAGGTCGCTCGAACCCGGGGCCGAGCTCGTACCGAGGGACTGGATGACCCCGCCGTTCACGTAGCTGGGGTCGAGGCCGAGCTCGACCATCGCGGTGACGATCATGCCGGTCGAGGTGGTCTTGCCGTGCGCACCCGCGACCGCGACGAGGCGGTGCTCGGCGATGAGGGCGGCGAGGGCCTGCGACCGGTGCAGGACCGGCAGGCCGCGGCGCTGCGCTTCGAGGAGCTCGGGGTTGTCCGGCCAGAGGGCGCTCGTGACGACGACCGTGTCGGCGTCGGCGAGGTTGGCGGCGTCGTGCCCGATGTGCACCGTCGCGCCGAGGTCGCGCATCGCACCAGTGGTGTCGGTCTCACGGGCGTCGCTGCCGGACACCCGGTGGCCGGCCGCGAGGAACATCCGCGCGATGCCGCTCATGCCGGAGCCGCCGATGCCGACGAAGTGCACCGTGCCGAGGTCGTCCGGGATCGGCTGCGTCAGGTCCGGCTTGATGGTCATGCTTCCTCCGTGGTGCTGGCGGGGCGGGGCGCGTCCCCGGTCCCGTCGGGCGCGTGCCCGACTCCGTGCTGCGTGTGCTTCGCCGCGTCGAGGACGAGGTCGGTCATGCGGTCCGCTCCGTCGCGGTGGCCGACACTGCCCGCGCGGACCGTCATGTCCGCGATGCGGGAGCGGTCCTGCAGGATCGTCAGGAGCTGGAACGTCACCCAGTCCTGGTCGAATTCCCCGTCGGCGACGAGCACCGCGCCGCCGGCGTCGACGACGTCCTTCGCGTTGTGCCGCTGTTCGCCGTTGCCGACCGGGTACGGCACGAGCACGCTCGGCAGCCCCACGGCGGTGAGCTCGCAGACCATGCCGGCGCCGGAGCGCGACACCACGAAGTCGCTCGCCGCGTACGCCAGGTCCATGCGGTCGCAGTAGGGCAGCACGTGGTACCCGTCGAGGTCGCTCGGCCCGATGTCCGACTTCGCACCGACGACGTGCAGCACCTGCCAGCCGGCACCGACGATGGCCGCCGCCGACCGGTTGACGGTCCGGTTGATGCTCCGGGCGCCCGACGACCCACCGGTGACGAGCAGCACCGGGCGGTCCGGGTCGAGTCCGAACTCGGCGAGGCCCTCGGCCCGCGACGCTCGACGGTCGAGCGACTCGATCTCGCGGCGCAGCGGCATGCCGACGACCCGGCCGTGGCGCAGCCGCGTGTTCGAGAAGGTCAGGCCGACGTGCTCGGTGAGGAACGCCGCGAGTCGGTTCGCGAGCCCGGGCTTGGCGTTCTGCTCGTGCACGACGATCGGCGTGCCGGTCCGTCGGGCCGCGATGTAGGCGGGTGCGGCGGCGTAGCCGCCGACCCCGAGCACGACCTCGATCCGCTCGTCGCGGATGAGCTGTTCGGTCTGCCTGACCGCAGCGGCGAACCGCTGCGGGAACCGCAGGGCCGCACCGTTCAGGCGGCGCGGGAACGGCAGGCGCGGGATCGTCCGCAGCTCGTACCCGCGCATCGGCACGAGTCGGGACTCCAGGCCCTCGGCGGTGCCGAGCACGAGCACCTCGGCGTTCGGCACGCGGTCGGTCAGGCGGTCGGCGACCGCGAGCAGGGGGTTGACGTGGCCGGCGGTGCCGCCGCCGGCGAAGAGGTACTTGCTCACCGGAGTCGTCCGTTCGTGGTGGTGCCGTCGAGGGGTGCGGTCGTCGGCCGCGGGTCGTGCTTGCCGGGCAGGTCGCGCGCGAAGGACAGCACGACGCCGATCGCGACGAGCGTCATGATGAGCGCCGACCCACCGGCGGAGATGAGCGGGAGCGGGACGCCGAGCACGGGCAGCAGCCCGAGCACCACGGCGATGTTGACGAGCGCCTGGCCGATGATCCACGCCAGCACGCCGCCGGTGACGGTCTTCACGAAGGGGTCGCGCGACTGGCGGATGACCTTCATCATGCTGATGGCGAGCACCACGAACAGGGCGAGCACGACGATCGCACCGATCAGCCCGAGCTCCTCGCCGATGATCGCGAAGATGTAGTCGTTGTCGGCCTCGGGCAGCCACGACCACTTCGCCTTGGAGTTGCCGAGCCCGACGCCGAAGACGCCGCCTGATGCCAGCGCCCACATGCCGTGCACGGGCTGCCAGCAGAGGTCCTGGAACGCGTTCGAGTCGGTGCAGCCGGACAACCACGCGTCGATGCGCACCCGGCGGGAGCTCGACGCCATCGTGACGAACGGCAGCATCACCGCGAAGGCGAGGACCCCGACGAGCAGGTGCCGCGCGCGGGCACCGCCGACGTAGAGGGCGCCGAGGACCAGCAGGAGCATGATCATCGCGGTGCCCTGGTCGCCACCGAGGACGACGAGCCCGAGCGACACCATCGAGGCGATCCCGATCGGGATGAAGACCTCTTTCCAGTCGTCGAGCTTGTCCCGCTTGACGTACATGATCGCGCCGATGCCGAGCGCGAGTCCGAGCTTGACGACCTCGGACGGCTGCGCGGTGAAGGATTCCCCGATCTTGATCCAGTTCCGGTTGCCCTGGATGTCCAGACCGAGCGGCGTGAAGACGAGCAGCTGCAGCACGAGGGCTGCTCCGAGCAGTCGCATGGCCCACTTCCGCCACCAGCGTGCCGGCACGCGACTCGCGATGAGCATGAGCGGCACGCCGAGCACGGCGTACAGCCCCTGGCGCGATGCCGCCCCGAAGAAGTCGTGGGTGGCGGCGTACTGCTCGACGCTCGACGACGACAGGACCATGACGACCCCGAAGACGACGAGGAACAGGGTCACGCCGAGGATCGCGTAGAAGGTGCCGGACTCGGCGACGAAGACGTTCTTGACGGCGACGATCGCGCCGTTCGTCCGTCGGGACGTCCCCGTGGGCCGTGCGTTACGGCTGTTCGGGAGATCCGTCGGTGTGGTCGCCATCCGCGTCTCCTCCCAGGTGCTCGTGGACCGCCGCCGCGAAGCGCTGCCCCCGGTCGGCGTAGGAGCCGAACTGGTCGAACGACGCGGCCGCCGGGGCGAGGAGGACCGTGTCGCCCGGTCTCGCGACCGATGCGGCATGCCGGACCGCCTCGGGCATGACCTGATCAGTGTCCGTCGTCTCCACCTGGAGCACCGGCACCGTGGGCGCGTGTCGCGCGAATGCCTCGAGGACCGGCGTGCGGTCGGTCCCGATCACGACGACGGCGCGGACGGAGGGGCCGAAGCGGGCGACGAGCCCGTCGACGTCGACGCCCTTGAACAGGCCGCCGACGATCCACACGACCGTGTCGAAGGAGGCGAGCGACGCCGTCGCCGCGTGCGGGTTCGTCGCCTTCGAGTCGTCGACCCAGGCGATCCCGCCCGACTCGGCGACGCGCTCGGTGCGGTGGTGGTCGGCTCGGAAGGCGCGCACGGCGCCCTGGATCGCGTTCGGCTGCACGGTGCCGGCCCGGGCGAGGGCCGCTGCGGCGAGCACGTTCATCGTCATGTGCGGGCTGGCGAGCCCGGCGACCTCGAGGTCGGCGAGGGTCGCGAGCTCGAAGGCGCTGTTCCGGCGGTCCTCGGTGAAGGCTCGGTCGCAGAGGACGTCCTCGACGATGCCGACGTCACCGGGTGCCGGCACACCGGGCGTGAAGCCGACGGCCCTGCAGCCCTCGACCACGTCGGCCTGCTCGACCATGTGCCGGGTGACCTCGTCGGTCGTGTTGTAGACGCACGCCATCACGGTGCGCTCGTAGACCTTGGCCTTGGCGGCGCGGTAGGCCTCGGCGGAGCCGTGCCACTCGAGGTGGTCGTCCGCGATGTTCAGGCAGGCGCTCGCGAGCGGCACGACCGCGCCGTCGCCGGAGGTCGCCATGTAGTGCAGCTGGTGGCTGGAGAGCTCGACGACGAGCACGTCGTAGCCGTCCGGGTCGCGGACGACGTCGAGCACCGGCACGCCGATGTTGCCGCAGGCCACCGCCCGCAGCCCGCCGGCCTCGTACATCGCCGTGGTGAGCTGCGTGGTCGTGGTCTTCCCGTTCGTGCCCGTGATCGTGATCCACGGCGCCGCGACCGGGCCGCGGACGACCTTGTCGCGCACGCGCCAGGCGAGCTCGATGTCGCCCCAGACGACGCTGTTCGCCACGGCCCACTGCACGGTCGGGTTGTGCGGGGGCAGGCCCGGCGACACGACGACGACGTCCGGCGCCTGCTGCACGAGGGCGTCCGGCACCGCGTCGAGCGGCGTCTGCACGAACCGCGCGCCGATGACGTCGAGGAGCTCGACGCTGTCCGACGGCGCGTCGGTCGAGTAGACCGTCACGGCGCTGCCGAGCTCGACGAGCGTGTCGGCCACCGAGAACCCGGTGGCACCGAGGCCGAGGACGGCGACGTCCAGTCCCTTCCACCCCTCGGCGTACCAGCTGTCGAGCGAGGCGAGACGGTCAGCCGACACGGGCGATCCATTCGAGGTAGAAGAGGCCGACACCGGCGGCGACGAAGAGGCCGGCGATGATCCAGAAGCGGACCACGACGGTCACCTCGGCCCACCCCTTCAGCTCGAAGTGGTGGTGCAGCGGGCTCATCAGGAAGATGCGCTTGCCGTGCGTGATCTTGAAGTACGCCCGCTGCAGGATGACCGAGCCGGTGACGATGAAGAACAGGCCACCGATGAGGACGAGCAGCAGCTCGGTGCGGCTGAGGATCGCGAGACCCGCCAGTGCTCCGCCGAGACCGAGCGAGCCGGTGTCACCGAGGAAGATCTGCGCTGGCGACGTGTTGTACCAGAGGAAGCCGATGAGCCCACCGCAGACCGCGGCGGCGACGACCGCCAGGTCGAGCGGGTTCGACACCGTGTAGCAGGCGTCGGCGGCCCGCTCGTCGAGACGCGCTCCGCCGCAGAGCTGGTTCGACTGCCAGAAGCCGATGATGACGTACGAGCCGATCGCCAGGATGCTCGACCCGGTGGCGAGGCCGTCGAGGCCGTCCGCCACGTTCACGCCGTTCGACGTGGACACGGTGAGCAGCACGATCCAGGCGAGGAACAGCACGGTGCCGATGACGGTGCCGAGCGCCATGAAGTCGAGCCACGGGACGTCGCGGATCGCCGAGATCATCGTGGACGCCGGCGGCTTGCCGTTCGACGTCGGCACGACGAGGGCGATCGTGGCGAAGATCACGCCGACGATGACCTGGCCGAGGACCTTGGCCCAGCCGCCGAGGCCGAGACTGCGCTGCCGCCGGACCTTGAGGAAGTCGTCGATGAAGCCGACGAACCCGAGCCCGACCATGAGGAACAGGACGAGCAGGCCGGACAGCGTGACCGAGTCGCCCCCGACCAGGTGCCCGACGAAGTACCCGATGACCGCACCGATGATGAGCACGATGCCGCCCATCGTGGCGGTCCCGCGCTTGGTGTGGTGCGACTGCGGACCGTCGTCACGGATGAACTGTCCCCAGCCGAGGCGGTGGAACAGCTTGATGAAGAACGGGGTGAGCAGCAACGTGAACACCAGCGACACAGCGCCGGCGACGAGGAGCGCGATCATTCGGTGACACCTCCGAGGCGGTCGCCGAGGAATCGCAGTTCGGCAGACTTCGAGGACTTGACGAGGACCACGTCGCCGGGGCGGAGCATGTCCTGCAGGGTGTGGACGGCGTCGTCGACGTCCTCGATGTACACGGACTCGCCGTCCCACGATCCCTCGAGGGTGGCGGCCTGGTGGATGGGCATCGCGCCGCGGCCGACGACCACGAGCTGTCCGATGCCGAGGCGGACGACGAGCCGACCGATGCGGTCGTGCTCCTCGACGGAGTACTCCCCGAGCTCGGCCATCTCGCCGAGCACGGCGACGGTCCGCTCCCCCGGACGCACGATCTGCGCCAGGGTCCGCAGCGCCGCCGCGGTGGAGTCGGGCGACGCGTTGTACGCGTCGTTGATGACGGTCACGCCCTCGGGGCCGCCCTGGAGCAGCTCCATGCGCCAGCGCTCGGCACGCGTCATCGACGCGAGCGCCGCGGCGCCGTCGGCGAGCGGGACGCCCCACTGATGGGCGACCGTGAGCGCGGCGGACGCGTTCATGGCGTGGTGCTCACCCAGGATCGCGAGGCGCACGTCGACGTGATCCGGGCCTCCCGGTCGGCCGCCGTCTGCAGACGGGTCGTCCGCTGGTACGGGAGGCGCGGTGAGGGTGAAGCGGGTGCCGCTGCGGTCCGTCTCGATGCCGGTGATGCGGTAGTCGGCGTCCGCCGACGTGCCGAAGCCGACCACCTGGGCGGCCGTCAGGTCGCGCATCGACGCGACCCGGTCGTCGTCGACGTTGAGCAGGGCGGTGGCGGTCGCGGGCAGGTCGGTGACCATCTCGGACTTCGCGCGCTGCGTCGCCTCGATGCCGCCGAACTCGCCGGCGTGCGCCAGGCCCACCTTGAGCACGACACCGGTGTCCGGCTCGGCGATCGAGACGAGCTTGGCGATGTGGCCGACGCCGCTCGCCCCCATCTCGACCACGAGGTACCGGGTGTCGTACGTGACGCGGAGCATCGAGATCGGTGCGCCGACGTGGTTGTTGAACGACCCCTGCGGCGCGACGGTCTCGCCGTGCTGCTCGAGGATCGTGCGGAGCATGTTCTTCGTGCTCGTCTTGCCGTTGGAACCGGTGATGCCGACGACGCGCAGGGGCGCCGGGCGGCCCTCGGCGTCGACCCGGTCGGCGGAGGCCGTCCGGACGCGCGTGACGACCTCGTGCGCGAGCGCGGCGAGGGCGGCGTACCCGTCGGCGACGACGATCTGCGGCGCGGTCGTGTCGACGCGCTCGGGTGTGATCACCAGTGCTGCGCCGGCCTCGGTCGCGGCGGGCACGAAGCGACGTCCGTCGGTGACCTCGCCGGGCAGGGCGAAGAAGACGCTGCCGGGGCGGACCAGGCGCGAGTCGGTCTCGACCGAGCCGTCGACGACGAGGTCGCCGGGCTCGGCGACGTCGGTCGCCTGGGCACCGCCGATCAGCTCGCCGTCGACCGCGCGGGCGATCTCGGCGAGGGTCAGGGCGATCATCGGATGTCCTCCGCCGGGCCGGCGTTCGGCTCCCAGCCGGCCTCGCGCAGGGCCGCACGGGCCTCGTCGCGGGCGGAGTACGGCGTGCGGACGCCCTGGATGTCGCGGTAGTCCTGGTGGCCGGGACCGGCCCAGAGGATCGAGTCGCCCTCGCCGAGCAGGCTCACCGCCTTGCGGATCGCCGCCTCGGGCGGACTCACCTCGTACAGCTCGTGGTCCGGGTAGGCCTCGCGTGCGGCGTCGACCAGGGTCTTCCGGATCGACGCGGCGTCCTCGAAGCGGGGGTGGTGATCGGTGACGACGAGGACGTCGCTGCCGGCAGCTGCCACGCGCGCCATGTCGCCGCGCTTGGTCGTGTCGCGGTCGCCGTCGGCGCCGAACAGCATGAGGACCCGGCCGGCCGTGAACTGGCGGACCGCGGCGAGGGTGTTCTCGAAGGCGTCGGCGCTGTGGCCGAAGTCGACGTAGACGCTCGGGCCGTGCTCGCCGGACACCCGCTCGGTGCGACCGGGCAGGTAGCACTCGATCGCGGACACCGGACGGTCGTCGCCCTGGTCGGCGTACTGCCGGTGGTTCGTCTCGAGCGCCTGGGCGATCGCGCCGAGCTCGAAGCCGCCCTCGACGAGCATGACGATCGCCAGCGCGGCGTTCGCGGCCATGTGCCAGCCGATGAGCGGCACGCGGGTGGTCAGCTCGCGGCCCTCGGGACCGGTCAGGCGGAACTCGGTGTACGCGGCGTGCGCCTCGACGATGTCGACGTGCCACTCGGCCTCGACGTCCGGGTGCACGGTGATCGTGGTGACCGGGATGCGGGAGTCCTGCACCACGCGGTGGCCCCAGTCGGTGTCCAGCGAGACGACGCCGCGACGGGCGTGCTCGGGCTGGAACAGCGGGAGCTTCGCCTGGTAGTACTCCTCCATGTCGGCGTAGTCGTCGAGGTGGTCGTGCGACAGGTTCGTGAACGCCGCGACGTCGAAGACGATCCCGTCGACCCGGTGGCGGCTGAGGGCCTGCGCGCTGACCTCGACCGCGACCGCGCGCACCTCGCTCTCGCGCATCCGGGCGAGGAGCGCGTGCATCTCGCTGGCCTCGGGCGTGGTCAGGCGGCTCGTGACGCTGAGCGAACCGATGTGGCGCTCCGCGGTCGAGCTGAGGCCGGTGACCAGGCCGAGCTGCTTGAGGATCCCCTCGAGGATGTACGACGTGCTCGTCTTGCCGTTCGTGCCGGTGACGGCGAACAGCTGCGGCAGGTCGGTCGCCTCGTCCGGGTGCGTGCGGTAGACCCAGGCCGCGACGTCGCCGAGGGCGGCGCGCGGGTCGTCGACGACGAGCACCGGCAGGCCGGAGGGCTCGACGAGTGCGACGCCGTCCTGGTCGGTGAGGACCGCGACGGCACCGCGCTCGGCGGCCTCGGTCGCGAACTGCGCACCGTGGCGGTTGGCGCCGTGCACACCGACGAACAGGTCGCCCGGCTGCACCTCCGTGGCGCTCAGGGTGACACCGGTCGTCTCGACGGCGTCGACCGAGCCGACGACTCGCATGCCGAAGGCGTTGGCGAGTTCGGCGACGGCCCTCGGGGTCGGGTGTTCGGGTCGGAGGACCGGGGGGATCCGTGCGGACAAGTGTTCCTTCTTCCTCACCACGTCGACGGGTAGAGCTTCGCCGGCGTCGTGGAGGGGGCTACTCGGTACTTCTCGAGCACCTGGGACATGAGGGTTCGGAACGCCGGAGCCGCACCACTGGACCACTTGTTGGTCTGCGGCTTCGTGAACGTCACCGTGACAACATACTGGGGGTCCTCGGCGGGTGCCATTCCGGCCACCGACGTGATGCGCTGTCCGCCGTAGCCCTTCGAGCCCTCGGCGACCTCGGCCGTACCGGTCTTGGCGGCGATGTTGTAGCCGGAGATCCGCTCCATGCCGACGAGCGTGCCGCCCGTCACGACGCTCTGCAGCATCTGCGTGGTCTGCTCCGCGGCGGACGCCGACACGACGCGCTGCTTCTGCACGTCGGGCGCGTCGATCGTCGTGCCGTCGGCGGTGGTGCAGCCCGTGACGAAGTGCAGCGGGATGCGCACGCCGTCGTTGGCGATGGTCTGGAAGACGCTCGCGACCTGCACGGCCGTCGTCGAGATGCCCTGGCCGAACATCGAGTTGATGTTCGTCTGCTGGTCCCAGTCCGGCGTCGAGCCGTAGTCCATCGACGGCTGGCCCGGGTAGTCGATCGCGCTCTCCGGCTCGAACAGGCCGAACTTCTTCATGTAGTCGTAGCGCTGCTGGGGCGTCAGCCGCTCGCCGAGCTCCGTGATGCCGACGTTCGACGAGTTCTGCAGGATGCCGGTCAGGGTCAGGTTCTCGGTCTGGTGGAACTCCGAGTCCTGGATGCGGCCGCCCCAGGGGAACGTGCGGGAGTAGGGCACGACGGCCTGGTCGGTGGGGCTCGACTTGCCCTGGTCGAGCAGCGCCGCGGCGATGGCGGCCTTGATCGTGGAGCCCGGCTCGTACGAGGCCGTCAGCGCCCGCGAGCCGAAGGCACCCTTGTCCGTGGTGGCGTCGACGTCGTTGGGGTCGACGGTCGGCCAGTCGGCGACCGCCAGGATCTCGCCGGTCTTGACGCTCGTCACCGTCGCCGTCGCCGACTCCGCCTGCAGCTCCTTGCCGGCGGACGCGATCGTCTGCTGCGCCATGTACTGCAGGTCGCTGTCGATCGTGGTGTGGAGGGTGCCGCCGTCCTTGGCCTTCGTCTTCGTCACGGTGCTGCCGGGCAGCTGCACGCCGTCCTCGCCGCGCTCGTACGTCTCGGAACCGTTCGTGCCCGCGAGGCACCGGTTGTACGCGTACTCCAGGCCGGCCTGCGCGCCGTCGGTGCCCATGAAGCCGGTCAGGTTGCCGGTCGTCGCCCCAGCCGGGTAGACCCGGGCCGCCTGCTGCTCCTTGTAGACCCACGGGATCTCGAGCGCCCGCACCGCCTCGAAGTGCTTCACGTCGAGGCCCTTCACCAGGTACGCGAAGTTCGACCGCGGGTCCGCCGCGATGTTCTGCCGCATCGTCGCTGCGTCGCCCCCGGACGCCTTCGCGAGGGCCTGGAGCGCCGTGTCGACCGAGACCTGCTTCTTGCGCGTGCCGCCGAGCTTGCCCGTGAACTTCTTGACGAGCCGGGGCGCGGTGGTGATGTTGTAGCGCGTCACGCTGTCCGCCAGGGCGGTGCCGCTGCGGTCGACGATCGACCCGCGGGTGCCGTAGACGGTCACCGGGATGCTGCGCTTCGCCGCCGACTGCTTGTTCATCTCGGCCGCCTGCACCACCTGGATGTCGACGAGCCGCACCACGAAGACGCCCACCAGGGCGATCACGGCGAGCATCACGATGCTGTAGCGCAGTCGGCGGTTGCGGATCGTCCTGGTCACGCGTGCGGTCCTTCCCGGGGTGGTGCTGGGTGGGGCTGGAGGGGAGCGTCAGCCCCGTCGGTCACCGGGTCGAGGGCGCCTGGAGCTGGTTCGCGTCGGACTCTACGGAGGACTTCGACGAACCCCCGTCCGACGCGCTGGCGTCGGAGGTCTTCCCAGAGGGAGCGGCCTGGGCGGGCTGCTCCGTCGTCGCCGCCTCGTCCGTCTTGTCGGTCGTGTCCGTCGTGGTGGTCTTGTCCGTCTTGTCCGCCTTGGCGGTCTTGTCCGTGCCGGACGTCGTGCTGCCGGGCTTCGCGGCGAGCGGGACGTCGTCCAGCAGGGCGTTCGGTACCTGGTTGTCCGTCGACACCGTGGACTCGTCCGGCTTCGCCGGCGTCGGCGTGCCGTAGACGCGGCCGGTCTTCGGGTCGAGGTAGACCGGGGTCGAGTTGGCGATCATGCCGAGCCCCTGCGCGTTGCGCGCCAGGTTCTGCGGCGAGTCCAGCACCCGGAGCTCCTCGGACAACGACTGCTGCGTCCGGGACAGGTCGGTCCGCTCGGCGCTCAGCGAGTCGAGCGTGTACGCCCCCTGGCTGAGCACCATGCTGATGCCGAGCTGGGCGAGCAGCAGGATGCCGAGGGCCGCCACGGCGACCACGGCGTAGCCGATGCGCGGACGGGCCCGACGCTGCGCCTTCGACGGCGTGACCTCGACGAGCTCCGGGCGGTGCTGACGGTCCGGGCGCGGGGCCCGCGACGGGACGACGGCGGGGTCGACGAGTGCGAGGTTCGTGCTCATGTCACTTCCGGATCCGCTCGGCCGCGCGCAGGCGCACGGGGGTTGCTCGGGGGTTGGCGGCGCGCTCGGCCTCGTCGGCCAGCTCGGCGCCCTTGACGACCAGTTCGTACGTCGGCCGGTGCTCGGGCAGTTCGACCGGCAGCCCGGCGGGGGCGCTCGACTTCGTGCGCTCCACGAGGGCCCGCTTGACGATGCGGTCCTCGAGCGACTGGTACGACTCGACGACGATGCGTCCGCCGACCGCGATGGCGTCGAGCGCCGCCGGGATCGCACGTTCGAGCACGCTCAGCTCGGCGTTGACCTCGATGCGCAGCGCCTGGAACACGCGCTTGGCGGGGTGCCCCTGCCGCTGGACGGCGACCGGGGTGGCGTCGTGCAGCACCTGGACCAGGTCGCCGGACATCGTGAAGGGCTTGCTCGCGCGACGCTCGACGATCGCCCGGGCGTACCGACCGGCGAGCTTCTCCTCGCCGTAGCGCTGGAAGATCCGACGCAGCTCGCCCTCGTCGTAGGTGGCCAGCACGTCGGCGGCGGTCTGCCCCTCGGTCCGATCCATCCGCATGTCGAGCGGGGCGTCCTGGCTGTAGGCGAAGCCGCGCTCGGCACGGTCCAGCTGCAGCGAGCTCACGCCGAGGTCGAAGAGCACGCCGTCGACGGTCGTGAAGCCCTCGCCCTCGATCGCGTCGACGATGCCGTCGTACACGGTGTGCACCAGGCGGACCCGGTCGCCGAACCGGGCGAGCCGCTCCCCCGCGATGCCGAGCGCGTCGGTGTCGCGGTCGAGACCGATGAGCGTCAGCTCCGGGAAGCGCTCGAGCAGCCCCTCGGAGTGCCCGCCCATGCCGAGGGTGGCGTCGACGACGACCTTGCCCGGCCCCTCGAGGGTCGGCGTGAACAGGTCGACGATGCGCTCGAGCATCACCGGCGTGTGCGGGAACTTCGGAGTCTCGTCCTCGGCCATGTGCAGCCCCTCGTCTCCTGGGCCGCGGGTCCGGATCCCCATCCATGCGACCTGACATCGGGGAAGTGATGTCAGGGCTCCACGGCTGGGAGTCCCGATCCACGGATCAGAAGATCCCCGGGATCACCTCCTCGTCGTTGTCGGCGAACGCCTCTTCGGCTTCGGCGTAGTAGGCCTCCCACGCGGTGGTCGACCAGATCTCGGCACGGTCACCGCTGCCGATGACCGTCAGGTCCCGCTCGAGCCCCGCGTACTCGCGGAGGTTCTGCGGGATCGTGACGCGGTTCTGCTTGTCGGGCTGTTCCGCGCTCGCTCCCGACAGGAACAGGCGCATGTAGTCCCGGGTGCGCTTCGACGTCATCGGGGCGGTCCGGATGCGCTCGTGGAGTTCCTCGAACGTCCGGGCGCTGAAGACCACGACGCAGCGTTCCTGCCCACGGGTCATCACGAGTCCCCCGGACAGTTCGTCCCGGAACTTGGCGGGCAGGATGACGCGACCCTTCTCGTCGAGCTTCGGGGCATGGGTACCGAGCAGCACGTCGGGCCTCCCCTCCGCTCCACCGGACCGTTGCATGCCCCACTTTACTCCACTCCCCTCCCCCTGCCCAGGTTCCCGCTCCCTTTTCGGCCCGCGACACCCCTTCTGGGGGCGCTCCGGACGGCCACCGGGCCCACCGGCGGTCCGTCGAGGCCCGCAACCGCGCGGATCGGCGCTCGTGGGGCGTCGGTGGAGCGAAGTGGAGGACTTTCGCAGCCGGTGGAGCACGTCAGGGCGCGGCGAGGTCGCTGAGGTCGCACTCCGGACCGGATCCCGGTGGCCGAAGCGGGTCGGAGTGCGATCTCACCGGCGCCCGGAGGCCGAGGCGCGGACGCCGGGGTGCGGGCGGACGGTCTCGCCGGCGAGAGGTCACGACATGCCGCACAAAGTCCGCCGAGGTCGGTCGAACTGTCGCCCGCGCCGGCCTCGCGCGACAGTTCGTGCAACCTCGGCGCCAGCCGGAGGCGAAACGCCGGCACGCCGGGGCGCGGCGAGGTCGGTGAGATCGCGGTCCGGACCGGATCCCGGTGGCCGGAGCGGGTCGGAGTGCGACCTCACCGACGATCGGAGGCCGAGGCGCGCAGTCAGAGACGCTGGCGAGAGGTCACGACATGCCGCACGGACTCCGCCGAGGTCGCTCGGACCGTCGCTCGCGGGGCCCCCAGCGACAGTTCGTGCGACCTCGGCGCCGACCGAGCCGGACCGACCGGACCGGACCGGACCGGCTCTGCCCTGCTCGGTCCGGTCCGGCCCGTGCGACACCGCCCCCCGGGAACACAGAACGGGGCCGGCCCGAAGGCCGACCCCGTGGAGGACTGTGGAGGGAGCGCTAGCTCTGGTCGTTCCGCTTGTCCCAACGCTCGTTCATGCGGTCCATGAAGGACCCGCCGCCGTTCGACGACCGCGACGACCCACCGGACCGGGCGGACCCGCCGTTGGAGGGGCGTCCGGACCGCGGCGCCTTCGCCTTCGGAGCGCCGAGACCGGGGCGCAGGGCGAACAGCACGCCGGCGAGCATCACGACGAAGCCGAGGATGCCGAGGAGCGGTGCCTTGATGGCGAGGCCGACGATGACGACGGCCACACCGGCGAGGGCGCCGAGCACCCCGAGCGTGATGGACGTGTACGTCGGACGGCCCTGTCGACGTGTGACACGCGCCACGAAGTCGGAATCGTTCTGGTAGAGGCTGCGCTCCATCTCTTCGAGAAGGCGCTGCTCCTGTTCCGAGAGCGGCATCTTGGTTCCCTCTGTTCCTGGGATCGACGCGGGGTTGGTGAACCGGGCTGGAAAACACTCGTCTTGAGTGGGCCGATCCTACGTCCGGACCACTCCACTAGGCTAGGCACCGTGGCTGAGAGTACGCGATTAGTGGACCTCGTATCGGCGCGTATCGACCGGGCACTCGACGAGCAGCGTGAGCGGCTCCTCGCGATCAGCCCCGACCTCGCGCCGTTCGACCAGTACGCCCGAGACCTGCTGTCCGGCGGCAAGCGCTTCCGGGCGCTGTTCTGCTACTGGGGTTGGCAGTCGGTCGCGGGGCGCTCCGGCTCGTTCGACCCCCTCGCCGAGGGTTCGCGACAGACCACCGCCGAGGCCGTCGTCACCGTCGCCGCCGCGCTCGAGGTCTTCCACGCCGCAGCCCTCGTGCACGACGACATCATGGACCGCTCGGACACCCGCCGTGGGCGACCGGCGGCGCACCGCCGCTTCGAGTCCCTGCACCAGGAGTCCGGGTTCACCGGTGACCGGGCGCAGTACGGCACGAACTCGGCCCTGCTGCTCGGCGACCTGCTGCTGTCCCTGAGTGACTCCGTCTTCGACGAGGGCCTGGCGCTGCTCGACCCGGTCCGGGCACGGATCGTCCGCCAGGAGTTCCACGCGATGCGCCTCGACGTCACCGCCGGGCAGTACCTCGACGTGCACGAGGAGACCGCCTGGCCCGTCATCGACGAGTCCGAGCACCTGCTCCGCGCCCAGCGCGTCATCGTCTTCAAGTCCGCCAAGTACTCGATCGAGGCCCCCCTCGTCATCGGCGCACTCGTCGCCGGCGCGAGCGATTCGCAGCTCGAGGGCCTGCGGTCCTTCGGTCTGCCGCTCGGGGTGGCGTACCAGTTGCGCGACGACATGCTCGGCGTCTTCGGCGACCCCGAGGTCACGGGCAAGCCCGCCGGCGACGACCTGCGCGAGGGCAAGCGCACCGTCCTCATCGCGTCCGCGCGCAAGGCGCTGCCGAGCGGCCCCCGGCAGCTGCTCGACGAGCTCCTCGGCGACCCGGACCTCGACGAGGCCCAGGTGCAGATGCTCCGCGCCACCCTCACCGAGTCCGGTGCGGTCGCCGCGGTGGAACGATCGATCGACCGGCACGTCGCGCGCGCCAAGGCCGCGCTCGAGTCCTCCCCGCTCACGCCGTCGGCGCGCGACCAGCTCGCGTCGCTGGCGGACACGGTCAGCCGCCGCTCCGCGTAGACGCGACCCCGGAACGGACGGGAGGCCCGTGGCGACACCGCCACGGGCCTCCCGTCCGTCCCGGGGCGGGTCTAGAGCAGCGACTGAGCCACGCGGCGCACCTCGGCCTTGCGACCGGCGCGCAGCGCCGCGATCGGCGTCGTGCCCATCGCGTCGTCGACGGTGAGCATCCAGCGGACCGCCTCGTCGTCGGTGAAGCCGTTGTCGCCGAGCACGATGAGCGTGCCGCGGAGCTCGGGCATCGGCTCGCCGTCCTCCAGGAACTCGACCGGCACCCGGAGGACTCCGCCGACGCGGGCGGCGAGCAGGGTCTTCTGCTCGAAGAGTCGGTGGATCCGGCCGGGGCTGGTGCTGAACATGTCCACGAGTTCGGGGACGGTCAGCCAGCGCTCGGAGAGGGTCAGGTCGTCTGCGGGTGCGGCACTCACACGCCCATGGTGCCAGAGCGCGCGCCGGTCCGGCGCGACCTCGTTCGTCACACCAGTCACACGCGTCACGTCCGACTCTCTGGTTGACTTGGAAACCACACCATGCCAGCGTGGGGCCACCTGTGAGTGCGCGCACGCACGAGCACGGCTCACCGAGGTCAGGAGAAACCCGTGGACAACGCCGCAGACGACGCCGCCCGGCGCGCGCGATCCGCCCGCTTCGCCACCGTCCCCATCGTCCTCGCGGGGACCATCGCGGTGACCGCCGGACTCACCGGCCCCGTCGCGCACGCCGAACCGCGGCACGACGACCAGGACGCGAACCACAAGCGCCACGTCGACCAGGACCGCACCGTCGGCGACCGCCCGGTGTTCAGCACCGCCGTCGCCCGGCCGGCGCAGACCGTCGTGACCACCGTCGCGGCGACCGCCTCGGTGCCGTCCTCGTACACGGTCCGCCAGGGCGACACCGTGTCCGGCATCGCCGCCCGCTTCGGCCTCTCCGCGCAGGAGGTCCTGGTGCGCAACGGCCTCGGCTGGAACACGATCATCCACCCGGGCCAGACCCTGCACCTCGCCTCGACGCCCGCGGTCACCACCGCGTCCACCCGCACGTCGGGGGCCGCGACGTCGGGCGCCACCGCGTCCACCGGGTCGAGCACCTCGAGCTACCACGTGAAGTCGGGCGACACGGTCTCCGGCATCGCGTCCCGCGTGGGCGTGTCCACGTCGGCGCTCCTGTCGGCGAACCGGCTCTCGCAGCGCAGCGTCATCTACCCGGGCCAGACCCTCCGGGTGCCGCACGGCGCCACGACGTCGGCGCCGTCCTCGACGGCGTCGTCCACGTCCGGCTCCGGCGGGTCGTCGGCGTCGCGTGCGTCCTCGGTGAAGATCGCCGCGGGCGACACCGTCGGCTCGATCGCCGCCGCGCACCACGTGTCGGTCGCGTCGCTCCTGTCCGCGAACGGCCTGAGCTACACGAGCACCATCTACGCGGGCGGCACCCTCGTCCTGCCCGGTGCCACGTCCACCGCCGTCGCCGCCGCGCCCTCCGGTGCCGCGGTCAGCTCCGCCGTCGGGCTGAGCGCCCAGCAGCGGCAGAACGCCGCGACGATCGTCGCCGTCGGACGCTCCCTCGGTGTGCCGGACCGGGGCATCGTCGTCGCCCTCGCCGCCGCGATGCAGGAGTCGAGCCTCCGCAACCTCGCGCACGGCGACCGTGACTCGGTCGGCCTGTTCCAGCAGCGTCCGAGCCAGGGCTGGGGCAGCGCCGCGGCCCTGCAGGACCCGACCCACGCCGCGAAGCTCTTCTACGGCGGCCGGTCGAACCCGAACGCCGGCACGACGCGCGGCCTGCTCGACGTGCCCGGATGGGCGTCGATGAGCATCACGGACGCGGCCCAGGCCGTGCAGCGTTCCGCCTACCCGAAGGCCTACGCCCACTGGGCGAGCGCCGCCGAGGGCTGGCTGGCCACGCTCTGAGTCTCATCCGCAAGATCGAGATTGCATCACGACCGGTGCGTCAGTGCGGCCGTGTGCAGTCTCGATTCGTAGAATGCCGCCGATGAGCACGAACGCCGCCACGGATCCGATGATCGGTCGCATGATCGATCAGCGGTACCGCGTCCGCTCCCGCATCGCGCGCGGGGGCATGGCGACCGTGTACCTCGCCACGGACGTCCGCCTCGAACGGCGCGTCGCGATCAAGATCATGCACGGGCACCTGGCGGACGACCAGGCGTTCCGGGAGCGCTTCATCCAGGAGGCCCGTTCCGCGGCCCGCCTGTCGCACCCGAACCTCGTCGGCGTCTACGACCAGGGCGCCGAGGACGACACCGCCTACATCGTCATGGAGTACATCCCCGGCATCACGCTGCGGGACCTGCTCCAGGAGCACCACGCCCTGACGCCGGAGCAGGCGACCGACATCCTGCGGGCCGTGCTCGCCGGACTCGCCTCGGCGCACCGCGCCGGCATCGTGCACCGCGACCTCAAGCCCGAGAACGTCCTGCTCGCCGACGACGGCCGGATCAAGCTCGGCGACTTCGGGCTCGCCCGTGCCACCACCGCGAACACCGCGACCGGTGCGGCGCTCCTCGGCACGATCGCGTACCTGTCCCCCGAGCTCGTCACCCGCGGCGCCGCGGACTCGCGCAGCGACATCTACGCGCTCGGCATCATGCTCTACGAGATGCTCACCGGCGAGCAGCCCTACAAGGGCGACCAGCCGATGCAGATCGCCTACCAGCACGCCAACGACACCGTGCCGCTGCCGAGCGCCGCGGTCGACGGCGTGCCGCCCGAGCTCGACGACCTCGTCGCCTGGGCGACCGCGCGCAACCCCGACGACCGCCCCCGCGACGCCCGCGAGATGCTCGACCACATGGCCGGCAACCAGCAGCGCGCCACCGGGCAGTACCGGACCGCGGTGCTCCGACCCGAGAACGCCACGGCGATCCTGCCCTCGGGCGGCGGCGGCGCCGGCTCCGGAGCGGGTGCCCCTGCTTCCCCGCCGGCCACCGACGCGACGGCCGTCATCCCGCGCGACCGCGCCACCGACCCCGGTCGTCCGGCGCGGGGCCGGAACGCGCCGCCCGGACCCCGGCGCACCGGTTCGCAGCCGGGAGCGCTCTCCCCCGCCGCGCAACGCCTGGCCGACTTGTCCGGCAAGCGGCGGAAGCGCGGCTGGGCCGCCCTGGCGATCGTCGTCGTGCTCGCCCTCGTCGCCGCCGGCATCGCCTTCTGGTTCGGGCCGGGCCCCGGTGGCAACGTGCGGATCCCGGCGGTCGCGGGCAAGTCGGTCTCACAGGCCCGGCAGCTGCTCGAAGCGCAGGGCCTGCACACGGCGTCGAAGACCGGGACACGGTTCGACGCCGTCGTCGCGAAGGGACAGGTGTCGGCCACGGAACCGGCCGCGGCGCGCGAGGTCCGGAAGGGCACCGCCGTCCGGATCGTCGTGTCGAACGGTCCGCGGATGATCGCGCTCCCGGCGATCGTCGGCCAGCCGCTGTCCACCGTCACCGCTGCCCTCGACGACGACTTCGAGCTGCAGGACGACCGCTACCAGTTCTCCGCCGACGCCCCGGAGGACACCGTCATCGCGGCCACCGGGCGCGGAGCTGACGGCGAACGCCTCGACCTGAGCACCGTGAAGGCCTACGGGGAGACCGGGCCGGTCACGCTCACGGTCTCCCTCGGTCCGGTCCCGGACCTCGCGGGCAAGACCGTCGAGCAGGCCACGGCAGCGCTCGACGACGTCGGCCTGGTGCTCGGCGCGCAGACCGAGGAGTACGACGAGTCCGTACCGCAGGGGCAGATCGTGTCCGCCTCGGTGCAGGACTCCCCCGTCGTCCGCGGCAGCACCGTCGACGTCGTCGTGTCGAAGGGTCCGACGCCCATCGTCATCCCCGAGGACGGCGTCGTCGGGGCGACCATCAACGAGGCCACGGCGACCCTGCGCGGACTCGGGCTCCAGGTCTCGGTACCGGACTGCACGAACATCCTCTGCGGCTTCTACGACTGGAAGTCGAAGCTCCCGGTCACCGGCACGGACCCCGGCGTCGGTGCCACCGTGCACCGGGGCGACACCGTCACCCTCGCGTACGACCAGTAGCGGGGCGACTGACACGTCGAAGGCTTCGCGAAAGCGACAGTCTGGCGCCACACATCGGCGGCACACTGTCGCTTTCGCAGAACGGCACCGCCGGCACCGCCGGCGCCGCGCGCAGCGGGCAGCGGGCAGGGCGAGCGGGGCGAGCAGTCCGATCCGCCACGGCGACACACGTCCGCCTGGCCCCGCCGAAGGCTCCGCGAGGGCGACAGTCTGGCGCCGCACATCGGCGAGACAGTGTCGCTTCCGCGGGACGGGACGGGACGGCACGGCGGGCGGCCGCGTCGGACGCGCGCGGCTGGCACTGGGCGCGACCGGCACGACGGACGGGAGGCACGGTGCGGGCCTGCCACGGGCCTCCCGTCCGGTCCGCGGCAGCGACAGGACCCCGCGAACTGCTCGCGGGGTCCTGTCGCTCTGCCGGGACCGACCCGACCTGCGTCGCGCTAGGCGCGGACGTGCGGGTGCGCGCCGAGCTCCTCGGCCACCAGGAAGGCGAGCTCGAGCGACTGCATGTGGTTGAGCCGCGGGTCGCACAGCGACTCGTAACGGGTCGCGAGCGTGGCCTCGTCGATGTGCTCCGAGCCGCCGAGGCACTCGGTGACGTCGTCGCCGGTGAGCTCGACGTGCATGCCGCCCGGGTAGGTGCCGACCTGACGGTGCGCCTCGAAGAAGCCGAGCACCTCGTCGACGACGTCGTCGAAGCGCCGCGTCTTGTAGCCGGTGGGCGTGGTGAGGCCGTTGCCGTGCATCGGGTCGGTGACCCACAGCGGGTTCGCGTCCATGCCCTTGATCGCCTCGAGCAGCTTCGGCAGCTCGTCGCGGATCTTGCCGGCGCCCATGCGGGTGATGAAGGTCAGGCGACCGGGCTCGCGGTTCGGGTCGAGCTTCTCGACCAGGGCCTGCATGTCGTCGACGCTCGTCGTCGGGCCGAGCTTCACGCCGATCGGGTTCCGGACGCGGGACAGGAAGTCCACGTGGGCACCGTCGAGGTCACGCGTGCGCTCCCCGATCCAGATGAAGTGGCCCGAGGTGTCGTACGCCTGGCCGGACCGGGAGTCGATGCGGGTCATCGGCCGCTCGTAGTCCATGAGCAGGCCCTCGTGCGAGGCGTAGAACTCGACGTTCTTCAGGGCGTCGAAGTCGGCGCCGCAGGCCGCCATGAAGCGGATCGCGCGGTCGATCTCCTGCGCCAGGTGCTCGTACCGGGCGTTCGCCGGGTTCGACGCGAAGCCCTTGTTCCACGAGTGCACCTGGCGCAGGTCGGCGAACCCGCCCTGCGTGAAGGCGCGGACGAGGTTCAGGGTCGACGCGGCGGTGTGGTACCCCTGCACCAGGCGGCGCGGGTCGGCCTGCCGGCTCTCCGGGGTGAAGTCGTAGCCGTTCACGATGTCGCCGCGGTAGGCGGGCAGCGTGACGTCGCCGCGGGTCTCGAAGTCGCTCGAGCGCGGCTTGGCGAACTGGCCGGCCATGCGCCCCATCTTGATGACCGGCATCGAGGCACCGTACGTGAGCACGACGGCCATCTGCAGGATCGTCTTGACGCGGTCGCGGATGGAGTCGGCGGTGGCACCGGCGAAGGTCTCGGCGCAGTCGCCGCCCTGCAGCAGGAACGCCTTGCCCTGGGCGGCGGCGGCGAGCCGCTCGCGCAGCTTGTCGACCTCGCCGGCGAAGACGAGCGGCGGCAGCGTGGCGATCTCGGCCGAGGCGGCCTCGGCCGCGGCGGGGTCCGGCCAGGTCGGCTGCTGCTTGATCGGGAGGGTGCGCCAGTAGTCCAGGCCCTCGATCGCGTCCGGATCCTGCAGGGCGACGAAGTCGGTCGACTCGGACAAGGGCGGTACCTCGGTGTTCTGTGCGATCGGCGCGGCGTGCACATCGGCGACGCCGTGCGCCCCGGGCGGGTGCCGGGACCATCAGAGCCTAACGTGCGGGCGTGCTCCCGCGTTCCCGCATGACGGCCTCGCGCGCAGAGCTCGCGCGCTCCTTGACGCTCGTCGCGTAGACGTCGACGTACTCCTGGCGGCTCAGACCGGCGAGCTCGTGCATGACCTCGTCGGTGACGCTGCGCAGGATGAAGCGGTCGGTCTCGAACCCCTGGAAGCGCGAGAAGTCGAGCGGCTTGCCGAAGACGACGCCGACGCGCTTGATCTTCGGGAACTTCTGCCCGATCTGCTGGACCTCACGGGTGCCCACCATGGCGACCGGGACGACGAGCACGCGGCCCTCGAGGATCATCCGCGCGATGCCGGTGCGACCCCGGTACAGCTTGCCGTCGGGGCTGCGGGTGCCCTCGGGGTAGATGCCGAGCTGCTCGCCGCGGGCCAGGACCTGCAGCCCGGTGCGCAGGGACGCTTCGGACGCCTTGCCGCCGGAGCGGTCGATGGGCAGCTGGCCGATCGCGTTGAAGAACGTCTTCGTCGCCCAGCCCTTCAGGCCGCGCCCGGTGAAGTAGTCGCTCTTCGCCAGGAAGGACAACCGCCGGTCGAGCACCGCGGGCAGGATCACCGAGTCGATGAACGAGATGTGGTTCGACGCGAAGATGACCGGTCCGGTCGTCGGCACGTTCTCGCGGCCGATCACCCACGGGCGGAACAGGGTGAGGATGAGCGGGCCGAGCACGAAGTTCTTCAGCAGCCAGTAGGTCATCGACGACTCCAGGTGGTGGGTGGCCCGACCCTACGCCGTCCGGGCGTGGATCCGGGCGAGGTCGGCCGCGCCGACGACGCCCGCATCGTTCACGAGCTCGGCGATCACGAAGTCGGGCTCCGGGTGGTATCCCCGCGCCGGCAGGTTGTTGAGGTAGGCCTGCTTGATCGGGTCGAGCAGTCGGTCCCCCGCGCTCGCGACGCCGCCGCCGAACACGAACAGCTGCGGGTCGAGCACCGCGGACAGCGACGCGCAGGCCTCGCCGAGGTGCCGGCCCAGGCGGCGGAGCGCAGCGAGGGCGCCGGGGTCGTCGGCCAGGATGAGGTCGCCGACGATCCCGCCGTCGAGCTGCCCGCCGTTGTCGGCCCGGGCGTCGGCGAGGGCCGACCCGATACCGCCGGCGTCGGCGACGTCGTTCGCCATGCGCTGGAGCGCACGGCCGGAGCCGTACTGCTCGATGCAGCCGCGGGCGCCGCAGCCGCAGGGCAGGCCGTTCGGCACGATGCGCAGGTGCCCGATCTCGCCGCCGGTGCCGAAGCCGCCGCGGAACAGGCGGTCCTCGGTGACGATCGCGCCGCCGACCCCGGTGCCGATGGTGAGCATGGTCATGTCCGACACGAGTCGCCCGGCGCCGAACCGGAACTCGGCCCAGCCGGCGGCGTTCGCGTCGTTGTCGACGGTGATGTGCAGGTCGCCGAGGCGCTGCTGCAGCTTCTGCCGCAGGGGCTCGTTCCGCCACCGGATGTTCGGCGTGTAGTAGACGATCGACTGCGACGCGTCGATGAAGCCCGGTGCGGCGACGCCGACCGCTCCCACGTCGCTCGTCGCGCGGAGCCGCGAGACCATCGCGACCACGTCGTCCAGCATGGCGTCCGGGTCCGCAGCGTTGGTGGCCACGCGGTCCTCGGCGATGATCTCGCCCAGTTCCGTCACGACCGCCCCCGCGATCTTGGTGCCCCCGATGTCGATTCCGATGGCCTGCACGGAGAACGAGCCTACCCGTTCGTCCGGGACCCACGGAACGCCCGGTGACGCGTCCTATGCTGAGCGTGTCGTCTCGAGGACGAGTCGACACCGAATCGAACCGGCAGACAAGGGAGTCACCGTGAACGATCAGCGGCCCGCACCGCGCAGCACCCCGACCCCGGACCGCGCCCGGCCCGCCGCCGGCAGCAGCACCGGCACCGGTCCGGTCGCCCCCGACCACGGCTCCGCCGCCCGGCTGCTCGAGGCCCGGGCCGCCAGCACGCCGGACCGACCGGTCCTCGCGCAGCGCCACGGCGACTCGTGGAGCACCGTCACCGCCGCCGAGACGCTCGCGCGCGTCCGCGGCATCGCGAAGGGGTTCGTCGCCGCCGGCCTGGCGCCGGGTGCCCACGTGGCGATCCTCTCCCGCACCCGCATGGAGTGGACCCTCGTCGACTTCGCCCTGTGGCAGGCGGGCCTGGTGTCCGTCCCGGTCTACGAGACGAGCTCGCCCGACCAGGTCCGCTGGATCCTGTCCGACTCCGAGGCGGTCGCGATCGTCGTCGAGCAGGAGGAGCACGCGCGCCGCGTCGCCTCGATCGCGCCGGACCTGCCGCACCTCGGGCAGCACTGGACGATCGACGGCGGCGGGCTCGACGACCTGGTCCGGCTCGGCGAGCACGTCACCGACGACGAGCTCGACGCCAGGACCGCGGACGTGCACGGACACGACGACGCCACGATCATCTACACGTCGGGCACCACCGGTCGGCCGAAGGGCTGCGTGCTCCGGCACGACAACTTCACCGCCACCGTCGAGGGCGCGAGCGAGGCCATGCCCGAGGTGGTGGCCGACGGGTCCTCGACCCTGCTCTTCATCCCGATGGCCCACGTCTTCGCCCGGTTCATCGCGGTCATGTCGATCTCGACGGGCGTCCTGGTCGGCCACGAGCCGGACACGAAGGACCTCATGCGCGCGGTCTCGACGTTCCGCCCGACGTTCCTGCTCGCCGTGCCGCGCGTGTTCGAGAAGATCTACAACTCCGCCGAGCAGAAGGCCGACCTCGGCGGCCGCGGCCGGGTGTTCCGCGCGGCGGCGGCCACCGCGGTCGCGCACTCCGAGGCCGTCACGGCCGGCCGGGTGCCCCTCGGGCTCGCGCTGCGCTTCCGGCTGTTCGACAAGCTCGTCTACGCCAAGCTCCGCGACGCCCTCGGCGGCCGCACCCGGTACGCGGTCAGCGGCTCGGCGCCGCTCTCACCGCGGCTGTCGCACTTCTTCCGCTCGATCGGCGTGCTCATCCTCGAGGGCTACGGCCTCACCGAGACCACGGCGCCGGCGACGGTGAACCGCGCTGCCGACCTGCGCATCGGGTCGGTCGGCCCCGCCCTGCCCGGCGTCGAGGTCCGCATCGCCGACGACGGCGAGATCCTCATCCGCGGCGTCGACGTCTTCGACCGCTACTGGCACAACGAGGAGGCCACGGCGTCCGCCTTCGCCGACGGCTGGTTCCGCACCGGCGACCTCGGCCGTCTCGACGGCGACGGCGTGCTCACCGTCACCGGCCGGGCCAAGGAGCTCATCGTCACCGCGAGCGGCAAGAACGTCGCCCCCGCGCCCCTCGAGGACGGCATCCGCGAGCACCCGCTCGTCGGACAGGTCGTCGTCGTCGGCGAGGGCAAGCCGTTCGTCGCCGCGCTCGTCACCCTGGACCGCGACATGCTGCCCGGCTGGTGCGAGAGCCGGGGCATCTCGCCGGCGCTCGAGCCCGGCGCCGCGACCCGCGACGACCGGGTGCTGGCCGCCGTGCAGGAAGCCGTGGACGCCGCGAACGGACGGGTCTCGCGCGCCGAGTCGGTGCGGTCCTTCACGATCCTCGACGCGGACCTCACCGAGGCGTCGGGGCACCTCACTCCGAAGCTCACGATCAAGCGTGCGGTGGTCCTCCGCGACTTCGCCGCGGACGTCGAGCACATCTACTCGGGGTCGAAGGTGCAGACGACGGCGACGCCGGTCGTCGAGGGCCGCCGCCGTCGCGCGTAGGCGGCGGTTCCGCGGTGGGCGCTGTTCCGCGCGTAGGTGGTCGTTTCGCGCGTGGGAAGCGGAATCGCGCGTAGGAGGTCCGAACTTCTGGCCCCCTACGCGCGATTCGTCTTCCCATCTCGCGTGCAATGGGCAAGAACGTCCGTCGCGACGGCCTGGAGGCCCAGTGCCGGTCCATGGGATCGGCACCGGGCCTCCAGGCGGTCACGGTGTGCGCGGGGCGCGACGCGCCCTGCTGCGGTCAGCCCTGCGGGGGCATCTCCGCGGCGGGTGCGTCGAGCACGGCCGTCGACGACGTCGTCGAGGCGGCCGAGTCGGGTCGGAGGTTGGTACGGGTGCGGTGCGAGCTGAGCTCGTTGTCCTGAGCGGCCATGATGCTGTCCTGGGGGTGTGGGATACGTCGTCGGTGGGAAGCCGACGACGGTACGGTACCTCGTCGTCAGGACGAGACGACAATCCCGCTTCCGGGTGTCACCGGAACGGGCGTCGGATCAGTGGAACCAGTCCTGCGCGCGGATGTCGCGCAACGCCTGTCGCCTGACCTCGGGGTCGAGGGTCATCACGTAGACGGTGCCGTCCAGGTGGTCGACCTCGTGCTGGAGCGCCTCGGCCATGAGCCCGGTGCCCTCGAGCACGACCTCGTTCCCGTCGACGTCGACCCCGCGCACCTTGGCGTACGGGTGCCGACGGGTCGGGTAGCCGAGGCCGGGGACGGACAGGCAGCCTTCCTCCATGAGCTCGGGCTCGCCGGAGACCTCGACGACCTCGGGGTTCAGCACGTAGCCGACCTCGCCGTCGACGTTGTACGAGAAGGCCCGCAGGCCCACGCCGATCTGCGGCGCGGCCACGCCGGCGCGGCCGGGCTCGCGGACGGTGTCGACGAGGTCCTGCACGAGGTCACGGACCCCCTGGCTGCCGAGCGACTCGGGTCGGATCGGGTCCGCCGGGGAACGGAGGACGGGGTCGCCGAACAGGCGGATGGGACGGACGGTCAATTTACTGCAGCACCACCAACAGGTCGCCGGCGTCCACCTGCTGGGTCGCCGGGATCGCGAGACGGCCGACGGTGCCCGACACGGGCGCCGTGATGGCCGCTTCCATCTTCATCGCCTCGATGGTCGCCACGGGCGTGCCCGCCTCGACGACGTCACCGACGGCGACCTTGAGCGTCACCACGCCGGAGAACGGCGCGGCCACGTGCTTCGGGTCGGACGGGTCGGCCTTCTCGGCGGCCTTCGTCTCGACCTCGACCGACCGGTCGCGGACCGACACCGGGCGGAGCTGCCCGTTCATCGTCGCCATGACCGTGCGGATGCCCTTGTCGTCCACCTCGCCGATCGCCTCGAGCCCGACGAACAGGTCGACGCCCCGGCCGAGCGGGACGACGTGCTCCTGGCCGGGACGCAGCCCGTACAGGTAGTCGACCGTCGGCACGACGGACAGGTCGCCGTACTGCTCGCGGACACGGGCGAACTGCTGCGTGGGCTGCGGGAAGAGCAGGCGGTTGAGGGCCTGCTGCCGCTCGGGGCCGGGGGTCTCGAGGTGCGCACGCTCGGCGTCGGGCACGGCGGCGATCTCGAGTCGGACGTCGCGGCCGGCCAGGACCTTCGAGCGGAACGGCTCGGGCCAGCCGCCGGGCAGGTCGCCCAGCTCGCCGGCCATGAACCCGACCACGGAGTCCGGGATGTCGTACTTGTCCGGGTTCTGCTCGAAGTCGACCGGGTCGGCGCCGACGGCGGCGAGCTGCAGTGCGAGGTCGCCGACGACCTTCGACGAGGGCGTCACCTTGGTCGGACGGCCGAGGATCCGGTTCGCCGCGGCGTACCAGTCCTCGACCTGCTCGAAGCGGTCGCCGAGCCCGAGGGCGATCGCCTGCTGCCGGAGGTTCGACAGCTGGCCGCCCGGGATCTCGTGCTGGTAGACGCGACCCGTCGGCCCGGGCAGCCCGGACTCGAAGGGGGCGTAGGCGCGGCGGACGGCCTCCCAGTAGGGCTCGAGGTCACCGACCGCGCCGAGCGACAGACCGGTGTCGCGCTCGGTGTGCGCCAGGGCGGCGACGAGCGCGGACATGCTCGGCTGGCTCGTCGTGCCGGCCATCGGCGCGGACGCGACGTCGACGGCGTCGGCACCGGCCCGCGCGGCGGCGAGGAGCGTCGCGAGCTGCCCACCCGCGGTGTCGTGCGTGTGCACGTGCACCGGCTGGTCGAAGCGCTCGCGCAGTGCGCCGACGAGCTTCTCGGCCGCGCCGGCGCGGAGCAGGCCGGCCATGTCCTTGATCCCGATGACGTGGGCGCCCGCCTCGACCATCTGCTCCGCGAGCCGGAGGTAGTAGTCGAGCGTGTAGAGCTCCTCGGCCGGGTCGAGCAGGTCGGCGGTGTAGCAGAGCGCGGCCTCGGCGACGGCCGTACCGGTCGCGAGCACCGCCTCGAGCGCCGGTCGCATCTGACCGACGTCGTTCAGCGCGTCGAACACCCGGAACACGTCGACGCCGCTCCGTGCGGCCTCGTCGACGAAGGCGTCGGTGACCTCGGTCGGGTACGGCGTGTAGCCGACCGTGTTGCGACCGCGCAGCAGCATCTGCACCGGGATGTTCGGCATCGCCTGCCGCAGCGAGGCCAGGCGCTCCCAGGGGTCCTCGCCGAGGAACCGGAGAGCCACGTCGTACGTCGCGCCGCCCCACGCCTCGACGCTGAGCAGCTGCGGAGTGAGCCGCGCGACGTACGGCGCCACCGCGACGAGGTCCTTCGTGCGGACGCGGGTGGCCAGGAGCGACTGGTGCGCGTCGCGCATCGTCGTCTCGGTGACCGCCAGGGCCGTCTGCGCGCGGAGTTCCCGCGCCCACTCGGCCGGCCCCACCGCCAGCAGGCGGTCGCGCTGCCCCTCGGGCAGCGGGGTGCCCAGGTCGACGGCGGGCAGCTTGACGCCCGGGTCGACGACGAGCGGCGACCGTTCACCGTTCGGCTTGTTCACCGTGACTTCGGCGAGCCAGTTGAGCACCTTCGTGCCGCGGTCCTTCGAGACGTGGCCGCCGAGCAGCTGCGGACGCTCTTCGATGAACTTCGTCGACACGTCGCCGCGAGCGAAGTCCGGGTCCTCGAGCACGGCCTGCAGGAACGGGATGTTCGTGCTCACCCCACGGATGCGGAACTCGGCGAGGGCTCGCTTCGCGCGCGCCACCGCTGCGGGGAAGTCACGACCGCGGCACGTCATCTTGGCGAGCATCGAGTCGAAGTGCGGGCTGATCTGCGCGCCGGTGGCGACCGTGCCGCCGTCGAGGCGCACGCCCGCGCCGCCCGGGCTGCGGTAGGTGCTGATCCGGCCGGTGTCCGGGCGGAAGCCCTGCGTCGGGTCCTCCGTCGTGATGCGGGTCTGCAGCGCCGCACCGTGCACGCGGACGGTGTCCTGCGACAGGCCGAGGTCGGCGAGCGACTCGCCCGAGGCGATCCGCATCTGCGACTGCACGAGGTCGACGTCGGTGACCTCTTCGGTCACGGTGTGCTCGACCTGGATGCGCGGGTTCATCTCGATGAAGACGTGCTGGCCGGCGCGCTCGCCCTCGGTGTCGAGCAGGAACTCGACCGTGCCGGCGTTGACGTACCCGATCGACCGGGCGAACGCCACGGCGTCGCGGTGCAGCGCCTGCGCGATCGCGGGGTCGAGGTTCGGCGCCGGGGCGATCTCGACGACCTTCTGGTTGCGCCGCTGCACCGAGCAGTCGCGCTCGAACAGGTGGATCGTGCCGGCGTCGGTGCCGGTCGCGTCGGCGAGGATCTGGACCTCGATGTGCCGCGGCCGGATGACGGCCTGCTCGAGGAACATCGTCGGGTCGCCGAAGGCGCTGTCGGCCTCGCGCATCGCTGCCTCGAGGGCGTCGCGGAGCTCGGCCTTCGTCTCGACCCGGCGCATGCCGCGCCCGCCGCCACCGGCGACGGCCTTCGCGAACACCGGGAACCCGATGGCGTCGGCACCGGCCACGAGCTCGTCGACGTCGCGGCTCGCCGGCGTGCTCGCCAGGACCGGGACCCCGGCCGCGATGGCGTGCTCCTTCGCGGTGACCTTGTTGCCGGCCATCTCGAGGACGTGCTCCCCCGGACCGATGAACGTGATGCCCGCAGCCGCAGCGGCGGCCGCCAGCTCCGGGTTCTCGGACAGGAAGCCGTACCCGGGGTAGATCGCGTCGGCACCGGACTCCCGCGCCACGCGGACGATCTCGCTGACGTCGAGGTACGCGCGTACCGGGTGCCCCCGCTCACCGATGCGGTACGCCTCGTCGGCCTTCAGACGGTGCAGCGAGTTGCGGTCCTCGTAGGGGTAGACGGCGACCGTCCGTGCCCCGAGCTCGTACGCAGCGCGGAATGCTCGGATGGCGATCTCGCCACGGTTCGCGACCAGGATCTTGCTGAACACGAGGTCCCTTTCAGCCCGGGTTGAGGTGGGACAACCCTATCGGCGGTAACGTGGCTCACCGTGCATGTACTCAGCGTGAGCTCCCTCAAGGGTGGTGTCGGCAAGACGACGGTGACGCTCGGCCTGACTTCGGCCGCGTTCGCCAAGGGACTGCGCACGCTGGTGGTGGATCTCGACCCGCAGTCCGACGTCTCGACCGGCCTCGACATCAACATCGCCGGACACCTCAACGTGGCCGACGTGCTCGAGAACCCGAAGGAGAAGATCGTCCGCCAGGCGATCGCCCCGTCGGGCTGGACGAAGGGTTCCCAGGGCAAGATCGACGTCATGGTCGGGTCGCCCTCCGCCATCAACTTCGACGGCCCGCACCCCTCCATCCGCGACATCTGGAAGCTCGAGGAGGCCCTGGCCAACGTCGAGCAGGACTACGAGCTCGTGCTCATCGACTGCGCGCCGTCCCTGAACGCCCTCACGCGCACCGCGTGGGCCGCGTCGGACCGCGTCACCGTCGTCACCGAGCCCGGTCTGTTCTCCGTCGCCGCCGCCGACCGTGCCCTCCGGGCCATCGAGGAGATCCGCCGCGGCCTCTCCCCACGACTGCAGCCGCTCGGCATCATCGTGAACCGCGCCCGCGTGCAGTCGCTCGAGCACCAGTTCCGCATCAAGGAGCTCCGGGACATGTTCGGCCCCCTCGTGCTCTCCCCCCAGCTGCCCGAGCGCACCTCGCTCCAGCAGGCCCAGGGCGCCGCGAAGCCCCTGCACGTCTGGCCTGGCGAGTCCGCGCAGGAGATGGCGAAGAACTTCGACCAGCTGCTCGAGCGCATCATGCGCACGGGCAAGATCGGCCCGTACGCCGAGGGCGGCGCCGCCTAGGTCGTTGCGGTCAGGCGGTCACGACGTGCCGCTCACCGCCGCCGAGGGGTCACCACCTGTCGGTCGGCGACGACGCAGGCGACAGTTCATGACCATTCGGCGAGGTGCACACGGCGGTTCGTGACCACTCGGCGCCGGCCGGGAGGCTCAGGCGACTGCCGGGAGGCCCACCCCGGCCCCGGCAGACACGCCCGACTCCGGCTCGCCCAGCGGCTCGCTCAGCGGTCACGACATGCCGCTCACGTCCGCCGAGCGGCCGCCAACTGTCGGTCGGCAACGTCGCAGACGACAGTTCGTGACCTCTCGACGAGGTGCACACCGCGGTCCGTGACCACTCGGCGCCTGCCGGGAGGCCCACCCCGGCCCCGGCAGACACACGCGACTCCGGCTCGCCCAGCCGCTCACCCACCGGTCACGACATGTCGCTCGCCCAGCGGTCACGACATGCCACTCACGTCCGCCGAGGGGTCACCACTTGTCGGTCAGCAACGTCGCAGGCGACAGTTCTCGGCCACTCGGTGACACGCACACGGCGGTTCGTGACCACTCGGGCCGAGCCGCGGGGACGAGAACCTGGTCAGGAAGCGCGCGTCGCCCGGCGAGCGGCGAGCTCGTCGGCCGGGTCCGCCGCGGCGGTGGCGTCGAGCTCGACCAGGGAGCTCTCGACCTCGCGCAGGACCTTGCCGACCGCGATGCCGAAGACGCCCTGGCCGCGGGACACGAGGTCGATGACCTCGTCGTCGGAGGTGCAGAGGTAGACCGAGGCCCCGTCGGACATCAGGGTGGTCTGGGCGAGGTCCGACACGCCCGACTCGCGGAGCTGGTTCACGGCGGTGCGGATCTGCTGCAGGGAGATGCCGGTGTCGAGCAGGCGCTTGACGAGCTTGAGGACCAGGATGTCGCGGAAGCCGTACAGGCGCTGCGACCCGGAGCCGGCGGCCCCGCGGATCGTCGGCTGGACGAGTTCGGTGCGGGCCCAGTAGTCGAGCTGGCGGTAGGAGATACCGGCTGCACGGGCGGCGACGGTGCCGCGGTAGCCGTTCTGCTCGTCGTGCTCGGGCAGGCCGTCGGTGAAGAGCAGCCCGAGGTCGTACCGGGTCGTGTCCGACTCGGTGCCAGGGGTGTCGTTCCCACTCATGCGCTTGCCTTCCACGACGATCGAGCTCCCACCCGAACGTTCAATGACGGGTTGAGAGTTGTTCCGAGGTCCACGGTAGCGACTCCGACCGCTCCCACGCGGGACATCCGACCCGGCGCGTCCGGCGTGTCGAGGATACGCCCCACCCTCCGACACACAAGCCCCCGCGGAGCGCCCGACAGCGTCATGTGTCGAGGCGACCGATGGCGGCGCGGATGAGGTTCGAGCGGATGACCTCGAGGTGCCCCGCGATCTCGCGCGCGGCCTCGGCGGCCTTCGCCCGCGAGGTCGCGTCGCCCCGCCGCGACACCGGCATGAGCGCGGACTCGATGAGCCCGACCTCGCGCTCGGCGGTGCTGCGGAGCGTGCGGAGGTGACGCGGTTCGATGCCGGTGCGCTGCAGGTCGACGAGCGCCTTGAGCACCGACACGCTCGCCTCGTCGTAGGTCTCGGTCGCGGGCAGCAGCGACGCCGACACCGCGTCGGCGAGCAGCATCGGCGAAGCACCGGCGGCCCGGACGGTCTCGTCGCGGGTGTAGCGGCGCTCCCGACCGAGCATCGACGGCCGGGGAGCATCGCCGCCCCCGGGCAGGACCGGCTCGCGACCGGCGTCGAGGTCGGCCAGGTAGTCCTTGATGACCTTGAGCGGCAGGTAGTGGTCGCGCTGCAGGCCGAGCACGACGCGGAGGCGGTCCACGTCGGCCGGCGAGAACTTGCGGTAGCCACTCGCCGTGCGGATCGGGGTGACGAGCTCGCGTTCCTCGAGGAAACGGAGCTTCGAGCTCGACAGGTCCGGGAACTCGGGCTTGAGGCGCGCGAGGACCTGCCCGATGGTGAGCAGGTCCGGTGCCGCGTTCCCCGCCCGGGCCGCAGCGGACCGTGCGGCCACTACGCGTTCGCCAGGCGCGCCAGGTCGACCCGGGAGGCGTAGAACGTCAGGCGGAACTTGCCCACCTGGACCTCGGCACCGTCGGTGAGCGGCGCCTCGTCGATGCGCACGCCGTCGAAGTAGGTGCCGTTGAGGGAGCCGTTGTCCTTCACGGTGAAGGCCGTGCCGTGCCGCAGGAATTGCGCGTGCTTGCGGGAGACGGTGACGTCGTCGAGGAAGATGTCGGCGTCGGGGTGCCGGCCGGCCGTCGTGACATCGGAGTCGAGGAGGAACCGCGCGCCCACGTTCGGGCCGCGTCGCACCACGAGCAACGCCGAACCGGACGGCAGTGCGTTGACGGCGTCGCGTTCCTCGGTCGAGACTCCGGACTCGGCGGTGAGCGCCGCGCCCATGTCCATGCTGAAGGTCAGCGTGGTGTCGACCAGCCGCTGCTCCGGGGTCTTCTGACCGTCGGGCTGCGGGACCACTGGATCTGGCATCGGTGGACCTCCTCCTCTTGGCCCACAAGCGTATCGGAAAGAAGTGCCCGAACCACAGCCCCGAACGGGGCTGTGGACAGCGTCCGCGGTCCGCGAACGCCGGACGGCCCCCACAGGTCCCCCGACGTGCGGACGGGAGGCGCGGTGCGGGCCGGCACCGCGCCTCCCGTCCGGCGGGTGGTCCGGTCGCCTACCGGTCGTCGCCGGACAGGAGCCGCTGGATCTCCGAGTCCTTCAGCCGCACCCAGGGCGAGCCGTCCGGATCGCTCGTCGAGGCCTGCGGGCTGTCGCCCGTGTTCCACCACTTCGCCTGGTACGGGACACCCGCGAAGAGCACCCGGTCGCCGGTGTCGTACTGCTTCGTGCCGGTCCACGCCGGGTAGGTGCCGTCCGGCAGGGTGGGCTGCTCGACGGGCTTCTCCCCCGGCAGCACCGGGCCGATGAGCTGCCACGGCGTCTCGTACGCGCTGAGCACCGGGTCGTCCGGCAGGTCGCCCGAGGTCCACCACTTCGACTCGTAGACGTTGCGGTGCCAGACGATCTTCGTGCCCTCGAGGTACGACGCGTCGGCGTCCCAGACCGGGTACGGGCTCGTCTTCGGGTCGTCGGTCGGCTGGATCGTCGCCGACGGCTCCGCCTGCGTCACGTCGGAGGCCGCGGCGACGATCCCGCCGCCGAAGCCCTTGCCCAGGACGTCGGCGAACAGCCGCCCGCCCTGGTCGACCCCGGAGCACGAGTTCGACACGGTCGACAGGTTGACGTAGTTCGAGCCGCACGTCGTGTCGCGGTTCAGCGACCACATCGACATCCGGCCGAGCCCCTTGTCGCGGGCCCAGGCGTTCAGCTTCTCGGCGTCCGTGAGGGTGAAGACCTCGTCCTGCACGTCGTTCTGGCCGATCATCGGCGTCGCGCCGGTCTTCCGCCAGAGCGTCGCGGCGGTGAGCGGGGTGCCCGCGCGCTGGTAGAGCACGCCGAGCTGCCGGTGGACCTCCTGCAGGGTCTGGACCGATGCCGAGTACATGCTCTGGCTCGACCCCTTCGAGTCGCCGTAGTCCATCGTCATCGCGTTGACCCCGGCGAGGTCGACGCCGGCCGCGAGGAACTGCGCGACCGCGGTGGTGCCGTCGGCGGTGAGGCCTCCGGGAGCGGCGGGCAGCGTCAGCCAGACCGCGAGCGGGTGCCCGGCGGCCCGACGCTGCTCCTGCAGGGCGGCGACGGCCTCGGCGCGGCGCTTCCCGGCGGTGTGGTTCGTCAGGTCGTCGCCCTCGACGTCGTAGTCGACCGTGCTGACGTCGTAGCGCCGCACGACCGTGTCGTACGCGCGCAGCAGGTCGTCGCCGTTCCGACAGGTGGTGGCGAGCTCGTCGTTCGCGAGGCCGCCGAACGACACCCCGACCTCACCCTTCTGCTGCTGCAGTCGGGCGATGCGCCGGTCGAGGTCGAGGGAGTCCGACGCCCCCTGCAACGTGTAGGCGGAACCCCACGTCGGGGTGCACGCGGCGTCGTGGTCGGCGACGACGAAGGACAGCATGACGTCGCGGCCCTTGGCGGACTTGACGTCCTCGAAGGCGAACGTCGGCGTGACGGTGACGTCGGTGTACGCGGCGAACCACGGCTGCTCGGCTCCGTCGGCGTGGGCGGCCTGCCAGCGGCCGAGGCCGACGTACGCGGTGGCGGCGAGGGCCGCGGTGAGCACGACGGCGATGCCGACGCGGAGCGGGGAGAGTCGACGGGTCGTGGCCATCAGGCGGCGGTCCTGTTCGTGTCGGGGGTCGTGGTGCCCGTGGCGGTGGTGCCGGCGGTCCGGCCGTCGGCGTGGCGGCCGGAGGACACCGCCGGCACGACGGCCGTGGTCGGGCTCGTTGCGGACGGGATCGGTGCTGCGGTCGGGTGGGTCGTCGCGAGGGTGCCGGTGGTCCGGCGTCCGCGCGCCGCGCCGACGACGTCGGCGGAGTGGCGGACCGGCATGCGACCGCCGCGGTGCCCGAAGTACAGCGTGGCGCGCCAGTCCTCGGCGGGGAGTTCCTCGGGGAGGACCCCGCGGGCGGCGTCCTTCCGGGCAGCCCGCTCCGCACGATGTGCCGCCCGGGCGGCCGCCCGGGCCGAGGGGTCGTAGTACATCCACTTCGTCGCCCAGATCCAGACGTCGACGACCGAGTTCCAGATCCCGATGTAGGCGACGATCGCGTACATCGCCAGCAGGGCGTTGAACGCGGCGAACACCGCGTTGCCCCAGTTCTGTGCCTGGTAGTCGCGGGCGAAGGTGAAGACCGAGAAGACGACGATCGCGTAGGGCGCCAGGACGTAGAGCGCCGGCGACGCCGTGCGGTCCCGGACCTTCGGCGTGCGGGCGAACGGGATCTTCTTCGCGGTGAGCGCCTGCTGGATGCTCTTCAGCACACCGGCCACGTTCACGGGCATGAGGATGAGGTTGAAGCCGTAGATCCGGAACACGTCGGTGCGCTTGTAGCCGCAGTACTTGAGGTCGCTGCTGAGCAGCCAGAAGTAGGGCAGCGCCGCGAGCAACACCATCGGGCTGAGCAGCCGCGAGTCGTACGGGTACGCCAGCAGGAAGATGAGCCCGAACGACGCCCACGCGATCGACGCCATGTAGTTGACGCGGAGCGAGAACTCGACGATCCCGACGCGCTCACCGCGGGCGCGACGCTCGCGCACCTGGCGCAGGTACTTCGGCAGGATGAGCAGCCCGCCGTTCGCCCAACGCCGACGCTGGACGATGAGCGACCCGAAGTCCGGCGGCGTCGCGCTGTAGGACAGGCGCTCCGGGTAGTTGACGAGGGTCCAGCCGTGCATGCCGAGGTCGACGCTCGACTCGGTGTCCTCGATGACCGTGCGGTCCTGCACGTAGCGCTTCACCTCGAAGCCGCCGACCGTCTCGACCTCCTCGATGTCGCGGAGCGCCCGCGTGCGGATGACCGCGTTCGCACCGACCCAGAAGGTGGCGTCGTGGCGCGACATGCCCTGGTGCAGGATGTGCTGGATGTCCGTGGTGGCACCGGCGAGCCGCTCGATGCGGGTCGCGGCGCCGCGGAAGGACGAGTACGGGGTCTGCGTGACGGCGACCTTGGCGTTCTCCGGCTGCTCGAGGAAGTACACCAGGCGGAGGCAGTAGTCCCGCAGCAGCACCGAGTCGGCGTCGAGCGTCAGGACGTAGTCGGACGCGGGGACCACGAGGTCCGCCGCCGTCGGGTCCTCGACGGTGCGCAGGATCGTGCCGCTCGCCGTCTCCTCGAACGCGTACGAGCCACCGAGCAGCCCGATGTAGGCGTTCAGGTTCATCGCCTTGTTCGCCTCGTCGGACAGGTTCGCGAAGCGCTTCCGCTCGAAGGTGGTGATCTCGGCGGTGAACGTCCACGCCAGGCGGCGCTGGAGCTCGACCGCGCGGGCCGAGGTGATCTCCGTGAAGACAACGCCGTCCGTGCCGTCGGCCGCGGTGGTGGGCTCGGTCGCGCCGTCGGCCGCGCTGTCGAGCGCGTCGACGATGGCGGCTTCGAGCGCCTCGGAGGTCAGGCGGAACTCGTCGGCCAGCCCGACGAGCACCTGGTCGTGGAAGAACCGGTCGACGTGGTCGACGACGTCGTGCTCCCGTGCGTGCCGCCGCAGCCAGGCGTCGGCCCAGCGGTGGTGCTCGACCAGCGTGCGGAGGGCGTCGACGCTCGCGAAGGGCGCGTTCGCCGCCTCGACCTCGGCCGAGAACAGGGCCTCGCGGAACCGGTTCGACGGTGCCGCGAGCTGCGCCTGGATCGTCGCGGCGACGGCGCGGGTGCGCTCGAGCTTCGCCAGGGTCTCCGGGTCGGACGGGAACGGCGCGTCGTCGACGAGCAGCACCACGCGCAACGACGGGTACTCCTGCAGCGCAGCCGACCACAGCGTGGTGGCGACGACGTCGGGCTCCTCGGCGTAGCTCGGCACGAGGACCGTCATCGGCGACTCGTGGCCCTCGGCGAAGTGCCGGTCGAGTTCCGCACGCGGCACCCGGACGTGGCTCGCGAAGCGCTCCATCGCCCCCTGTCGGGCGACGAGGTGCATGAGCGCGGAGAAGGTCAGGAAGGTGACGACCACGAGGTACGAGATCGCCTCGGTCGTGAAGCGGAAGCTCTCGGTGCCGGAGTCCAGGAACTGCCGGATCACCGTGTAGACGACGTAGGCGGACCAGAACGCGATGGTCAGGATGATCGCGACCCGGCCGGAGACGAGCTTCCGGTCGGAGGGACGTTCGTGGAGGGTGTCGAGCGGACGGGTACGACGCTCGGATCCCCACTGTCGACGGCGCACGCTGGCGCCGTCACGCTGTTCGGGCATGACGGTCCTTCAGTCCTCGGGGGCAGCGTGCCTTCGGGTCGGCGTGCTGTCGGGACCCCCGCGGGTCCTCCGACCGTAGGGGGACGAACGGACCGGTACGGACACCCGGACGGGGGGTCTCCGGCATGGCGTGCGGCTTCCCGCAAGGCTGCGCGGAGGCCCGCACCGCCCGCGTGTCGCTGCCACCCGGAGCGCGTGCCGCGCGACGCGCCGCTCACGTCCGGCCGTGGGCGACTGGCGCGCCAGCAGACAGCGGGTGAGGTGGTGCGGTCCGGCGAATGACGGTTCCGGTGATCGAGCGCCGGGGCTTGCGAACCGGGTCCGTCAGGGGTCCGCGAGCTTGGTGCCCACAGCCCTGTCGACCATGGCCGGCTCGGAGCCTGCCCCCGCATCGGCAGCGGTCCTGGTACCGGTTCCGGTTCCGGTTCCGGTTCCGGTCCGGTTCCGGTTCCGGTTCCGGTTCCGGTTCCGGTTCCGGTTCCGGTTCCGGTTCCGGTACTGATTCCGGGTCCGGGTCCGGGTCCGATCCGGTTCCGGTCCGGTTCCGGTTCCGGTTCTGATTCCGGGTCCGGGTCCGGGTCCGATCCGGGTCCGGTCCGGTTCCGGTTCTGATTCCGGGTCCGGGTCCGGGTTCGATCCGGGTCCGGTCCGTTTCCGCTTCCGGGTCCGGTTTCGGAGGAGACCCGGAGGAAGCAGCGGTGGGTGATCGGCGACGGCGGTCAACGGTGCCGCGGGATGGGACGCGGGCGGGGCGGCGTGTCCGGCGCCGGCATTTGACGGTTCCGGTTCCCGACCTCCGCGGTTCGCGAACCGGGACCGTCACGCGTAGGTGGATGCATGCGCTCCCATCGGCGCGGAGACAAGGACCGCCGCGGGAAGGCAGGGACCTCGGTGGGGCGCGGAGGGAGGACACGGCCCGCGCCGGGATGACGGGAACCGCGACCGGAAGACAGAGACCACGGCGGGAAGACGGGAACCGCGCCCGTCACCCGAGGTCCGTCACCGCGACCGAGGATCGCGGTCGGAGACCGGTCTCGCGACGAGTGCGACGCCGTTCCCGGACGTGCCCGGGCAGCGCTCCCGCGGTCAGCGCGACCGGACGAGCAGCCAGAGCAGGTACGGGGCACCGACGACCCCGGTGACGACGCCGACGGGCAGCGCGTTGCCCGGGATCGCGAACTGTGCCACGAGGTCGCTGCCCAGGGTGACGACGGCGCCCACCGCGGCGACGGCTCCGAGGGCGACGCGGCCTCCGCCGACCAGGCGTCGGGCGATCGGGGCGGCCATGAGGGCGACGAAGGACACCGGCCCGGCGGTCGCGACGGCGGCGGCGGTGAGGCACACCGCGGTGAGCAGGAGCAGCACCTTCGCGCGGTCCGGCCGGAGTCCGAGGGCCGCGGCGACCTCGTCCCCGAGGCTCAGCACGGTCAGCCGCGGAGACTGCACGAGCGCGAGCACCATGAGCACCACGAAGGCGACGCCGAGCACGCCGACCAGAGTGCGGTCCACGGCGTTGAGGCTGCCGGACAGCCAGAGCAGCGCGGTGCCCGCCTGGGTCACCGTGCCGCTCGTCAGCATCCATCCCGTGATGCTCAGGCAGATGGCTGCCACCCCGATCCCGACGAGCACGACCCGGTTGCCCGTGATGCCCCGACGCCAGGCGAGCCCGGCGATGACGAGCGACACCACGACGGCGCCGGCGAGCACGACGGAGAACAGCGTGCCGCCGGAGGCGCCGAACAGGACGATCGCGGTGATGCCCGCGGCGCTCGCCCCCGAGGTGATGCCGATGACGTCCGGGCTCGCGATCGGGTTGCGCACAACGCTCTGCACGATGCCGCCGGCGACGCCGAGGCTCGCACCGACGAGCACGGCTGCGAGGACCCGGGGCCCGCGCAGCTGCCCGATGACGAAGTCCGAGATGCGGTCGCCGTGGCCGACGAGGGCGCCGACGACCTGGGCGGGTGTGAGCGGGATGGAGCCGACGCCCAGCCCGACGAGGACCAGGGTGACGAGGACGACGAGGACGGCCGCGAGCACGACGAACTCGCGGCGCAGCCCCACCGGGCGACGGCCGGCCCTCACAGTCCTCGCACCGCCTTCGACCGGACGAGTGCGATGAAGACGGGGGCGCCGATGAGCGCGGTGACGAGACCGACCTGCAGCTCCCCCGGGTACGCGACGACCCGGCCGACCACGTCGGCGACGAGCAGCAGCGCCGGGGCGACGAGCGCAGAGAGCAGGATCGTCCACCGGTGGTCCGGGCCGCTGAGTCGGCGGACGGCGTGCGGGACGGCGAGCCCGATGAAGGCGATCGGGCCGGCCGCGGCCACGGCGGACCCGGCGAGCAGCACGGTGACGAGGCCGCCGACGGCACGGACGAGCACGACCCGCTGTCCGAGCGACGCGGCGAGCTCGTCGCCGAGCGCCAGGGTGTTGAGCGAGCGGCCGAGGGCGAACGCGATGCCGAGGCCGACGAGCACCGGCACCGTGATGACGCCGGCGGTGCCGAGGTCCTTGCCCGCGAGCGCGCCGACCTGCCAGAACCGCAGTTGGTCGAGCAGGCTCTGGCTCGTCACGAGCACCGCCGTGGTGATCGACGACAGGGCGGCGGCGACGACGGCGCCGGAGAGCGCGAGGCCCACCGGCGAGAGTCCCCGGCGGGCGAGGGACGCGACCCCGTAGACGAGCAGGGCCGCGAGGGCGGCACCGACGAAGGCGAACGGCAGGTAGGCCGCGGTGCCGCTGACGCCGAAGACGGCGATGCCGGCGACGACCGCGAGCGCGGCCCCGGAGTTGATGCCGAGGACGCTCGGGTCGGCGAGCGGGTTGCGGGTGACGCCCTGCATCACGGCGCCGGCGACGCCGAGGGCCGCACCCGCGAGCAGCCCGACGACGGTCCGCGGGACACGGTTGCCGAGCACGATGAGGCCGATCTCGTCGGTCCGTCCGGGGTGCAGGACGGTGTCGAGCACCGTCGCGAGCGGGATCGGGCGGGACCCGAAGGCGATCGAGAGCGCGCACGCCACCGCGAGGACGACGACCGCCAGCACGGTCGCCCCGACGAGTCGGGGGACAGAGCTGGGAGCGGGGGGCGCGGGCGACGGGGAACGCATGAGAAGTAAGGCAACCCTAACGCGCTCCCGACGTACGGCGACTCCCGAGGGCACGGTGAGCGATCGCAGGGCCCGTTCATAGGCTCGTCATGGGGAACGGTCCTGTACTGGTCTCCATCGACGCCCGCCCGGGCAGCCGATGGACGACCGGAGAGCACCGATGAACGAGACCCCGAACCCCGCCGCCGCCGACCACGACGAGAACGGCACCGCCCGCACCGAGGCCGCGCAGCAGCAGGCGCACGGCCTCCGCTGGGACGCCCCGCACGCCGACCCGGCGACCCTCCGCTCGGCGTACGCCTTCGACGGTTCGGGCCCCTGGCTGTACGGCCCGGACGGCTCTGGCCCCTACGCCTACCGCCCCGACGGTCGCGGCCCCTTCCTGGTCGGCAGCCCGGCGCTCACCGGCTCGCAGCACGCCTGGGCGTCCTCGGCGGCCAGCGCGGACCACCCGGGCGGCTCGACGAAGCGCCCGCGGCGGCTCGGGCTGGTGATCGGCTCGGGCATCGCGGCCCTGGCGATCGTCGGCGCCGCCGGCGGCACCGCGCTCGGTCTGTCCACGCACGGCACCACCACGACGTCGAGCCAGTCGCAGGGCACCACGACCCTGCCCGGTACCGGCAGCGGCACGGGAACCGGGAACGGGACGGGCGGCACCGGCACCGGCACCTACGGCTTCACCGTGCCGGGGGACGGCACCGGCTCGAGCGACGGCAGCACCGGCACCGACGGCGGCACCGGCACCGGCACCCAGTCCCCCGCCACCGCCGCGTCCGCCGCGCAGAAGAAGGGCGTCGTGACGATCAACACGATCATCGGCTACGACGCCTCGTCGCAGGCTGCCGGCACCGGCATGGTGCTCAGCTCGGACGGCACCGTGCTGACGAACAACCACGTGGTCCAGGGCGCGACGAGCATCACCGTCACCGACGAGACCACGGGCAAGGAGTACCAGGCCGACGTCGTCGGCACCGACGCCACGCACGACGTCGCCGTCCTCAAGCTCGAGGGCGCCTCGGGCCTGTCGGCCGTCACGCTCGACGACGACGGCGAGCCGGCCACCGGCGACACCGTGACCGACGTCGGCAACGCGGAGGGCACCGGTGACCTCGTGGCCGCCGAGGGCACCGTCACCGCGACCGACCAGGACATCCAGGTGCAGAGCGAGTCCGGCTCCGGCACCGAGTCGCTGACCGGCATGATCGAGATCGCCGCGGACATCGTGTCCGGCGACTCGGGCGGCCCGGTCCTGGACAGCGAGGGCGAGGTCGTCGGCATGGCGACCGCAGCCTCGTCCGGGTCGGCCGACGTCACCGGCTTCGCCATCCCGATCACCACCGCGAAGACCATCGCCGAGAAGATCCTGGCGGGCGAGTCCTCGAGCACGATCACCATCGGGCTGCCGGCGTTCCTCGGGGTGCAGGTGAGCGACGCGTCGGGCACCACGGGCGGTGTCGCCGTCGCGGGCACGGTCGAGGGTTCCGGCGCCGCGCACGCCGGCCTGACCGAGGGCGACACGATCACGAGCGTCGACGGCACCGCGGTGACGAGCGCGGACCAGCTCACCCGGATCGTGCAGTCCCACGCGGTCGGCGACCGGGTGAGCGTCGACTACACCGACGGCACCGGCGCCGCGAAGACCGTCACGGTCACCCTGACCGCCGGTCCTGCCGCCTAGTCCGCTCAGCCGAGCAGCGCCCGCACCACCGAGCGGTACACGTTGGCCGGGGAGTCCGTCCCGAAGACGGTCTCCCCGGCCTCGCTGCGTCCGACGCGGGCGAAGCCCTGCCCGTCGGCGTGCACGACGGTGACGGGGTTCGGCTTGCCGGGGCGGCGCAGGAACGACACCGTCCAGGGCGCGGCCCAGAAGCGTGCGAGACGCGGGTCGGCCTCGACGAGGTCGGCCGGCAGGTCCGGCGCGTCGGCGCCGCCGGTGAGGCGGCGACCGAGCAGGTGCTCCGGCAGCGACCCCGTGCGGAACGGGAAGGTCCACGCCGGGCCGATGCCGAGCCTCCCGGCCATCAGTGCGACCAGCCGGTCCGGCGGGACGGCGGCGACCACCGCGCCCGTCTCGTCCGTCCCGTCGACGACGGTCTGCGACCAGGCCTGGAGGCGCGTCCCGCCCCCGTCCGGCAGGTGCTGTTCCAGCGTGACCGGTTCCACGTCGCCCGCCCAGGGCGCGAGCAGGGACTGCGTCGCGTCGGGCAGGGTGCCGAGCCGTCCGACGAGGCCGGCCTCGATGAGTTCGCGTCCGGCGGCGCTGCGCAGCAGGGTGGGGTTCCAGCGCCGGCCGGCCAGGCTCCGCAGGGTGCCGACGGCGTCCCTGCTGAGCCGGGGCCCGTCGAGGACGGGTGCCGGTGCGGCCGTCGGCAGGGATTCGAGGTCGCGCTCCGGGCGGACGGGTGTCGGCTCGGTGGCGCGGACGCTCTCGAGGACCGCGAGCACGAGGTCGTCGGTGTCGAGCAGCCGTCGGAGGGGGCGTTCGATCGTCAGGTCGACGCGGTGCCGACCGGTCACGAAGAGCAGGTGGGTGCCGGCGACGTCGCCGGCGTCGTCGGGGCGGACGTACTCGACCAGACGGGCGGGTGCCCCGACGGTCGTCCAGGGGTCGCACCCGACGAGCAGCAGCCCCTCGACCGACCCCGGCAGGCGGGCGAGCAACCCGGTGTTCTCGTCGCCGATCGCACGGTCGCTCGGTCGGGACCGCACGGTCAGCTCGACGTCGTCACCGGTCAGGCGGAGGTCTGCGCGGGGGCTGTCCTCGCGCCGCCAGTGGTCCGGGCGGCGGAGCGTCAGCCGCGCGGTGCGGTCCTCGGTGCCGAGCGCGACGGGGACTGCCATGCCACGAGGCTACGGTGCGTCGTGCGCGCCGGGCGGTGCGGCTCGCCGGTGACGCGCGGTCAGCGGCGGGGCGCGCGTGCGGGCGGGGGCGGCGGGACGGGCTTCGCGGCGACGACGTCGTCGAGCCGGACCTCGACCGGGCCGCGGCGGGTGGCGATCGTCACGGTGTCGGCGGTGCGGGCGAGCAGGTCCCCGAGGGCGTCCTGTGCGCCGTCGCCGTGGTGCGCCCGGACCACGAGCCGGTCCCCGACCGCGGCGTCGTGCAGCACCCCGAGCGCGCGGGCCCGGGCGATCGCTGCCTGTTCGTCCGCGCGCACCGTCCCAGGGTACGGGCCGCCTAGAGTGAGGGGATGGCCAAGGCTCGCGTGGACAGCTGGATCTGGGCCGTCCGGATCACGAAGACCCGGTCGGCCGCGACCGCCGCGTGCAAGGCCGGCCACGTCCGGGTGAACGGGGAGCGCGCGAAGCCGGCGCAGCCGATCGGCCCCGGTGACGAGGTCCGGGTGCGGCAGAACGGCTTCGACCGGATCGTCGTCGTGACCGGCATCATCCTCAAGCGGACGAGCGCCCCCGAGGCCGCGAAGCACTTCGAGGACAGGACCCCGCCGCGGCTGTCGAAGGAGGAAGCCGGGTTCGTGCCGATGCGCGACCGCGGTGCCGGACGCCCGAGCAAGCGGGAGCGCCGCGACCTCGAGAAGCTCCGCGGCTACTGAGCGCGCAGCGCCGACGCTCGCGTCGCTAGACGAACCGGACGGTCTGCTGCAGGCGGTCGCGGACCTCGAACACGTCGACCGACCCGGCGGGCGACCAGACGCCGTTGAGCACCTGGCCGAGGGCGCTCCGCCGGACGACGAGCGCGGTGGGCTTCTTCGGCGAGCCGACGAGCTGCACGTCCTCGTCGACGGCGGAGTCCGGCACGACGAGCAGCCGCCCGGTGAAGCGCACGCGCGTCTGCTTCTGCACGGCGCGTGCGGCGCGGACGAGGTCCTTGACGGGGCGCTCCCCCGGCAGCAGGGTCTCGCCGACGACCTCGCCGTGCTCGACCTGCACCGGACCGCCCCAGTCGATCGACTCCACGGCCCAGAGCCCGCTCGGGGTCAGGACGGCGTGGTCGAGCTTGCCCTCGGCGCCGGCGTCGAGGTCGTGCCAGACCGTGACGCCGATGCCCATGTCCGCGACGATCGCGGCGGTCGCCTCCTCGGCGAGCGCCTCGCCGAGCAGCCGTCGCACGTGCCGGGGTGCCGACCGCACGAGGGCGGGGTCGTACGGGTCCTCGATCGGGTCGCCGAGTCCGACCCACTCGCGCTCCGCCTGCAGGAACACCTCGCGCGACCGACCGCCGGGGTGTCCGTGGGAGCGGGCCCTTGGCCGTGTGTCGCGACGCGCCGCCGGGGGTGCGTAGGCGTCGCGACCGGAGTCGGGCCTCCACACCGAGCTTCCGGACGGACCGGGGCCGTCGCTGGCGGACGGGCCACGCGATCCCGCGTCGTAGGCGCGGCGGGCGGCGGGCGTGCCGATGCGTTCCCAGGCGAGCTGGACCCGGCGGAAGCGCTGCGCGTCGCCGCCGAGGTCGGGGTGGGACTCGCGTGCGGCGCGTCGGTACGCGCGGCGGAGGGCGTCGTCGTCGGCGGTCGCGGGGACGCCGAGGACTTCGTACGGTGTGGCGTCGGCCGGGCTGTCGGTCATGGCCCTGCGAGAGTACCGGAGGGTGGTTCCGAATCCGCCGCGTGGCCGCTGGGGAGCTGCTGGGCCGGTCCGGTGGTCCCGCCGTCGAAGCGGTCGGGAGGCGCGGCGCGGGTTCTCGACGCCCGCTGCGGTCCTCTGTCGGGTCGGTTCGGGTCAGCGGGCGGCGGATGCGACCGGCACGCCGAGGAACGTTCCGAAGCGGGTCGCCGCCGCGTCGAGTGCACGGGTCGCAGCCGCGTCGAGCGGTGTGAAGGGCGTCACCGTGACCGAGACCCCGGCTGCGCGCTCGGTGCGGCTCCACGTGCCGACGACGCGTCCGCGCACGACGGCCATCGGCAGGAACACGCCGTTGCCGCCCGGCACCACCCGGGCGGCGTGTTCGGGGTCGAGCTGGGCGGAGCGGTCGGCGTACCCGAGCAGGTACTCGTCGAACCCCGGCAGGAGGTGTCCGGCGGGCACGCCGCCGACGGCGGGACGGTCGGCGAGGGCGAGGAGTCCGTCGCCGAGGTCCTCCACGGCGGCACCGGCGGCGGCGCGGGCGCGGCGGACGTCGCCGAGCGGCAGCTTCGTCCACGCTGCTGCGTCGGTCGCCGGCGCCGGCCCCCGTCCACGCAGGTACCCGAGGAGCACGCGGCGCAGTGCCTCGTCCCGCTCGTCGGGTGTGGTGGCGCTCGGTGCCGTGGCGGGCGGAGCCCACTCGTCGAGGAGCACCAGTCGCTGCCCGACCCGGGCGGTGGGCCCCCAGGCGACGAGGCCCTCCTGTGCGAGGTGGAGCAGCAGGTGGGAGCCGCGGCCGCCACCGGGGTCGATGCCGGCGCGCCGCCAGACGGTGGACAGGTCGTCGCGGACCAGTCCGGGGCCGCCGGCGAGCGCCGACACCGTGACGTCGCGGGCCCGTGCGACCACTGCCGCGTCGATCCCGAGGGCGTCGGCGCGGCGGGCGGTGCTGCGCAGGGTGCGCCCGGCGGTCAGCGCGAGCAGCAGGCGCAGGTCGTCGGGGCGGACGACGTGCAGGGTGCCGCGCATCGGCCACGACCGCACCAGTGCGCCGCGGTCGAAGGCGTCACGGACGGTGGCCAGGGTCGCGCCGTGGGTCCGCACCCCGACGGCCCACAGCGCCTGCCCGAGGTCCTGCCCCTGCACGGCGAGCATCCGCCCGACCGCGGCCTCGGGGTCGGGCGCGGTGCCGCTGATCCCCTGCGCGGCGAACCGCATCGCGCGGAGGCGCGCAGGGGTCGGCGTCACGCGACGGCGGCTGCGATGTCGTCCGCGTGCTGCTCGATCCAGGCGACGTCGGCGCGGTACAGGTCCGCGTGTCCGTGCTCGAGGTCGCTGGTGAACTTCGGGTTGCCGGCGGCGGCCTCGGTCTCGATGGTGGTGACCATCGCGACGAGCGACGCGGTCATGGTCTGCACGAGGACGCCACGGGACCGGTCGTCGAGGCCGTAGGCGCGGCAGAACTCGGCGGCGCGGGCGAGCCGGTCCGCCAGGTGCGGTGCCGTCGCCCCCTCGACCTGGCCGGTCGTGAACGGCGCGAAGCGGTACACGGCGCTCGCGACGTCCCAGACCCGGGGGCCGGGGTGCGCGGTGTCGAAGTCGATGAGGCCCACCGCGGCGATACCGTCGTAGACGCAGTTGTACGGGGCGAAGTCGCCGTGCACGATCGTCTCGACGGGGGCGCGCTCCGCCTGGGACCACACGTCGGCGTCGGGGTCGCGCGGGTAGCTCGCCGCGGCGTCGTGGTACTGCCGGAGCAGGCGGGCGCTGGTGACGAGGGCGGCTTCGCCGGCGACGTCCTCGGTCCAGGGGTACTCGCCGGCGACGCCCGGGACGAACGAGACGGTCTCGAGGACGTCGCCGAGTGCGATGGGTTCCGGCGCGGCCACGAACCCCTGCTCGTGCAGGTGTGCGAGCAGGCGGTGGACGGTCGGCGTCCACGGCCCGGCCGGCCGGTGGACCCGGTCGTCGGTCCTGGTGATCCGCTCCATGGGGGAACCTCCTGTTGTGACGTCTCCGTTGACGTGGAGGCCACAGTACCGACCGTGGACGCGCCGTGTGACGTCGGCGGTGTAAACAGCGTGTGACGGTCGGCGGCGGCGCGCGGGGTCGGTCAGGAGCGGTCGCGGATCCAGGAGGGTCCGTGCACCACCGCGCCGATCGCTCCGACCCGCGCGCGGAGCTCGCGGTCCGCGGTGACCACGACGACGGGGCCGTCGCCGGCGCTGACGGCGGCCCGGGCGGCCTCGACGATCGCGTCGTCACCGGAGCCGGTGGCCCGCACGACCGCGAGTCGCGCGGGGTCCTCGGCGGTGGTGTCGCGGGCGGCACCCTCGAGCACGACCGTCCAGCGCGGCCACCACCGGGCGAACGGCAGGTCGAGCGCCTCGGCGGGCAGCCCGGCCGCGGCGAGCGCCGACACCGACGACAGCAGGCGCTCGGCCGCGCCGGGGCGGTCCCGCCACCAGCCGTCCGGGACGCTGCCGACGACGTTCGCCGCGTCCACGACCACGTGCGGGGTCGTGGTGATCACGGCGCGCAGCGCGGGCCACGACGCCCCGAAGCCGGGGTGCAGCGGCAGGTCCTCGACCTGGTCGACGGGGACCCAGTCCAGTGCGAGGCTCTCGCGGTCGGCGATGACCGGTTCGAACGGACGGGCGGCGCGCCCCACGACGGTCGTGTACGTCCAGAACCCCAGGTCGAGCAGCGCGGTGTGCCGCAGGTCGATGCCGTCCTCGGGGACGCCGGCCTCCTCCGCCGACTCCCGGAGTGCCGCGGTGACGGCGTCCTCGTCCTGGTGGCGTGCCCCGCCGGGGATGCCCCAGGTGCCCCCGTGGTGGCTCCACTCGACGCGGTGCTGCAGGAGCACCCGGCCGTCGCCGTCGTCGACGAGCAGTCCGGCGGCGCCGAAGCGTCCCCACGCCTTGGTGCCGTCGGGGCCGATCGACCAGGCGTCGCCGGGGTCGCGGGGGCCGGGCGGGGGCCCGGGAGGCGTTGCATCTGGCACGGTCCAAGCCTGGCACACGGTGCCCCGGACGGGCCTCGGAGTGGTCACCGGACGTCGTGTACGGTGTCGACCGAGACACGGGGTGCCGCATCCAGCGGCTGAGATCACACCCGTCGAACCTGCTCGAGCTCGTACTCGCGAAGGGATCGTCCATGGAGAACGCTGCGCCCTCCCCTGCCTGGGCCCACCGAACCGCCGAACTGCTCGAGGCCGTCCGTGCCCGGGCCCCGCTGGTGCAGTGCATCACGAACACCGTGGTGCAGAACGTCACGGCGAACGTGCTGCTCGCGCTCGGGGCCTCGCCCGCGATGGTCGACGTGGCGACCGAGGCCGGGCCGTTCGCCCGGGTCGCCGACGCCCTGCTGGTGAACACCGGCACCCCGCACGCGGAGCCCCGGGTCGCCGCACTCGAGGCGGTGCACGCCGCCCGTGACGCGGGCACCCCGTGGGTCCTCGACCCGGTGGCCGTCGGCTCGCTGCCGGTGCGGACCGACCTGGCGCGCGAGCTGCTCGCGCTGCACCCGACGGTGCTCCGCGGCAACGCCTCCGAGGTCCTCGCCCTGCTCGGCGACTCGGCCGGTGGCCGCGGGGTCGACAGCACCGTGGGCACGGAGGACGCCCGGGTCGCGTCCGTCGCTGCTTCGGACGGGAGGCTCGTGGCCGCGGTGGCTGTGTCGGGAGCGGTCGACCTGCTGGTCGCGCCCGGCATCGGTGTGGTCCGGGTCGCGAACGGCACCGACCTGCTGACGCGGATCACCGGTGGCGGGTGCGCGCTCGGCGCGGTCGTCGCCGCGTTCGCATCGGTGGTGCCGGACGAGCCGGGAGCGGCGGCCGTCGCCGCGACCGCGGTGCACACGATCGCCGCGGAGCTCGCCGCTCGCCAGGCCGGGGGTCCCGGAACCTTCCAGCCGCTGTTCCTCGACCGGCTGGCGTCGCTCACCCCGGAGGACGTCGTGCGGACGGCGCGGATCACGGTCGAGACGCCCGGGGTCGCGGCGTGACCGCCGCGACGGGCGTCGGCGTCTACCTGGTGACCGACGGCGCCCTGGCCGACCGGCACGGCACCGGCGTGCTCGGGGTCGTCCGCGCCGCGGTGCGCGCCGGGGTCCGGATCGTGCAGGTGCGGGACAAGGACGCCTCGGCGCGGGACCTGCTCGCCCTGACCGCCGCGGTGGCCGACGCCGTCGGGGACCGCGCGACCGTCGTCGTCGACGACCGGCTCGACGTCGCCCTCGCGGCCCGGCACGCGGGTCACCGGGTCGCGGGCGTGCACCTCGGCCAGTCGGACGTCCCCGTCACGGCCGCCCGTGCCCTGCTCGGAGCGGACGCCCACGTGGGCCTCACTGCGAACACGCTCGCGCACCTGGCTGCCGTCGAGCGACTCCCCCGCGGCACCGTGGACCTGCTGGGCGTCGGCGTCGTGCACCCCACGGCGACGAAGGCCGACCACCCGCCGGCCCTCGGCCACGACGGGTTCGCCCGGCTGGCTGCCGCCACCGACCTGCCGTGCGTGGCGATCGGTGGGGTGACCCTCGACGACGTCGCGCCGCTCCGGGCAGCCGGTGCCGCGGGTGTGGCAGTCGTCTCGGGGATCTGCGCCGCGGCCGACCCCGGGTCCGCCGCGGCGGCGTACGTGGCGGCATGGGGCGGTGCGTCCGGTCCGGGTCCCGACCACGCGGCGGGGGCGGGCCGGTCCGCGGGGGCCGTGTCGGGCCTCCCGTCCGACGCCACACGCCACGAGGCGGACGCATGAGCGTCCCCCGGGTGCTGAGCATCGCCGGGACCGACCCGACGGGCGGGGCCGGGATGCAGGCGGACCTCAAGGCGATCGCCGCGCACGACGGGTACGGCATGGGGGTCGTGACGGCGCTCGTCGCGCAGAACACGCACGGGGTGCGCTCGGTGCACGTGCCGGACGTCGGGTTCCTGCGGGAGCAGCTCGACGCGGTGTCGGACGACGTCGTGGTCGACGCGGTGAAGATCGGGATGCTCGGCACCGCCGACGTCGTGCGGGTCGTGACGGACTGGCTGCGGGAGCACCGGCCGCCGGTGGTCGTCGTCGACCCCGTGATGGTGGCGACGAGCGGGGACCGGCTGCTCGACGAGGACGCCGCGTCGGCCGTGGGGGCGTTGTTCGCGCTCGCCGACCTGGTGACGCCGAACCGGGCCGAGCTCGTCGTGCTGGCGGAGCTGGCCGGTGCGCCGGGGACGGCGTCGCCGGCGTCGTCGTCTTCGTCTTCGTCGTCGTCGTCGTCGTCTTCGTCGTCGCTGGCGGCGGCTCGTGCCGTGGCGGCGCGGTGGGACGTCCTGGTGCTGGCGAAGGGCGGGCACGACGAGGGGCCGACCTCGGACGACGTGCTCGTGGCACCGGACGGCAGCGCGCGGGTGTTCACCGGGCCGCGGGTCGCGACGACGAACACGCACGGCACGGGGTGCTCGCTGTCCAGCGCGATCGCGACGCTCGCCGCGCGGCACGGCGACTGGGAACTCGCGGTCGGGGTGGCGAAGGAGTGGCTCACGGCGGCGCTCCGCGGCGCCGACGCACTGGCGGTGGGGAGCGGCAACGGCCCGGTCGACCACGGCGCGCAGGCACGGGCGGCCCTGCCGACGCTGTCGTACACGGACGTGTGGTGGGCGGACGCGGCACCGGTGCTGCAGGAGACGATCGACTGCGCCTTCCTGGTGGGGCTCCGCGACGGCACGCTCGAGCCGGAGGTGTTCGCGGGCTACCTGGCGCAGGACGTCCACTACCTGCGGGCGTACGAGCGGCACCTGGCGGCGCTCGCTGCGGCGTCCGGTCCGGGTGACGGTGCCGCTGCGTTCTGGGCGGCGGCCGCGCAGGGGTGCGCCGACGAGGCCCGCGACCTGCACCACCGACGGCTCGCCGGCTCCCACGCCGACGACCCCGTTCACCCCACGTGCGCCGGGTACCTCGCACACCTGCAGCAGGCCGCCGACTCCGGGTCACCCGCGGTGCTCGCCGCCGCGGTGCTGCCGTGCTTCCGGGTCTACGCCTGGGTCGGGTCCCGGCTCGGGGCCGCTCCGGACGGGCACGCCTTCGCCGACTGGATCACGGCCTACGGGGACCCGGGGTTCGCCGCGGCGAGCGCCGAGGCGACCCGGCTCGTCGAGGACCTGGCGCGTGCGGCGACCCCCGACGAGCGGGGGCGGATGGCGCGGGCGTTCCGGCGATCGGTGGCGTGGGAGCTCGCGTTCTTCCGGATGCCGACCGCTGCTGCCGACGTCCCGGTCCCACGCTGACGGACGGAGCTCCGGGCCGGGCCGGGCCGGGCCGGGTCCGGACCGCGGCTAGCGGGCGGCCGGGGGCAGCCGCACCAGCTCGACGGACAGGTCGGCGCCGTCCACCGTGCCGCGCATCCACGTGTGGTCCGGCTGCCGACGGCGGTCGGTGGGCGAGCCGGGGTTGAGCAGCCGCAGGCCGCCGGGCGCCACGGTGTCCCAGGGGATGTGCGAGTGGCCGAAGACCAGCACGTCGACGTCCGGGTACGCCTCGGTCATCCGGCGTTCCCGGCCGGTCGACGCCCCCGTCTCGTGCACCAGGGCGAACCGCAGGTCCTCGACCGGGAACCACGCCACGAGCGGCAGCCGGTCGTCGAACTCCGGGCCGTCGTTGTTGCCGCGGACGCCCTCGAAGCGGCGCGACCGCCCCTGCACGGCGTCGAGGGTCGCGACGTCGACCCAGTCCCCCGCGTGCACGACGAGGTCGGCGGCGTCGATGTCGGCCCACAACCCCGCGGGCAGGTCCTTCGCCCGCTTCGGCAGGTGCGTGTCGGACAGCAGGACGAACGACGTGGTCACGAGTCGGTGCGCCCGGGCATCGGCAGGCCGGCCTCGTCGGCGGCGCCGAGCCGCTCGAGCAGGCCGGCGAGCAGCGCGATGTCGTCGTCGGACCAGTCGGCGAGGCGTTCCTCGAGCGCGTCGCGGTGCAGCTGCACGGACCGTTCGAGCGCGGCGCGGCCGTCGTCGGTCACCGCGAGCGGCTTCGCGTTGCCCGTCCCGCCGTCGAGCGTGCGGACGAGTCCCGCCGCGAGCAGCCCGGACAGCTGCCGCGAGATCGTCGACCGGTTCAGCCGCAGGTAGCGGGCGATGTCGATGGCCATGCAACCGGGGTGCTGCACGACGAAGTCGACGAGGGACTGGTCGACGACGCTCAGCACCAGTTCGGAGCCGCGTGCCCGGATGCTCGCGCGCCGCGTGATGCGGGCGAGTTCCGTGTAGGCGCGACCGATCTCGCTGTTGCGGACCTGGGAGCTCGGGTGGTCCATGGAGGGCTCCAGCCTGTCTGTGCCGGCACCGGCCGGCGGTGTTCTCTCCTGCAACGGTACCGGCGGGGTCACCGGTACCGGGTCAGCGCCCCGCGGCCGCCGCCTGCAGCGCCGGGATGTCCAGCTTCACCATCTCCTGCATCGCGCGGAAGACCCGGGCGTTCGCCTCGGGGTCGCCGGAGCCGGCCATCAGGTCGCCCATCATCGACGGGGTCACCTGCCAGGACAGCCCCCACCGGTCCACCAGCCACCCGCACGCGACCGGTCGGCCGCCGTCGGCGAGCAGGGCGTCCCACACCCGGTCGAGCTCGTCCTGCGTGTCGACGTCCACCTGGAACGACACCGCGTCGGAGTGCGGGTGGCCGGGTCCGCCGTCCATCGCCCGGTACGGCCGGCCGAGCAGCGTGAACTCGACGACGAGCGTCCGCCCCTCCGGTGTCGTGGCGATGCTGTCGATGCGGCTGTCGGGGAACAGGCCGACGTAGTACTCGGCGGCCTGGCGAGCCTGGTCGTCGAACCAGAGGAACGGGGTGATGGCGGGCACGGTGGCCCCCTTCTCGTGTCGGCTCAGTCCGCGGTGCCGCGGACGAGCAGGTGGGCCTTCTCGGGGTGGGCGTCGAACCACTCGCCGACGAACCAGCACATCGGCACGATGCGCTTCGTGGTGGTGGTCTCGACCTCGGCGACGGCGTGCTCCACGAGCGCCGCCGCGTAGCCGTGGCCCCGGTGCGCGGGAACCGTGTACGTGTGCGGGAACGCGATCGCGTCCCCGTTCTCGCGGTGGTCGAGGACGCTCACGAGTGCGCCGTCGACGTACATCGCCCAGCGCTGCCGGTCGGTCTCGTTGCGGAACTCGTGGGACATGCCGCCATCATGCTCCGGGGAATGCCGACCCGTCCGCCGTGTTGCACTCGGCATGACCACCATCGGCATCATCGGCGCAGGCAACATCGGATCCCAGCTCGCACGGCTCGCCGTGCGGAACGGCCACCAGGTCGTCATCGCGAACTCCCGCGGACCGGAGACGCTCTCCGACCTCGTGGGCGAGCTCGGCGACGGCGCACGTGCCGCCACCCGCGACGAGGCCGCAGCCGCGGGCGACATCGTCGTCGTGACGGTCCCCCTCGGCGCGATCGACACGATCCCGGCCGAGCCGCTCGCCGGCAAGGTCGTCATCGACACGAACAACTACTACCCGCAGCGCGACGGTCAGATCGCCGCCCTCGACGAGGGCCGCACGACGACCGCGCAGATGCTGCAGGACCGGCTGCCCGGCGCACGGGTCGTCAAGGCGTTCAACCACATCGGCGCCGCCGACCTCACCGGCCACGCCACGCCGGCCGGCACGCCCGACCGCCGCGCCCTCGTGGTCGCCGGCGACGACGCCGAGGCGAAGCAGGTCGTCACCGACCTCATCGACGCGTTCGGTTTCGACGTCGTCGACGCGGGCTCCCTGGCGGACAGCTGGCGCATCGAGCGCGACACCCCCGGCTACGGCCCCCGTCTGACGGCCGAGCAGCTCCGCGACGCCCTGGCAGCAGCCACGCGCTGACCCGACCGACGTGCGCCCCGGTCCGACCGTCGACGGCCGGGCCGGGGCGCACGCGCGTCAGGCGCGGTCGAACAGGACCGTCATGTCGGCGATGTCGTCCTCGGAGGGGGTCCACGTCGTCCCCGCCTCGACGTTCTGCGTGATCTGCTCCGGCTTCGTCGCCCCGGCGATCACGCTCGACAGCCCCGGCTGCGCGAGCAACCACGCGAAGGTCGCCTGCAGCATCGTCACGCCACGCTCGTCGCAGAAGCGCTGGTAGTCCTCGAGGACCTCCCACGGCGCGTCCTCGAGGACCCGCGGCTTCGAGGTCGTCAGCCGCCCGTCCGACGGGCCGCCGGACCGCGTGTACTTGCCGGTGAGCAGGCCGTTGTACAGCGGGAAGTACGGCAGGAACCCGAGCGCGTAGGCACGGACCGCGGGCAGCACCTCGGCCTCGACCTGCCGCGCCAGCGGGCTGTACTCGTCCTGCGCCGACACGAACGGCGTCGTCCCGGCGATCGACGCGGTCAGTTCGGCCTCGGCGATCTGCCACCCGGCGAAGTTCGAGTGCCCGACGTAGCGGATCTTGCCCTCGCGCACCAGGTCGTCGAGGACGGACAGGGTCTCCTCGATCGGCGTCACGTCGTCGGGGCGGTGCATCTGGTACAGGTCGATCCAGTCGGTGCCGAGGCGTCGCAGCGAGGACTCGACGGCGAGCCGCACGTACCGGCGGGACCCCCGCACGCCCCAGTCCGGACCGTTCGCACCCTGCATGTCCATGCCGAACTTCGTCGCCAGGACGACCTCGTCGCGCCGCCCGGCGATCGACCGACCGAGCATCTCCTCGGACATGCCCGGCGCCCCGCCGTAGACGTCCGCGGTGTCGAAGAGGGTGACCCCGGCGTCCAGGGCGGCCCGGACGACGGCGTCGGTCCCCTCCTGCGACTCCGACGCGGTGCCGCGCCTGCCGAAGTTGTTGCAGCCGAGGCCGACGGTGGAGACGACGAGTCCCGAGGGACCGAGCGGGCGGTGTTCGATTCCGGTCATCACCCGACCGTACCGGCGACCCCGGAACTGGGGCGGCGACTTTCCGAGGCAGCGCCGGTAGAACTGATCGTGGATCACTCGACGGAAAAGGGAGCACCGCTGTGGCATCGCACCGCATGCCGGACTCGGACCGGCCGCGCCGTCCGGTCCCGTCCTGGGTCACCGCGCCGCCCACCGACGCCGCCCCGGCCGCCGCCGGCCTGGAGGCACGCCCCACCCCCGCCACGTCGCACGCCGCCCAGGGGGCGCCGGGTCTCACCGCCGGCGCGCACGTCGCGACGACGGTCACGGCCCTCGCCGAGCAGGACGTCGTCGTGCCCGACTACCCGCCGCAGCAGGACCTGCTCCCGCCGGCGCCGACGTCGCCCACCGTGCACACCGTCCCGTTCCGCACCCCGACCGCACCCCCGGCTCCCGAGGCCGCCGTGCCCGTCGCGACCGCCCCGGTGACGCTGCCGGCGCCGTCGGCCGCGCCGGCACCGCCGGCCGTCGCTCCCGTGCCGTCCGCGGGCCAGCCGCGGTTCTCCGTGCCGGGCCTCGAGCACGTCGTCGTCGAGGGCACCGAGCCCGCCCCCGTCGGTCCGATCGGCTACCGCACGCCGCGCCGCTTCGCCGCCCAGCAGGGCGCCGCGGTCGCGCCGACCCCCGCTCCGGCGAACCCGTTCGACACCGTCGTCCAGGGAGCCGCCGCGGCGGCACCCGCCGCACCCTCGGTGCTGCCCGCGCCGGTCGTGCCCGCGCCGGCCGACACGGTCGGCGGCACCACCGCGACGCCCGTCCCCGCGACCGGCGCCGACGCTCCGACCGCCGCCCTGCCCGCGACCGCACCCGAGGGCGGGCCGGACGCCGTCGCCGGAGCCGAACCGGGCCTCCCGTCCGCCGCCGCCGCGACCCGACCGCGCCGCGCACTCGGCGCGACCCCCGGAGCCGTGCTCGGTGCGCTCACCGGCACCGCGACGCTCGGTCTCGCCGCGTGGTGGTTCACCGCTCCCGGCACGGTGCACGCCGTCGGCCTGGTGCTCGGGGCACTCGCGCTCGTGCTCTCGATCGCGACGCTCCGGAACGCCGCCGCGACCTGGCAGCGTCCGGTCGCACTGCTCGGCGCGGTGCTCGGCGGGGTGGGCACGCTCGTGCTGCTCTGGGCCGTGGCCGCCGCACTGCTGCCGCTCGCGGGGGTGACGCTGCCCGACCTCACCGGCAGCGGGACGACCCCGACCCTCGCGCCGTAGCGGTCAGACGGCGCGGACGACCCCTCGGGACGTGATCGCGTTCGTGAGGGCCTCGATCGGACCGCGCTGCACCGTCGGGTTCGCGATGAGGACGTAGTCGACCGCCGGCAGGTCCGGCAGGCCGAGCCGCTGCGAGACCTTCACCAGGTCCGCCGGGATGAGCGAGTGCGGGAACACCGCGACCCCGATGCCGGCGCGCACCGCGGCGAGCACGCCGTTGACGTCCCGGGTGTTGCAGGTGATCCGCCAGGTCCGGCCGGCGGCCTCGAGGGCGTCGATCGCCATCTGCCGGCTGATGCTCGGCGCCTGGTAGACGATGAGCGGCACCGGCTCGTCGCGTTCCACCGTGATGCCGTCCTGCGCCATCCACACCATCTGGTCGGTGGCGACCCGGGTGCCCTCGGCGGACTCCCCCGCGGTCTGCTTGATGAACACCAGGTCGAGCTGCCCAGCGTGCACGCGACGCAGGAGCGGCGCCGACTGGTTGACCGTCAGCTCGAGGTTCACCTGCGGGTGCAGCCGCCGGAAGTCGCGGAGGATCCGCGGCAGCTGCGTGATCGCCAGGTCGTCGGCGGCGCCGAACCGCAGCCGCCCCCGCGTCGCCGAGCCCGAGAAGTACGCGTCGGCGGTGGCGTGCGCGGCCAGGATGGTCCGCGCGAAGCCCGCCATCGCGTCGCCGTTGTCGGTGAGCGCGACCCCGCGGGTGTCCCGGGCCACCAGGGTCCGCGCCACCGCGGTCTCGAGGCGCCGGACGTGCTGCGACACCGTCGGCTGGCTGATGCCGAGCCGGTTGCCGGCCTGCGTGAAGCTGCCGGTCTCGGCGACGGCCAGGAACGTCTGCAGCAGGACCGGGTCGAGCACGGTGGTCGCCTTCCGTCGGTGGGCCCCATTCGACATCGCAATGGAGTGATAGCCACCATACGGGTGGCGAATGACCCGCGGACCCGTAGTTTCGGTGGGGCAGACCCCGTGTTCCCGACGGGGTGCCCGTCCCACCACCACGTCCGGAGTACCCCGCACCGTGAGCGCGTCACCGACGACCCTCCCACCGCCCACCGAACCGCTGCCCGTCGTCGCCGAGCGTCCGCCGTGGCGACACACCCTCATCGCTCTGTCGGTGCCGAACTTCCGACTGTTCACCGCGACGAACCTCGTCGCGATGACCGCCGGGTGGATGCAGCGCATCGCGCAGGACTGGCTCGTGCTCCAGCTGACCGGCTCCGTCGCGCAGGTCGGCATCACCGTCGCCTGCCAGTTCGCGCCGATGCTGCTCTTCGGGCTGCTGGGCGGCGTCCTCGTCGACCGGTTCTCGAAACGCGCGCTCATGATGATCACGCAGGGCGCCTTCGCGGTGCTGTCCGCACTGCTCGCCGTCCTGACGCTCACCGGCGTCGTTGAGGCCTGGCACATCTGGGTCATCGCGTTCCTGGTCGGCATGGTCACCGTCATCGACAACCCGGCTCGCCAGGTCTTCGTCACCGAGATCGTCGGCCACCAGCACCTGCGGAACGCGATCAGCGTCAACTCGTCGGTGTTCCAGCTCGGCGGCATGATCGGCCCGGCGCTGTCCGGCGCGCTGCTCGTCGCGGTCGGTGCCGGCTGGTCCTTCGGCGTGAACGCGGTCGCCTGCGTCGCCGTCGTCGTGACGCTCGGGTTCCTGCGCGTGTCCGAGCTGCACCGGACGCCACCGGCTCCCCGCGGCAAGGGCCAGCTCGTCGAGGGCCTGCGCTACGCCCTGCACAAGCCGACGATCCTCGTGCCCGTGGTGCTCATGGCGTTCTTCTCGGTGTTCGCCCTGACGATGCCCGTTCTGCTGTCCGCCTTCGCGTCCGAGGTCTACGACGTCGGCGCCGCCGGCTACGGGGTGTTCAACTCCGCGGTCGCGGTCGGCGCGCTGGCCGGCGCACTGCTCTCCACCCGCCGGGCGGTCGTGCGGCTGCGGACGATCGTCGGCGGGGTGTTCTGGACCGGGGTGCTGCTCGTGGTGTCGGGGACGATCCCCGTCATCGCGCCGTTCACCGTGGCGCTCGTCGTCGTCGGCATGTCCCAGCTGCTGTTCATGACCGCCTCGAACTCGCTCGTGCAGCTGTCGTCGAACGTGGCGATCCGGGGCCGGGTGATGTCGCTCTACGTCCTCGTGCTGCTCGGCGGCCAGGCGATCGGCGGGCCGGTCATGGGCCAGGTCGTCGACCACTTCGGCGCCCACGTCGGGATGGTCGTCGCCGGCGGTGTGCCGGCCGTGGCCGCCGCGGTCATCGCGCTCGTGCTCGCCCGTCGGGGCGGCCTGCACCTGGCGGTGCGGATGCGCCACCACGTGCCGGTGCCCGCGATCGTCGCGCACTGAGAGGGCGGGGCGCAGGGCGGGCGCGGACGCGGGGCGAATGCGATGGGCGCGGGCGCGGGCGCGGGGCGGAGCGGGCGCACGGCGCTTCGCGCCCCCGTACGGGCATCGCACCCCGACTCACACGGGCGCGATGCCCGCCAGGGGGCGCGGACGCAGGCCGCAGCGGACGCGAGGCACGAGACGGAGCCGACGAGGGCCTCCCCACCGGGGCGCGGACGCGCACCAGCGCGTCGCACCCCCGTGCGCGCATCGCGCCCCGACTCACATGGGCGCGACGCCCGCCACGGGGCGCAGACGCGGACCGCAGTGCAGCGCGTGCCCCGGTCGGGAGGCGAACCGGCTCAGTACGCGACGCCGAAGCGGGCGCGGTGGTGCGCCGGCGTCTCGATCTCGTCAACGAAGGCGATGGCGAAGTCGGCACCGGAGATGTCCGAGTTGCCCTCGGCGTCGGTGAGCAGGACCTCGTCGGTGGTGCGGTAGGTGCCGCGACGCTCGCCCGGGTTGTACCCGCCGAAGGCCGCGGCCGGGCTCACGTAGAACCAGTCGACCTCGGTGTCCGACGCGCGGAGGGCGTCGAGGACCTGCGCGTGGCTCTTCGCCTCGCCCTTGAACGCGTCCGGGAAGCCCTCGGTGTCGAACAGGCGGGGGCCGTCCTCGGCGACGCGGAGCGATCCGGCCCCACCGACGATGCCGAGACGGGCGCCGGCGGCAGCGGCAGCGTCGACGAAGTGCTGGAACCTGTCCTTGAGCTCGCTGCCGTCGGCCTGCACGGCGTGCAGCGAGACGACGATGACGTCCGCGCCCTTCGTGACCTCGGCGACGAAGTCCGCGTCGAAGGCGTCGCCCTGCGCGAGGGTGAGGCCGTCGGTCGGCTCGAGCTTGGTCGTGTCGCGGGCGACAGCGGTCACGGCGATCCCGCGCGAGAGGGCCTCGGAGGTGATGGCGGAGCCGGCGTAGCCGGTGCCACCGAAGACGACGATGCTGGTCATGGTGTTCCTTTCGTGGACCTGGTGTTGCTCACCGTACAAGAGTTACTCTCTTTGAGTAAGTAGGCACCTCACGGTGCGTAACGGAGGACGTCATGTCAGCACTCGAGTACACCCCCTACGCGGCGGACTGCCCCAGCCGGCAGCTGCTCGACCGCATCGGCGACCGGTGGAGCGTGCTGACGATCGGCAGCCTCGCCGAAGGACCGGCACGCTACTCGGCCATCGCGAACCGGGTGCAGGGCGTCTCGCAGAAGATGCTCACGCAGACGCTGCGGGCGCTGGAACGGGACGGCCTGGTCACCCGCACGGTCTACCCGGAGATCCCGCCGCACGTCGAGTACGCACTGACCGAGCGCGGGCGGTCGCTCCGGACGGTCCTCGAGCCCCTCGAGGACTGGGCGACCTCGCACATGGCGGACGTCGCGGTGTCGCGGGTGGCGTACGACGCGCGCTGACCCGGGGGCGCGGCTCGACGCTCGGAATCCGCGACGGTCCCGAGTGGTTGCCTGAGGACATGCGATCGATCGTCTACACGAAGCCCGGTGACAGCAGCGTCCTCGAACTCGTCGAGCGGGACCTCCCCGAACCCGGCGCCGGCGAGGTCCGCGTCCGGGTCGTCGTCTCCGGTGTGAACCCCACCGACTGGAAGGCGCGCGCCGGTGGCACCTACGGTGACGGCCTGCCCTTCCCCGAGATCACCCCGAACCAGGACGGCTCCGGTGTCGTGGACGCCGTCGGCCCCGGCGTCGAGGGACTCGCCGTCGGCGACCGCGTCTGGCTCTTCATGGCCGCCGCGTCCCGTCCGACCGGCACCGCCCAGGAGTACACGGTCGTGCCCGTCGAGCGGGCGGTACGGCTGCCCGAGCGGACCGGCTTCGACGTCGGTGCTTCGCTCGGTGTCCCGGCGATGACCGCGCACCGTGCGCTGACGGTCCACGAGGACGGTCCCGCGCGTCTCGGCCCCGGGACACTCGAGGGCACGACGGTCCTGGTGGCCGGCGGTGCCGGTGCCGTGGGCCACGCCGCCATCCAGCTCGCGCGGTGGGCCGGAGCGACCGTCATCTCGACGATCAGCTCGGACGAGAAGGCAGCCCTCGCGACGGCGGCCGGCGCCCACCACACGGTGAACTACCGCGACGACGACGCGGCGGACCAGATCCGCTCGATCGCCCCCGACGGCGTCGACGTCGTCGTCGAGGTGTCGATCCCGCAGAACGCGACGCTCGTCGCCGACGTCCTGGCGAACCACGGCGTCGTCTCGATCTACGCGAACAACGGCGGTGACGACGCGACCCTGCCGATCCGCCCGAACATGAGCGTGAACGCCCGGTACCAGTTCCTGCTGCTCTACACGATCGGCGACGAGGCCCTGGCCGCCGCGGCCGAGGACGTCACCGAGGCGCTCCACGACGGCGTGCTCGAGGTCGGTGCCGACGCCGGGCTCCCGCTGACCCGGTTCGGGCTGGAGCAGACCGCCGCCGCCCACGACGCGGTCGAGCAGGACACCGTCGGGAAGGTGCTCATCGACGTGGCGCCCGCCTCGTAGCGGAGCGCGCGCCGGCAGACAGGAACGGCACCCGTGCAGGAGCACGGGTGCCGTTCGTCAAGCGGTCGTCGGTCAGGACGGGTGACGAGGGAAGGGTCAGCGACCCAGGCGAGCGGCGATGGCGGCGGCGACCCGGTCACGGGCTGCGGCGCGTTCGCGCTCGAGGTTGGCGGCGATGACGTCGAGGTCTTCGTAGTCGGCGTCGGTGGTGTCGTCGTTCCAGTTCGGTGAGGAGATTCGGGCGCGGCCGAACGACAGCGGGGCGGGGTTCACGGTCGTCATGAGGGGATCGTACGTCGAGCGTCCGACAGAGCGTGTGAGCATCACGGGCCTTTCCTTGCATTGCGGTCCCGATCCGGGAACGAGTAGGTCAACGAGAACGCCACCGCCATGAACGACGCCATCATCGCGATGGCCTTCGCGTCGAGCTCGGTGAACGCGTCGGGGGCCGGCGAGTCGACGGTGAGCATCCCGAAGGAGTACTCCTCGGACCGGATCACCACGGACACGTAGGACGTGTACCGCGGCTCGAAGCCGGGCACGTCGTCGTCGACGTCGACGTCGGCGGCCCGGTCGCCGACGACGCGCGGTGCTCCGCCGACGAGCACCCACTCGAGGTTGCGGTCGCCGTACGGCGTCCCCGCGCGGAACACCCCGGCGGTGTCACCGGCACCCCCGTGCCCGATCGGTTCGAGCGCGCGGAGGTCCGCCGACAGCTGGTACACGTTGGCACGGACGTCGGGCACCGTGGGCAGCAGGTAGAAGGCGAGGGCCACGGCGACCCGGTCGGCGAAGACGGGCAGCTCACCGCGCCGCTCGCGCGTCGGGAGTTCGGTGAAGCGGACGAGCCGGGTGGCGATCTGGCCGAAGGCGTACCGCACGGCGGTGGACTGCTCGAGCTCGACCGCCGCCGCGTTGTCCTCCGCCGCACCCCGGGCAGCGTCGCTGTGCCGTGTGCGGACCACCTGCACGACGACGGCCGCGGCGAGCACGAGGAGTCCGAACACCACGAGCGACAGCCGCACCGCCGGCACGACGAACAGGTTCGGCAGTTGGAACGCAGCCGTCGGCGCGGCCGCCACCACGACCGGCCACGCCACCGTGCCGATGCGCCCCGGACGCGTCCGGCGTCGTCCCCGTTGTGCTCCCATGCCTCGACGCTAGGGCCGACCACCGACGGGGATCGAGTTGTCCACAGGTCGATCGTGCGGCACGGTGTCCACAGCGCGGCGTCGCGCTGCCCGGCCCGGACACCGGCGGCTGGTAAGCAGGACCCATGACCGACGCCACGACGCCCCAGCCCGGAACCAGAGCCCTCGTCCTCGGCGGGGGTGGGATCGCCGGGATCGCCTGGGAGCTCGGGGTCCTCTCCGCCCTGCAGGACGCCGGCGTCGACCTCGGCGCCGCGGACCTCGTCGTCGGCTCGAGTGCCGGCAGCGTCGTCGGGACCTTCGTCCGGAACGGTGCCGTGCAGCAGGCGTACGACCAGCAGCACGCTCCCCTGCCGTCCACCTACGTGGAGCCCACGCAGGTGGAGCCCGGCTCGGTGCAGGAACGGGTGGGCGCAGCGCTCCAGGGCGCCTCTGACGACCAGGACGCCCGCGCCCGACTCGGCCGGGCCGCGCAGCAGGTGACCACCGGCCAGACCGACGACGAGCGGACCGCGACCTTCGTCGAGACCCTGCCCGGCACCGACTGGCCGGACGCTCCGCTCGCGGTGACGGCGATCGACGCCACCGACGGCACGTTCCGGGTGCTCACCGCAGCCGACGGCGTCCCCCTGCCGCGCGCGGTCGCCGCCAGCTGCTCCGTGCCGTTCGTCTGGTCGCCCGTCGCGATCCAGGGCCGCCCGTACATCGACGGCGGCATGCGCTCCGCCACCAACGCCGACGTCGCAGCCGGGCACGAGCGCGTGCTCGTCATCGCCTGCGGTCCCGAGGGGCCGTCCCCGCTCGGACCCTGGCTCGACGTCGCGGTGGAGTCGCTCCGGGCCGGCGGCAGCTCGGTCGAGGTCGTCATCGCCGACAGCACGTCGCAGCAGGCGTTCGGGACGAACTCGTTGGCGCTCTCGACGCAGGCACCCGCGGCGGACGCCGGTCGTGCGCAGGGCACGGCGGTCGCCGAGCGGATCGCGGCCTTCTGGTCGGAGGACCTCGCTAGCGTGGTCGCATGACGACGCCGTTCTCGGACCTCGACCAGTACACCGCGCTCCCCCGTGTCGACGGGATCGCGATCAGTCCGGACGGCCAGCGGGTCGCCCTGACGGTCAGCGCGCTCGACCCCGACCGGACCGCGTACCGGCGTTCCGTGTGGCAGGTCCCCGCGGACGCTGACGCGACGAGCGACGGGCCGCGCGCAGCCGGACCGGTCCGGCTCACTCGTTCCGCGAAGGGCGAGGGCGGGGTCGCCTTCACCCGCACCGGGGACCTGTTGTTCGTGTCCGCCCGGCCCGACGCCGACGCGTCCGACCTCGACGCGGCGCAGCTCTGGGTCCTGCCGGCCGGGGGCGGCGAGGCCCGCCCGCTCACCCGGTTGACCGGCGGTGTCGGCGGCGTGCTCGCCACCGCCGCGGACGCCGACACCGTCGCCGTCACGGCCGACCTGCTGCCCGGCGCCGGGACCGACCCCGAGACGGTCATCGCCGCAGACGCCGAACTGCGGAAGGCCCGCTCGGACAAGAAGGTCCGGGCGATCCTGCACGAGACCTACCCGGTCCGGTACTGGGACCACGACCTCGGGCCGGACCAGACGCACGTCCTCACCCTCGAGATCGGTGCCGACGCGACGACGAGCGCCGAGGCCAGCACGAGCCCCGCCGGCAGCGAGGACAGCAGCAGCACCGACAGCACCGAGGCCGCCGGCCTGCCCCGCCTGACCGACCGCACACCGGCTCCCGGTCGATCGCTCGACCACGTCGACGGCGCACTGACCCCGGACGGAACCGTGCTCATCGCCGCGGTGGGCGTGCGGGAAGCCCGCGGTGACCGCTCCACGATCGTGGCGCACGACCTGACCACCGGAACGCGCACGACCCTGTTCGGCGACGACGGTGTCGACCACGAGATGCCCGCCCTCAGCCACGACGGCCGTACCGTCGCGTGGGTGCGGACGGTCCGCTCGACCCCGGCCGGCGCGAACCAGCAGGAGGTCTGGGTCGCCTCGATCGACGGGTCCGACGCACGACGCGTCGCCACCGACTGGGACCGCTGGCCCGCACAGCTCGTCTTCGAGCACGGCGACCGGGCGCTGCTCGCCGTCGCCGACCAGGACGGCCGGGCGCCCGTGTTCCGCCTCCCGCTCGACGGCGGCGCCGTCGAGCAGCTGACGCACGACGACTGGGCGTACTCGAGCCTGTGCGTGGCGGAGGCGACGGGCACGGTCGTGGCGCTGCGGGCCTCCTGGGCGGCGCCGCTGCACCCCGTCCGCATCGACGGCGACGGCACGGTGACCCCGCTCGCGACGCCGGCGCCCCTGCCGGACGTCCCCGCCCACCTGGAAGAGGTCGAGACGACCGCGACCGACGGGGCGCGCGTGCGCGGCTGGCTCGTCGTGCCGGAGGGCGACGGGCCGCACCCGTTGCTGCTCTGGATCCACGGTGGCCCGCTCAACTCGTGGAACCAGTGGTCGTGGCGGTGGAACCCGATGCTGGCGGCGGCGCGCGGGTACGCGGTGCTGCTGCCGGACCCGGCGCTGTCGACGGGCTACGGCCTCGACTTCGTGAACCGCGGGTGGAACGCGTGGGGGCAGGCGCCGTACACCGACCTCATGGCGATCACCGACGCCGTGGAGGCCCGGGCGGACATCGACGCGTCCCGAACGGCGGCGATGGGCGGATCGTTCGGCGGCTACATGGCGAACTGGGTCGCCGGGCACACCGACCGGTTCCGGGCGGTCGTCACCCACGCCAGCCTGTGGGCGCTCGACCAGTTCAACGGCACGACGGACTCGTCGCACTACTGGTCGTCGATCTTCGACGCGGACGGCATCGCGGCGAACGACCCGCACCGCTTCGTCGCGGACATCACGTCACCGATGCTCGTGATCCACGGGGACCGCGACTACCGGGTGCCGATCGGCGAGGGTCTGCGGCTGTGGTCGGAGCTCGCCGAGCATCACGCCGCAGCGGACGGCACGATGCCGCACCGGTTCCTCTACTTCCCGGACGAGAACCACTGGGTACTCAAGCCGCAGCACGCCGTGGTCTGGTACGAGACGGTGTTCGCGTTCCTCGGGCAGCACGTGCTCGGCGAGGACTGGCAGCGTCCGGAGCTGCTCGGGTAGCGGCGAGCTCGATCGACCCGGAACGACAGGATCGACGTCGCACGACGTCGAGAACGTCGTTCCGGGTCGGATCCGCCCCGGCCGCCCCGGCCGCCCCGGCCTAGACGAACGCGGCCTGCCCCGTGATCGCCCGCCCGACGATGAGCGTGTTGACCTCGCGCGTGCCCTCGTACGAGTAGATCGCCTCGGCGTCCGCGAAGAACCGGGCGACGCCCTTGTCGAGCACGATGCCGTTGCCGCCCTGCACCTCGCGGCACCAGGCGACGGTCTCGCGCATCTTCGCCGTGGCGAACGCCTTGGCCAGCGCCGAGTGCTCGTCGCCCCCGACGCCGGCGTCCTGCATGGCCGAGGCCTGCGTGCAGAGCGCGATCGACGCGGTGATGTTGCCGAGCGACTGCACGAGCCGGTCCTGCACGAGCTGGTGCGCCGCGATCGGCTTGCCGAACTGGATGCGCTCGCGCGCGTAGGACAGCGCGGCCTCGTACGCGCCGACCGCGATGCCGATGGCCTGCCAGGCCACCTCGGTGCGCGTGAGCCGGAGCACCTCGGCCGTCGTCCGGAACGAGTCGGCGCGCTGCAGGCGGCGCGACTCCGGCACCCGGACGCCCTGCATGACGATGTCGGCGTTCTGCACCCCGCGCAGGGCGATCTTGTCCTCGATCTTGGTGGCCGTGAAGCCGGGGGTGTCCGTCGTCACGAGGAAGCCCTTCACCTGCTCGTCCGCGACGTCCTTCGCCCAGATGACGACGACGTCGGCGAAGGTCGCGTTGCCGATCCAGCGCTTCTCGCCGTCGAGCACCCAGGTGTCGCCCTCACGCCGCGCGGTCGTCCGGAGTCCGCGTGCGGAGTCGCTTCCGGACAGCGGCTCGGTCAGGCCGAACGCGCCGACGAGCTCGCCCGCGGCCATGCGCGGCAGCCACTCGCGCTGCTGCTCCTCGCTCCCGCCGACCGCGATGGAGTTCATCGCGAGACCCGACTGCACGCCGATGAAGGTCGCGACGCTCGCATCGACACGCCCGAGCTCGAGGGCTGCCCACCCGCGGTAGACCGCCGAGTTCTCGAAGTGGCGCACGAGCGGGATGCCCGGACCGTACATGCCGAGCTCGGCGAGCGGGGCGATCACCTGCATCGGGAACTCCGCCCGTGCCCAGTAGCCGTCGGCGATGGGCGCGACCTCACGCTCGAGGTACTCGCGCAGCCGCCCGATCGACGCTCGCTCCGGCTCTGACAGCTGCTGCTGGAAGCCGTAGAAGTCCGATTCGAGCAGGGTCGTCGGGAGCGCCGTCGTTGACATGGAACCAACGATGCATCATTCTCGAAAACGTTGCAAGGGAGACTCGCGTGTACACATCGGACTCTGCGCTGCGCGCCTTCCGGGAGGCCCGCCACACCTTCATCGCCGGCTCACGCATCGACATGGGGGCGTTGGCCGGCTCGCTCGGCGTGGACCGGACGTCGCTGTTCCGGTGGGTGGGCAACCGTGACCGGTTGCTGTCCGAGATCCTCTGGTCCCTGGCGGTCCCGACGCTCGACCGGGCGTCCCGCGCCGCCGACGAGGACCGGGCGACCGGAGCCGCCCGCATCGTCGACGTGCTCGACCGGTTCACCGCCGACCTCATCGAGGCGCCCTACTTCCGGGCGTTCCTGACCCGCGAGCCGGCACGGGCGCTCCGCCTGCTCACGACGCGGGACAGCGACGTGCAGAGCCGGTTCGTCGGCCGCGTCACGGCGCTCGTGGTCGAGGAGCAGTCGTCCGGCGACTTCGACCCCGCACCACTCTCCGCCGAGGAACTGGCACGCTTGCTCGTGCGGATCTCGGAGTCGTTCACCTACGCCGACCTCATCTCCGGCGAGACTCCCGACCCCGTCCGAGCGCGCGCCGCGTTCGAGTACGTCCTGCGACCGGGCCGCAACCCCAGCCCGGACACCCCACCGATCGGAGCACCATGACCATCGACGACTACCCCTTCGTCCGCGTCTACCCCACGCGCTGGAACGACAACGACATGTTCGGCCACGTCAACAACACGATCTACTACAGCGCCATGGACAACGGGTCGACCTACTGGTTCCGCGAGCAGGCCGGCCTCGATCCGTTCTCGTCGGAGTGGATCGCGGTGCTGGTGTCGTCGAGCTGCCGTTTCGTCGAGTCCGCCGTCTGGCCGGACGTCATCGAGGTCGGGATGCGCTCGAAGCACCTCGGCAACACGAGCCTGTCGTGGGAGTTCGGCCTGTTCCGCCAGTCCGACGGCGCGCTCCTCGCCACCGGCGAGTTCGTCCACGTGATCATCGACCGCGAGGGCGCCCGCCGACCGGTCCCCCTGCCGGCGTCGCTCCGCGAGCTCGTGACGAGCACGATGACCGCCGGGCAGCCCGCCGCCGCCGACTGAGCGCCAGCGGCGCACCGGCGCCTGTCGCCCGTTGCGCGCTGGCGCACAACCGAAGTGCTCCCGAACCACGCGATCGCGCGGTTCGGGAGCACCTTGGTTGTGCGGGCCGGAATCGAACCAGGTCGACCCCGCAGCAGGTCGACGCCGCACCGGACCGAGACCGGACCGGTCCGGACCGGACGGCCCCGCCGACCGGCGCTCCGGCCCGTCAGCCCGTGACGGCGGCGAGTTCCAGGTTGATGTCGTCCGGGTCCTGCACGGACAGGATCACCATGCCGGCGTCGCCGAGGTCGGTCACCTCGCCGTGCTCGACCCCGGCGGCGTCGAGCCGCGCGGCGGCCTGGTGCAGTTCGTCCACGGACCCGACGACGAAGCTGACGTGGTCGAGGCCGACCGAGTCCGGGTTGAAGGTCTGCCCCGCGGGGGCGACCGGCCGGAGCCCGAACACCTGGTCGCCGAGCCGGAACACCGCGCCACCGTAGAACCGCTCGCGGTCCTCGCGGACACCGGGCTCGTCGACCTGGTCGCTGAAGTCGATGGCCGGATCGGTGCCGAGCAGCTGCTGGTAGAACGCCTTGCTGCGGTGGATGTCGGTCACGGTCACCCGGACGTGGGCGAGCGCGGTCGGGCGGGCGAAGGGTTCGGTCATCGTGGTGCTCCTCAGGGATCGTCCGGCGGGACCGCCGGGTGCGCCGTGGTTGCGGCGCGGCTCCGAGGCAACGCGCTGTCCCTCCGAGCGCCCCCAGACCGTGCGGCGACCGGACAGCTCCGGCGCCGGACGACCGTGCGCCGTCAGCGCACGAGTGCGACGAGGATCCAGCCGAGGAGCGCCAGGAGCACGGCGACGTTCACCGGCGTGGCGATCACGGGCCGACCGGTCGGCTCGAGCCGGCGGGCCTGCGCGGCCGTCACCACCGTGCAGGCCACCAAGCCGACGAGCACGACGGCCCAGGCGAGCCACCACGCCCCGCCGTCGCGCAGGGCGAAGGCGAGCCAGCCGCCCTGTGCCGGCAGGAGTAGGGCGGCGCCGACGATCCCCAGGGAACGGCGTCGGGACGCTCGGGCGTCGGGTCCGTGCGGGATCAGATCAGCCCGTCCGTCAGGTGGTTCGGCGTCCCGAAGCGGTGCGCCGTGATCGACACCGCCTGCTCCCGGACGAACGGCAGGATCTCGAGGCGCCCGGCCTCGGTGACGGGGCCGCCGTAGACCGCGACGTCCGGACGGCCCTCGACGGCCGTGTACAGCGCCGGGGTGTCCCCGCCGATGAGCCGCACCCGGGTCGACGGGCCGGACGCCACCGAGCTCGCGAAGGACTCGTCGGACACGGTCTGGGACAGCGAGCGGACGATCGGCAGCGCGCGGATCGCCGAGGCGACGGAGGACGGCAGCGTCGCCGCCGTCGAGACCTCGATCGTCGTGCCGGCCCGCAGTGCCGCGGCGACGACCCGGACGAGCTCGGGAACGGCGTCCTCGTCGACCGAGGCCAGCCGCACCTGCACCGACGGGAACGGCAGGTACCGGGCGATGTTCCGCTCGGCGGACAGCGCCGAGACGTCAGCCGCGGTGCCGAACAGCGTCGACCATGCCTGCTCGTCGGACGCGAGCGCACGGTCGAGCGACTCCGAGGTCACACCGGTGGCCCGGGCGAACGCCGAGACCGGTGCCGAGACGGCCGAGCCCTCGGTGGCGACAGCCGGCGTCCACGACCCGAGCCCGAGCAGGTAGTTCAGCCCACCGGCCTTCGTCCCGGCACCGACGGCCGACTTCTTCCACCCGCCGAACGGCTGGCGGCGGACGATGGCACCGGTGATGCCGCGGTTGACGTAGAGGTTGCCCGCCTCGATGCGCGACAGCCAGCGTCCGATCTCGGCCGGGTCGAGCGAGTGCAGGCCCGAGGTCAGGCCGTAGTCGACCTCGTTGACGATGTCGATCGCCTCGTCGAGGGAATCGGCGGTCATCATGCCGAGGATCGGGCCGAAGTACTCGGTGCGGTGGAACGCCGAGCCACGGCGGACGCCCTGTCGGACGCCCGGGCTCCAGAGCTTGCCGGTCTCGTCGAGCTGCTGCGGCTCGACGGCCCAGGACTCCCCCGCGCCGAGCGTCGTCAGGCCCTCGAGCAGCTTCCCCGCGGCCGGCTCGATGACCGGACCCATCTGCGTCGCGGCGTCGGTCGGGTAGCCCACGGTGAGCGAGGACACGGCGTCGAGCAGCTGGTTGCGGAAGCGCTTCGACTTCGCGACCGAGCCGACCATGACGACGAGCGACGCGGCCGAGCACTTCTGGCCGGCGTGCCCGAACGCCGACGCGACGACGTCCTTGACGGCGAGGTCGAGGTCGGACGACGGCGTGACGATGATCGCGTTCTTGCCCGAGGTCTCGGCGAGCAGCGGCAGGTCGGGGCGGAACGAGCGGAACAGCTCGGCCGTCTCGTACGCGCCGGTGAGGATGACCTGGTCGACCATGGGCGAGGCGATGAGCTGCTGCCCGAGGTCGTTCTCCGACACCTGCAGGAACGCGAGGACGTCGGCCGGGGCGCCGTGGGCGTCGAGCGCGGTCTCGATGATCGAGGCGAGCACGGCGCCGGAGCGCTCGGCGGGCGGTGCGGGCTTCAGCACGACGGCGGATCCCGCGGCCAGTGCGGCGAGCGTCGAGCCGGCGGGGATCGCGACCGGGAAGTTCCACGGCGGTGCGACGAGGGTCAGCTCGGCCGGCGTGAAGGTGGCGCCGTCGACGTCGTCCAGTGCAGACGCCAGCGTGCCGTAGAAGTGCGCGAAGTCGATCGCCTCGGACACCTCGGGGTCGGCCTGGTCGATCGTCTTGCCGGTCTCGGCGGCCATGACCTCGATGAGGGCGGCGCGGTTCGCCTCGAGCGCGTCGCCGACGGCGTGCAGCACGGCGCCGCGGGCGGCACCGGACCAGGTGCCCCAGACCGCACCGGCGGCCTTCGCGCGACCGAGCGCGGAGTCGAGCGACGCGGCGGAGTCGACCCGGGCCTCCTGGACGGCGCGGACACCGAGCGTCGACGAGGCGACCCGCGCGGTGATCGCGTCACCCCAAGCACGCACGGAGGCGACCGACGGGTCGCTGTCCGGGGTGTTCTCGAAGTGGCCGGGGCCGGGCCGACCGACGGCCGCGTAGCGGTCGGCGACGCGGTGGGATGCCGGCGCCTCGAGGCCCTCGGGCGTCGCGAGCGGCACGAGCGAGGCGCGGAAGCGTGCTTCTTCACGGGCGAACAGCGGCGGCGAGGACACCAGGGAGAACACGGCGGACATGAAGTTGTCCTGCGAGGCGCCCTCTTCGAGGCGGCGGATCAGGTAGGCGATCGCGACGTCGAACTCACCGGGGTGCACGACGGGCGTGTAGAGCAGCAGCGACCCGACGGTCTTCCGGACGGCCTCGGCCTGCCCCTGCGCCATGCCGAGCAGCATCTCGAACTCGATGCCGTCCCGCACCCCACGCTCCCCGGCGAGCAGCCAGGCGTGCGCGACGTCGAACAGGTTGTGCCCGGCGACGCCGACGCGGACGTTCTCGATGCGGTCGGGGGTGAGCGCCCAGTCGAGCACGCGCTTGTAGTTCGTGTCGGAGTCCTGCTTGGTGTGCCAGGTGGCGAGCGGCCAGCCGTGCACGGACGCCTCGACCTGCTCCATCGGCAGGTTCGCGCCCTTGACCAGGCGCACCTTGATGCCGGCGCCGCCGCGAGCACGACGGGCGGCGGACCACTCCTGCAGCTCCTGCATCGCGGCGAGCGCGTCGGGCAGGTACGCCTGCAGCACGATGCCGGCCTCGAGGTGCAGGAACGCGGGCTCGTCGAGGAGCTTCGTGAAGACCGCGATGGTCAGGTCGAGGTCCTTGTACTCCTCCATGTCGAGGTTGATGAACTTCGCTGGGGTCGCGGCGGCGGCGCGCTCGAACAGCGGGCGGAGCTGCTCGACGATGTCGTCGACCGCGTGGCCGAACGCCCACGGGGAGTGCGGGTGCACGGTCGAGGAGACCTTGATGGAGACGTAGTCGACGTCGTCGCGGGCCAGCAGCTTGTGCGTGCCCTCGAGGCGGCGGGCGGCCTCGCGCTCGCCCAGGACGGCCTCGCCGAGCAGGTTGACGTTGAGCCGGACGCCGTCGCGCTTGATCTTCGCGATGGCGGGGCCGAGCTTCGCGTCGGTGGCGTCGACGATGAGGTGCCCGACCATGTTCCGGAGCACCCGGCGGGCGACGGGGACGACGACGTTCGGCAGCACCGGTGCCATCCCGCCGCCCAGCCGCACGAGGCCACGCATGGCGGCGGGCAGGAACCCGGGGGCGTCGGGGGCGATCTGGCGGAGCTTGCGCGCGGCGACGGTGAGGTCCTCGGGGCGGACGACGCCGTCGACGAAGCCGACCGCGAAGTCGAGCCCGGCGGGGTCGGCGAGGACACCGGCGAGCTGCTTCGCGGACCCGTCGACCGGGTACGACTCGGCGTCCGCCAGCCACTGCCGGACGAGGGCGACGGACTGGTCCGCCAGGGCGTCGTGGTCGGTGGCGGATTCCTCGTGCAACGTCGTCATGGGATCAGTGTGGCGGCCACCGATGCGGTAGCGGAAGCGATCTCTTCTGATGAGTACCGTGAAGCTGTACTACCGTGTCGACATGCTCGACGTCCGCCGCCTCGTGCTCCTGCGGGAGCTCTCCATCCGTGGCACGATCGCGGCCGTCGCCGAGGCGGTGAACTTCACGCCCTCGGCCGTGTCGCAGCAGCTCAGCGCCCTGGAGCGCGAGGCCGGCGTGCAGCTCCTCCGCAAGGCCGGGCGACGCCTGCAGCTCACCCCGCAGGCCGAGGTGCTCGTGTCCGCGGCCGGGCACGTGCTCGACGTGCTCGAGCAGGCGCAGGCGCAGGTCGAGGAGACCCTGCCGGCGGTGCAGGGCCGGGTCCGGGTGGCGGTGTTCCAGTCAGCGGCGCTCGCGCTCATGCCGAACGCCCTGCACGAGATGGCGACGGAGCACCCGGACGTGCGGGTCGAGATGGTGCAGCGCGAGCCGGAGACCGCCCTGAACGAGACGTGGGCGCGCGACTTCGACATGGTCATCGCCGAGCAGTACCCGGCACACGCCGCACCCCACTTGTCGGGGCTCGACCGCTCCGACCTGACGACGGACGCCGTCCGCCTGGCGCTCCCCCCGCTCGACACCGCGCTGCTGCCGGTGTCGTCGCTCGAGGACGCCGCGGCCATGCCCTGGGTCATGGAGCCGCGGGGCACCGCCTCACGGCACTTCGCCGAGCAGGTCTGCCGACGTTGGGGCTTCGAGCCGGACGTCCGGTACGAGACCGCCGACCTGCAGACGCAGATCCGGCTGGTCGAGTCCGGCAACGCCGTCAGCCTGATGCCCGACCTGATGTGGACGGGCCGGACGACGACCTGCCGGCTGCTCGACCTGCCGGAGCGACCGCGGCGCACGATCTTCACCGTCGTGCGGACCGCGGGGTCGTCCTCGCCGGCGGTCCGGGCGCTCCGCGCCGCGCTCGAGCGGGCAGCCGCCGCCGTCGGCGACTGACCCGTCCACCCCGGTCTGCCCCTGACCGGCGTCGTGACCGAACCGAGACCCGGGGGTCCGTCAGGATCGGTTCGCGCACGACACCTCCTGGATGAGGGCACCAGCCGGTGCCCCGACCGGCATCCGAGGGGGATCCCGTGAACCAGCCCTGCACCTCCACCACGCGACGGGTCGCCGCCATCGGCGCGGCCGTCGCCATCGTCACCGCGTCGTCGGCGTTCGGCGTCGGCGCCGCGACCGCCGTCGCGGCCGAGCCCACCGCCGCCACGAGCACCGCGAGCAACCCGAGCACCGGTACACCCGTCGCGCCCGTCTCGACGGTCGACACCGACGACCGGCCGGGAGGCCCGTCCACCGACCCGACGTCGGCTCCCGCCCCTGAGACGGCGACACCGCAGCCCGCGGCACCCGAGCCCGCGGCACCTGGAACACCTGCGACGCCCGCAGCATCCGCGACGCCCGCAGCGCCCGCAGCAGCCGACGCACCCGCCGCGCCCGCGACGCCCGCCGACGAGCCGGACGCGGCGGCCGAGGACGGCAGCGACCTCGCCTTCACGGAACCGTCGACCGCGGACGACCCGATCGAGCTCACCGCCACGAGCGGCACACCCTTCACGCACGCGTTCCCGACCACCGGCGGCGACGGCACCGTCGGCTACGCCATCCAGGACGCCCTGTCCTCCGACTACTGGGTCGACGTCGACACCGGTGTGTTGAGCGGCGCCCCGAAGGAGGCCGGGACCTTCCGGTTCCAGGTCGTCGCCCTGAGCGGCTCGACCGAGGTCACGCAGTACGTCGAGCTCACGGTGGCGCCCGGTGACCCGGTGGGCGTCACGTTCGCCGTCGCCACCCCCGACCACGACGGCATGTGGCAGGTCGAGACCGACGGCACGATCTGGGAGCAGGCCTCCGGTCAGGGCCGCGTCCGCACCGTGCCGAGCGTCCCCGTCGCCGAGGACACCCCGCTCACGCTCGCCGGGCTGGCGGTCGACGCGAACGGCAACCGGACCACGCCGGGTCCGGCCTACCCCCGGTCGACGGTCACGAGCACGGACGACTCCGACGCTGCGGTGTGGCACGACGGGGACTCCTCGAACACCGTGACCTTCGGCGGGCCCGGCACCCGGACCCTGACGGTGTCCGAAGGGGGCGTGTCCACGTCGTTCGAGGTCGTGGTCGGCGCCGAGGACACCGACGAACCCGCCGCGCCGGACACCATCACGTTCACCGAGCCCTCGTCGCCGGAGTCCCCGATCCGGATCGAGACGACGGCGGGCGAGGAGATCGAGCGCACCTTCACCGCGACGGGCTCGTCGACGGAGCTGCACTACGTCCTGCTGAGCGGGCCGACCGCGTTCCCGGTGCCGGGCAACCAGTACCCGACGGCCCCCGACGGTCTCGCCGTGGGTGACACGAGCGGCGTGCTGAGCGGCACGCCGACGGTGGCCGGCTCGTACGACTTCCAGGTCATGGCGGTGAACGGTTCCCGGGCCGCGACGGCGTACGTCCACCTGGTGATCCGGCCGGCGGCGACCAGCGGCATCCGGCTGCTCGTCGGCGTCGTCGGTACGCCGCGGGCGTGGCTGCAGGACGAGGACGGGCTCCGCGAGGTCTTCGCCGAGAGCACCGAAGTCGTCCCCACCGATGCCGTGCCCGCGTCACAGGGTTCGACGATGCACCTGCGCGTGACGCCGGTCGACGCGTACGGCAACGAGGCCGCCGGTGCCGACGACCGCCGGCCCGTCGTGACGAGCAGCGTCGCCAGCGACGAGGTCACGCTGCCGAACGGTGCGTTCGAGCCGCGCATCAGGTTCGTCGACGCGTCACGACACATCGTGACGGTCACGATCGACGACGTGTCGGTCCGTGTCCCGGTCGAGATCTCCGCCACGGTGGCGGCACCCGCCGCGACCACCCCGGGCGCGGGCGCAGGCACCGGACGACTGGCGTTCACCGGCGCGGACCCGTCGTCCCCGCTCGCGTGGGCACTGGGCCTGCTCGCCGCAGGCGGCGGCCTCCTGGTGCACCGTCTGCGTCGCCGACGCGCCTGAGACGCGACCACGGACGGACGGGAGGCACGGGGCGGCGCCGCCCCGCGCCTCCCGTCCGTCGTCCCGCACGTGCGGACCGGCGCGCGGTGCCCCCAGCCCGGGTCACATTCGCGTCTCGGCGCCCGTTCCGGCGTGATCGCCCCGCTACGATCCGAGAACGCCGACGAATTCTCGGCAGATGTACATGATCCGGCGAGCCGCCGGACCTGAACCCTGGGGGGAACCCGTGCACCGCAGCACCTCCGCCGTCCGTCGCGCCTGCGCCGTCGGCACCACCGTCGCGCTCGTCGGCCTGACCACCGGACTCGGCATCATGACCGCGACCGCCGCCAGCGCCGCCGAGCCGCTCGACACGACGCAGCCCGTCGTCACCGAGGAGACCCCGGCCCCGGCGCCCTCGGACGAGCCGGCCCCGTCGGACAGCCCGGCGCCGGCGGACGAGACGCCCGCTCCGCAGGTCCCCGCCGACGAGCCGACCACCCCGGCCACCACCGAACCGGCTGCGCCGGTGTCGCCCGCAGCGCCCGCAGCGCCCGCACCCGAGGCGACCGCGAAGCCGGACGCCACCCCGACGCCGGACGTCACCGTGCAGGCCGAGGACGCGACCGTCACCATCAAGGGGAAGCCGAAGGTCGGCTCGCTGCTCAGCGCCGTGACGACCGGGTTCGACAGCGACCTCGGCTACACGTACGCGTGGAAGGACGCCAACGGTCTCGTCCTGTCGAAGACCGCCACCTACGAGGTCGACCCGACCGACGTCCGCACCACCATCACGGTCGCCGTCACCGGCACCCTGCCCGCCGCGACGGAGACCACCACGGTGACCTCCGAGGCGACGGCCCCCGTCACCCAGGACCCGGCGTTCCTCGCCGCGGACGGGACCCCGACCACCGAGGGCACCAGCCGGAAGCACCCGCTGCAGCTGACGGCCACGGCCGGTGACGCGTTCTCGCACGTCTTCCGCGCCCAGGGCTCGCCCACGCCGACGTACGCGCTCGCCTGGTTCGACCCCGACGACGCCGAACTCGCCGAGGAGTACCCGGAGGACGACTGGTCCCCGGCGGACCAGCTGCCGGAGGGCCTCGCGTTCGACGCCTCGACCGGTGAGCTCAGCGGCACCGCGACCGACGCGTACGACTGGGAGTTCGCCGTCACCGCGACGAGCGGCACCGAGTCCGTCACGCAGTACGTCCAGCTGAACGTCGAGGCCGGCGCACCGGCGGGGATCATGGTCTACACGACCGACCGAGCGGGCCTGTTCGACGAGGACGAGGACTTCGACGACCGGAAGATCTGGATCGTCCAGCCCGACGGCAGCGTCATCACCGTCGGCGGGCCCGAAGGCTACGCCGAGGGCGGTCGCCCGACGATCAAGCAGGGCGGAACGCTCATCGTCGCCGGCGGCCTCGTGGACCGCTGGGGCAACTTGGCCGGCGACCTGGACGAGGACGCGCCCGTACTGCTGCCGACCGTCTCGTCGGACGTCGCGAGCGACGTCATCGCACCGGACGCGGAGTACGGAGACGCCGGCATCGTCAACGTCACCTTCCCGCACGCGTCGGTCCACAATCTGACCGTCTCGTCGGGCGACTTCAGCACCGCGTTCGCCGTCGACGTCCAGCCGACCGCGGTCGCGCCCGTCGTCGCGCCGAAGCCGGTCCCGGCTGCGTCGCCGGTCACCCCGGTGAACACCGGTGGCCAGCTCGCCTACACCGGTTCGGACGCCACCGGGGCCCTGCCCTGGGCCCTCGGCCTGCTCGTGGCCGGTGCCGGCCTGGTCGGTGCCCGCGCCCTGCGACGCCGCCACACCCAGCGCTGACGCACGGTCACGAACGGCCCCGCGGTCCCGTCCAGGGACCGCGGGGCCGTTCCGCGTCCGCGCCGGTAGCGTGGGCGGCATGCCCTCGCTGCTGCACATCGACTCCTCGGCCGACCGCTCACACTCCCGATCACGGGCGCTGACCGCCGCGTTCGCCGACGCCTGGCGTGCCCGTGGCCCGGAGTACACGGTCGTCCGGCGCGACCTGCACGCCGACCAGCTGCCCCACCTGGAGACCGCCGCCCTGCACTGGGCCGCCGCGGACCGCACCGCCGACGAGACCGTGCCGCCCGAGGCCGAGGCACTCCGCCAGCAGGTCATCGACGAGCTGCTCGCCGCCGACGTCGTCGTCATCGGCGCACCGCTGTACAACTACACGGTGCCGTCCACGCTCAAGGTCTGGATCGACCGTGTGCACGTGCCGGGTGTCCTCGCCGGGGACGTGCAGCCGCTGGCCGGTCGACCGGTCGTGACCGTGGTGAGCCGCGGCGGGACCTATGACGTCGGCACCCCGACCGAGGACTGGGACCACGGCTCCCCCGTCCTGCACCTCATCCTCGGGACCGCCCTCGGCATGCAGCACCACCCCGTCACCGTGAGCGCGACCCTCGCCGACCGGCTGCCCGACCTCGCACCGCTGGCCGACCACGCCGCCGCCGCGTTCGCCGACGCGGAGACCACCGTTCGACGACTGGCCGCCACGCTCGGCTGAGCGAAGGCGCGGCCGCGGCCGCGCCGGAACGGTCAGGCGGGACGGATCTCGTCCGACCGCCCGAGCAGGCCGACGTGGAACGCGGTCTGCGTGACCGCACTCGCCAGCAGGAACCCGGTCATCGACCCGATGCCCCCGCTGAACGGCACCCGCGCCGCGACCTCGAACAGCGTCGGCCGGTCGAGCGCGTCGAGCGCCGCTGCGACGTGCCGTGACCGTTCCTCGCGGTGCCGCGCGAGCACCCGGGCGCGGGACACGACGTCGTGGAACCGGTACTCGTGCCCCGGGCACACCTCGAGGTCGGCGTACGGCTCGAGCAGCGCCAACGAGGCCAGGTAGTCGCCGAGCGGGTTCGTGACGGTCCGACCGCCGAGACCGATCCCCGAGTTGATCCGGGGCAGCACGTGGTCGCCGGTGAACAGCAGGCCGTCGGCCTCGTCGACGAAGCACACGTGCCCCGCCGTGTGCCCGGGGGTCCACAGCGTCCGGATCAACCGCCCGGGGATCGGTAGCTCGTCGGCGTCCGCCAGCAGCAGGTCGGCGAACGGCTCCTCGGCACTGCCGAGCCCGATCCGCCGCCCGCTCCCCCACGCCGCGACGACCCCGGCACGGAGGTCTCCCGGCAGGCCCCACGTCGCGATGTCGGCGTCGTTGGCCACTGCGTCCGACCGCTCGCGCCGGAGCCCCTCGACCTCCAGGCCGTGCATCGCGACCCGCGCCCCGGTCCGGCGCCGGATCGCGGCCGCCGCGCCGAGGTGGTCGGCGTGCAGGTGCGTCACCGCGACGAGCGACACCTCGTCGACCGAACGGCCGACCGCGGCGAGCGCCCCGTCGAGCGCGTCCAGGTCCCCGTCGGCCGACCAGCCGGGGTCGATGACGGCGAGCGAGCCGTCGGTCCCCTCGACCACGTACACCAGGGTGGCGTCGACGACCCCGGAGCGGAACGGGACGGCGAGCGTCCAGATGCCCGGCCGGACCTCCTCGACGGGTGGCAGCACACCCTCACGGAGTGCGGCGGCCTGCACGGGGCTGATCGGTTCCGGCGCCGGCGCTGCCGGTGGTGGCTCGGTCGTCACGCCGGCCACCCTACCGACGCTGGTCGCACGGCCGGGGTGATCCGGGCCTCCTGGCCGCACCTGGTGAGCAGAAGACGTCGGGTCGTCGCACCGGACCCGACGTCTTCTGCTCACGAAGTGCGCAGCGCACCCCGCCCGCCCCGCCTGCCGATGGTGAGCAGAAGATGTCGGGTCGTCGCACCTGACCCGACCATTCCTGCTCACCGAGCGCGACCGGCCGGGGCGACCCGCGCCTCCTGGGCGCCCCCGGCCCGTCCCGCCCGGCCCGCCTGCACATGGTGAGCAGAAGATGTCGGGTCGTCGCGCCGGACCCGACATCTTCTGCTCACGAAGCGCGCAGCGCCCCGCCCCGCGCCACCCCGCGCGCAGCGACGCGAGCGCGCGGCCGCACCCGAGTACACAGGACCCATGACGATCGCACCGATGCTCGCCAAGGCCGTCGCCGAGGTACCGGAACCCGACAGCGTGGCCGGCGGGCTCCGGTACGAGCCGAAGTGGGACGGCTTCCGCGGCATCGTCACGATCGACGGGGACGACGTCGAGATCGGCAGCCGCGGCGCGAAGCCCCTGACCCGGTACTTCCCCGAGCTCGTCGAGGCGTTCCGCGCCCAGTTCGGCGGCCGCGACCACCCGGTGGTGCTCGACGGCGAGGTCGTCCTGCGGTCCGGCGAAGCGGGCGCGGAGCACCTGGACTGGGAGGCCCTGTCGCAGCGCATCCACCCGGCGGCCTCGCGGATCGCGAAGCTCAGCGCGGAGACGCCGGCGCAGTTCGTGGCGTTCGACCTGCTCGCCGTCGACGGCGAGGACCTGGTCGACCGGCCGTTCGACGAGCGCCGGGAGCGCCTCGAACAGCTCGCCGGCGGCATGACGGACCCGCTGTTCGTCACCCGGACCACGCTCGACGTCGAGCAGGCCCGAGAGTGGCTCACCACCTTCGAGGGCGCCGGGCTCGACGGCGTGGTCGCCAAGCGTCGGGCGAAGCCGTACGAACCGGGCAAGCGGACGATGCTCAAGATCAAGCACCACCGCACCGCGGACGTCGTCGCGATCGGGTACCGCGTGCACAAGAGCGGCTCGGGGGTCGGGTCGCTGCTGGTCGGTCTGTACGGCGAGGGCGGCGAGCTCCGGCAGGTCGGCGGCGTCTCCGCCTTCTCGGACAAGCGCCGACTCGCGTTGGTCGACGAGCTCGACCCCGTCGTCCTGCGCGATGCGGACGGGAGGCCCGTCACCGGTGACGGGGAACGCTCGCGGTTCTCGTCGGGTCGCGACACGTCGTTCGTCCGGCTGGCGCCGGAGCGGGTCCTCGAGGTCCGGTACGACCAGATGGAGGGCGACCGATTCCGGCACACCGTGCAGTTCGAACGGTGGCGTCCCGACCGCGACGCCGGGTCGTGCGGGTTCGACCAGCTGGAAGTCCCCTCCGCCTACGACCTGCGGGACGTACTGACGTAGGGAACGGGCGTTCTGTCCGTTTTTCGCTCAGCGTTCCAAGTAGTTAGGCGAACTAGTGAAGGCGTGGCAGCATGGGGACCAGCAGCACGCATCCATCCCGGATGCCACAGATCGGAGCGGTCGACATGAGCACCAGCACGCTGGTCCGCCAGTCACGGCGGAGTCCCTTCTCGGAAGTACGCGAGGCCCGTCGGCAGCGCACCCTGCAGCTGAGCGCCCTCGTCAGCGGCATCGCCGGCGTGACGGCCACCGCGCTCGCACTCATCACGATCGGGCTCGGCTCGTGATCGTCGACGGCATCAGCGACGCGAACCGCGGCACCTGGTCGCGCCTCACGCGCCTGCACACGGCGTCCGTCGGTCTGCCGATGCACACCACCCGCGTCGAGGCGACCGCCCCGACGCCGGACGTGCGCAACGCCGCCTGACCCGACTCAGGTCGTCTTCTTCGCCCGCGAGGGCTGCACGCGCGGCGGTTCGCCGGGCATCTTCGGGAAGTCCGGCGGGAACGGCAGCTCCCCCAGGCCGTCCGCCAGGTCGCGGTCCCACCACTCCAGCAGCGGTGCGATCGAGCCGGGGGTCTCGCCCATCGTCTGCCACGGGTCGCCCATCGACCGCAGCCGCTCCGGCACGGTCCGGACCGTGAACGCCGTCGGGTCGACGTCGGGCAGCTCGTCCCAGGTGACGGGCGTGGACACCGACGCGTGCGGGAGCGCCCGCGGGCTGTAGGCACCGGCCATCGTCCGGTCCCGGTTCGCCTGGTTGAAGTCGACGAACACGCGCTGGCCGCGCTCCTCCTTCCACCACGCGGTCGTCACCCGGTCCGGCATGCGCCGTTCGAGTTCCCGTGCCGCAGCGATGACGGCGTGCCGCACGTCGAGGAACTCGTGCTCCGGGGTGATCGGCGCGAACACGTGCAGGCCGCGGTTGCCGCTCGTCTTGATCCACGTGGTCAGCCCGACCTCGTCGAGCACCTTCCGGAGCTCCTGCGCCACCGGCACGGTGTCCGAGAAGTCCGTGCCGGGCTGCGGGTCGAGGTCGATGCGGAGCTGGTCGGGGTGGTCGCTGTCCCCGGCTCGCGAGGCCCACGGGTGGAACACCACCGTGTTCATCTGCGCAGCCCACACCGCCACGGCCGGCTCGTCGACGACGAGCTGCGGGTGGGACCGGCCGCTCGGGTACGTCACCGTCACGGAGCGGACGTAGTCGGGAGCGCCCTTCGGCGGGTTCTTCGAGAAGAACTGCTCGCCGTCGATGCCGCCGGGGAACCGCTGCAACGAGATCGGGCGGTCGCCGTTCGCCCGGACGAAGGCGTCGCCCACGTCGACGAGGTACTGCGCCAGGTCGCCCTTGGTGATGCCCGCCTCGGCCCAGAGCACCCGCGAGGGGCTGCTGATCCGGACCTCGCGGTCGCCCACGCGGACCGTCGTCGCTTCGCTCGCCATGCAGCGGACCGTACACGGGGCAGGATGGACGGGTGAGCGACTACCTCGGCGTGGACCTGGCGTGGGGGCTCGGCACCCCGGACCGCGCGCCGAACGAGACCGGCCTGGTCGCCATGGAGGCCGACGGCACCGTCACCGACGCCGGCTGGGCCCGCGGGGTCGACGCCGTCGCCGCGTGGATCACCGCACACGTCGGCCCGCGGACGCTCATCGCCGTCGACGCCTCGCTCGTCGTGACGAACCCCACGGGCATCCGCGAGGCCGAACGCCAGGTCGGGCAGCGCTACGGCCGGTGGAAGGTCGCGGCGAACCCGACGAACCTGGCGTCCGCGGCGAGCGCCGGGGCCCGGCTGCTCGACGTCCTCACGGCGCACGGCATCGGGTACGTGTCGTCGACGGCGGCCATGCGGGCGCGCACCGGCCCGGTGGCGTTCGAGTGCTACCCGTACACGACCCTGGTCGGCGTCGAGGAGCTCGGCTACGACGTCGAGCGACCGCGCTACAAGCGCCTCGACCTGCGCATCCCCGCCGCCGAGGCGCGGACCCGCCGCGCTGCCGCCTTCGACGAACTCGTCCGTCGGCTGCGGGAGACCCCGCTCGACCCGCCGCTGTCGCTCGACTCCCACCCGCTGACCGCCGGGCTCGCCGACCCGTCGGTGCTGCACGGTCCGACGCACAAGCACCGCGAGGACCTGCTCGACGGCGCCCTGTGCGCCTGGACCGCCGCGTTCTGGGAGCGGCACGGCGACGACCGCGTGCAGGTCCTGGGTGGCGATCCTGCACGCCGGGCAGGCCTCCCGGCCGACCCGGCGGACGAGGCGGGCCGCCAGCCCGTCGTGGTGGCGCCGGCACGCCCGTCGCAGCGGGGGCCGCGCGGCTAGGCTGGCTCGGTGAGCACCACCACCGAACCCCTGCGCATCGGGCTGGTGTCGCTGCACACCTCCCCCGGCGACGAACCCGGCTCGGGCGAGGTCGGCGGGATGAACGTCGTCGTCCGACACCAGGCCGAGGCCCTGGCCGACCTCGGCCACCACGTCGACATCGTCACCCGCCGGTCGGCCCCGAGCCAGCCGGACTCGGTGTCGCTCGTGCCGGGCGTGTGCCTGCGGTTCGTGTCCGCCGGTCCCGCGCAGCCGGTGCCGAAGGGCGAGCACGACGCCTTCATCGAACCGTTCCGCCGCGAACTCGAACAGCTCGGCCCGTACGACGTGCTGCACTCGCACCACTGGTTCTCCGGCGCAGCGGCGTTGCCCGTCGCCCGGGAGCGCGGCGTGCCGCACGTGCAGTCCTTCCACTCGATCGCCGCCGACCCAGAGACCCCGCTGTCCGAGGGCGAGCGCCCCGAGTCCGCCGGGCGCATCGCCGGCGAGGAACTGCTCGCCCAGGGGTCCGACGCCGTCGTCGTGGTGTCCGAGGCCGAAGCCGCCACCGTCCGCACGCGACTCGGCGGCGACGACGCCCGCATCTGGATCGTGCCGCCGGGCGTCGACGGTTCCGTCTTCCGCCCTGCCGGATCGAGCGCGCGCCGTGCCGCCACGCCCTACGTCGTCGCGGCGGCCCGCGTGCAGCCACTCAAGGGACTGGACCTGGCGATCGAGGCGATCGCCGGCATCAGCCAGGAGGCCCGCCCCACCCTGGTCATCGCGGGCGACGCCTCGAGCGAGGCGGGCGACTACGTGGACGAACTGCGTCGGCTCGCCGCCGCGCACGGCATCGCCGACCAGGTCACCTTCATCGGGCCGCAGTCGCGCGCCGACCTGGCGTTCCTGTTCCGCGGCGCGGCCGCCGTGCTCGTGCCGTCGCACTCGGAGACGTACGGACTCGTCGCGCTCGAGGGCTCGGCGTCCGGGGTGCCGGTCGTCGCCGCCGCTGCCGGCGGGCTGCGCGAGGCCGTGGTCGACGGGGAGACGGGCGTCGTGCTCGAGTCCCGCGACCCGGCGGTGTGGGCGGCGGAGATCGAACGGATCCTGACCGACGAGCAGTACGCGGCTGGCCTGGCCTCGGCGGGGCGGGAGCACGCGGAGCGGCTCAGCTGGGAACGGTCGGCGTCCGGCCTCGAAGCCGTGTACCGCCGGGTGCTCGGACGCCCGTGATCGACCAGCGCTTCTGGGACGCACTCGACGCCGTCCCGGTCGAGCCCGACGCCGAGGCGCTCTACGACGTCCGCTCCGCCGAAGGCCGCCTGCGCCGCGAGAACCTGTCCCGGTACCTCGACCGGCTCGCACCGTCGGCGGACACCCTGCTCGTCGCCGAGGCCCCGGGCTGGCGCGGGATGACGAACACGGGGATCCCCTTCACGAGCATGCGGGAGCTGGGGCCGGAGTACCTCGTGCCGCCGGAGCCGACCGCACCGTGGGAGGCGTCGTCGCGCGTCGTGCACGCCGCACTGGCGGATCGGAGCGGCCCGCTCCCGGTCGCGTGGGCGATCTTCCCGCACCACCCCTTCGTGGCGCCGGACCGGCTGACGAACCGGACGCCGCGCCCTGCCGAGGTCCGTTCGGGCGCCTCGGTGGCCCTCGCCCTGCTCGAGGCCCTCGGCGGTGTCGACCGGGTCCGCGTCGTCGCGGTCGGGCGGAAGGCGCAGGGCGCGCTCGCACTGGCCGGCATCGACGCGGTGGCCGTCCGGCACCCGGCACAGGGCGGTGCCCGGCAGTTCACCGAGCAGGTACGGGCACTGCTGCGCTGAGCCCCGGTGTCAGGCGGAGCGGACCTCGACGCCCTTCGCCTGCAGCCGCTCGGCGACGTGGGCCGGCAGCGGTGCGGCGACGAAGACGGTGCTCAGCTCCGGCAGGTCCAGCACGTCGTCCCAGTTCTGCGGGTCGAAGCGGTCGTCGGAGCCGTCCCAGCCGGGGTGCACGTCCTGCAGCACCTCGAGGTCGGAGTCGACCGTCAGCTCGGTGACCAGGGCCAGCTGCGACGGCAGGAGGTCGAGGTCGTCGTAGTACTCGCGCGCCCGGTCGTCCTGCCCGTCGACGTCGAGGTCCTCGCCGGTCTCGTCCTCGGCATCGGGGTCGTACGGGTCGAGCACGTCGAGGTCGTAGCAGAGGACGTCGAGCACCAGCAGCTTCGCGTTGAAGTCGGCGAACTCGACGGGTTCCTCGGTGGTGTTCGAGTCGTGGTCCATGGCCCGGAGCGTATTCGCCGGCGGGTCACCGTGTTGCGATCTCGAGAAACCTTCCTGTGGGACTGGACAGGATGCCCTGCCCCGCGAAAGGGTGACGCATGGCCACCACCAACACGGACCGCCCGAAGCAGGAGCAGACCGAGCTCCGCAGGGTCATCGGTCCCAAGCTGCTGCTGCTCTTCATCGTCGGCGACATCCTCGGCACGGGTGTCTACGCACTGACCGGACAGGTCGCCGCAGAGGTCGGCGGAGCAGCGTGGCTGCCCTTCCTCATCGCGTTCGCGGTCGCGCTGCTGACGGCGTTCTCGTACCTGGAGCTCGTCACGAAGTACCCGCAGACCGCGGGTGCGGCGCTCTACGTGCACAAGGCGTTCGGCATCCACTTCCTGACCTTCATCGTCACCTTCATCGTCATGTGCTCCGGCATCACCTCGGCATCGACGGCCTCGCGGGCGTTCGCCGCGAACCTCGGCGCCGGGTTCGGCCTCGAGCTGCCGAACGCGGCCGTGATGCTCATCGGGATGGGCTTCATGCTCGCCGTGATGGCCGTCAACTTCCGCGGGGTGAGCGAGAGCGTCAAGACGAACGTCGTGCTGACCCTGGTCGAGCTGTCCGGTCTCGTGATGGTGATCCTCATCGGCTTCTGGGCGATCGCCGGCGGCAACGCGGACTTCTCGCGCGTGGTCATGTTCGAGACCCCCGAGGACAAGGGCCTGCTGCTCTCCGTCAGCACGGCGACCTCGCTGGCGTTCTTCGCCATGGTCGGCTTCGAGGACTCGGTCAACATGGCCGAGGAGACGAAGGACCCCTCGCGCATCTTCCCGAAGGTCATGCTCACCGGCCTCGGCATCACCGCCGTGATCTACGTGCTCGTGTCCATCTGCGCCGTCGCGGTCGTGCCGATCGGCGAACTGGCCGGCAACGAGACCCCGCTCGTGACGGTCGTGCAGACCGCGGCGCCGGACTTCCCGATCGCCGACCTGCTGCCGTTCATCTCGATGTTCGCCGTCGCGAACACCGCGCTGATCAACATGATGATGGCTTCCCGTCTGCTGTACGGCATGAGCAAGCAGGGCGTGCTGCCCGGCTTCCTGGCCCGCGTCTCCCCCACCCGCCGCACGCCGTCGACCGCGATCGTCTTCACGACGCTCATCTCGCTCGCGCTGATCGGCTGGGTGTCGCTCGACCCCGACTCGCCCATCGTGGTCGTCCTCGGCGGCACCACCTCGCTCCTGCTGCTCTCGGTCTTCGCGATCGTGAACGTCACGGTCCTGGTGCTCCGGCGGGACAAGGTCGACCACCGGCATTTCCGTGCCGGCGTCGTCATCCCCGCGATCGGCATCGTGACCTGCCTGTGGCTCGTCCTGCCGTTCTCGTCCGGCCGCGACCCGCAGCAGTACCAGATCGCCGGCGCCCTGCTGGCACTGGGCGTCGTGCTCTGGATCGTGACGTGGTTCACCCACGGGCGGAAGCAGGCCGAGAAGGCCCCGACCGGACTCGTGACGGAACCCACGAAGGTGCAGCGGCCGCCGCACGGCGACCGTGACTCGTGATGGACACCACGAACGTCATCTGGACCGTCGTGATCGCGGCGATCGCCGTCCTGTCGTTGTCCGCCGGAGGCTGGCGCCTCCGCCGAACGCGCCGCGACCACCACGACGACGGGCCCGCCAGGACCGACCGTTGACCGATCGCCGGCACACCACTGCCCGAGCGCGGACCGACCATCGACCGCTGAGCACTGGACGCTGACCTCTGACCGCTGACCGCTGACCGCTGACCGCTGCATGCTGACCGCTGCATGCTGACCGAGCCCCACCCGCGCGGGCGGGTCCCCCGATCGGGCGGGTGCGGTTCCCAGGCGGCGCCCGTACGCTCGTCGTGCTCTTCCTGCCCGGTCCCGCCCGTCGAGAGGTCCTGCCATGCGCCGAGTCGGCATCACCCTGGCGTCGGTGTTGGGCGCCGGCATCGTGGTGGTCGGCATCGGCGTGGTCGTGCTCGTGGTGATCGCGGTCAACTCGATCGCCGGCATCGCCGGGTCGAGCGCCGCCGAGTCGAAGCCGGTCTGCCCGCAGGTCGCCTCGAAGACGGTCGGCGGGCTCGTCGTTCCGGCCGGTCCCGTCGCGGGCTTCTGCCAGGACCGGCTCGTCAACGCCGCCGCGGTGATCCAGGCAGCGCGGACGCTCGGCATCGGGCCGCACACGCAGGCCGTCGGTGTGATGACCGCCATCGGCGAGTCGAGCCTGGTCAACCTCGACCACGGCGACGCGGCGGGGCCGGACAGCCGCGGCCTGTTCCAGCAGCGCGACAACGGCGCGTGGGGCACGTACGAGCAGCGGATGGACCCGTACACCGCGGCGTCGATGTTCTACGCGAAGCTCGTGAAGGTGCCGGGCTGGAAGACGATGACCCCGACGCAGATGGCGCACGCCGTGCAGGTCAACTCGGACCCGGAGCACTACGCGAAGTTCTGGCCGGAGGCGAAGGCCGTCGTCGAGGGGTTGACGGGCGAGACCGTGCCGGACACCGCGCCGACGTCCTGACCCGTCACGACGCCACCGCCTCGGGCCGGTCGAGGTCCTCGAGCTCGACCATCGCCGCGCCGAGCGCGTGCACGACGACCTGACCGCGCAGACGGACCCGGTGGTCCTCGAAGGAGCAGGCGCAGGCGTCGACCCATTCCCAGTCGGCGGGGAACAGCCGGTCGGCGCCGGGGCGTTCCCAGACGAGGACGACCTCTGCCGCGCCGATCTGCTCGACGATGTCCCGCACGAGCGAGGCGAAGTCGTCCACGTGCTCGTCCGGTTCGTACGGCAGGTCGGCGATCGGGATGAGGAACGGGACGGGGACGGCCCGGTCGTCGAAGAACAGCACCCAGCACTGCCGGGTGACCGGACCGTCGACGACCGCGGCGACGAGCTGGACGACGTCGTCGTCGGTGCGGACGGGGGTACGGATGAGGCGGTCGAGCATGTCTCTCTCTGGCATGCCTCCAGCGTGTCCGCCACCCGTGCGGCACCCGGGGCCCGACGGCGCATCTGTGGACGACGGCGCCGCACAGCCACATGTGGAGGACCAGTCCCCCATCGACGGTGTCAGAAGCCGCGCGTCACCGAGCTGCCGACGAGCAGCTGCACCACGGCGAACACCGCGACCACGGCCACGATCGCGACGAGCGGCACCGGCCAGGCCCACCGCCGTCGCACCAGCCGGACCACGGTCACCACGATCGCCACGACGGCGACGAGTGCGACGAGCACCGGGCCGATGAACACCGCCGTGCCGCCGAGCGCCTCGTTGCACGAGTTGCCCGGCGCCGCGCACGAGCTGAACGCCAGGCGCATGAACACGATGCCCCAGGCCGCGACCAGCGAGCCCAGCGTGAGCACCGCGAGCAGCACCGTCGAGGCGACCACGTCGGCGACGCGACGGCCGCCGACCAGGGGGTGCCGGGCCTCCCGACCGGGTGCGGCCGGAGCCGACCCGACCGGGTCGGGCCCGGCCATCAGCGACGCCGACCGCGCGTCGACCAGAGCGCGGCGGCGATGAGCAGGGGCTGCCCGAACAGGCGGGCGATGCGCTTCTCGTCGCTGTCCAGTCCGAAGGCGTCGCGTCGGTTCACCCACTGCGACAGGTTGCCCGGGAAGATGACCGTGAAGAACAGGGCAGCGACCTTGCCGACCGTGCGGCGGGCACCCGCCGGGGCGAGCAGCAGCGCCGAACCGAGCCCGATCTCGGCGACGCCCGAGGCGAGCACCGTCGTGTCCTCGTCGAGGGGCACGAAGTCGGGCACCTGGGCCGTGAACTCCTTGCGGGCGAACGTCAGGTGGCTCGTCCCGGCGAACACGAGGGCCAGGCCGAGCAGGACACGGAGGAAGGAACGCATGGGTCCATCGTGCCCGCTCCCGACGGGCCGTGACCGCCGGACGCGCGCGAGCGGGCCCCGACTCGCTACATTCGGTTCCATGGGAGCCGTCGCCCCGGACCACGAGCCGCCAGCAGCCCCGGCGACCTTCGCCGTGCTGCTCGGCCCGGTGGCCTTCTACCTCGGGATCATCGTCCCCGCGCAGTCGACCATCCGCCACGTGCTGCTCGGTGCGGTGTTCGGGGTCCTCTGCTTGCTGTGCGGGTGGCGGGCGCTCCGCATCGCGGGCCGCAGGGTCGGCGTGCGCGTGTGGTCGTGGATCGGCATGGTCCTCGGCGCGGCCGGACTGGTGATGCTCGTCTGGCAGGTCCTGGTCATCGTGACCGGCGGGGCGTTCCCGTCGCCGTTCTGGTCGCCGTACGCGAACCGCTGACGCGGAAGCGCACGCCGGCGCCGCGGGTCACCAGCCGAAGGTGCCCGCTCCGCCCTTGAACGGCCCGACGACGTCCTTCGTGATCCAGCCGCCGTAGAAGTCGCCCTCCTGCGCCTGGACGACCTCGCCGCCGACCTCGCAGGAGTCCATCGCCGAGGGGTAGATCGCCACGCGCTCGCGCAGGGACTCGTACCCGGGTTCCGGCGTCGGGTAGTTCCACGCCGCCCGGGGTGCGACCGCGTCGCCGCCGACGACGTCGAAGTACCGCGCCAGGCCCTTGAACTCGCACATGCTCGCGCCCTCGGCCGGCACGAGCGCGCCCGGCGCCAGGTCGGCGATCGGCAGGTAGTAGACCGGCGGGTGCGACGTCTCGAGCACCCGGACGGCAGCCGTGGTGTCCGCGACGACGACCCCGCCGAGCCGGACGACGACGCGGGCGCTGACGGGGTCGACGGCGGGAGGGCGTGGGTAGTCCCAGACGGACTCCTGGCCGGGGGCGGGCTCGATCCGGTTCGGGTGGCGCATGGCTCCCGGTGTACGCCGCACGGCTGCGGGTCGGCCGGGCGCGGGACAGCGACTCCCGCAGGGTGCACCATGGGCGGGTGACGACGACGACACGCACCCTCTTCCGCCGGAAGCCCATCGAGACCATCGACGACGAGTCCGGTGGCGAGGGCGGCCTGAAACGGCACCTCGGCCTCTGGCAGCTCACCGCGATCGGCATCGGCGGGATCATCGGTGCGGGCATCTTCACCCTCGCCGGCACCGTCGCGCACGGCGTCGCCGGGCCGGCGGTCCTCATCAGCTTCCTCGTCGCCGGGGTGGCGAGCGCCGCCGCGGCCCTGTCCTACGCCGAGTTCGCCGGCCTCATCCCGAAGGCCGGCAGCGCCTACACGTACGGCTACGCGGTGCTCGGCGAGATCGTCGGGTGGTTCATCGGCTGGGACCTGCTGCTCGAGTACACGGCGATCGTCGCCGTGGTCGCGATCGGCATCTCCGGCTACGTCGGGTTCCTGGTCGGCCAGTTCGGCATCGACCTGCCCGCCTGGATGCTCGGCGCGCCCGGCACCGGCGACGGTCACGTCATCGACGTGTTCGCCGTCCTGCTGTGCCTGCTCACCGCGTTCGTGCTCACCCGCGGCATCCGGAGCGCCGCCCGGTTCGAGTTCGTCGCCGTCGGCATCAAGGTCGCGCTCGTCGTGCTCATCGTCGTGCTCGGGGTGTTCCACATCAACAGCGCGAACTACTCCCCGTACTTCCCGTTCGGCTTCGGCGGTGTGATGACCGGTGCGGCGACGGTGTTCTTCGCCGTGTTCGGCTACGACGCGATGTCCACCGCCGCCGAGGAGTCCACCGACGCCCGCAAGCACATGCCGAAGGCGATCCTGCTGTCCCTCGGCATCTCGATGGTCCTGTACGTGCTGGCGACGCTCGTGCTGACCGGGATGCAGCGGTACACCGACATCGACCCGGCGTCGGGCTTCTCGTCGGCGTTCGCGTCGGTCGGCCTCGGCGGCGTGGCGAACGTCATCGCGATCGGTGCCATCGTCGGCATCGTCACGGTGCTCGTCACGTTCATGCTCGGCGCGAGCCGCGTCTGGTTCTCGATGAGCCGCGACGGCCTCATGCCGAAGTGGTTCGCGAAGACCGACCCGAAGCGGCACGTCCCGACGCGGGTCACCTGGATCCTCGGCATCGCGTCCGCGGTCCTGGCGGGCGTCCTGCCGATCGGCGTGGTCGCGGAGCTCACGAACATCGGCATCCTGCTGGCGTTCGTGGTGGTCTGCTCGGCCGTGATCGTGCTCCGCTACCGGCAGCCCGACCTGGACCGCCAGTTCCGACTGCCGTTCATGCCGGTCATCCCGATCATCGGCGTCATCGCGTCGCTGTGGCTCGTGACGTTCCTGCAGTGGGAGACGTGGGTGCGGTTCGCGGTGTGGTTCGCCATCGGGCTCGGCGTGTACTTCGGCTACTCACGCGGGCACAGCCGGCTCGCGGAGCGGCAGGACGGCTAGCGGCCGGTCCAGCGCACCCAGCCCTGCACCTGTGCGGCAGCGCTCTCGAACGACGAGTGCGCCCCGACGAGCGAGTGGTCCGGCGAGTCGACGCAGAACTGGTCGGCACGGGTGACGTCGCAGACGATCTCGGAACCGAGGAGCACGTTCCAGTGGTCGTCGGAGTCGTGCACCCAGCGCAAGCGGTCCGGCATCGGCGTGTCCAATCGGGGCGGATGAGGAACGCACCACCGCGCTCGCTCTCCCCGAGACAGTAGCCCCGCACCTCGCTGACCCCTCAGGAACCGGGGTGCACGACGGCGTCGGTGGCAGCTGGCACGATGGTGCCGTGCCAGCAGCCCCGATGATCGACGCCGTCGACGTCATCCGCTTCGTCGGGCCGCAGACCTTCGGTCGCGCCCGCGACGTCGTCCGCGCCGGTCTCGTCGACGACGCCGCCTGGCAGGACGACACCGGCACCGTCACGGCGACGGTCAGCGGTACCGCCGACACCCCCTACGACGTCCGCGTCGACACCACCCCGGCACGCGGCGAGTTCGTCCGCCCGGTGCGCAGCAGCTGCACCTGTCCACTCGGGGGCGACTGCAAGCACGTCGCGGCCGCGCTGCTCACCATCAACGCGCGTGCCCTCGCCGCGAACGCCGGCCCGCGTCCGGAAGCGCCGGCTCCGCCGCCCTCGGACTGGAGGCACGAGCTCGCCCGCCTCGCCGGTGACGACGAGCGGGCGGTCGCCCCGCAGGGCACGCGGATGGGTCTGCAGTTCGAGTTGCGTGACGCGGTCCCCGCGAAGCTCGCCTCGCGGGCCCGGGCCGCCGGTCGTGCCCTGCCGGCGCCGTCGCGGAGCGTGCGGCTCGGCGTCCGTCCGGTCACCCGCAGCGACGCCGGCAACTGGGTGCGCGGGCAGCTCACCTGGGGCACGCTGCCCTACTCGCAGAACCGGCTCGGCATCGGCGCCGAGCAGCACGCCTGGTTCCTGCAGCTCGCCGCCCTGCACCGCGCCGGGCAGCTTGCCGGGCTGCCGGGTGAGAGCGACTGGCTGCACCTCGACGACTTCCGCAGCCCCCTGCTCTGGCCGCTCCTGCGGCAGGCCGCGGCGCTCGACATCGCGTTCGTCACCGGCAAGCGCGAGGGCGGCGCGGTCCTCGGCACGCAGGCACAGGTCCTGCTCGACGTCGCCCGGCACGGCGGCGCCGTGGTGATCGGCGCGAGCGCGGTCCTCGACGGCCGGCCGATCGTCGCCGGCGCCGCGCGGACGATCGGCGACCACGGCGTCTACGTCTTCCGCGACGGCCCCGAGTCCACGGTCGCGTTCGCCCCGACCCCGGCGCCCGTACCCGACGACCAGCGCCGCATGCTCGTCGAGGGCACCCGCATCACGGTGCCGGACGCCGAGGTCGACGAGTTCCTGGCGGACTGGTCGCCGCGGCTCCGCGGTGCGCTCGGCCTGGTCAGCTCCGACGGCTCGATCGAACTGCCGGAGCGCACCCCGCCCGAGCTCGTGCTCACCGCGACGTTCGAGCCGGCCCGGGCGCCACGGACCGACGACCGCGTGCACCTGCACTGGCGCTGGCACGTCGACGGCCGGAAGGACCCGGTGTCCCTGCACGGGCCGCTCCCCGACCTGTCCCGGCTCCGCGCCGCCGACGACCCGACCGACGTGCCGGACGCGGCCGGGCCGGTGACGGACGAGTCCGGGCCGGCAGCGTCGGCGGACGCGGCGGACGCGGCGGACGCGGCGGACGCAACGGGTGCGACGGGGCCGACCACGGCACCGGGCCTGGCCACCCCGCAGCCGCCGGCCGACGACGCAGCGACGGCCGGGCCTCCCGTCCGCGCCGCCGGACCGGGTGGCGGACTGGACTGGTTCCAGGACGGCACCGTCGACGGGGCCGACGTCGCGGTGTTCGCGAACGAGTTCCTGCCCGAGCTGCCGTCGCTCGGCGTCCGCACGGTCGTGCAGGGCGAGCGCGTCGACTACGAGCGGCTGAGCGGCCGCCCGCACATCCGCGTGACGACGATGCCCTCGGACAAGCACGACTGGTTCGACCTCGGCATCATCGTGAGCGTCAACGGCAAGCAGATCCCGTTCACGCCGCTGCTCACCGCGCTCGCGAGCCGGCAGCGCCGCCTCAAGCTCATCGACAACTCGTACCTGTCGCTCGCCGACCCGGCCTTCGACCGGCTGAAGGAGCTCATCGACGAGGCCCGCGACCTCGACGAGTGGGAGCCCGACCAGCCGATCACGGTCACACCGCTGCAGGCCGGCCTCTGGTCGGAGTTCGACCTGCTCGCCGACGAGACCGCGCACGACGAACGCTGGCGGACGATCGTCGCGGGCCTGTCCGGCGCGACTCCCCCGGGTGACGTCCCCGTGCCGGACACCGTGCACGCCGAGCTGCGGCCCTACCAGCACGCCGGGTACGCCTGGCTGTCGTTCCTGGTGTCGCACGGCATCGGCGGCGTGCTCGCCGACGACATGGGCCTCGGCAAGACGCTGCAGGTGCTCACGATGATCGCCGCCCGACGCGCGGCCGAACCCGACGCCCCGCCGTTCCTCGTCGTGGCGCCGACCTCGGTCGTCGGCAACTGGGCGGCCGAGGCGGCGACCTTCACCCCGTCGCTGCGCGTCGCCACGGTGACCTCGACGTCGCTGAAGGACCCGGGGCTCGTCGCCCGGACCGCGGCGCAGGCCGACGTCGTCGTGACGTCGTACGCACTGCTGCGGCTCGACGCCCCCGCCTGGACCGACCTGCCGTGGTCGGCCCTCGTCCTCGACGAGGCGCAGTTCGTCAAGAACCCCGCATCCCAGACCCACCGGGTGGCCACGGAGCTCCGGGCACCCGTGAAGTTCGCGATCACCGGCACCCCGCTCGAGAACGGGCTCACCGACCTGTGGGCGCTGTTCCACATCGTCGCCCCCGGACTGCTGTCCACGTGGACCCGGTTCGGCGACGACTTCGGGAAGCCGCTGGCCTCGCCCGACCTGCGCGGCGAGGCCCGGCAGGAACTCACCGCCCGGCTGCGGCGCCGGATCCGTCCGCTCATGCTCCGCCGCACGAAGCAGGCCGTCGCCGCCGACCTGCCGCCGAAGCAGGAGCAGGTCGTCCGGGTCACGCTCGACCCCGCGCACCGGGCACTCTACGAACGTACGCTCAACCGGGAGCGCCTCAAGGTGCTCGACCTCATCGACGACCTGGCGAAGAACCGGATGATCGTGTTCCGGTCGCTGACCCTGCTGCGGATGCTCGCCCTGTCCCCGGCGCTCGTCGACAGCGCGCCCGACCAGCCGATCCCGTCCGCGAAGCTCGACCTGCTGCTCGACGAACTCGAACAGCTCGCTGCCGAAGGGCGACGCGCCCTGGTGTTCAGCCAGTTCACCTCGTTCCTGCGGATGGTGTCCGACGCCCTCGACGCCCGCGGGATCGGCCACGAGTACCTCGACGGCTCGACCAGGAAGCGCCCGGAGGTCATCGAACGCTTCCGGCAGGGCACCGCCCCGGCGTTCCTCATCTCGCTGAAGGCGGGCGGCTTCGGCCTCACCCTGACCGAGGCGGACACGGTGTTCGTGCTCGATCCGTGGTGGAACCCCGCCGCCGAGTCGCAGGCCGTCGACCGGACGCACCGCATCGGGCAGACCCGCTCGGTGAGCGTCCAGCGGTTCATCGCCGAGGACACCATCGAGGAGAAGGTCCTGGCGCTGGCCGCCCGCAAGGCCGAACTCTTCGCCACGATGATCGACGACGACGCCCTGTTCGCCGAGGACCTGACCGCCGACGACATCCGCTCGCTGCTCGACTGACGCGCTGCCGCACCACCGATCCGCCGCACCACCGCACCACTGGAGTCCCACCCGCATGACGTCCCGCCGACGCCGCCGTTCCCGCACCGCCCTCACCTCGTTCCTCGTCGTCCTCGCCCTCGCGGCGGGCGGGTGGGCGCTCGACGCCACCGGCGTCCTCGGGCCGGACGCCGACGCTGCGGACCGGTCCACGGCCGTGGCGACTGCCCCGACGGCTCCGACGGCGACGGGACCCGGCGTGGCGGAGCCGAGCCGGGCCTCCCGTCCGACCGTCGACACGGCGACCGGCGCCGAGGTGACCCGGGCGCGCGCCCTGCTCGCGGCGCTGCCGGTCAAGGGCAAGGCCGCCGGCACCGGGTACGACCGCACCGGCGAGTTCGGCTCCGCCTGGCTCGACGTCGACCGCAACGGGTGCGACACCCGGAACGACGTGCTCGCCCGCGACCTCAGCGACATCGTGCGCGACGGCCCCTGCACGGTCCTGACCGGCACGCTCGTGTCGCCGTACACGGGGGCGACGATCGACTTCGTGCGGGGGAACACGACCTCGACGCTCGTGCAGATCGACCACGTCGTCGCGCTCGAGAACGCCTGGCGCACCGGGGCGCAGCAGCTCTCCCAGGACGAACGCGAGGCCCTGGCCAACGACCCGCGGAACCTGTTCGCAGTCGACGGACGGTCGAACGCGCAGAAGGGCTCGGGCGACACCGCGACCTGGCTGCCGGCGGACCGGGCGTTCCGCTGCACGTACGTCGCGCACCAGGTCGAGGTGAAGTCGGCGTACCGGCTGTGGGTCGCACCGGCGGAGCACGACGCGATGGAGCGGGTCCTGCAGCGCTGCTGATCGCGGACGTTGGACAACAGGTGTAGTCTTACCTTATCGATGCGAACGCATCGTTCGGACTCGCTGCCCCGCGCCGCCGATCCCGCTGCGCGGACCCCGAGCCCTTCACCGTCGAAGACCTCAGGAGGCCATCCATGTCCACTGCTCGTTTCACCGACCGCGTCGTCCTCATCACCGGTGGCGGCTCCGGCCTCGGCCGCGCGACCGCCGTCCGCCTCGCCACCGAGGGCGCGGCGCTGTCGCTCGTCGATGTCTCCGCCGAGGGCCTCGAGGCCACGAAGACCGCCGTGCTCGACGCCGCTCCCGAGGCGCAGGTCCTCACCACCGTCGCCGACGTCTCCGACGAGGCCCAGGTCGACGCCTACGTCACCGCGACCACCGAGCGCTTCGGCCGCATCGACGGCTTCTTCAACAACGCCGGCATCGAGGGCAAGCAGAACCCGACCGAGTCCTTCACCGCAGCCGAGTTCGACAAGGTCGTCTCGATCAACCTCCGCGGTGTGTTCCTCGGCCTCGAGAAGGTCCTCGGCATCATGCGCGAGCAGGGCTCCGGCATGGTCGTCAACACCGCGAGCGTCGGCGGCATCCGCGGCATCGGCAACCAGTCCGGCTACGCCGCCGCCAAGCACGGGGTCGTCGGTCTCACCCGCAACTCCGCCGTCGAGTACGGCCGGTACGGCATCCGCATCAACGCCATCGCCCCCGGTGCCATCTGGACGCCGATGGTCGAGAACTCGATGAAGCAGCTCGACCCGGTGGACCCGCGCAAGGCTGCCGAGGAGTTCATCCAGGTCAACCCGTCGAAGCGCTACGGCGAGGCCCCCGAGATCGCCTCGGTCGTCGCGTTCCTGCTCTCCGACGACGCGTCCTACGTCAACGCGACCGTCGTCCCGATCGACGGCGGACAGTCCGCCGCCTACTGACGGACGACCCGTCCGTGTGACACCATGCCGACATGGCAGCGCAGCTCACCGTCCCCCAGGCGTTCGCACTCCTGCTCCTCCGCTCCGACGGCAGGTTCGGCATGGTGTCACAGGGGCTGACCGTCGGCCTGGGCGGCGCGGTGCTCGCGGACCTCGAGATCCGGCGCCTCGTCACCTACGAGCACCCCCGCGTCCTGCCGCACAAGGCGCCCTTCACCGGCGACCCGGTGCTCGACCGCGTCTTCGACGACCTGCTGTCGGCGACGAAGCCGCGGCGGGCAGCAGCCTGGGTCGGCCGGTTCGGCACCAAGGCGCTCCGCGAGGGCGTGCTCGAGCAACTCGTGCAGGCCGGCATCCTCGGTCGCCAGGAGCGTCGGGTCCTCGGGCTCTTCCCCTCCGTCGCCTACCCGGAGCGCGACGGCGGCCCCGAGAAGCTCCTGCGGGGAGCGATCGCCGACGTCCTCGGCGGCGCGGTGCTGCCGACGCCGTTCACCGCGGCGCTCATCGGACTCCTCAACGCCACCGGCACCCTCAAGCCGCAGTTCGGCAAGGTCGACCGTCGACTCGTCGCCAGCATCACCGCCGGCGACTGGGTCGCCCCGGCGGTGAAGTCGGTGCTGCAGTCGCAGCAGACCGCGGGCGGCATCGCCGGCGCCGGCGCGGTGGCGTCCGCGACGAGCTAGGCGGCCCGAGCACGGCGTCGCTCCGCCCGGCGACCGCGTGACGGGAGGCCCTCGCCCGAGCGGCCGACGGTTCCGGTGCCCGATCCCCGGCCAGAGCGAACCACGACCGGCAGCACGTCCGCGCGGCACGACTGCCCCGCCCGACCGGCGCGCCCGTCCGACCGGCCGCCCCACCCAGTCCTGGGATCGATCCGACCGGGGCCCACCGGGTCGTCCGCACCTCGCGGTGCCCGTGCCAGGTTGCAGTCGGAGGCCCCGCCACCCCTGATGACCGCCGGAGCAGTGACGTCCGCCGCCGGCTGATCGCGGACGTCGCACACGTCCCGTCGCGCGTCAGCCGACCACCGGGGCCACCACCGCCGATGTGCCGAGTGCGACCATCCCCATCACGAGCGCCGTCACCAGCGCCACCGCCCATCCCCGCGGGCTCCGGAGGCGCACCCACCGAGCGGCGGCCACCCCGCCGACGAAGACGACCAGCAGCAGCACCCCCTCTCCGAGGCTCGGCGCCCAGCCCACCCACGGGCGGCACACCCGCGTCGAGGTCTCCCAGTCGCAGCCGTACTGCGAGGCCGCAGCGATGGCCGCCTGCAGGAAGAACGCGACGCACGCCGCCACGGCGAGCAGCACGAAGAGCACGATCGTCACCGCGAGGTCGAGCTTCGACGACCGTGAGCGCCACGGCGACGGTCGACTCGCCCACTCCTCCAGCACGCGTCCCCCTTCCGTCGGCCGTCAGCACCCTACCGGCACCGCGGCGGGGAGCGTATCCGCCGGCACCGACACCGGTGACCGGATTGCGCTGCTCGTCCTTCGGCGTTCGTGAGAAGCACCCAGTTCTGGGGATCGCCCGGTCCCGACCGCACCGGCAGGATCGTGAGGTCGGGTACGAGGGGACGGGACGACGATGCCGCTGGGTGGACCAGGACCACGTGATTGGACTCCTCCGGAGTACATGCGATCCGCTTCGCCCCGGGGCGGACGACGTGCCGGGCGCCTCGACGTCCCGCCACCGCTGCTCGCCGTGCGGCCGCGTCGCCGTACCCGGCCAGGCGTCTCCGCCGCACTCTCCATGCTGTTCGGTCTCGGGAGTGTGGTCCTGGCCGTGGCCGCTCCGCACGACGCAGGTGTCCAGACCGGCTTCATCGCCTCGTCGATCGGCATCACCGCGATCGTCACCGGCGGCCACGCGGTGAAGGTCGCGCCCTGGGGCGCAACGGGCACGCGCGCCTTCGGTCGCGGTGGCGCGATCCTCGGCGGGGTCGGGACGGCCCTCATGCTCTACGCACTGATCGCGTTCGCCCTGCTCCCCTCCGGTGTGCGCCTGCCGGCTCTCGCGCTCCCCGCCGGGACCCCCGGTGACGCCGTCCTCGCCGGGCCGGCCCCGACCGCCGCACCGATGCAACACGCCGCGACTCCGACGCCGGCCGAGACGACGCCGGCCTCGCCGGAGTCAGCGTTCGACCGGGTCCCCGTGACCGTGGAACAGGAACGGTCCGCCGTGGTGCAGAGCGCCGGCACGCTCGCGTACGTCATGCAGCAGCGGTTCGGTGTCGGACCGTTCCCGGCGCAGGTCGCCGTGGACCGGACGACGCCCGAACGCGTCATGCTGCTGGACGGGACGTCACTGGCACCGATCCCGGTCGGCGCGCGTGTGCTGTACTCGGCGTCGCCGGACGGCTCGTCGTGGACGGTGACGGTCGTCGGCGGTCAGTTCGGCGCCGTCGCCACCTACAGTTCGGCGGTGGGCACGGTCCAGGCTGGCTGACGGTTCCGGTCGGTGACACCGGGCCTGCGCGAACCACGGCCGTCAGCCGCTCGACGGGAACGCCATCCACCTGGCTCCCGGCACGCGCCGCTGCTCGGCACGAGGGTCACGAGGCCAGGCTGCCGAGCACGCTCCAGGTGATCACGAACGCGAGCACCACCGCAGCGGCCGTCCCGAGCGCCACCGCCCAGCCGAGTGGCCGGGTCCGACGCACCCGCGCGGCGAGCAGCGCGCCGGCGACGCAGATGCTGACGACCACCACGGCCTCGACGATCGCGGTCTGCGGGCCCGCCGCGTCGTTGCACGCCCGCGTCGAGGACTCCCAGCCGCAGCCGTACTGCGACACCGCTCCGACGAGGTAGCTGACGACAACGATGATCCCGCCCAGCAGGGCGGTCAGGACGAAGAGCACGACCGAGACGACGAGGTCGGCTGTGAAGCCACCGCCCGATCGGTGCGGCCCGCGCCGGTCCGGCACACCCGCCGACGGCTGCACCGTGCTCGGATCCGGTCCTGGCACTCCTGCTGACATGGTCGTCCCCCCGTTCCCCGGCCCCCCTCGGCCGCACCCAGGGTACCGCCCGGTCAGCGCGCGTCGACGAGCTCGATGAACCGCGACAGCAGCGACAGCCCGGCGATCGACGGCGGCAACCCGGTGGTGAGCGCCGGCGAGTGCACCAGGTACGCCGCCCACTTCGCGCGCGAGATCGCGACGTTCAACCGGTTCGGCATGAGCAGGAAGTCGAGCCCGCGCGGGATGTCCGCCGCGCTCGACGCGCCGAGCGACACCACGGAGACGACCGCCTCGCGGCCCTGGAACAGGTCCACCGTGCCGACCTGGGTCCCGCCGAAGCCGGCGCGGTCGAGCTCCTGGCGGATGAGCGCCCCCTGCGCGTTGTACGGCGCGACGACGATGACGTCCTCGTCGGTGAGCCTCCGGGTCTCGTCGCCGTCGGTCCAGGTCCGGCCGACGACGTCGCCGACGAGCGCGACGACGCGGGCGGCTTCCTCCGGCGAGGACGTCGTGTTCCCCGCGTGCACCACCGGCTCCGGGTGCACCCCGGCCTCGATGCCGTCGAGGTGCCGGCCGGACGCCATCGAGGCGAGCTGCCCGTCGTACGACAGCGCCGAGACCGATGCGGTCAGCGCCGGCTCCATGCGCCGGGTTCGGGCGAGGAAGTAGCCGAACTCCGGCGGGAGCACGTGCTGCCCGTCCGCCAGCCAGCCGAGTGCGGACTCGTCGACCGGCTCCGGGTGCGACCCCTGCGACACCTGCGGCAGCTGCTGCGGGTCGCCGAGGAGCAGGAGCCGGGTGGCCGCGACCGACGAAGCGATCGTCGGTGCGAGGGAGAACTGCCCGGCCTCGTCGACGACGAGCAGGTCGAGGGACCGGCGTTCGATCGTCGCCTCGTTCGCGAAGGTCCACGCGGTGCCGCCGACGACACCGCCGGTGCCGGTCGACCCGCACGAGGACAGGAACGCGGCCACCGCGGCCCCGTTCTTCACCGGAGTCCAGGGGGCGGCGTCGAGCTCGTCCTCGGTGGCCCCGGCCTTCGGCACCTTCACCACCCGGTCGGACGGCACGCCGGCGGCGACGACCGCGGCCAGGAAGTTCTCGGAGGTGGCGTGCGACTGCCCGACGACTCCGACCCGCCAGCCGTGCTCCCGCACCAGGCGGGCGACGACGTTCGACCCGACGTAGGTCTTGCCCGTGCCGGGAGGGCCCTGGATCGCCAGGTACGAGCGGTCGAGTCCGAGCACGGTCGCGACGACGGCCGACACCGTGTCGTCACCCTGCACCGGCACGATCGCGCCGCGCGGCGGGACCCGACGGAGCAGGTCGAGCGCGGGGTCGGGCAGCATCGACGGCAGCGCGTCGAGGACCTCCTGCCCCCACTCGGCGATCGCCTCGGGCTGCGGCTTCGCCCGCGGTGGGGCGGACGGGGCGAGCGCGACCGGGAAGTCCTCGTGGGTCGGAGCGCCGACCGGCAGGTTCTCCTTCACGAGCACCTCGACGGCGTCGCCGTCATCCTGCACGTCCAGCAGGACCGCGCGGGCCGACGCGCCCTTCGACCCGGGGCCCGGAGCGGCGACCGACGGCGGGAGCGGGTCGTCGTAGACGAGGTGGGGCGTGCCTCCCGGCCGGAGCCGCGAGCCGGGCGCGAGCGTCCCCGACAACCGGATCTCTCGCGACTGCGACCGGGCACGCGGCAGCGTGCCCCAGTCGCGCTCGACCGACGCGCGCTCGACGACGAGCACGTCACGCGTGTCGGCCCAGTCGTCGACGGGGTTGCGCAGGCGGTCGAAGTGGTCCTGCCAGAAGGTCTTCGCCTCGCGGCGGTGGTAGTCGATCGCTGCCGCGGCGAGCGCCAGCGCGGTCTGGTCGGGCGTGCGGTCGAGCGCGTCGACGTCGGCGAGCTCCGCCGCGAGCGCCGTGTACACGGGGTTCGGCTCGCGCTCGACGGGGATCGGCGGCAGCAGCTCGTCCGCCGGCGGTGCGGCGGGCGGCTCCGTGCGCAGCGAGAGCAGCCAGTCCCGCAGCCGCAGCGTCGAGCGGCAGTCGTACGCGTTGTAGTCGGCGACCTGGTCGAGCATGCGCTGGCCCGCGGCGGCGTCGCCGGTGCGGAGTTCCTCGATCGCGTCGACGTACGCGGTGATGCTGTCCACGGCGTTCGTGACGTCGCTCTCGCGCAGGTCCGACCCCATGTAGAGCGGCTCGAGCTTCTTGATCGAGTAGCTGCGGCTGCCGACGACCAGGGCCTTGCGGACGACCGGGTACAGGTCGACGAGCACGCCGGCGCGGAGCAGGTCGTCGACGGCTTCCTCCCCGACGCCGTGCCGGGCGGCGAGGGACAGCAGGTGCGTCCGCTCGTACGCCGCGTAGTGGTAGACGTGCATGCCGGGGTACTGCTCGCGGCGGGCCTCGACGAACGCGAGGAAGTCGACCAGCGCCTGCCGCTCGTCGCGGATCGTGTGCGCCCAGAAGGCGGTGAACGCCGCCTGGTCGTCGACGAGTCCGAACAGGTAGTCGAGACCCCAGTGCACGCCGTCCTCGGTGTGCAGCGGGTCGCCCTCGAAGTCGAAGAACACGTCGCCTGCGTCCGGCGCCGGGATCGCGTCGAGCGCGCGCGGGTCCAGGACCTCGAAGCGCGGGACGGCGGCGGCGCCCGTCCGTCGCGCGTCGCGCGTCGCGTCCTCGCTGTCGACCTGGAGGCGCGCCTGACGCACCAGCCTGTCCTGCGTTCCGCGGGACAGACCGGGTACGGCCGTGGTGCGGTCCGCCAGGTCGTCGATCGTCCGCACCCCCTGCCGGATGAGCTTCGTGCGCTGGTCGAGTCGCATGCCGGCGACGAGCACGAGGTCGCGGTGCTCGGCCACCTGAGTGGTGCACACCGAGCAGCGGCCGCAGCTCGCGTACCGCGGGTCGCCCCACTGCAGCGGCTCCGACGCCGCGGTGCGCTCGGCGATCACGCGCTCGAGCTCGGCGCGCTGGGTCCGGTACACCGGGGCGATGTCGGCGAGCTCGTGCGTGGTCGTCGTCCGGTCCCCGAGCACGAGGTGGACCTGCTGCCCGGTGGGGATGCCGTGCGCCTGCATCTGCTCGGCGTAGGCGGCGAGCTGCAGCAGCGCGCTGATCTTGGCGTGCCGCGCGAGCTTCGTGTCGTAGACCTCGTACTCGCCGTGCTCGTTCCGGACGATGAAGTCGGCGAAGCCGATGAACCCCGGTCGCTCCGGGGTCGGCGCTTCGTGGAACGTCGGCTGGTACAGCACGTCGGCGCCGTCGCGGAAGGCCTGTCGCGCCTCGGCCGCGGCGCGGGCGTAGTCGGGTGGTGCGGGCCGCTCGAACTCGACGACCTGCCGGGTCTCGCGCAGGACGTCGAGGTGGTCGAGCTCGTGCTGGTCCCCGAGACGGGCCGTGCGCTCGAGCATGTCGTCGTGCTCGTCGGGCAGGGGCTCGCCGCGGCCGAGCTTGACGTCGAGGCGGCGCAGGAACGCCCACTCGCAGGCCGACCACGTGCTGAGGTCGCTCGGGCTGAGCAGGGCGCCCTCGGTGGTGATCTGCATGCGCTCCCCCTCGTGTTCCGGTGCGGGACGAGCCTAGGGGCGGCCGGTGACAGCGCGGTCGGCGTCGGTAGGCTGCCGACGGGGAGGTGGGGCCGGTGATCGGGAGCGTCATCGAGGGAGCGCTCGGTCGCCGAGCGCGTGCACGACACGTCGGCAAGCCGCTCGTCGCCGCCCTCGTGCTGCTCGCTCTGGGCGGGTGCGGACTGGGCGGGTGCGCACAGCGTGTTCCGGAGGACCGCGCCACCACGTCACGAACGGCCGACGCCGCTGCGGCGCGCGCGCAGGGAGACTCCGCACTGCGTCTCGTGCAGGCCGTCCCCGGTCCCGCTTGGCACCCCGTCGCCGAGCCGCAGTCGTCCCCGTGCACGATCGGCTCGGACGACGGTTCGCTGGTCCTGCAGTGGCTCGTCGAGGGGCCGCGTCTCCCCGACGGCGAGGAGTACGTCGCCCGTGTCGGGTCGACGCTGCGACCACGGCTGGAAGGTGACGACCCGGTCGATGACGCTCGAGGACTACGGCACCTCGTACCAGGTCGTCGGGTCGAAGGGCCTGGTGTCGGCCGTCGTCGTCGCTGTGAACGACAACCACACCTCGATCGACATGGAGTCCGTCTGCACGGCCGCTACCCAGCACGGATCGACCGTCAGCCCTGACTGATCGGACCCCCAGCCGCTAGGCTGTCGACCGCAACACGGGGGAAGGGGAAGGTGGGGTCCGTGGACAAGATCGTTCTCGACAAGGGTGCAGTCCGTTCCGTCGCGAGCAGCATCGACAAGGACGCAGCTGCACTCGGCTCGATCAGCACCAAGGGCGCGGGTGGGGCGTTCGGGTCCGCTGACGTCGAGGCCGCCTTCGCGACGGCGACCCGCGTGCAGGGCGCGATGATCGACGGCGTCCAGGCGAACACCGCCGCCCTCGCGGAACGAGCACGCGCTGCGATCACCGCCTACGAGGAGTGGGACGCGGCGAACGCAGCGAAGGCGGGCAAGTGACCGCCGATCCGACCGCTGGCAGCCCCGCAGGCATCCGCTCGCTCGCCACCGCGCTGCAGCAGGACGCGACGGCCATCCGTTCGGCGTCGTCCCGGACGAGCGCCGAAGCCGGCTCGGTCTCCGACGCGGACTGGACCGGCGCGGCCAAGGGCTCGTTCGTCTCGACCGCCGGAGACGTCGCGGCGAGCGCCGAACGCACGGCGACGCACGTGGACAACGCGGTGTCGGCGCTCCTCGCCTACGCGACCCGCATCGAGCAGATCCAGCGCGACGCCGCGGTCATCGCTGCACAGCAGCAGCACACCGCCGACCAGCTCTCCCTGAACGCGAAGCGCGCCGACAAGCTGGCCGGCTCGGACGACGTCACGGACGCCGTCCAACTCGGTGCCCTCGCCGGGCAGCAGGCGGTCCTGCAGACCACCAAGGCTGCCCTCGAACGCTCCTGGGACGACCTGGTCTCGCAGCGGAAGGCAGCCGATGCGCAGGCCGTGTCGGCCCTCGGCACCACCGACGTCGTCGGTGTCATCCCGCCCTCGACCGCCGCGGTCAACGCGATGAGCGGTCCTGAACTCCTCGCCTACCTCAAGGGCCTGCACCCCGAGGAGCTCGCCGCCCTCGCCGGCAACACCGCGATCGCCGACAAGCTCGCTGCGCTGGACGACCCGGATGCGGTCGCGAAGTGGTGGTCGGACCTCGGTGGCGAACAGGGCAAGGGCTCCTACGACGAGCACTCCGCGGCGCAGGACGCGCTGCTCGCGGCGTTCCCCGCCGCGATGGGGAACCTGAACGGCGTGGCCTACTGGGCGCGCGACACCGCGAACCGCACGGAACTGCAGCGACAGAAGGCGGCCTCCGACAAGCGCCTCGCCGACCTCGAAGCCGCCGTGGCGGACGCCGTCGCGAAGAACCTGCGCCCGTACGACCTCGCGTCGAAGCTCGAGGACGAACGACAACTCAACAAGCAGCTCGAGAACTTCGCCAGCGCCGCCCGGGGCAGTCAGCTGCCGAACGGGCCGGAGTGGCAGAACGTCCGCGTGCAGGTGGTGTCCTTCACCGCGGGGAAGCCGCCGCTCGGGGCGATCTCGCTGGGCAACCTCGACACCGTCGACAACGTGAGCTACGTCGTGCCCGGCATGGGGACGACGATGGGCGACTCGACGGTCCTGCAACGCGCAGCGCGGAACATCAAGGAAGTGCAGGACGGGATCACCGGCGACCCGTCGGAGACCGCGGTCGTCGCCTGGGTGAACTACGACACCCCGGTCATGGCCACTGTCGACCCGTTCGAGGTCTTGTCGAACAAGAAGGCCGAAGCGGGAGCGGAGCGACTCGTCGACGACCTCAGCGGGTTCCGGGCCAGTCGAGGCGACAGCCCGGTGCTCAACGTGGTCGGACACTCCTACGGCACGACCACTGCGTCGATCGCCCTGTCGGACGACGCCGACCTGCACGTGCAGAGCTTCGTCAGCCTGGGCTCCGCAGGCATCCCGACGTCGATCCACTCGGCGGACGACATCCACGCCGAGCACGTCTACGCGGGGACCGGCGACGAGAGTGTCGCACCGCTCGGTCGGTGGGGTAGCCGCCGGACCGACCCGAGCGACGCGGACTTCGGAGCAGAGCCGCTCGGCACGGGCAGCGACGACGTGAACGTGCCAGGGCTCGGATCGTCGGGGTCCGAGAAGGGCGTCACCGTGCACGACCCGCTCAAGCACGTCGACGCCGGGGACCCGTACGGTTACCTCGACCGCAAGACGTCGTCCGTGTTCAACACGGGCGTCGCGACCCTGGCTCCGTGGTGATGATGATGCGCAAGAAATCGACCGTGACCGCCGCCCTCCTGACCGCCTGCCTGGCAGGGATGGTCACGGGGTGCGCAGCGGATCAGAAGCAGGAGGACCCCGTGCAGAGCGACCAGGGCAAGCAGCAGGCCGAGCAGGCACTCGCGACCGTGTTCGGGATCGAGGGCTCGACGTGGTCCGCGGCGAGCCGGGAGCAGGAGCCGGCGCACGCCGAGTGCACCATCGACGGCGACCCGCACGCCGGTCGGCAGTACCACTGGAACGCCGCCGGCTCGGCACCGGCCGACCCGGAGCACTGGATCGAGACGGTGGTGCAGACGCTCCGCGGGCAGGACCGCACGGTGTCCGTCCGCTCCGCCGACGTCGGGAAGTACGGCACGCTGCACCAGGCGACCGCCGACGACGACGGGCAACCCCTGGTCGTCGTCACCGCCAACAGCCGGACGACCACCGTCACCGTCGAGTCGATCTGCGTCGCAGCACCCGACGCCGAGGCCGGCTGAGCGCTCAGTCGCCCTCGACCCGCACGAACCGCGGCCCGTCGTACCCGTCCCGCACCACGTGCGCCGTGAAGTCCGCGAGCGACCGCACCCAGTGCCCGTGCTCCCCGTACAGCGCCTGGTAGACGACCACCGGCTCCTCGGTCTCGACGTCCCGCGCGACGAGCACGACCCGGTAGTCGTTCCCCTTGAAGTGTCGGTAGCGGCCTGGCGTCACGGTGTCGGTCACGTCCCGATCGTAGGGTGGACCGCATGGGGGAACCACAGGCCATCGCCGCCCGCGCCCGCCGCCGGACCGTGCCGATCGCGATCGTCGCGCTCGTCGTCGGTGCCGTGGTCGGGGTGCTGTTCACGGACGACGCGTCGGCACTCGAACGGGTCCTGACCGTCCTCGGCTTCGCCCTCGCCCTCGGCGGGCTGAGCGGCGCCGTCTCACTCCTGCCAGCCACGTTCCGGCTCGCCCCGTCGATGCAGCTGCCGGTGCGCGACCTCGACGCAGCCGATCGTCGCGCCGTCCAGCGAGCCGTGTACGCCGGCCGGCCGATCGAGCCGTCCGACTCGGCCCTCGCCGTCCGAGCTGCCGAGTGGGCCCGCGGCGCCGTGGCCTCGCTGCCGCATGCCCGAGCGCAGTTCCTGCTCCTCTTCGCCGGCATCGGCGGCCCGCAGCTGCCGAACGTGATCCGCGACGACGCGTGGAGCGCCGGCTTCAGCCGCGTGTTCGTCACCGCACTCGTCGTGGTCGGCATCGCCGCTGCGATCTCCTCCGGCCGCAACATCCGTGGCACGCGGCGGTACCTCGCCGCCACCGCGGAGGGCTGAACGGTGCCCAGCAGGGTCGGCAGCACGGGAGACCTCGAGGACACCGCACGACGTGCCTGGCGTCGGACCGCCTGGATCGCCGCGGCGGGCCTCGTGGTCGGGCTGATCGTCGGCGTGGCCTGCGGTGGACTCGATCCGGACGCCGACGGCGCCACTCGTGTCCTCGCCGTGATCGGGTCAGCGCTGACGTTCGGCGGACTCGGCGGAGCGGCCTCCCTCATCGCCGCCACCCTCGCACTCACGCCTGCCACGCAGGACTCGGTCCGTGGACTCGAACGGGCCGGGCGGCGGACGATCCGCCGGGCCGTCTTCTCCTCCCGACCGATCGAGCCGCCGGACTCCGCGCTCGCACACCGAGCCATCGACTGGGCACGTGTCACGTCGGTCGCGTTGCCGATCGCACTCGGGCAGTTCCTGTTCCTCTCCGCGAGCGTCGCGGGCAGCCAGGCATCGTCGCTGCTGCACGGCAACGACTGGTACCCCGGCTTCGCGCGGGTCTTCCTCGTCGCGATCCTGGTGGTCGCGGTCGTCATGACCGTGTTCATGCGCCACCGGATCCGCAACGTCCGCCGCTACGTCGCCACCGCCTGGCACGAGTGACCGCTCCGTCTCGCCGGAGGCGATCGAGCGCGCGGGCGTCACACCCGACGTGGTCGCCGGACCGGCCGGGAGGCTCGGATCACCTCCGCCACGGACGGGCGGTGCCGGAGAGTCCCCCCACAGCACCCTCCGACACCGGCCGCCCCGCCAGCCTGCGGCGTGCGCGCGGTCAGACCGCCGCTGCGCGGACGGCGAGCGCCTGCTCACTCAGCGCGACCAGGTCGTCCGCGCGGAGGGCCGGCCATCCGTGCAGCAGCTCCCGCCACTCCGTCGGGAGCGCACCCGCCCCGTACACCGCTCCCGCCAGGCCGCCCGCGATCGCCGCGACCGTGTCCGTGTCGTTGCCGGTCCGGACCGCTCGGACGAGGGCGTCCTCGAGGCTCGAACTCCGCCTGACCGCCGCGTAGGCGGCCTGGAACGCCGACACCACCCAGCCGTTCGAGTCCGTGAAGTCGACCGGTTCCGAGTGCTCCGCCGTCACGATGCGGTCCACCCACACCCGCCGCTTGTCGAGGTCGAGCAGGTCGAGCCCCGCCATGACGTCGAGCTCGCCGGTCAGGACCGCCTTCCGGATCGCCACGCACCACAGCACGCACGCATCCCCCGCGTCCGACTCGTAGTGCGTCAGGTCGCTGATCGCCCGCGCCGCCTCGGCCAGCCGGAGCTCCTCGTCGACCGCACCCGTCAGGTACCCGAGCACCAGCGGCGCCGTCCGCATGAGCGAGCCGTTCCCGGCCGACTGCCCCTTGTAGTCGTGCTCCTGCCGGGCCGCGGCGCGCGCTGCGGAGGCGCCCCGTGCCTCCAGACCGGTCAGCACGTTGCGCGTCTGGATGCCGACGTCGGGCGCGGTCCGTGCCCAGTCCGCCCAGGCGGCCACCAGGCCGTCGAGAGCGGACCCGCCGGCGGGGTCGCCTCCACGTGCGAGGGTGCGGAGGATCGGGACGGCCATGCTCGTGTCGTCCGTCCACTCCCCCGGCGCCCAGCCGAAGGAGCCGCCGCCGGCCATCCGGATCGGAGTCGGTTCCGGCACCGCCGGCCGGAACTCGTAGCCGGCACCCAGGGCGTCGCCTGCGGCGGAGCCGAGGACGGCACCGATCGCCCGGTCGGTCTGTTCGGTGGTCAGCATGGCCGCCTCCTTCGGTTTGCGCAGAATCGCGTAAAACCGAGTCTGCACGCTCCACGCAGTTTGCGCAAGTGTGCGTAAACTCGCCGTCATGGAGAACGAGTACCGCGACGCGAGCGGCAAGCGGCTGATCGACTACCCGCGGCCCTCCGTCGCCGTCGACACCGCGGTGCTCACCGTGCCACCCAGCGGCCCGCTGTCCGTCGTCCAGGTGCGCGACGCCGAAGCCGGCGACTGGCGGCTGCCCGGGACCTTCGTGCACGAGGGCGAGCGGCTCGCCGCCGCCGTCCTGCGCTCACTGTCCGAGAAGGCCGGCGTCGCCGGTCTGGCGCCGACGCAGTTGCACGTGTTCGACGAGCCCTCGCGGGACAGCCGCGGGTGGGTGCTGTCGGTGGCGCACCTCGACGTCGTGCCGTTCGCGGCCCTGGCGCCAGGACTCGACCGCGCCGGCGCGCAGCTCGTGCCGGTCGATGACGCCACCGGGATGGTGCACGGGCACGACGACATCCTGGCGTTCGCGGTGGCACGGTTGCGGACGACCTACGCGGGCGCGCCGGACCCGCACGGACTGCTCGCGGAGCCCTTCACGATGTCCGAGCTGCGGGCCGTGCACGAGGCGGTGCTCGGCGAGCGGCTGCTGCCGGACTCGTTCCGGAGGGCGATGGTGCCGATGCTCGTCGACACCGGGGAACGCGCCGCGTCGGGGCCGGGGAAGCCGGCGGCGCGGTACCGGCGGGCGTGACCGCGGGTTCTCGTCTGTGTCTGGTCCTCCACAACGGGGCCGACTCGGCGCTCCTCCCCGGACATGCAGGGCGGACCTGCTCGGAGGCGGCACCCGCGCGACCATCGCTGGATGGAACGGTGGGAAGCCGATGATGCGCGACGCCGGCACATGGCTCGGTTCGGCAGGCGGGACACGGCACCCGAACTCGCACTCCGCCGCGAGCTGCACCGGCGCGGACGGCGGTTCTTCGTCGACCGGGCAGTCAGCCGCCGATGCCGGGTGCGTCCGGACCTCGTCTTCCCACGGGCCAGGGTCGCGGTGTTCGTGGACGGCTGCTTCTGGCACTACTGCGACGAGCACGCGCACCTGCCGAAGGCCAACGCCGAGCTGTGGCGGACGAAGCTCCAGGGGAACCGGCGACGAGACCTGCGGAACGAGGCGGTCCTGGTGTCCGAGGGCTGGCGGGTGCTGCGCTTCTGGGAGCACGAGGACATGGCCGGCGTGGCGGACCGGGTCGAGGTGGAGCTCGATCGGTGGGGTGCGATCGCCGGTCGGTCAGCAGCAGGTCGAGCTGCCCGGAGCGCCTCCGTTCGGTGAGGGATGGGCGGTGCCGAGCGTGACCTCCGCCCGGCGCAGATGGCTGCGTGAGCCAGATCGCGGACGGCGGCGGCTTCCGTCGTCGCCGCCAGTCTGGAGGCGCGGCGCTGGTCCGCCCTCGTCGGCGAGCCGGGCTACGGCGGATCGGTGGGACGCGGGTTCATCGGTGTTCCGAACTTCGGCACATCGCCTGGCACGCAGTGTCCGCACACGAGGAGGCTGGCGAAGTCCGTACCGGACTGGAACTCCACGCCGAAACCCGTCCGCCGCGGTCCCACAGTTGGAGCCGTTGAGGTACGAGACGACCGTCCGCGGTGGACGCAGGGTGTTGTCGTGCTGCACCGGGACACCGTCCAGCTCGACGTCGGTCTCCAACGCCTTCGCGACACCTCGAGTGACCTCGTCAGGTGCTGCAGGTAGCGGATGCTTCCGGATGGCGGTCAACGTGAACTGAGCACCGTCGCCGTTGGATGAACAGTCGTTCCGCCCCGACACTGTCCCTCGTCCCAGCCGTCCGCTCCCACGACGGACTGCACCGATCGAAAGATCTTCATCACGTTCTCGTGGGACTGTTCGGGCGTCATCGAGGAGTCCTTCACGGCAGGAGCCTGCGCACAAGTGCCGGAGCACCGCGGCGGCGATCGATACGGCCACCTGCGTGATGCGTCTGCAGCGTTCCTTCCAGGCTGATCCCCTCATCTCGTCCGCCCTGGCGAACCTACGGCGCGGTTACGCTGGAGGTGTCGAGCACCCGTGATGTGGCGCCTGCAACGTCACCGCCTTGCGGGCGGCCCGTGGGTCATCCCGACGGCTCACCGCGGGGAGCTGCGCTAAGGACCATCCGTGGGTTCCGGGTTCAGCGGGGTCCCGAGCTTCGGCGGCTCACCAGGGACGCAGTGACCGGAGATGATCGTGGCGGCGTAGTCCGTGCCGGACTGGAACTGGATGCCGAACCCGTCGTCCGCAGTGCCGCCGTTGTAGCCGTTCGGATACCCGATCACGGTCCGCGGTGGCTGCAACGTGTCGTCGTGCTGAACCCGCACCTTCTCGTAGCCAGCGGCCTCGAGCGCTGCGGCGATCCGCTTCGTCAGCGTATCCGGCGATTCGCTCAGTGGTAGACGACGGGCTGCGTACAAGCTGAACTGGGAGGCGCCCGACGCCGACGGGCAGGAATCCCACGACGACTCGAAGTCGTCGTTCCATCCGTCCTCACCCACCACGCTCTTGATCGCGTCGAACACGTCGATCACGTCCTGACGGGCCTGTTCCGGGGGCATCCTCGCGTCCTTGGTTGCTCCATCCGAGGGGCTCGCGCCCGCACAGCCGGTCACAGCAAGCGCGGCCGAGATCGCGATGGCGATCCCGAGCGCGCCCCGCCGAGCGTGCCGGATCACCGATGCGTCCCGTCCGTCAGCGCTGCGTACGTTGGTCGGGGCCGCTGAGAGGTTGGAGGAGTGATCACCGGCGTCTCCTCGATCGTTTCCGGTTCTCAATTGCTTCACCGCTCCGACGATTCAGAGGGGCGCGGGTTCAACGGCGTGCCGAGCTCGGGCGGTTCTCCGGCCACGCAGTGCCCGTAAATGATGACGCCGACGAAGCCGGGGTCGGTCTGGAACTGCAAGCCGTAGCCGTCGGCGGCGGTGCCGCCGTTGTAGCCGTTCGGGTAACCGACGACCGTCCGGCGAGGCGACAACGTCTCGTCGTGCTGCACACGGAGGCCCTCCATACCCAGCTTCGACTCGAGCGCATTTGCGACCCGCTTCGTCACGTCATCCGGCGTGCCGGCGAGAGGCTGGTTCCGGATCGCAGCGAGCATGAACTGCGCGCCCGCTTCGCCGTGCGAGTCGCAGCCGTTCCATTCCGACTCCGTCCCCGCAGCCCATCCGTCCTCCCCGACGACGGACGTGATTGCGGTGAACGTGTCGAGCACGTCCTGACGTGACTCCTGCAGCGTCATGGTTGCATCCTTGGTCGCTGGCGCGTGAGGTCCGGTGTCCGAGCAGCCGGATACGAGGGACGCCGCGAGTGCACACAACGCACCCGCGGTGACCCATCGGTCACAGCGTCGCATCACCGGTCGATCTTGTCTGCCACTCGAACATGAACCAATCGTGCTTCGTCTGCTGCCGCTTCCGACCGAGGGGGACCTGGCTTCCCCTCACGCTCTTGATCGTGTCGAGCACGTCCATGCTGTCCCGATGAGCCAGAGCAGGGGTCGTCTTCGACTCCGCAATCCCTGCGTTGGAGGAATCCGATCCGGCACAGCCGATCATCACCAAAGCGAGAGGGCCGCGTAGCGAATGACAGCTCACCGGTGCCTCGCGTCTGCAGACGTCCAGAACGCTGGTCCTGTCCGTCCGCGGAGCGCTTGCGGCGGCGAGCCGCACTACGACAGATCGGTGGGGCGCGGGTTCAAGGAGGTGCCGAGCTTCGGCACCTCCCCGGGCACGCAATGTCCGTAGACCGAGAGGTCAGCGTATCCGTCGTTCACCTGGAACTGGATACCGAACTTGTCCGGTGCGGTACCACCGTTGTACCCGTTCGGATACCCGATCACCGTACGTTTCGGCGTCAGCGTCGTGTCGTGCTGCACACGCGCTCCTTCGTATCCGATCGCGTCGAGTGCTTGCGCGACCTTCCCTGCGACGTCGTCTGGAGAACCAGGCAGAGGGAGCTTGCGCGTGGTCGCGTACGAGTACTGCGCGGCGGCGTTCCCGCCGCTGCTGCAGATGTTCCAGCCTGCATCGTCGTCGCCCCACCCGTCCGTGCCGACGACGCTCTGCACCGCAGCGACGATGTCGAGGACGTCTTGATGGGCTTGCTCGATGTTCATCGTTGCGTCCTCACCATCGGGATCGTGCGGGCTGGCCGCACTACATGCTGCGACAACCGTGATGACGACGACTGAGACGACGATCGCGCCGAGGCGTCGGCTACAACGTCGGATCACCGGTCAGTCCTGTCTGCCATTCGAACATGAACCAATTGTCCTTCGTCTGCTGCCGCATCCGATCGAACGGGCCGTCGTCTTCAGGGATCGTGTTGCCCAGTCCCATCGCAGCTTTGGCGGAGTTGTACTGCGCGGTCGTGCCGTTGTCGAAGTACGAGTACCGACCATCGTTGTTGCCCGCTTGACCGTCGTAGGGGCCGTGATGCGTGACACCGTGCAGCTTGTCGGCACCAGTCCCTTGCGTTTCGGAACTGAAGTCGTGGGCGCCCCAGGACGATTCGGTCGGGTCCTTCCGGCCGAACAGGTTCTGCCCGGTGACCGCCCACCCGTCCTTCGCGCCCTGGCTCGCGAACACCTCACCGATCGGCACAGGTGATCGTTGGTGCACGCACGATGACAGCGTGGCGTTCAGCAGCGGACGGCCCACACAACGCCCTGACCCTCGCGAGCGCCCTCGGCCCGAAGGACGTCCTCGTCATCACGAGCCACTCGGGCACCACCGTCGAGGCGCTCGAGGTCGCCGCCGTCGCGCACGAAAGCGGCGCCACCGTCGTCGCGATCACCGGATACGCCACCTCTCCGCTGACCCGCCACGCCGACCACGTGCTGCTGGGTGTAGTCGGCGCCGAGAACGACCTCCGCCCCGCCGCCATGGGCAGCCGCATGAGCCAACTGGCCATCGTCGACGCCCTGTTCATCGTCGTCGCGCAGCGCACCGACGAGCGGTCCCAGCCGCTCCTCGCCCGCAGCCGCGACGCCGTCCGCACCCATCACCGGAACTGAGCACCACCATGAACCAGACGCACGAAACCCACGACGCCCTCCGCGACGAACTCGCGGCCCTCACCACCGAGGCGACCGACCACTCACTGGACGACATCGACACGATCTCCACGCTGGAAGCCGCCCAGCGCATGAACGCCGGAGACCGCAGCGTGCCTGCGGCACTGGAGCCGTGCCTCCCGGCCATCGCCCTGGCGGCAGACTCGATCGCCGCGGCGTTCGCGCGAGGCGGCCGACTCGTCTACGTCGGCGCCGGCACGCCGGGCCGGCTCGGCGTCCTCGACGCCAGCGAGTGCCCGCCCACCTTCGGTACTGACCCGAGCCAGGTGGTCGGCGTGATCGCCGGCGGCGACCCCGCCCTGACCACCGCGGTGGAGGGCGCGGAGGACGACGAAGCCGCCGCCGTCCGCGACCTCGACGCGCTCGGCCTGACGGCCGACGACGTGGTCGTCGGGATCAGCGCGTCCGGCAGGACGCCTTACGTGATCGCAGCCATCCTGGAGGCCCGGCGCCGCTCCGCCCTGTCGGTCGCCGTCGCGTGCAACCCGGACTCGGCCGCGGGGCGGGAGGCGGACATCGCCATCGACGTCGTCGTCGGTCCCGAGTGCATCGCCGGCTCGACCCGCCTGAAGGCAGGGACCGCGCAGAAGCTCGTGCTCAACATGCTCACCACGCTCGCGATGGTGCGCAGCCACAAGACCTACGGCAACCGCATGGTCGACGTGCGGGCCACGAACGCGAAGCTCGTCGCCCGGGCGTTCTCGCTCGTGCAGGACGTCACCGGCGCTCCCGACTCGATCGTTTCGTCCGCGTTGTCCGAAGCCGATGGCGAGGTGAAGACCGCCATCGCGGTGATCCTGACCGGTGCCTCCGCGAGCGACGTGCGTTCGCGTCTCGATGCTGCATCCGGCTCGTTGCGCGCCGTGCTGTAGACCCCGCTCTCCCCTTGTCCACTTTCCTTCCGCTCGATTCCTTCCCCCGAGGAGCACAGCAATGCCCGATGCACAGCAACTCGCCCAGCAGATCCTCGACTCCGTCGGAGGCTCCGCGAACATCGCCGACGTCGAGAACTGCATGACCCGACTCCGGGTCGAGGTTTCGTCTCCCGCGTCGGTCGACCTGCCGGCGCTCCAGGCCACCGACGGCGTCATGGCCGCCATCGCGGCTGGCTCGAACCTGCAGATCGTGCTCGGCCCGGGTCTCGTCGACCGCGTGGCCGACGACGTGGAGGCCCTGCGCGCGGCCGCCCCGTCTGCTGCGGCTGGTGGGCCCGGTGCGTCGCCCGAGGAGCTCGCCGCTCGCGGCGCGTCGATCAAGGCCTCCGCGCGGTCCCGCTCCGACGGCCGCACCATGCGCGCGATCCGGAAGATCTCCGCGATCTTCATCCCGCTCATCCCCGCACTGATCGCCTGCGGGCTGATCGCCGGGATCAACGGCATCCTGACGAACCTGGGATGGGTGCCCGGTGTGACGCCGTTCCTCGGGGTGCTCTCGTCCGGGTTCCTGTCGCTGCTCGCCGTGTTCGTCGGGATGAACGCCGCGAAGGAGTTCGGCGGCACGCCCATCCTCGGCGGTGCGGTGGGCGGCATCATCGTCGCGGCCAGCGTCGCGAACGTCACGGTGTTCGGCGAGACCCTGGCTCCCGGGCAGGGCGGCGTGCTCGGGGCGTTGGCCGGCGGCATCCTTGCCGCCTACGTCGAACGCTTCATACGGCGCGTGACTCCGGACGTCATCGCGCTCATCGTCGTCCCGACCGTCACCGTCCTCGTCGCCGGCTCGGTGACGCTGGGATCCTGATGTCCGTCGCCGGAGTCGTCTCCGTCGCGATCGGGGCCGCGGCGACCTGGCTTCTCGCGAACGGTGGGGCCTTCGCCGGGTTCGTGCTCGGAGGCCTCTTCCTGCCGCTCGTCATGACCGGCATGCACCAAGGGCTCATCCCGATCCACACCACCCTGATCGACCGGACCGGGTGGACCGTGCTGTTGCCCGTGCTGGCGATGGGTGGTGCCGGGCAGATCGGTACGTGCATCGCGCTGTGGGTGCGGTTCCGGTCGAACGCTTCGCTGGTGCGGACCATCCGTGGTGCGCTGCCAGCAGGGTTCCTTGGGGTCGGCGAGCCTCTGATCTACGGCGTGACCCTCCCCCTGGGTCGGCCGTTCATCACCGCGTGCATCGGTGGCGCGTTCGGTGGCGGTGTCGTGGGACTGTTCGACCAGCTCGGGCACTCCGTCGGGGCGATCGCCATCGGGGCCTCGGACCTGTCGCTCATTCCGCTGTTGAACGGCTTGTCAGGGTACGGGTGGGCGTTGCTCGGGTACGGGTCGGGGCTCGTGGTGGCGTACGTCGTGGGGTTCGTGGCGACGCTGTTGTTCGGGGTGTCCGCGTCGGTGAAGGCCGATCTCGAGGAGCAGTCGTCGGCACCGGCTGGCCATCCCGTTGCTCCGAGGTTGCCGCTGAAGTCGCGGGAAGCGTCGACGTCCGTTTTGCAGTAGCTTCCGTGGCGACGTCAGAAGGATGCCTCAGGTATATCTCGCGCTGGTGATCGTCGTCTCACTGTCGGAGCTCATAGTGGGAACGCGGGAGCCGCTGCGGATACGGAAGGTGCAAAATACCTACGTCACCACTCCCTCGCGACTTGTCAGAGACCGGCGCGCAGTCTTACACCACCCGAGAGCAAAGCAGCCAGACATCCTGGCTCTCTCCGACGTTTGACCACTGGCCCGGGCCCGTTGCCAACTCGACCTCCTCGCCGCGAGGCACCTCAAAGTCGCCGCCTCAACAGCAAGCTCGCTGGCCACCCAGCTATTGCCGACGGCCACTTTCGCTATTGCCGACGGCCACTTTCGCTATGGCCGGGCGTCGGAGTGCCACACGGGGGTGCCAGCGGTGGGTGCCCACGCGGAATCGCTGCGCGGTGCCCGTTCAAGAGCGGCCCGAGGCTCACACGGCGCCACGCAGATATTGGTAGATCGACTCGGCTATCTTGCGCCCGAGCGGGATGGGCACGGCGTTGCCGATCTGCTTCGCAATCTCGAGCTTGGATCCGTACCACTTGAAGTCGTCCGGGAACCCTTGAAGCCTCGCCGCCTCGAAGTGAGTGATCGGCCGGTCCTCGGTTGGGTGAAGATATCGCCCCTTCTCAGGCTTGAAAAACTCTGTCCGGACGGTCACCGCAGGCGCACCACTCCGAAGTCGGCCCATGACGTCGCCAGAGCCGGTGTCATGCAAATCCCACGCCACGGTGGAGAGGTACTCGACGATAGCATTCCGATGTACGTCGCCCTCACTTAGAACAACGTGGAACATTTCTGACTTGCTGCGGCTGCCACCCGATCTCTTGTCATCTGTAACGGAAAGAGCGGAGCGTACGGAGACTTGGCGCTCCGTAACGGCGCCTCCAACGACAACGTTGTGCGCACCAAGAACCTTCAGCCCGCCGCCGTCGTACCTGTAGTCACCCACCTTTTCAAGGATAAGATCGCTTCCGTCATCGAAGCGGCAAACATACCGACCGCGAAGATTTTTTCGATTCCCACCTCTCGGGATCGCTTTGTAGCGCCACATCGAGATCGGCTCTGGTCTCCTTCCGATGTGAAGATCCGTTGTCAAGAACGGGCCGACGAAGTTGCCTTTCATTCCAGGGATTCGCGACCTTGGCGCGGCTGGCAGGTCGCCTCCGATGGTTTTTTGCGCACTTTCTTCGAACAACTGGTCCACGGTTACCCATGCGCTCTGTGCGGCAAGCGAGCCGGGTGAACCGTCGGGGTCCCCCAGTGTCCACGCTCCGCCGCCGAGTTTCCGGGAGTGCGTGGGCTTGGGATAACGCAGCGCGGTTGCAGGGAGACCAGCGTCGGTGCGGACCCCGATCACGATCGCACGTCGACGGGCTTGCGCAGCACCGTAGTTCGCTGCGTTCAGCAGATAGCGCTTGTCACGGTCAAGCTCTGTCTCACCCGGCTTTGAGCCGGGGTCGACAAGACGATAGTTGGTTAGGTCCGCTCCGCCGATCCGATTTTTGAGATCCACGAACTCCGCGGACCGGAGAAACCTGTCGACGTTCTCGATCACGAACACCTTCGGTTGAAGAGCGACCACCACTCGAATAAACTCCTCCCAGAGCATATTTCGCTCTGGACCCACCTTCTGGCGGTTCAGCCCGGAGAACCCTTGGCACGGCGGTCCCCCAACCACAACATCAATCTCGCCTGGCTTCCATTGTGGCTCCCAACCGACAATGGTTCGGCAGACGATCTCCGGTGCTTCATGATCACCAAGCCGAGACGATCCAGCGCCGAAGTTCGCTGCGTAAGAGGCGGCGGCCGCTGGCTCCCACTCGACCGCGCCGACGCTCCGGAACACCGGGTTCGCGACGCCCTCAGGACGGTACTGGTGAAACCCCTCGGTCAGACCGCCACATCCTGCGAACAGATCTAGAACAGTGATGTGGGCGCGGCGGTGTCCCTCAGATGTCACCCGGTAATACTAGCCGGCGCTACGTGGGCGCCGGCGCGCGAGGGCCGTGGAGCGATGCCATAGTCCGGCCAGCACTTCACGTCTGGGGACGGCCTCCGACAAGGCCACACGCCGGTTCGTCTGACTTGAAGTACTGGCGGATCAGCGACGGCGAGGCCACAAGAGTGTCGACTCGAGCTACTGTGGCTCCCACGCCCCTCGCCGGTCCTCATCCAGGGATCTCGAGCCTGGCAGTGAGCCAACGCATGGGTTCTGCGCGTCGGCTCAGACACGAAGCCGGAAGCTGACGCGCGTTGGTCTCACGCGATCGCGGTCTTCGCTACCGCGTCGTGTGCGCGGTGCCTGGAATCGCAAGGCGAAGCATCGCCCTCCCTGATGCAAAGGTAGCGGTCTTCATGGACGGGTGCTTCTTGCAGGGGTGGCCCGAGCATGCCACGCAGCCGCTCGCGGACTCCGACTGGTGGGCCGCCAAGCTCCAACGCAACAAAGTGCGAGATGAGGAGACCAACGACGTGCTGAGGTCCGCCGGTTGCACGTTCTGCGATTCGGGGAGCACGAGGACCAGCAGCTGGTCACCGACCGCATCTAGTCAGTCGTCAAAGCCCCGGCCAAACCTCATTCCGCTGCTGGTAAGCAGCTAGGGCACGCTGAGCGAACGAACCTCGTTGAGTACGCCCTCCAACAACCCTGGCGTGTCGCGACCGCCGAGAACCATTTGACGGTCCAGAAGTCGGTTTGCGGTCTCGCATGATGTCTCGCTCACGAGGGAGCATCCATGGCACGCCGACAAGTTGAGGCTCGAGGCACCCTGTTTGTCGCTCTCAATGCAAACTGGGTCGTTAGAGCAGACATCGGCGTCGTCGATTGCTGCGAGAAGCATCGGAACGAGCCTATCTGGGTCACCGAGCCGCACGAGGCCACCTAAGGTGCCCTGCGCGTCGCCCGCTGCTGTGTAAATCAACACACCAGCCATGCGGTCGGGACGGGAGGAGCTCGCGTAGATCCTTTCCTGAAGCGAAGCAGACGAGTATCCGGACGCATGAGCAAGTCGGCGAATCAGGAGATGAGCGATGGTGTGGAGGGCGACGAACCGGGCCTCGGGGAGGTCCAGCCGATTCGCCCATTGCGTCTTTGCCCGTCGGTCCAATAGAATTCGGGCCCGCGCGCGAACCGCGGCATGCTGCTCCCATTCTGTGAGAAACTGCTCGCTGAACTGGAGGAAAATGCCTTCCCCGTACATTTCGACGGCTGGAAGAGTTGGCTTCCGCTTGCCCTTCAGCGACATGTCGGCTGAGATCATCTCCGCCTCAGCGGAGTACCGGCGAAAGCCCTTGAGAGCCCGAACCTCGCGCACTCGCCGCACCTGGCCGACCGCGGTCAGACGTTGTGCCAGCGTCGCAGGAATTCCTGCAAGCTCCGAGGTCTGCCACGAGTCGACTACGAAGTCGCCCTCGCTGTGGTCACGTCCGGACGTTGCCAGCTTCTTCAAGAAAGCTGCCCACTCGCCATCCTTGAGGTCTGCGAGTACTTCGTCCTGCTGCAACTCGCCCGCTGCAGCCAGATCTAGCACGTCGTCAACCGTGGCACCGACCTCGTCGGCGATCCACCCCGCAATCAACGACGCCTTGGGCCCGCCGTTGTCGTCGACCACTCGACCGAAATCAGCGTGTGCTCGGATGACGTCCCTAAGCGAAACCGTCGGCGGTTTCTCTTCGGGGATGTCCAGAGCGGAGATCCGTTCCGCTATGTAGTTTCCCGTTGCGCCCCGCTGGACGGCGACAAGTCCATGCTCACAAGCCCCATCCTGCCGTGGATCCTGCCACGGCTGGGTGCCCTTGCACCGGAGACCGTCGCGACCGAGAGCGTCCTTGCTAAGAAGGTCCGACATCGGGCGGGACCGCTTGCAGCCGCCACATTCCACCCGAAGAGACTTCAGGCCCTCACCGTGCTTGGCCGAACGAACGAGCCGAAGTTCCTTATAGGCTCGGCAGTGTCGCACGGACTCTGTCACGCCAGCGTCATGTCCGCGGTGAGCCCACATGAACCAAGGGACATCTTGGAGATGACTACCCTTTTTACAAACCGCGACATATCTCATAGGCACGAGCATGCCGCCGCATTCACACTTATTGACCCACTTGCCCCGGTCTTTACCAGTTCTCTGGGAGAGCCTGGAGCATCGCTCGCAGAATCTCCAAGCCGGGAACCGCCAGTACAGCAAAGTCGCGTTGTCCTTGCCGATTCGTCCTGAGTGGGTGGGCGCTTCTCGCAGCACGCTGGGTCCGAGCCGCTCGACGAGCCGCTCGCAATGAACTTCCGGCGAATAGCGCTCATCCCACCACGAAGTGTCGGGGGCGATCAGCGATTCCCCTCGAATGTCGATGACGGACCCGACGCCGAAGGGTGACACTGTCTCCGACAGTCTCAGGTCATGCTTGATCCGTTGCAATGGACCCCTCCTCAAATGGCTCGCGTACCTCGACCGCAACGTTGGGTTCGACCGAACGCATCGAGTCGGCAACCAGCCAACCTTCGCCAGCTTGCCCGAACCTCTTGAACAATGCGGAGTCGTCCGCCGTCGCGCGATCGTATAGAAGGCGCTCACCAGCCTCGCGAGCGGCTCGTGCTCGACGGTCCCACTCGTTGAGCAGCGTGACGATTCGCTCGCGCGTGTCCGACGTCTCGACCGAGTCCGCACTTGCTACCCGCTCGAGAAGCCCGCTGACCAGCCGGTCGACCAAGTTCCGCTGGCCAGCATCGGCTAGGTCGAGGTCCTTGGCTGCATCATTGGAGGACAGCCCTGGTCCGAGGTGACGAACCAGCGCTACTAGAGCACCGGCGAGCGAGCGCTCGCGCGACGCTAACGACCATGGAGTGACGCTCGTCGGCTCGACGCTTCGGTAGAGAGCCTCGTGGTAGCCGCGAAACGTCTCGAAGTGGGAACGGTCCCTCGCCCGGTTCGAACGGAACAGCGTGACGACGACGCCATGAACCTTGCCTCGTCCGACCCGACTCGTTGCCTGAATGTACTCGGAGGTGGTTTTGGGCTGGCCGACCATCAGCATCAGTGCCAGTCGCGGGATGTCAATACCGACAGAAAGCATGTTCGACGAGAGGACAATGTCGACCGCCTGGTCGGAGTCGTCGGCACTTCGACGCAGTTCACGTAGGTCGTTCGGCAGTTCCTCTGGTCCGCGTCGGCTTGTCAGCTCCAGCACCCGGCCGGCTCGAACCGTGCGAAGTTCATGCCCCATGCGCTCGGCGCGAGGCTCCAGGCGGGCGTTCACGTCGTCGATCATCAGGGTTCCGGTGCGCCCCAGCTCCCGAAGGCTGTTGTGGTACATCACCGCGGTCCAATATGCGTCGAGGCTCGTCCCTGCGTCCGGGTGTCGCCGAAGAACTTCTGGGATCTCCACCAAGGGGGCTGACGCCGAAACTGTCGCTGACATCTGCGAAAGGGCCTGGGGCATCAGCCCGAGGTACAGGCGACCCTCGCCACTCGTAACCGGTCGGGAAAAGAACGTCGTATCGTCATCGAGACCGGACGGCGGGTACAGCGCGACCGGCCTGCCATACAGCCCCTGCACCTGCTCATCCGAGGCCCGAATTGTAGCGGTCGACGCGACGATCTTGGGCGTCGAGCCATTCGCGTTGAGCAGCATCTGGATCACAGCGTCGAACACCGCAACCGTCGTGCCAAGTGGCCCAGAAAGCAAATGGAGCTCGTCTTGGATGATTATTGACGGCTGGCGGAACGCCGTGTTCAGACCGAGCAAACGACCGGCCTCAGGGCGAAACTGCAGACGTGCGAATTTGTCGACCGTAGCAAGCAGGATGGTAGGGGGCTCCTCATAGAGCATCTCGTCGACCACGCGCACCGGGATATCATCGGCGAACTCGCAAGCCGAGTTCACGCAGTGGATGACGATGTCACGACCCACCATCTTGACTCCATAGTCATCCGGGCGGGGAGACCGGAAGCGGGGAAGAAGTGGCGTTGCGCACCAGGGGCAACTCTCTACCTGGAACTGATTTGCTTCTTCAGGCCGGGCGGCCTTCCGAAGCCGCTCCAAAGCGGACTTCGCGTCCTTGCGCGACCCCGGAGTTACTTCGTTGCCCACCCACAGTCCGATCGAGAACGGTGCCATGTGGGTTGCGCGCGGGTCACCAATCTTGTCCGCGCGACGCAGCAGCTCCATGGCACATACGAGCGAGGCAGCTCGCTGGAACTGCTGAGAGGTAAGCAGTCGCAGCGTGTAACGAGTCAAGACCGCAGTGCCACCACCTGCCGGGCCGTCCGAGAGGCGTCTACGGAAGATCTCAATCGCCGCTAGCCCGAGGTAAGCCTCGGTTTTCCCGCCGCCGGTTGGGAACCAGATCAGGTCGACGAGCCCTCGCTCCTCGTGTGTGTCATCCACCGTTGATGCGAGGGCGACGAGGAGGAAGCCCAGCTGGAAGGGACGCCAGCGTGGCTCGGACCGAACGCCGTCGCGGGCGAAGACTGCTTGCCGCATCTGTAACCGCATCGCGGCCATGGCGAGGGAGAACGCTTCCCGAAGGGTGCCGTTGCCCGCCAGCCCTAGCAGGTCGACAGACTTGCTCATTCGCACGAACGCTTCTCTTGACCGGCTGACGATTCGACCGGCAACCTCGCGGTCCGGGCCGAACGACCCAATCCGCCCTTCCTGCTCCTCGACCCACGTCCCAAACCTACGGACGAATGCCCGCAGCGACTCGAGAACTTGATCGGCGTTATTGTCCAGCGTCGATAGGTGCTCGAGACGCAAGGCGTCCGCTTCAAGGGTTTCATCCTCGAAGGCAGTTGTCTCGACGTCGGGGACCACGAAATGCGGAACCGGCTCCAGGCGCACCTCGGTGCACACGCCGTCGGAAACGGTCCAATCCGCAGCCATACCGTGTCCGACGGCGTATATCTTACGACGCCTGAACCTCAGACGCAGCTCGGCGGACTCGTCGTCGGCGTCGAAGGCGCGCCGAGTGTCGTAATCACGGATCGTTCCACCACCGGCGGGGGACACGACGAGCGCGACTTGGTACAGCATGTTGGTGGCGTCAATGCGGTCGTCGCCGGTTGACGAAGCCAGAACACGTAGGTGCACGGTCACCAGTTGCACATCGCCGAAGCGCCTCCAACGACTGCCAATTTCGATGGGTACGCCGCCAACGGAATGCTCGTGTACCCGACGGTCCGGCGCAAGGAACAATCTCGGGATCGTAAAGGGCGTCCGGCGCCAGCTCGGCGGACCGTCGCCTTCGACGACGGCGTAGGTTGCGCCGGCAACAGTGCACGCTACGGTATCGCTGTCGGTGACGAAGGAGATCGCGGCCGATGACGGCCTCCAGTCCTCGGCGATTGGGACCGCGGCTCCCTGCTCCTCTACCTCACCGTCGAACTCACTCATCAGGTCGTTGTCCACGTCGCAACTCTCGGGCGGGACGACACCAAGGTCGGACTCAGGCGCTCCGTCTCGCGGGAACAACATTCCGACGGCGTACTGCCTGTTCGGCGGGTTGTAGATCACCTCCCTGTCGCCGCTGTCCGGCCCGACGTAGGCCGATCGCATGTGCGAAAGCACGATCGCCTGAGCATGAGTAAATGTCATCGAGTCGATATCCCTTGCCCTAGTGTTTGCTCAAGTCGGCTCCTGTCTTGCCTGGAGAGCACCACGTGCAGGGAGACACGAGCGCGGGTCACCGCGACGTAAAAGGCTGCAGTCCCGAAGTCGTCCAGAGCCTCAGGAACCCCGCACACGACGACGTGCTCAGCCTCCAACCCCTTCGCGAAGCGAGGGCTCGTCACCACGATGCCATCGACAGTAGTGGGCGCCGCTACGGACCGCGGGTCAATCACCCAGATGTCAGACTTCCGAGCTCCATCCGCCGCGAGTTCGCGCGCAATCTTCAGGCCATCGCCGACTGTAACCACCTCATTCCTGGTCAGCCACTGCACGCGCTCGCCGTGCACGATCCCCGGATCGCCGACGTCAGCACCCAGGTACTCCTGAATAACATGCACAATCGCACGCGTGTTGCGAACGTTCAACGATAGGTCTACGAGGATCGCCTCGGCGGCGATCAGGTCCGCCACATCCGGGTCGTAGTCGCCGTCGACGTGTGCCTGGTTATTGGGGTCCAGAAACATCCGCCACCGACCGGACGCTCGCCCACCGACAAGAACACCATCGAGGCGGTCCATCGCATCCGCGGTCATCATGTCCTGTGCCTCGTCGATGAGCACGACATCGTAGGGACCCGAACTCTCGACGTCCGCGAAAGGAATCACGTCGACGTTGCGATTACCGAGATGCGGCGCGAAGTACCGCAAGAGCGAGGGGGAGCGGAACGTCACGAGCACGGACCTCCCTTGCTCCTCTTCCTGTTTCGCAGCCTCGACAAGTATCAAGGACTTCCCAGTGCCTGCTCCCCCACAGACGAGCACACGCTGATTTCGCGCCAGGGCTGCGAGAACCCGCGCCTGGCCGACCGTGGCACGGTTCTGCTCCTCGATCACCGCACCGCGTTGTGCGTCTACTACCGGCATCCGAGTGAACTCACCGAAGAGACGCTCCCGCAGGTCCCCCAGCCGCGCGAGCTTTTCTCCGTGCGGCGCCCTCCTTGCATCCCGTACCACCATGTCAAGCGCCATAGATAGCTCTGTCGCTGTCATTGAGTCACGAGCCAGCCAGTGCGAGGGCTTCCAGTCAACCGAGTTTGGTGGAGCGTCGATGTCTGGGGTAATTACGACAGCCTCGTGGGCGTACCAGCCGAGCCTTTGCGCACCGAGGATGTCACGGAGCGCGTACGCCGCCGATCGTGCTTGCTCCATCGGGGACGTGCCGAGCTTATGCCAGTCTCCACGGCGATCAATGCTGTACCAGATACCGTCGTGCTTTCGCACGCCACCGCCCTTGACCTCAACGACAACGACGGTTCCCCGCCACAGGATGACGAAATCAGCTTCTGCCTGCTGTTTGTACGCGTGCGAGCGGAGACCGACAGAATAAAAGGCAACTGCGTCGGCGTCAGCCTCGACATCACGAAGGAGTCGGGCGACTCGCCGCTCGGCTTCACTGCGGGACGCTGTCTCGATATCGGTCAGCGAAGGAACAAGGATCATCCGCGCTGCTCCGCCCAGAGGGCCTCGTAGTCGTGGTATCCGAGGAAGTCGTTCATGGCACCCCAATTATCGGCTACATCGACGATGAGACATTCGTCTTTTCCGCCATTCTCGGTTCCCCGAAGGCCGCGGCCTGCCATTTGGATATAAGCGCCTGGGCTGAAGGTCGGGCGCGCGATGTAAAGCGCTCGAACACCCGGGGCGTCAAAACCCTGAACGAGGAGGTCACAATTGGCGAGAACCTGAATCTCATTGTTCTGGAACTGCTTAATCACCTTTCGACGCTGTTGCTTGCTCGTCTGTCCGCTGACAGATTCAGCGGCGATCCCTCGATAGCGCAGAGATGCGGAGAGGACCTGGGCCGAGAGCACGCTCGGGGTGAAGACCAGTACGGGCCATTCTGGGTGCGCTTCGAGCGTCTGGAGAATGTGTTCGACAAGGATCCGCATGCGTTGTTCGTTGCGGCCAATGCGCTCGTAGAGGTTTCGGTCGATCAGTTTGTTGGACCGAGGATCACCAGAAGGGGCGCTACTCAGTTCAAAGTCGAGTCCGGTCGGCAATACCTCATGCCTCACACTTGCAAGTACACCAAGCTTCACGAGCTCTTTGTACGGTTCTGGGTAAGGCAGTGCCAGCTTGGTGCCGAATCTCGCCTTTAGTTCCTTGGTCCCGCTGTCATCACCCGCTCGTCCTTTGAACGGGGTTGCGGATAGTCCGACTAGTGGCCTCTCCCAGCGGCGTCCATCGACGCCAAGCCACCGGAGGATCTTGGTGTATTCCGACGAGCCCGCTCGATGAGCCTCGTCGATGAAGACTGCCGCCGGCTTGCTGAGCCACTCATAGTCGCCCCGTCCGATGAGCTGGGCGAGCTGCGCGTCGGTCGCGACAACTACAGACAGTTCGGTTCCTGGTTCTTGAACGGTGTTCGAGCCCCACAAACGCCCAATCGTCAGGGGTCGTTCATCGCCGAGATGGCGCCAGACGGCTTGGAAGGTCTGAACGGCTTGTTCACAGAGCTCCTCCGACTGTGCAATCCAAAGGATCGTCCCCGAGAGCACCTCGTCGACGAACAGCCTGAGGACGGTCTCGGAGGCGACACGGGTCTTGCCCGCGCCCGTCGGCAGTTCGACCATGGCCTTCTGCGCAGGACCTTGAGCTGACGGTTGCGTCAGGACGGTACGTAGATCCTCGCTGATCTTCTTCTGGTAGGTGTGCAGACGGTTCAGCACCACCGCGCCAGGGACGACGAACTCCGGGGGCTGCTTTTGGTTCCGCTGACCCGCGTACTCTGCGCTAAACCCCATCTTCCGTACCCAGGACACAGCAGGTCCCGTGCTGCCCCAGGCCTCCGGAACGTCCGAATACCCGAGGTCTCGGAACCTGTCCGCCAGGATGCGGAGGGCGTCCGAGCCGTAGACCATCAGGAATAGTTCCGCGACGGGAGTCCCGTCGTTGACCAGGCCCTGCGCCTCAAGCGCGCTCCAAAGCCCTGTCGGAAGCGCTTCCCTCAAGTCGTCGGGGCCGACGTAGTGGTCGAGACGTTCGACATCGCTCCCAATGGCCTGCGCCTCCTGACGAAGGAGCTCAAGCTTATTGTCCAAACCCGCCTGAAGGATCTCAGCGAGCCGGATGTTGTCGAGGCGAAGATCGAAGGCGTTGTTGATGTAATCGAGGATTCTCCGGTCGTCTGCATCGCTCCTGACGATCAGGTCCTGACCATCAAGGTGCCAGTCTCGCGGCTGGTCCTCCGCACCATCCTCGGTGACCACCCGCTTTGCGATGAGCAGGGCGCGAGAGACTTTCGCCGAAGCGAGCGCGGCCCCGTAAGCCGAACGAAGCCCGGTGTAGACGTCAAGAACTCGCTGGGCGTCCTGCTGGCCTTCTACAACCATTGCGAACGAGAAGCTGTCAGCGAACCGACGGCATCCGACTAGGTCGACGAACTCGTCAACCAGCTCCGGGTCAACCCTCAGGAACGGTCGCTGCCGGCTCCGAAGGAACTGTTCTTCCTCCTCCGTGGACGCAAGGAACACTGTCGAGGGCGCATGCGGCTCGACGAGCCGCCTAACCCTAGCCGGGATTGTCGACGGCTGCTCACCGGCGTACGCGGCCTTCGTGGCTGCGAGGACGAACTCGGTCAGGACTGAGTCGTTAACGGACGGGAAGAGATCATCCTCGAGCATTTCCCGAAGCAGGTGTGCCGGCACTGCGTCAAGCTCGTTTGGCAGGTCAAGGGCAACCTGGACCTGGTGGGAGCCTTTGAAAAGCGGCAGGAGCGCACCGAAGCGCACGAGCGAAGGTGCGACAACGTCGCTCGGCACCCGAAACCCTCGCGATGTCGGGAGAAGACCTGCCTGTTGGACCGCCCATCGAGACGGAGGCAATATTCCGTGAGTGCGTCCGGTGTCGAGATCCTCGACGAACCATTCATGCTCGGGAAGCTCCAGGAGCAAAGTCGTCCACGACGCGCGCAGCTGTTCCGCTGCCTCAGCGTCCCGCAACATGAGCAACACAGAAAATGGTCCAGGCCCTGACCCCGGACTAACCTCCACTCGTTCGATGGCTCGCTCACCAGGCCCCCGCTGATTGTTGAGCGCGGCCACGGTAGCGGTGAGGTAAGCCTGGTACTCCGCCTCGTCCTCAAGGGAGAAGTCTTTCATCGGGCTCCGAGCGACCCCGAGCTTGTATGCGACCTCAGCCGTTGATCGACTCCGGTCGAGCATTCGCGAGGCGAAGCGCTCGGGCAGCGTCGCATCCACGTCGACTACCTGTTGTGGCCATGCCCAGCCTCCGTCCCGCGTCGGGACCTTGATCGACGCGTTTGAGACCTTCATCGACTTGATGGCCGTGCCCAGGCTGACGGAGAGGACCGCGTCCCAGAGCCTCTCGAGGTCCTCACTGGAGGGTTCGGTGGGCAGCGTCGCCAACCGTGCGTCGAGGATCGCTTCTGGATCTAGGTCCCGGAAGCCACGGCTGCGAAGGAGCGCCTCGACCCCGCCCTCCGCCAGGAACGCGGGGTCTACGAACACTGCGCCGTCGACAACCAGTCCTTCCTCCTGATGAAGGAACACGACACTTCGGTCATCGAGTGATTTCATGCCATCGCTTGTGGGAATGACCTTGGCAGACGTAATTCCTTCAAGCGAGATGTGTCCGATGACCGTCTTGAGAGCGTTTCCAGACGAGACGGGGTCATCACCCTCAGCCCACTCACGGAGCCAGCTCAGGAGGCCGCGCCTGGGCATACGATCCATCGCTGCACGGACGTCGCGGGCGCTGGGGTCGAGGTCCGGCTCTTGGGCGATCAAAAGAAGATCCCGAAGGCGCGTAGCTCTCTGTGAAGACCTGTAACAGTGCCAGTGAGGTACATCGACACCAGTGTGGGGCGACGCCATCCACCCCTGGTGGACGATGGCTTCGAAGCGAATCGACGGGTCCAGCGGACGGAGCTCCGACCCGTTTCGAAGGTGACCAGCCTTGTCCGGAATGTACTGGCCCGTGCCGGCCAAACTCAGGATGTGTGTTCGGAGGGCGTCTCCGGCGAATCCACGGCTCTCTTGGTCACGCTCGCGAGCGGGCAGGTAATCCAGGTGTCCTGCGGGGTCGTCAAGGGTCCGCAACCTAGGGAGCAACGGCGTAAAGAGCCCGGCGAGAGTCCTGATGATCTCGCGGTTGTATCGATTCTCGAGCAGATTTGTGCGGTCGTCGTTCACGCTCCACGGTGCGTTGAGCAGCGCTCCTACCGAGGTTTTGTCCTGAAGCGGGAAGTATGACCAGAACTGCCCTGGACCAAGTTGACTGCGTTGAATCGGGATGGCAACTGTGACCTTCACCTTTTCACGTGACACTGCCTCGCCAACTTCGTGTCGTGCCTCCGGCGATGGCTTGTGCATGTCGCTTTGAACGATCCATTCGTCTCCACTGCCATCTGGGCGCTCGATCCTGAACCTCTTGTCCCCCAAATCGAGGGACACGTGGCTTGTCTCGAACGGCTCGTCTCCGATCACACGCAACCGAACTTCCCGAACCGCGTCGACGAACAGCAGGAACTCGGAGGTGAACCCTCGTATCTCATCGCGTAGACGCTCGAGGTGTGTCGCCGCGGGGAGTTTGACGATCGTCGTGGCCCACGACCCGAGTTCCGCGAGCACGGGATCTCGCTCGAGCTCAGTTGCTGCGTCCAGAACTGTGGCGGTCCGGAGGATTGGATACCTCTTGGCCTTCGTGACCTCTGCCATCTCGGTTCGAGCTTGCGGAGAGTTGAACTCGAACGAGATGGATCGGCTCAACACCTGCGGCGCCTGCGAGACCGCGAGAACTGACTTGAATCCGAGACCGAAGCGTCCAATTTCGTCGCCGCGCTTCTCGCTCAGATAGGCCATCGTGACGGCCGTCAGCCCGCTCTTGGAGAACGGCCTTCCCGCATTCGCGCAATACAGCACGCCGCGGGTTGTGTCAAGGACTATCTCGACCCGTCCCGAGTGGTCCCTGCTAGTTTCGGCACCACCTGCCAGAGCATCGGCCGCGTTCTGAATGAGCTCGAGAAGCGTGCGGTTTGCGTAGCCCCCGGTACGGATCGACTCTTCGTGGTTGGCATGCTCGGAGACCAGGTGCGGATGGACCCGGTAGGACTCGATAGTCCGACTGAACTGGTCCACGACCTCGCGCACGAGCGACGCGTCCGGCTCCCACGATTTGAGGTCCAACGTCGCACCTGAATGTAAGCCCAAGACCGTGCCCCTTCAACGGTTTCTCCGCGAGACGCAGTTACAGCGTCACGAAAGTTCTTCGACGAGCGAGAAGCTCGACTGTTGTCCGTGGAGCGTACTGCAAAGAACACAGATCTCGCGTGACGATGACTCTACGTAGACTGAAGCCTCGCGTCACGTGCCCTATCCGGGGGCCTGAGAGCTCGCGGCAGTGCGGCCCGCCCTTTCACAATGCGTCGAGGACCATGCCACACCGCTGGCCGCCTCTGCTTCACCACCTAAGCCCGCCCTCTACACGGATCTCCAGCCACCCCAGGAGGAGAGGCATCCATCCTCCGAGCCGCCAGCAACCCCAGGGCGAACGTGGCAGCATCATCGTGCGCTGTGTGCAATCGCTTGAGATATCAGTTTGCGCCCGTCTAGCCATAATCAGTTGATGCACGATCTACACTTAGCTAACGCTCGCCATCCAAAATGTGCGTATCGCCGAAAACAGATGATCCGCTGATCCAGGTCCGCTACAACGCGTTCCACTGGTGTGCGAGTCAAGGCGCAACGTGGGGCCGCTTGAAGGCGTCAGCGGACGATGAGTAAGTCAGTCAAGAATCGTTGGATCCGAGAAGAATTTCTGCAGCTCGACCCTCAAGGGACCATCGCAAACGTAGAGATAGGCGCCGCGAACTCCTCGCGACAGAAGGACAGAGTAGATGTTTGAAACAAAATTCAGTAAATCGGATTCCTCATAAACAATTCCCAACCGTAAGTTATTTTCCATACCTTTTTTGTCGAAGTAGTGCGACCTATCGAAACCGATGCGCTGAGATCCGGGGTCGAACCGTAAGTCCGGCCCGACGATCACGCCGACATAGTTGAGGTCGTATCCCTGCACGGTGTGGATCGAGCCGACCTGATCAACGGCACCAGGGGAGTTGATCCAGTCCGTCTGTGTCTGGTTCCACTGCAGCTCGCGACCGTCGATCTCGATGTCGATGGCGCTCTTGTCATGCTTGCTCTTCCACTCCCACGCGTACCCGGCGACGAGCCTTGAGAGGCCCACTTCGTCGTCGCGCGCCCGGATGGCATCATGCATCTCCCCCAGGTCGTCGAACATACGGAACTCGTAGTCGCCAAATGTCCGTGGCTCCGGCGACTCTCCTCGCATGACAGCGCGGACGTAGGAGACGTAGTCGGCCCCGCCTTGCACGCGCATCTGGGTGAAGAGCCGGTAGTACCGATCGTGCTGCCTCGCCTCTCTCACGAGGCCCGCCTGCAGTTCCTGCGGCAGATCCGCTGGGCGTACGCTCTGCTCTGAGTCAAGCAGGAAGATCTGGTGTCTGCTCCGGTCTCGGATCCAGTCGAGCTGGGTGTAGTGGTCAGCATCAGCGCCGAAGAGCTGCTCATTGATCTCGCCGAAGCTCTTATTCTGCGGCCCCGACGCTTGGTTCGCGCGGTGGTTCAGACGGTGCGACTCGTCAACAACCAGCAGGTCCCACTTCTCAGCACTCTTCCCCACCTCGAACGGGGTGAGCACCATGGTCTTCTCGAGGCCAGGGGTCTTGCGGAACACGCGCTTCAGAGAAGCGCGGAGCGCCTGCTGCGGGATGACTAGGCCGACGCGGAAGTCAGTCAGGCGCTCACGGTTCTCCTCGGTGAAGTAGTCCGAGAACATCGAGTCCCCGTCCACCTCGTCGATCCCGACGCCGTTCGCGATGTCGCGGAGCAACTTGAGCAGGTAGACGGCCACGATCGTCTTGCCTGTCCCCGGGTCGCCCTGCACGACGATCGTGCTGCCGGCGCCCGTTGATAGGTCGTCGAACAACCCCTCGAGGATGTCCTCCATCACGACGGCCTGATCACGGTTGAGCGCCTTGAATGGGGAGAGTTTGAACAGCTCGCTGTTCTCGATTTCGGCGATGCTGCGTGTGAAGAGCTTCTGCTCGCGCAGCGCTTCGAAGATCTCCTCGAAGGTCTCTCGGTACCGCGCACGGTCGTAGTAGTCCGCATTGACGACACCCTTGTTGCTGTTGAGGACGGTGTACTTGTCGTCTCCAGCGAACAGTCCGATCAGCTGCGACTCCAGGTCCAGGCACACGGACTTGTTGAAGGTGCTGTCGAGTACTAGGCGCACGGCCTTCAACGACCGTCGTTCTGCGGAATCGAGGTGCTGCCGCATGCGTGAGGCAATGTTGAGCGTCTCGCCGACGTAGACACGCTTGCCGTCGTCGAGGATGTACACGACGGGCCAGTTCAGGAACCGAGGGTCCTCTTCGCGCCACAGCCGCAGATGCCGCTCGTTGAACGGGAGCTGTGCGATGTCAAAGCTGGTCATACTTCGTGCTTCGTCCTCGGGCCTGATCGATTGGGTACTTGTCCCGAGTGAGGGCGAGTTTCTCGCGAATGATCTCTGCGGGATCGGAGCCGAGTCGATCGGCGAGTAGGTGGCAGTAGGTGAGGACGTCGGCGAGTTCGAGACGGACGCGCGCCACATCGGCCTCAGACGTCCACTGGAAACACTCGAGCAGTTCCCCTGCCTCGATCGAGATGCTCTTCGCCAGGTTCTCCGGCGAGTGGAATTGAGCCCAGTCGCGGTCCGCCACGAACTCACGGAGTTCCTCGCGTAGCCCTTCATCCGCCATGTCCGCACGCTAGCAGGCCAGCGAAGATTGCCCCGAACCAAGTCCCACTGACGCGATGTGAACCGGGCTCCGTGGGCGGCAAGCGTCCGCCGAGAGCACGGAGTCAAGCAAGAGTTTCGCAAGGTCCGCGGTTCATGCGACGATGTCGACCAACACCGCGTACCCGAGCGCGGCTCACGCAAGAGGACAACCGAACATGACCGAACCCGACGCTGCCGACGTGACCCTCGAAGCCGAGGTCCCCGAGGAAGACGTGACTCGGAACATCGCGAAGGCCGTGACCGGCCGTCGTGCCCTCGCCCGGCAGTACATGAAGTGGCTCCGCCGTCGAAACCCTTCGGCCACCCCCGCCGACATCGTTCAGATGCTCGAACGCCACTACACGACCTCGATCACGACGGCAGGGGCCGCGATCACGGTGGGATAGATCGCGGCGGACATCGCGATTGCCTCGATTCCTGTTGCGGGCCCGGCCGTCGCCGGAGCGAAGAGCGCGGGCGCGCAGGCCGCGAAGGCCGGCACGAAGGGCGCGATGAAGGTGGCCGCGAAGAACCTCGCAAAGAACGCCGCTCAGACCGGCGCGCAGCCGTACGACTACTTCCGGCCGGAGACCAGCAGCTGCAGTTCGAGATCACGGCAGTCTTCGGTCTCGCGCTTGCCGACCTCCACGCCATGGACCTCGATGAGGACCAGGCGCAGGCGCTGATCCTCGGCCTCACCAACGAGCGAGTGAGTCAGCAGCAGATTGCTGCGATGGCGAATGACGTCGCTGAGGTCTCAGCGGGCGGCACGGTGGGCACCGGTCAGGCGATCGCTGCAGGTCGAGACGATTGGTCCCACTGGGCCTCGACGCTGTCCAACGCGTTGCCGGGTGGCGCCGCCCAGAGCCTCGTCCGCACGATCCAGACCGGCGAGCTCGACCCGATCCGCGAGGGGATGACCGGCAAGCAGCGCGCGACAGTCGAGTACGGCGTCGGCGCGGTGACAGGCGGAGTAGCCCGTTTCGTGTTCGGCCGCGACGTCGTGAAGTCATCCCGCGCCGCTTTCCCCGAAGCGCCGGAGACGTTCCCGGAGCACCTCACGATCTCGGCCGATACCGACTCCGAAGAAGCGGCTTCCGAGAATCGTGCTCTGGCGGCGTTGGAAGATGCTGCCCGGTCGACCGGTAGTTGGGTGAGCGGGGCTGCTGGAGCAGTCGGTACCGATGTTTCCGGTGCGGCGCGCACCGCCACGCGAGTCTTCCGGCGAGTCGATCTAGACGGCGACGGGGTGCCCGATGAAGCGCAGGCACTCACTGCGGCGAAGCAGGTCGGCGGCCGGGTGGCCGGAGCTGCCGATGCGGTGGGCGGCAAGGTCGTTGACCTCTTCCGCTCGCGCAAGTCCTCGACTCCCGGCGAGTGAGCCCTTGAAAGAACTCCCGACAGGAGCCGAGCAGTAGCAGCGGCCGACTGACGGACGAGAGGCGCGGCACCACCTGGCACCGCGCCTCCCGTCCATGACCACGTCAGCAACTCACCAAGTGAGCACAAACCGCCCCCGCGTCCCGCCAGCCTCCAACCGCTCATGCGCCTCCACAGCCCGAGCAGCTGGCAGCACCTCGGCGACCCGCGGCGTCACCGTCCCGCTCTCGACCGCGTGCCGCAGGTGCTCGAGCTTGTCGAACGACCGGTACTCCGAGAACACCATCACCTGCACGAACTCGATCCCCCGAGCTCCGTTGCCCTCCCAGCCCCGCACGTCGAAGAACACGCCGCCGTCGCGAACAGCGTCTACCACCGAGTCCCGCTGCACCGCAGCATCGGCGAGCGCATCGACCCCGTCCGGCACGAGCTCGCGCACCGCGGCAGCGAACCCGTCACCGCGAGGCACGATGTGGTCCGGCCCGAGCGACCGGACCAGCGCCTCGTCCTTCTCAGCTGCGTCCGCGATCACGGTCAGCCCGGCGGCCTTCGCCAGCTGTACCACGTAGTTCCCGAGCAGCCCCGCGGCTCCGGTCACGGCGAGCGTCTGCCCCGGCGCGAGCGAGGCGTGCGACAGGATCTGCAGCGCCGTCAGCCCGTTCATCGGCACCGTCGCCGCTTCCTCCACCGAGGTCCCCCGCGGGATGCGCGTGAACGACCCCACCGGCGCCACGAGCTCCTGCACGTAGGCCCCGCCGTGCGCACTGAGCGGCAACGCCATCGCCATGACCTCGTCGCCGATCTCCCACCCGGACACGTCGGGCCCGACCTCGTCGATGACGCCGGCGGCGTCCATGCCCGGCACGTACGGCGGCGAGGCCTCGGAACTGTCGCGCTGGCCCGCCCGCACTGCGGTGTCGGTCGGGTTCACAGCGAACGCCTGCACCCGGATCCGCACGGATCCGGCTCCAGCGTGCGGCTCCGGCACCTCGTGGGCGGCGAGGGCCTCCGGCCCTCCGAACGTTTCGACTCCGATGACCTGCATCCTCCCGGTCTACGCGCCGGTTGCTTGACGCAACCTGACGCGACCACCCCCACGGCCTGGAGGCCCTGCACCACCCCGCCCCGCGCCTCCCGCCCGTCAGGGGGTGCGGTCCACGGCACGTGGTGCGCCATGCTGCTCCGAGTGTCCCGACGAGCTCCTCACCCGGTCCGACGGTCCGGGGATTCGCCGAGGAGCTGACCGCTCTCCGCCGACCCGCTCGCGACGTCCTCGAGGGCACCCGCCAGGAGCCATGGCAGGACTTCAGGCAGTTCCGCATCGACATCGACGAGGCCGCCCAGACCTGAACGCTCGTCCGCCCGCATGCCGAGCCGGCCTCCTGACGCGACGGCGTGCTGCATGATCCCGACGACGGTCCGGGATTCGGACGCAGTACTGAGACGTTGACGGTTCCGGTTCACGATCCCCGACGATCGCGAACCAGAACCGTCACCGGCCGAAAACCGAACCACCTCCCCCGCCAGCACCATCCCCCGATCGGACGATGCCGAGACCACCGCCCCGGTCGATCCCCCACGGCCGCCCCGCGGCAAAGCTGGACCCATGCCCGACTCCCCCGCCATCGAGGTCCACCACCTCGGCAAGCAGTACCCCACCGGCAAGCAGGCCGTGGACGACGTCTCCTTCACGGTCCAGCCCGGCGAGACCTTCGCGCTCCTCGGCCCGAACGGCGCCGGCAAGTCCACGACGGTGGAGATCCTCGAGGGCCACCGGTCCCGCACCGCCGGCGAGGTCCGCGTCCTCGGCCACGACCCCGCACGTTCGAGTCGCAGCCACAACGCCCGCATCGGCATCGTCCTGCAGACCAGCGCCGAGTCCCCGAACGTCACGGTTGCCGAACAACTGAAGCACTTCGCGACGCTCTACCCCGAGCACCGCGACACCGAGGAACTCCTCGCCGCGACGGGACTCGAGGCGCAGCGCAACACCCGCATCAGCCGACTGTCCGGAGGCCAGCTCCGCCGGGTCGACGTCGCCCTCGGCATCATCGGCCGCCCCGAGGTCCTGTTCCTCGACGAGCCGACCACGGGCTTCGACCCGGAGTCCCGCCACCGGTTCTGGGACCTGCTGGGCCAGGTGCAGGCCGAGGGCACGACGATCCTGCTCACCACGCACTACCTCGACGAAGCCGCGCACCTCGCCGACCGCGCCGCGGTGATCGCCGACGGCACGCTGCTCGAGGTCGCACCGATCGATGAGCTCGGCGGCGCCGCGGCCCGCACGCCCCGGGTGCGCTGGCGCGACGACGCCGGCGCGCACCACGACGAGCGCACGACGGATCCGACGGCGTTCATCCGCAGCAGCACCGCGGTCATGCACGACCTCGAGGTCATCCGCCCGTCCCTCGAGGACGTCTACCTCGACATGGTGGGCACGAAGTGAGGACAGCGACGAGCCGCATCGCGTACGAGCTCCGTTCCTCGTTCCGCTCCCCCGACGCGGTCTTCTTCACGTTCCTGTTCCCGGTCGTCATGCTGGCGCTGTTCTCGGTGGCCTTCGCCGACGCCGACCCGATCCGCGCCGTGGCGGTGGAAGGCCGCCCGGTCGACGTCGACTACGCCACCTACTACCTACCCGGGCTCGTCGCGACGGCGATCCTGCTCTCGGGCACGCAGGCCCTGGGCGTCGACATCGCGACGGAGCGCAGCGACGGCACGCTCAAGCGTCTCGGCGGCACACCCCTGCCGGTCCTCAGCTACTTCGTCGGCAAGGTCGGCATGGTCGTCGTCACGACGGTCGCGCAGATCGTCCTGCTGCTCGGCGTCGCGAGCCTGGTGTTCGGCGTCGCCCTGCCGACCGACGCGGGCGACTGGGGCGTCTTCGCCGGCGTGGTCCTCCTCGGCATCACCACGAGCTGTGTCCTCGGCGTCGCGATCTCGGCGCTCCCCCGCGAGGGCCGCCGCGCCACCGCCACGATCGTCCCCGTCGTCCTCGTGCTCCAGTTCATCTCCGGTGTCTACCTGCCCTTCGTGCAACTGCCCGCCTGGCTGCAGGACGTCGCGTCCGTCTTCCCCCTGCGGTGGATGGCATCCGGCATGCGGTCCGTCTTCCTGCCGTCGGGGTTCGCGTCGGCCGAGCCGGGAGGCGCGTGGCACCTCGGCACAGGAACGCTCGTCCTGGCAGCGTGGCTGGTCCTGGGCACGGTGGCCTGCCTGCTCACGTTCCGGTGGATCCGCAGGGACGCGTGACGGCCCCTGTGGAGAACCCGCTGCGCGGCTCCGGAGGATGGGATGCTGGGGTCATGGACCCGATCACCGCGCACCGCAACCGGGGTCTGCACGTCGCCGTCGGTGTCACGATCGCGGTCGTCGCGGCGATCGCTGCCTTCGCCTGGTCCCCGTGGTCGACGCGGTGGCCCGCGTTCGCGATGCTCGTCGTCCTCGCCCTCGCGTACGGTGCGTTCGGCTGGCGCGGCTACGACGTCCGCCGTGCCGCGGCCGGGTTCCTCCCGCTGCTGGTCCTGTCGGCGCTCGTGCTGCCCGCGGTGGTACCGAGCGCGGCGTTCATCCAGTGCGTCCTCTTCCCCGTCGCGTGGAGCCAGGTCGAGCGGGTGCGGACCGCGATCGCCCTCTCCCTCGCGATCGGCGTCGCGGCTGCGGTCGGGCTGCAGATCGCATCGGGGCCGAGCGCGCTCGGCAGCACCCTGCTCATCGAGGGCATCAGCGTCGCCGGTGCGTGCGCCCTCGGCCTCTGGATCACGCGCATCGCACGGCTCTCCGACGACCGACGCCGACTCATCGAGGAACTCCGGACGGCGCAGGACTCCCTCGCCGAGGCCCACCGCGCCGCCGGTGTCACGAGCGAGCGGGAGCGCCTCGCCCGCGAGCTCCACGACACGGTCGCGCAGGACCTCGCCGGGATCGTCATGCTCACCGAACGGGCCCGTGGCGACCTCGCCGCCGAACACCTCGACCGGCTCGGCGAACGGCTCGCGGTCCTCGAGGAATCCGCCCGCCTCGCGCTCGAGGAATCGCGGACCCTGGTCGCGGCCGGAGCGGCCGGCATCGTGAGCGACGGACTGGCCGCCGCCCTCCACCGGCTCGGTGAACGGTTCACCCGTGAGACCAGCATCGCGGTCGTCGTGGACGCCGTCGACGAGCCGCTCGGTCGCGACGCGCAGGTGGTGCTGCTCCGTACCGCGCAAGAGGCACTCGCCAACGTTCGGTCGCACGCCCGCGCGACGTCAGCGCGGGTCACGCTGCGCATCACCGCGGCCCAGGCACGACTGACGGTCGCGGATGACGGCGTCGGCTTCGATCCCTCGGTGCCGAGCGCTGGTCACGGGCTCCCAGGTCTGCACGAGCGGCTCGCCCTCGCCGACGGCACCTGCACGGTCACGAGCGAGCCCGGGCGGGGCACGGTCCTCGAGGTCACACTGCCCGTCGCTCGGACAGGCACGGACTCTGTGCACCCGGTGGCGCTCGCGACGGCAGAGGTGCTGCGGTGATCCGCGTCGTCGTCGCGGACGACCACCCGATCGTCCGCGCCGGCATCGTCGCGCTGCTGCAGACCGCCGCCGACGTCGAGGTCGTCGGCCAGGCGTCCGACGGGCACGCCGCCGTGTCCCTCAGCCTCGCGGAGCGACCGGACGTCGTCCTCATGGACCTCCGCATGCCCGGCCTGAACGGCGACCAGGCCACGGCGCAGATCCTCGCCCGCGAGCCGCAGGTGCGGGTCCTCATCCTCACCACCTACGAGACCGACGACCAGATCCTCGCGGCGATCGAGGCCGGTGCCGCCGGCTACCTGCTCAAGGCCGCACCGGAATCCGAGATCCTGGCGGGCCTCCGCGCCACCGCGCAGGGCGGCACGGCGCTGGCCCCCGCGGCGGCCGCGGCCCTCGTCCGTCGGACCGCCGGCAAGCCCGCTCCCGGTCCGTCGCTCTCACCCCGCGAGCTCGACGTCCTGCAACTCGTCGCGCAGGGCAACTCGAACCCGCAGATCGGTCGCACGCTGTTCCTCAGCGAGACCACGGTGAAGACGCACCTGGGACACGTGTTCGAGAAGCTCGGGGTGAACGACCGGACCCGCGCGGTGACCCGCGCGATGGAACTCGGCCTCCTCCGCTGATCCATCGCGCGGCGTCGCCCGACTACACCGCGGGCGCGAGCGCGAGCTGTTCCCGGGCCACCAGGGCGTCGGCGGCGGGAGGCCGTCCGTACGCCTCCCGGTAGTCGCGCGAGAAGTGCGAGGCACTGCGGTACCCGACGGCGGCCGCGGCACGCGCCGCGGTCTCGGCGTGCAGGACCATGCGGCGCCGCGCTTCCCCGAGCCGGGTGCGCTTGAGGTACTGCGCGGGCGACATCCCGGTGGCCTGCTTGAAGCGGGCGAACAGGGTGCTCTCGCTGACCCGGAGTTCCCGGGCCAGGCGCTCCATCGACCACGGCTCGGCCATCCGGTCGGTGAGCAGTGCGGTCGCGCCGGCGACGACCGACGTGCCGATGCCGTCGAGTGCCGCCATGATCCGCGGCGCCTGCGCGGTCTGCAGCAGGCGGAGGACGACCTCGCGCGACACAAGAGGGAACAGCACAGGGATGTCCTCGGGCGCGTCGAGCAGGGCGAGGAGCCGGGCGACTGCGTCGGCGAGGGGCGACGTCCACGTGGCGAGCCGCGGCAACTCCTCGGTGGGGCGGACCGCCGACGAGGACATGGACGCGACGACCTCGCTCACGACCAGTGGGTCGAGCCGCCAGATCGCGGAGACGAAGCCCTCGTCACCGGCGGTGTCGACGACCCCGGCGACGACCGGCAGGTCCACCGGCGTGATGATGAACCGCTCGCGTCCCCACACCTGGTCGTCGTCCCCGACGATCGAGCGCTTCCGCCCGCGCAGGACCATCGACAGCGACGGCACGTACCGGCGGTCGAACAGCCCGGTGGGCTCGTGGACGCGTGACATCGTCAGCCCGAGCGACTCAGCCCGGTGCACCGACGCCGGTCGGGCGACGACCTCGACCGTCGACGCGCGCTCCAGGACCGCTGCGTGCCGCGAGGCGACCCCAGCAGCCCGGTCGAGGTGTTGCGCCGTGACGTCGTCCACGAGCCCACGCTACGCGCCCGCGCAGTTCGCCAGCGACCCGCACGCGATCCGGCAACCTTCTCGCCGGATCCGGCAAGGCCGCCGATGGCACGCGGACCGAGCATCGAAGCATGACCACTGCACCGAACGAACCCACCACTCCCCGTACCGCCCTCGTCACCGGCGCCTCGAGCGGCATCGGCGAGGCCGTCGCCCACGAGCTCGCCGCCGCCGGTCTGACCGTCGTCGTGCACGGACGCGACGCGTCCCGTACCCGCGCCGTCGCGGAGGCCATCGAGCACCGCGGTGGCAGAGCCGTCCCCGTCGTCGCGGACCTCGCCGCGTCGGCCGCTGAGGTCCGAGCCTTCGCCGCGCACGCCAGCGATCTGGCCAGCGGCCGCATCGACGTCCTCGTCAACAACGCCGGCGTGTACCCAGGCGGCCCGACCGAGTCGCTGTCCGACGACACCGTCGACGCGCTCCTGGCGACGAACATCCGTGCACCGCACGCCCTCGTCGCAGCACTTGCACCTGCGATGGCCGAGCGCGGCACGGGCGCCGTGGTCAACATCGGCTCGTGGATGGCCCGGGTCGGCGTCCCGTTCATGGGGCTCTACCCCGCGACGAAGGCCGCGCTCGAGCAACTCACCCGAGCCTGGTCGGCGGAGTACGGCCCCCGCGGCGTCCGCGTCGTCACGGTCGCTCCCGGAGCGACAGCGACGCCCGGCAACGCCGATGCCGCCGACGCCCTGGCGGCGATGACCCAGGGCACGCCGGCGGGCGTGCCGGTACGACCCGTCGACGTCGCCCACGCGGTGCGGTGGGTCGTCTGCGACGAAGCTGCCTTCGTGCACGGGGGCACCATCGACGTCGACGGTGGGATCGCCTCGACGCGTCTGCGCTGACGCGGCTCGGATCAGGACGGCCCGGACGGGTCGAACGGGATGCAGTCGCTCTGGACCAACAGCACGTCGTCGGCGCGCTTCCACGTGATCGACGCATCGGCCGAGTACACGGCCAGCTCGAGGTACTGCGGACGCTCGGTGAAGCTCGTACCCGACCCCTCGCTGCTCCAGGCGGACCGCAGCGCCGACACCGCCTGCTCCCGCTCGACCCGTCCGCCGAGTGTGAAGCGCTCGTGGAACACCCGACAGGGGTTGCCGGCCGCACTCGTGCTCTCGGTGAACCACCGCCGGCCCCGAGCCTCACCCGGGTTGACGTGCAACTGCGCGAGCGCGTCGTCGACCCACGGTCCGATCGCTTCCCGCGCTTCGGCCGCCGACGCGGGGCCGTCGCCGTACTCGACGCCGTCCAGTTCGTCGAGCCGCTGCTGCTCCCGGTACGCGCGTTCATCGCCGGCGGCACGGGGCAGCACGTCGAACGCCGGCACGACGACGAGCAGCACCACCGCCAGCAGCCCGAGCCCCGACACGACGGTGGTTCCCCACGCCACCTCGACGGACCGACGAGCACAGAGCGCGCGGATCCCCGCCACGAAGGCCGGCACCGTGGCAGCGAGCCCGAGCACCAGCGCGATGACCTGCGGTACCGCCGCTCCTCCACCGTCGTTCGTGCTCCGCCAGGCGGTGCCGATCTGCGCCACGAACTCGAGCACGAGCGCCACCAGCACCCCGACCGGCGCCACCACGATGCCGAAGACCAGACGGTTCCGCCGGAGCCGCGCGCCGCCGTCGTTGTCCGAGCTGACGGTCCCGGCCGACTCCCTCGTCCTTGTTCGATCGTTCATGCGTTCCTCCCCCGGCGCAGACGCTAGCAGTGTGATGCATGAACGCCCCGGGAACGCAGAAAACCCCTGACCACGAATGGTCAGGGGTTCCCTGGTGTTGCAAATTAAGTCCGGCGGCGTCCTACTCTCCCACAAGGTCCCCCTTGCAGTACCATCGGCGCTGAGAGGCTTAGCTTCCGGGTTCGGAATGTGACCGGGCGTTTCCCTCTCGCTATGACCACCGGAACACCTTCGACCAGATCATGCATTGGTCTCAAAGCTGTCCCAGCTGTAGCTGAGTTATTCAGTTTCGATTCCCGATCGTCTGTCGGGAACCACAAAGTGGACGCGAGCCCCACACCGAAGTGTGGGAAATAGTTGTGTTGTCAAGTCTTCGGC
>NZ_MJGU01000011.1:0-596 GCF_001864985.1 Curtobacterium sp. MMLR14_006 | reverse complement strand
TCCCAGTCGCCCTTCGCGTCGGCGACGAGCCGCTTCGCCGCGTCGATCCGGGACTGCGCCGCAGCGATGTCGCCCTGCGCGCTCGACACGGAGCCCTGCGCGACGGAGGCGTTGTCGGACGCTGCCCGCAACTGCGCCGGCGACGGCACGTCCACCCCGTCGGGGACGTCGGAGCCCGCCGGGTACTTCTCCGCGACCTTCGACAGGTCCTTCGACGCCGACTGGTAGTGCGACAGGGTCGACTGTGCGTCCGCGAGGCGGGTCTGCGCTGCGGCGAGGTCGCCGGAGGCGTCCTTCGCGTCCGCCAACGCACCGTCAGCCCGGTACTGGGTGTCGTCGACGACGTCGGCCCACCCCGACAACGCGGTCGCTGCGGCTTCGTAGGACGCGACGAGCTTGGTCAGGTCCGACGGGGTGTCCTCGATCGCGTCGACGAACACGTCCGCCGCCTCACCCTGCCAGTCGGTGAGCCACCCGGACCCCTGCACAGAGTTCAACCGGGTCGAGGCGTCATCGGCGGCGTCGGAGATGCGCTGGTACTCCCGCGCCATCATCCGCACCGACGACGGATCCCCCTTGACCGGATCGTCCCCCTG
>NZ_MJGU01000010.1:0-2397 GCF_001864985.1 Curtobacterium sp. MMLR14_006 | reverse complement strand
TCGCCTCGGCGACGGCGGCGAAGTCCGGGTTCTGCAGCTCGGTGCCGTAGTTCACGAAGCCGGCAGCCTTCATCTCGAGCTCCACGAAGTTGAGCGACGAGTTGTCGAACACGACGATCTTCACCGGCAGCTTGTTCTGCACGATCGTGACGAGCTCGCCGAGGAGCATCGTCAGCCCGCCGTCACCGGCCATCGCGATGACCTGCCGGTCCGGGAACGCCGTCTGCGCGCCGATCGCCTGCGAGACCGCGTTCGCCATCGAGCCGTGCCAGAACGAGCCGATGAGCCGGCGCTGGCCGTTCATCGTCAGGTAGCGCGACGCCCACACGACGGGGGAGCCGACGTCGGGGATGAAGACGGCGTCCTCCGCGGCGATCCGGTCGAGCACGCGCGTGACGTACTGCGGGTGCAGCGGCTTCTTCCTGCCGGCGGGGACGGCGAGGTCGTCGAGCTTCTCGCGGGTCTTCCGGTAGTGCTTCAGGGAGTCCTCGAGGTGCTTCGTCGGGTGCGAACCGGTAAGCAGGGGGATGAGCGCGAGGGCGGTGTCCTTGACGGTCCCGACCAGGCCGATGTCGACCGGGTGCCGCCGGCCGAGCTGCGAACCGCGGATGTCGACCTGCACGTGCTTCGCGTGCTCGGGGAAGAACTGCGGGTACGGGAAGTCGGTGCCGAGCATGAGCACGACGTCGGCATCCTCCATGGCGCGGTACCCGGACGAGAAGCCGAGCAGCCCGGTCATGCCGACGTCGTACGGGTTGTCGTACTCGATGTACTCCTTGCCGCGCATCGCGTGCACGATCGGGGCCTGCAGGCGCTCGGCCAGCGCAACGACCTCGTCGTGTGCACCGGCGACGCCGGCTCCGGCCAGGATCGTGATCTTGTCGGCGCCGTTGAGCAGGTCGGCGGTGCGCTGCAGCTCGGCGTCGCTCGGCACGACGCGCGGCTCGGTGCGCTCGACCCGGGTGACGCGGTCGCTCTTCGCCTCTGCGAGCAGCACGTCGCCCGGGATCACGAGCACCGCGACGCCGCGCTTCTCGACGGCCTCGCGCATCGCGATCTCGAGCAGGCGGGGCATCTGCACCGGGTCGGCGACGTACTCGACGTACACCGAGCACTCGCGGAACAGCTCCTGCGGGTGGGTCTCCTGGAAGTAGCCGGTACCGATCTCCGCCGTCGGGATGTGCGCCGCGATCGCCAGCACCGGCACGCGGGAGCGGTTCGCGTCGTAGAGGCCGTTGACCAGGTGCAGGTTGCCGGGGCCGCAGCTGCCCGCGCAGACCGCGAGCTCCCCGGTCAGGCCGGCCTCGCCGGAAGCGGCGAAGGCGGCTGCCTCCTCGTGCCGCACGTGCTCCCACCGGATCGTGCCGTCCTTGCGCAGGGCGTCCGTGAACCCGTTGAGGGAGTCCCCCGGCAGGCCGTAGACGCGCGTGACGTCGTTGGCGCGGAGGGTGGCGACGATGTTCTCGGCAACAGTTGGCATGCCCCCTGTCTACTCGGGAGCACCTGCGCTGAGTGCTTTCACACGGCCCGACGGAACGGGTCGCAGTCGGCACTGGGACGATGGTCGGATGACCGACGACGCGCCGCTCCTCCGCTCCCGCCGACCGGAGCCCGCGCTGCCCGGGATCCTCGAACGCTCGCCCTACCCGCTCGTCTCGGTCGCGATCGCGGTCATCGCCGTCGTCGTCATCACCCTCGTCGGGTTCGCGCTCGGCACGGTCGACCTCGGGTTGTCGAAGGCCCTCAACGCGCTGCACACCGGGTTCGTCGGCGGCTTCAGCGACGCGGTCTACCACGTCATCAGCCCGGCACCCGCGATCGGCATCACGGTCGTCGTCGTCGCGGTGATCTGGTGGCGCACGCGCGACCTGCGCCCGGCCCTGGCGTTCGGCGGCACGATCGCGATCACGTGGGTGCCCTCCGCCGTCGTGAAGGAGATCGTGCACCGGGCCCGCCCGGACGTCTCGGTGCTGCCGCACCCGTTCCCGGTGCAGCCAGATCCCGGCTACCCGAGCGGCCACACCGTCTACATCACCGCGTTCGTGCTCGCCCTGATCTGGCTGCTCCGCGAGACCCGGTGGCACCTCCTGGTGCTCACCCTCGGGGTGGTCGCGATCGTCGTCGTGTTCTTCGCCGTGTCCATCGACGCCGTGCACTACCCGACCGACGCCGCGGCCTCGATCCTGTGGGCGCTCGCCGTGGCGCCCGGGGTGCGGGTGGTGTGGGTGGACTGGCTCATGCCGAGGATCCCGTTCCTGCGGCCGGGGCGGGCTGGGGATGAATCGCGCGTAGGGGGATGAATCGCGCGTAGGAGGGCAGAACTTCCGGCCTCCTACGCGCGATTCATCCCCCTACGCGCGATTCATCCCCAGCCCGCCCCGGCCGCAGGAACGGGAT
>NZ_MJGU01000009.1:0-19909 GCF_001864985.1 Curtobacterium sp. MMLR14_006 | reverse complement strand
CGGGTTCACGACGAAGTTCTCCAGCGTGACGGTGGTGTCGCCGGCCTTGAGGGTCAGGCCGGAGTCGTCGTGGTTCAGCAGGCCCTGCACGTAGGGGCGGTAGTTGCCATCCGGCGACCAGTACGTGACCGAACCGGCGGTGATCGGGAACGACACCGAACCGTCGGCGAGGGTTGCGTCGCCGGAGACGCCGGGGGTGAGCTTGAGGGCGGTGAGGGCGTCGGTGAAGCCCGAGTCGAGCTTCACGGCGGTGGAGCCACCGAGGACCTCGGGCACCGAGGCGACGGGTGCGGGGACCTTCGACTCCGACGACGACGACACCGTGTGGATCGAGGGCGTGGCGGCATTGGCGGAGGAGATCCCGAACGCTGCGCCACCGAGGACGAGGGCGCCGGTCGTGGCGAGGGTGATGCTGGTCTTGAGGCTCTTGCGCATGATGTGGATCCTTTGCTTGGTGTCGCGCTCGGCGCGGCTGCTGTGTGCGCGCCGAACACACCCTGGTGCAGGGTGGAGAACCAGCGTGGTGCGGCTGGTGAGCGCTCCGGGTGTTTCCCGGTCGTTGCAGGTGATTCGGCACCACCCCGAGAGTGGTTTGGTCGATCTTCCGACCGTTCGGCTGTCCTACGCTCGGACCATGAGGGGCATCACGATCCGACCGACCACCGAGGACGACTGGGAAGCGATCCGGGCACTCCGGCTCGAGATGATCCGGGACACCCCGATGGCCTACGCGGAGCACCTGCACGACGCGGAGCAGCTGGACGAGGCCGAGTGGCGGGCGCGGGGCCGCCGCGGGCAGGACGCCGGCGGGACCTCGGTGGTCGCGATCGATGCCGACGGCCGCTGGGTCGGGGCCATGGGCGCCTTCGTGCCGGACGAGGCGACCGGTCCGTTGCTCGTCGGCGTGTACGTCGCGCCGTCCCACCGCGGCCGAGGGGCGGGCGTCGCCGACCGGCTGCTCGACGCGATCGACAGCTGGGCGGCCGAGCGCGGTCCGACGCTGCGGCTGCACGTGCACGAGCGCAACGAGCGGGCGCAGGCGTTCTACGCCCGACGCGGCTTCCGACCGACCGGGGCGACCGAGCCGTACGTGCTCGCACCGGAGGAACGCGAGCTGGAGATGATCCGCGACCTGGGCGGGGTGTCCTCGTGACCGTCTCACTGCGGCCGTGGGAGCCCGGGGACGCGACCGCGCTGCTCGCCGCCCGGCGGTCCGCGGTGGACCTCGACCGGCAGTTCCCCGGCGTCGACCTCAGCGACGAGGCGGCGGCACGCGCACACATCGCGCTGGAACTGCGGTTCGACGACCGTGCCCGGAACTGGGCGGTCGTCGAGGACGGCACTGCCGTCGGCAACGTCGGCGTCTCAGCCATCGAGTTCCGCCACGGCACGGCGTGGGTGTCCTACTGGCTCGCGGCCGGCGCTCGGGGGCGGGGCACGGTGGCCCGGGCCGTGGCGAGTGCGGCGGCGTGGGCGTTCGGGGCCGGTCTGGCCCGGCTCGAACTCGGCCACCGCGTGGACAACCCGGCGTCGTGCCGGGTCGCGACCGCCGCGGGCTTCGTCGCCGAGGGCATCGAACGCGGCAAGCTCCGGTACGGCACGGAACGGTTCGACGTCGAGACCCACGCCCGCCTGGCCGACGACCCGGAACCGTCTGTCGAGCAGCTTCCACGGCACGACGACCGCTGACCCGCGCCCAGCGGTCCCCGCCGCGGTCAGCCGGGTACGGCATGATCGGTCCGTGCCTGATGCGAACCCGACCATCGCCTACCGCGCCGCGCGCGACCAGCTGCTGTCCGCGCCGACGGCCGACGCCGCCCGTGCCGACTTCCGCTGGCCCGACCTCGGTGCGACCTTCAACTGGGCGAACGACTGGTTCGACGTCATCGCGGCCGACAACGACCGGATCGCGCTCTGGATCGTCGACGGGGACGGCGGCGAGCAGCGGTTCACCTACGCCGAGATGGCGGCCCGGTCCGACCGGCTCGCGGTCCGGTTGCACCAGCACGGGGTGCGGAAGGGCGACCACGTCCTCGTCATGCTCGGGAACCGGCTCGAGCTGTGGGAGACCATGCTCGCCGTCATCAAGCTCGGCGCCGTCATCCTGCCGACGTCGACGATGCTCGACACGAGCGACCTGCAGGACCGCGTCGACCGCGGCCACGTGGCGCACGTCGTCACCACGGCCGGCGAGACCGCGAAGTTCGCGGGCGTCGACGGGGACTTCTCGCGCACGGTGATCGGTGGGGCCGCCGAGGGGTGGACCGACTACCCGGCCGACCTCGGGGAACCCGCGCCGGAGGGCGAGGCCCGCCCGGTGGTCGTGACCCGCACGTCGGACCCGTGCCTCGTCTACTTCACGTCGGGGACGACGTCGAAGCCGAAGATGGTCGTGCACACGCAGACCTCGTACCCGGTCGGTCACCTCAGCACCATGCACTGGCTCGGGCTCCGCCCCGGTGACGTGCACCTGGCGATCAGCTCGCCTGGGTGGGGCAAACACGCGTGGAGCTGCTTCTTCTCGCCGTGGATCGCCGAGGCCACCGTGTTCGTCCACGACACCCCGCGCTTCGACCCCGCCGGTCTGCTCGCCCAGCTGGAGCGCGCCGAGGTGAGCACCTTCTGCGCACCGCCGACCGCCTGGCGGATGATGCTGCAGGCCGACCTCGGCGCACGGCCCAGGGCCCTGCGCGAGGTCGTCTCGGCCGGCGAGCCCCTGAACCCGGAGGTGATCGACCGGGTCGCCGACGCCTGGGGCCTGACGATCCGGGACGGCTACGGGCAGACCGAGACCACGGCGATCATCGGCAACGCCCCGGGGCAGCCGGTGACGCCCGGTGCGATGGGCCGGCCGCTGCCCGGTGTGTCGGTCACCCTGCTCGACCCGCTGACCGGACGACCCGGCGACGAGGGCGAGGTGTGCCTCGACCTCACCGAGCGACCCGTCAACCTGATGGCGGAGTACCTCGGCGACCCGGACCGGACCGCCGCGGCGGTCCGCGACGGGTTCTTCCACACCGGCGACATCGCGGTGCGGTCCGCGGACGGGGAGCTCACCTTCGTCGGCCGGACCGACGACGTCTTCAAGTCGTCGGACTACAAGGTCTCACCGTTCGAGGTCGAGAGTGCGCTGCTGCAGCACCCCGCCGTTGCGGAGAGCGCCGTCGTGCCCGCGCCCGACGACGCTCGGCTGAACGTCGTGAAGGCCTACGTCACGCTCGCGTCCGGTTGGGAGGCGACGGCCGACTCCGCGGAGCAGGTGCTGGCGTTCGCCCGGTCCGCGCTGCCGGCCTACGCGCGGGTCCGCCGCGTCGAGTTCGGGGAGCTGCCGAAGACGATCTCGGGCAAGATCCGTCGCGTCGAGCTGCGCGAGCGCGAGGAACGTGCCGTCACGGACGGTGTGCGGCTCGAGGGGGAGTGGCGGGACGACGAGTTCCCGGGGCTCCGTCGGGTGGTGCCGAGCGCCTGACGCTCAGCGCTCCTCGCTGACGACCGCCCGCTGCCGGTCGTACTGGCCCCGCGTGCGGTGTCCGCCCATGGCGCGGACGAGCCGGCCGCGGGCGTTCCGGGTCGCGAGGAACCAGGCGCCCTCGGCGATCGCCAGGCAGGGCACCCCCACGGCCAGGGCGACGAGGACCTGTCGGCCGAGGCTGGTCCGCCACGGGACGCCGCTCAGCTCGAGCGCCGTGAACACCAGTGCGGCGACCACGAGCGCGATCGGCGTGCTCCAGAGCCGTCGCACGGTGCTGCGCCGCGCGTCGTCGAGCGCGGTCGCCGAGGCGAGCTCGAGCGTCGACCCGACGTGCTCGGTGGGCTCGCCTCCGGTGACGAGCGCGTGTCGGGCGCCACCGGCTGCCGGACCGTCGTCGACGACCGGCGTCCAGAGCACGTCGTCGAGGAACTCCACCTCGCCGTCGACGACGAACCAGCCGCCCTCGTGTTCCTGACCGGTCTCCTGCACGTTCGTGTCCACGTGCTCATCGTGGCAGGGATCGTCGCGGCGGGCACCCCCGCGAGCGGGGCACGGTCAGGCCGACGGCGCGGGGTCCGTCGTGACACGGCGGACGCTCCGTGTCGACGCCGCGGCCACGGTGGCGAGCACGATCGCGGCGGCGCACCCGAGCAGGGTGGTGGTCGTCCCGACGGCGTCGGCGAGCGGCCCGACGAGTGCCTCGCCGAAGGGGACGGCGACGAAGGACCCCACCATGTCGTACGAGTACACCCGGGCCAGCACCCCGCGCGGCACGTTCGACTGCAGCGCGTGGTCCCACGCGATCGAGAACAGCTCGAGGGCGACACCACCGAGTGTGAACGCCACGACCAGCGTCGGCAGCGCCGGAGCGACCCCGAGCGCGATCGCAGGCAGCGCGGTCACGGCCATCAGCGCGACGCCGATCCCGAGCGCCCGGCGGGGCCGCCACCGCAGGGCCAGGAGTGCGCCGAGCCCGAGCCCGACGGTCTGCGCCGCGACCACCGGACCCCAGCCCGCGCGCCCGAACGTCTCGTCGGCGACCACGGGACCGAGCACGGTCGTCGCGCCCACGAACGCGGCGTTCAGGACGGTGAACTGGGCGACCACGGTCCACACCCACCGGCGTCCGGAGAACTCGACCCACCCCTCCCGCAGGTCGGCGAGCACCGACGGTCGTTCCGCCGCTGCCGGTGCCGGTGCGCGGGGGAGCCGGATCCGGGTGTACAGCAGAGCAGCCACGGCGAAGCCGGCCGCGTCGACGGCGAGCCCCCACCCGGCGCCGACGGCCGCGACGAGCGCCGCCCCGGCGGAGGCGCCGACCACGGTGCCGGTGTTCACGCCGAGGCGCACCACGGCGTTGGCTGGGCGGAGTGCCGACTCCGGCACGGTCTCCGGCACCATCGCGGCCGTCGTCGGCAGGCTGACGGCCGCCACGGCGCCGTTCAGGACGCTGAGGGCCACCAGGAGCGGCACGGTCGCCGTGCCGGTGAGGACGAGCGCGGCGACGGTCGCCTGGGTGACCGCGGCCCCGATCGAGGTGGAGACGAGCACGACGTCACGGGGGAGCCGGTCGGCCACGATGCCGCCGAACAGCAGGACGGCGACGTTCGCGACCGACCGTGCCGCCACCACGAGGCCGAGGTCGGCCGGCGAGCCGGTCAGGTCGAGCACCGCGAAGGCCAGGGCGATCGGGGCGATCGCGTTGCCGACGATCGACACCGTGCGCGCCGCGACGAGCCAGCGGAAGGCCGGGTACCGGAGCACGCCAACCGCGGCGCTCACGGGCGCCGCAGGGGGAACATCGACACGGTCATCGAGACCGGGACGGAACCGGGCGTCCGAGGCCGCTGGGCAGCCGCGTGCAGCAGGGCGGATGCCTCGCCGACGTGCCACACGACCCGGCGCCAGGTCTCCGGCCCGACCCAGAGCTCGGCGTCGGTGGAGATCGCCGGCCCGTCGACACGGTGCTCCGCCCGTCGTCGGAGCTCGTCGACCTGGGCGTCGAGGTAGCGGAGCCGTTCGTCGACCGCGACGGCGTCGGGCCGGGCGTCGACGTCGAACGGCACCGCGGACGACTCGTGTCGGTAGCGCTTCGCGTCGCCGCCGCGCACGCGGACGACCTCGACGACCGTCACGAGTCCCGCGCGTTCGAGCACGCGGAAGTGGTAGCTGGCCGTGGCTTGGGACAGGCCGAGCTCGCGGGCGGCCTCGGCCGCGCTCATCGCCGTGCTCGTGACCAGGGAGAGCAGCCGGAGTCGGACGGGGTGGGCGGTGGCCCGCAGGGCGTCGAGGGTGGACATGCGCTCATCGTCGCCGGAGATCGCCGGACCTGCAAACGGCTCTTTGGGGGTGCTCCCGTGTCACCGCGGACACACGTGGTCCGGTCCCGTTCGCCGTCGCGGGCAGAGCGGCCAGGATGGGCGGATGCGCACGCACCCCGTCCTCGGACTCCTCGCCGCGGTGACGGTCGTGGTCGGTGTCCTCCCGCTCACGGCCTGCTCGGCCGTCGAGGGGCTGGCACGTGACGCCCTGCGCGGCGGCGGTACCGGCGCCGGGCCCTGCCCGAGCGTTCCCGAGCCGTTCCCCGACGAGGACGCCCCACCGGCGCCCGATCCCGAGCCGGAGGCCACCCTCGACCCGTTCGTCGCGCGGTCGGTCCGCGCCACGATCACGGCGGTCCGGGCCCTGCCCGCCGTGCAACGCGCGACCGAGACCACGACGAACGCGCCGAGCACGACCGCCGACCCCGCCTGCTCGACGCGGTGGGTGACCGTGGACCACTTCTCCTCGCGGTTCACGGTCGAGATGGACGCCGACGCCACACCGGGCCAGGCGGGAGCGGTGCCGACGACCATGGCCGAGGGCCTGGCCTGGACGGGCGTCGACCTCACGCTGACCGTGCCGGCGGGCGACGACCACGTCGCGAGCGTCGTGCACTACGACGGCACCTTCGACCAGCGGATACCCGAGGCGACGTCGACGGCGGTGGCCGACGGCCTGGCGACGCTCGCCGCGACCCCGCACGTCACCGGTCTCGACGCCTCGATCCCGTACACGATGCGGGTGGACTACGGCTCGCTCACGATCGGCGTCGACTCGACCGACCAGGCCGTGCTCGACCGGGTCCGCGCCGTGATCGACACGACGACGTTCCGCGACACCACCCTGCACGGCTCGTTCGGCAACGGCGCGAAGCCCTGACGCCACGGGCCCACCAGGAGCAGAAGCAGAGACAGACCGGCGGCAGCAGCGAGCTACCCTCACACTCGTGATCACGACACCTCGACCCGGTGCCCGTCCGACCGTCTCGGACGAGGGACCGCAGCGCCAGCTCACCGACCGTGCCACCCCGGAGCGGTGGGGCCGCCTGCTCGCCGGGGCGCTCGCCCTGCCCGACGTGGTCGAGGGCCACAGCCAGGTCTCCCCGGTGTCGTCCCGTGCCCTGTTCCTGCGGGACCGCTCCGAACACGTCGTGCCGTGGACCTCGCTGGCGCCGGAGGGGCGGCTCGAACCGGTGCACCTGCACGGTGTCGACGACACGTCCGTGCACCTCTGCCTGCCGGTGGAGCGTGGTCGGCAGCTCACCGAGCTCGGCTGGGCGATCCCGCACCAGTACGAGGACTTCGGTACCGAGTTCCTGGTCTACGGCCCGCGGGACGACGACGAGGTCGCGGTCGTCCTGTCGGTCATCGAGGAGAGTCTGGCCTTCGCCCGCGACCCCGGAGACGAGCGGCCGGCCCACAGCCCGACGTGAAGCAGGGCCCCACGAATCGAGTGCCCCGCGATGGGAATACTCCCACAGTGGGTGTATGGTCGACGACATGAGCAGGACCGAACTCCGTGAACCCGCCTTCTGGGTCCTGACCAGCCTGACCGGCGGTCGCCGACACGGCTACGCGATCATCCAGGCGGCCGCCGAGCTGTCCGACGGCCGGACGACACTCGCGGTCACCACGCTGTACGCCACGCTCGAGCGCCTCGAGCAGGCCGGCCTGGTGCGCGGCGACGGCGACGAGGTCGTCGGTGGTCGCCTGCGGCGGTACTTCGCGATCACCGACGAGGGCCGCCAGCGGCTCATCGACGAGGCAGCGCGACTCGACGCGAAGCTCCGGGTCCTGCGGAGCCGCCTGTCGACGCCGGGCGTCACCGGTGCTCCACGCACCGCCGGGGGAGCGGCATGAGCGCCGACGCGACCGCATCGCGCACCGACCGCGCAAGCACAGAGCGGATGAGCACGAAGCAGATGAGCACGAGGCAAATGAGCACAGAGCAGCGGTACCGCCGGCTGATGGGCTGGTACCCGCGGTCCTGGCGGACGGCGCACGAGGACGCCTTCGTCGGCACCCTGCTCGACGTCGCCGACGCCGAGGGGCGCGATGCTCCCACAGCACGAGAACGCGCCGCCGTCATCGGCCACGGTGTGACCGCGCGACTCGACCGACTCGTGGTGCCCGAGGTGCGTGACGCCGGCAGCACCATCGCGCTGACGATGGGCGCGGGCCTGGCGCTCGCCGAGTTCCTGGTGAGCAGCTGGGCGCCGTGGATCCGCGGCAACCCCGCGCCGCAGGAGATGGTGCAGGTCGGTCCGTTCCGCGACACCGGTTTCGTCTTCGCCGCGCTGTGGGTCGTCGCGCTCGTCGCGGCGCTCACCGGCCGGTGGGCGGTCGGTCGGGTCGCGCTCGTCGTCTGCACCGCGGCGGCCGTCCTCTCCCCGCACTGGTTCGTCCAGTACCCCGGGGTGTGGAGCGTCGACCGGGGCACGCTGGCGCTGTTCGCCGCGTGCGCGGTGGTCGCCCTCGTCGGGCGTCCGCTCCGCAGCCACCACACGGCCGCGGCGACCGCCGGGTGGCTGCTCCTCGGCATCGCGAGCTACACCGCCGTCGGCACGGAGCCTGGGGTGTGGCTCGGCAGCCGCGCCCTGTGGAACGGCAACCTGTACGCCTGGTACGCCGTCGTGCTCATCGAGGTCGCGGCCGTCGGCCTGGCGATCGCCGGGCGCTGGCGCGTCGTCTTCACCATCACGCTCGGGTTGACGCCGTACGCGCTCACCGTGGTCGGGAACGAGCTGCGCGGCATCTTCACGGGGAGCGGCTCCGCGGCCGTCGTCGCGCTGCCGGTGGCGTTCGGACTGTTCCTGCTCGTGCTGCACAGCAGCGGCCGCCTCGACCTGCGGGAGCGCACCCCGACCTCCGTCTGACGGCGCGCCCACTGCCGTCCAGCAACGAACGCCACGGCGCGCCCGCGCATCTCCCCCCAACGGCGGACGCGGCCGCCCGCGCCGCTGCAATAGCGTGGCGCTCGTGATCGAAGTCGACCATCTCACCAAACAGTACGGTCCCAAGACCGCCGTGGACGACGTCTCCTTCGTCGTCCGCCCCGGTAGCGTGACCGGCTTCCTCGGCCCGAACGGTGCCGGGAAGTCCACCACGATGCGCATGATCATGGGCCTCGACGAGCCCACGTCGGGGCGGGCGATCGTGAACGGCCGGCCGTACCGGACGTTCCGCGACCCGCTGCGGCAGGTCGGCGCGCTGCTCGAGGCGAAGGCGGTGCACTCCGGACGGAGCGCGTACAACCACCTGCTCTCGCTCGCCGCGACGCACGGCATCCCGAAGTCGCGGGTGCACGAGGTCATCGACATGACCGGCCTCGACGCGGTCGCGAAGAAGCGCGTCGGCGGGTTCTCGCTCGGCATGGGGCAGCGCCTGGGAATCGCTGCCGCACTGCTCGGCGACCCGAAGACGCTCATCCTCGACGAGCCCGTCAACGGCCTCGACCCGGACGGCGTCGTGTGGGTCCGGCAGCTCGCCCGGCGGATGGCCGCCGACGGCCGCACTGTCTTCCTCTCCAGCCACCTCATGAGCGAGATGGCGCAGACCGCCGACCGCGTCGTCGTGCTCGGCCGCGGCAAGGTGCTCGCGGACGCCCCGATCGCCGAGTTCGTCGCGGGCGCGAACGCCGCCTCGGGCGTCGGTGCCGACGGCACACCGAACGGCGGCGGCAGCCGCGTCGTCGTCCGCACGCCGTCGCCCGACCAGCTCTTCCACGCGATCGGACCGAACGCGTCGGTCACGCAGCGCGAGGACGGCTCGTTCCTCGTCGTCGGCCCGGATGCGCCGACCGTCGGCACCATCGCCGCGCAGGCGGGCGTCGTCCTGCACGAACTCACCCCGACCGGCGCGAGCCTCGAGGAGGCCTACATGGCCCTCACCCGCGACGACGTCGAGTACCGATCGGAGGGCACCCGATGACCGCCACCGCGCCCGCCCACAAGACCGTCCCCGACTCCGTCGGGCTGTCGTTCCCCCGGCTCGTCCGGAGCGAGTGGATCAAGTTCCGCAGCATCCGCTCCACCATCTGGTGCTTCGCGATCATCGCGGTCGTCACCATCGGCATGGCGGCCCTCGTGGGCCAGGCCGTGAACAGCGGCGGCACCGACGTCCCCACCGAGCAGGCGAACGCCAGCTTCGTGCTCATCAACACGGTGAGCGTGAACCTGACGGCGCTCGTCGTCGGCGTGCTCGGCGTGCTCATCATCTCCGGCGAGTACGGCACCGGTCAGATCCGCTCGACGTTCACCGCGGACCCGGGCCGGGTCGGCGTGCTGCTCGCGAAGGCCACCGTGCTGGCCGTGGCGACGTTCGTCGTCAGCGTGGTCGCGACGGCGATCGGCGCGCTCCTGGCCCTCGCCCTGCAGGCCTCGAACGGCGCCCACCCCGAGGTCGGTGACCCGGCGGTGTTCATGCCGATCCTCGGCGCGTCCGTCCTCGTCACGCTCGTCGCCCTGCTCGCGTTCGGCATCGGCCTGCTCGTCAAGTCGAGCGCCGCCGGCATCGCGATCACGCTCGGCCTCATGCTGGTCGTTCCCACGATCCTGCAGTTGGCCGCCGCGCTCACGAACGCCGACTGGCTGCTCGACCTGTCGCAGTTCCTGCCCCTGCAGGCCGGTGCGCAGCTCATCACCTACTCGAGCGGCGCACCGGCCCCCGAGCAAACCGGCGTCGTCCTGAACGGCTGGGGCGGCTTCGGCGTCCTCGCGGCAGAGGTCGTCGTCGTGGGGGCACTCGCTCTCGTGGTCACCCGCCGACGCGACGTCTGACGCGACCACCTGACGGACGGGAGGCCCGNNGGGCCTCCCGTCCGTCTCGTGCGTGCGTCCACCGCCCCGTAGGCTGCCGACGTGCGGAACGTCCCCCTCGTGTTGCTGCCGGCGGTCGCCGGCCTCGTCCTGCTCGCCGGTTGCGCCGCCGAACCCGCCGCCGACCCGAGAGCGCTGCACGCGTGGCAGGACGAGCAGGACGCTGACGAGGAGCGTCGGGACGACGTCCTCGGCGTGCTGATGGCCGGGGTCCAGCGCGGCCCTGACGACCCGGAGCACCCCGGTTCGCAGATCGCGCTCGAGTACCCGCACCCGCAGACGATCGAGCACCTGCGGTTCTCGTGCTTCGGCAACGGGCACATGAGCGGGATCGTCCGGACGACCTCGGCGACCGGCGGCGGGAGCGAGGTCGTCGAGGACCTCGCCTGCCGGGACAGCCCGCACCGCATCGACCTGCCGGCCGCGCACCGCACCGACGTCGAGCGGGTGTCCTTCGCCGCGTACGGGAGCGACCGGACCAGTGAGTGGCGCCTGGTGATCGTCGGGGACCTCGCGACGGGGTGAGCGCGGTCCGGACCGCGCCCGACGCCGTCGGACCCACCGTCCGCAGAGCGTGGGATGCGGACATCTGCTCGTCGGGGATGCGAAGATGCATCAGCTGCACATCCCTGCGTGCGGCACCGACCGCGAGGGCTCGATGACCACCACCGAGGAGCACGACGCGAGGACGCCGCTCCTCGACGGCCGCTACCGGCTCGAACAGGCCATCGGCCAGGGCGGCATGTCGGTCGTCTACCGTGCCGTCGACGAGAGCCTGCACCGCCCCGTCGCCGTCAAGGTCTTCCACTCGGGGATCGTCGACATCGCCCGGCAGGAAGCCGAGCTCGGCGTCCTCGCCTCGCTCGAGCACCACAACCTCGTCAGCCTGCTCGACGCCGGCGTCGTCGCCGGTCAGGACGGCAGCCAACAGCGGTACATCGTCATGGCGCTCGTCGTCGGACAGGACCTCGAGGAACGTCTGGCCGTCGGCCCCCTCGCCTCGCGGCACATCGCCGAGATCGGCTACGACATGGCCGAGGCACTGCACTACATCCACGCCCACGGCGTCGTGCACCGCGACATCAAGCCGTCGAACATCCTGCTCGTCGACTACGGCAACGACTCCGACCGCGCCCGGGCCCGACTGACCGACTTCGGCATCGCGCTCGCCGCGGGCGTCGAACGCCTCACCGCCGACGGCGTGACCACCGGCACCGCCGCCTACCTCAGCCCCGAGCAGGCCCGCGGCGCCGACGTCGGACCGGCGAGCGACGTGTACTCGCTCGGCCTCGTCCTGCTGCAGTGCTTCACCCGGCGCCGCGAGTTCCCCGGCTCGCTCGTCGAGTCCGCCGTCGCGCGGCTCTCCCGCGACCCGGTCGTGCCCGAACCGCTGCCCGAGCACTGGAAGCGGCTGCTCACCGCGATGACCGCGCAGGACCCGGCGGCCCGTCCGCTCGGCGCCGACCTGGTCGCGCAGCTCCGCGACGTCGTCATCGCCGAGACCGCCGGCGCCGACCACGTCGTCGACGCGACGGACCCGTCAGCAGCACCGGCTGCGGCCGAGGCCCGGGCCGACACCGGACACCCCGCCACGCTCGACACCCTGCCCGACGAGGCACTGCACCGCACCACCGCGATGGCCGCCCGCCTGTTCGACGCGCCCATCGCCCTGGTCGAGGTCATCGACGAGGACCGCGCCTGGTCGCAGTCCTACATCGCCGAGGGCGTCGACGACGCGGCACGCAACATCAACTTCCGGAACGGCTTCGCCCCGGTGCCGGTGCCCGTGGTGATCCCGGACGGCTCCACGCACCCGGAGATGCAGCACAGCCCGCTCGTCACCGGGCCGCTCGGCATCCGGTTCTACGTCAGCGTCCCGCTCGTCAAGCACGACGGGTCGCCGATCGGCACCCTCGCCGTGCTCGACACGAAGCCCCGCCAGGCGACCGAGGGCGACCTCGCCAACCTGCACGACCTGGCGGCACTCGCGGTCACGCAGCTCGAGCTCCGGCAGGAGTCGCTCCGCACGACGAGCGACTCGCTGCCCGTCGCCCGGACCGACACGACGCGGCTCAGCCGTCCGTGAGCGCCGCCGCGTAGTTCCGCACCGACCGGTTGTACCGCGGCAGCGTCGGCTCGACGGCCTCGATCGCGACGCGGAGCGCCTCGTCCTGCCGGCCGGCGCTGTGCAGCGCGAGGGCGAGGAACACCCGCGGGGCGACCCCGGTCGACGGGTGCTCGGGAGCCTCCCGCAGCATCGCGATCGCCTCGTCCACCCGGCCGAGGTTGCGGAGCGTCGACGCGTGCTGCACGACCATCTGGGCGGCCCGGACGGGGTCGACGTCGCCCAGCCCGGCCGCCGTCGCGGCTGCGTAGTGCTCGTGCGCCTCGGCCTCGTGGCCGCCCGAGTCGAACGCGCCGCCCAGCTCGAACGCGCCGACGGCGGGGTGCGGCGCGGCGTCCGCGAGCTCGCGCATCCGCTCGATGCGCTGCTCTGCGTCGATGGTCTCGTCGTCCCAGAGGGCGGCGACGCGGTCTTCCCAGGCTCCGGTGCTCATCGCAGCAGGCTAGCGAACACGCCGACCGGCGGATGCGACGACCGGCGGACACCGCGACGCGGCGAACGCGCCGAGTGGCGGACCCGATCGACCGTTCGACGACGAAGTCAGCCCGCTCCTCCCGCTCCCTCCGGCGTCCTCACGCGTCCCGCACCGTCGCCCGGAACGACCGCACGAGCGGCGACCCCAGGCGCACCCGCACGGGCTCGTCCCACGCGAGCGCCGAGCCGAGCGCGGGGTACTCGGCCACGCGCACGAACCAGGGGTCATCGTGGTCGAGGGCCTCGACCCGGACCACGGCGTCCCCGCCCGGGAACGCCGCGCGCCACTCGATCCACGGCGCCACCGACCCGTGCGTCGCGGCTTCCCCCGAGGCGTGCTCGGTCCGCACCCGCACGTCGGAGCACGCCGGGAACCGCCACGTGAACCCGCCGTACCCGGCACCCGCGCGACCGTTGCTGCCCGGGCTGCCGAGCCGGACCTCGACGGCGCCGGGGCACCGGAACGCCGACGTCCAGGTCAGCTCCCACCCGTCGGCGACCCCTCGCCACCCCAGGCGTCGCTCCTCGAGCAGCAGCTCGGCCCCCTCCGGTCCCCGCCAGACGAGGTCGTGCACGAGCCCGGCGTCGTCCCGACGGGTGCTCCGGACGTCGACCCGACCGTGGTCGTCCCGGTGGACGTACCCGGATCCGTGCACGTAGGTCGGTCCGCCCCAGCAGTTCACGCCGTCGAGGTCGGGGATCGCGACGCCGACCCCGCAGTGCCACGCGTGGTCGGGCGGTCGGTGCGCGCTGACGACCGTGCCGCCGAGCGTCCGGACCGGGTGCAGGTACGGGCGCGGCGCGAGACCGACGGGCATCCCGGTGCCGTCGACCGCAGAGGCGACCACCACGTCCCCGACCAGCAGCGGATGCGAATCCTCGACGTCGACCACACCGCGACGCTACCGAGTCCGTCCGGACTGCGTCCCGGCCTCAGCGCAGTCGTCGGACCAGCACCACGCTGTCCACGACGTCGTGCGCGCGACCGTCCTCGGTGGAGGCGGTCCGCTCCCGGAGCTCCGCCGCCACCACCTGCCACGTGTCGTCGACCCCGACCGCCTCGAGGTCGGCCTGCGGCGTCGGGAACCGGAAGCCCTGGAGCTCCGCGGGCAGGTCGCCGTGCGGTGGCGCCGCGTGCGCCGTGACGAGCAGGTGACCGCCGACGGCCACGAACCCCGCTGCCCGCCGCAGGATCGCGTCGCGCGGGATCGCCACCGGCCACGACTGCAGGAACGACGCGGTGACGAGTGCGAACCGCTCCGCCGTGTCCCACGTCGCCAGGTCGGCGGCAACGAACGCGGTCCGCTCCTCGACGTCCGCCGACACCGCGGCACGCGACCCGCGTTCCAGGGCGGTCACGGACAGGTCGACCCCGACGGCGTCCCAGCCCTGCTGCGCGAGCCAGACGACGTCGCCGCCCTCGCCGCAGCCGAGGTCGAGCGCACGCCCGGTCGGCAGCGTCGGCGCCACGGTGGCGAGCACCGCGTTCACCCGCCCCGACCAGATGCCGTCGCGTTCGGCGTAGCGGGCCTCCCACCAGTCGCGGGCGTCGGCGGGGGACTCCTGGGGTGCGTGCATGCGCCCAGTGCACCGCGCCCGCCGGGCGCGACGCGAGCCCTGTTGCCGGTCCGGCAACGACGTGAGCCGCGCGACGGACGGCTGACGGGCCTCCAGGCCGACCGAGCGACCCGGCCACCAGGCTCGCCTGCCCTGTGCGCAACGGTGTCGGGAGGCCCGCCCCGCCCTGTCGGCGCAGCACGCGTCCCACGCCGGTCCGCCGCGGCGGCGGAGCGCAAGCCCGACGACCCGTGCGCCGAGCGTCGCGCCCGTCACGGCACCCGATCAGGCCCACCGCCGTGCCGCGACCGCCTCGGCGCGGCGGTCAGTCGGCCGTGCGTGCGGCGAGCAGCGCGCCGAGCACGGCGGCCCCGCTCGCGGCGTCCGGCACCGTCACCACGCGCGCCTGCCCTCCCCGCAGCCGGGCGACGAGCCCCGGCCCGGAGCGCACGACGTAGGCGACGCCCCGACCCGAGAACCGGTAGCCCCAGCCGCCCCACTGACCGGGGGAGACGTCCTCGCAGCCGCAGCCCTCGATGCGTTCCAGCGGCACCCGCATGAGCGGGATGCGGGTGACGGACGTCGTCAGGCGCAGGCCGCGCCGGTCGACCGTGACCTCGACGCGGGCGAGCGAGAGCACCGCGAGCCCGGCGACCGCCAGCACGACACCGGACACGACAGCGCCCCCGACGTCGTTGACCACGGTCGCGACGACCGTGCCGATGCCGACCCCGACGAGCACGGCGCCGAGCGCGGCGAACCAGCGGCTGCCGACCCGTGAGCGCCAGGCCACACGGGTCGCGGGGCCGACGGGCAGGGGAGCGACCTCGTGCGCGGGCACCGGCGCAGCGACGCGCACCAGCGCGACGGCCGGGACGGCGGCCACCGCTGCGGTCACCGCCAGGAACACCGCACCCCACCACATCGGCAGCACGCCGTCGCCGACGGTCGCCGCACGGACCAGGACCACCCACGCGGTGCCGGCGCTGCCGGACACCAGCCCGGCGACGAGCAGCGTCGTCGCCGCCGTCCGCCGGTCCCGCATGCGCAGCGCGAGGAAGCCGAGCACCGCGACGCCGACCGTGACGAGCAGGGTGACCCAGAACACCGGCCACGGCGAACTCCAGCCGTCGGCGGTGCCGTCCGAGCGGAAGTGGATCGGCATCCGGTCCGGCAGGTTCCCCGCCGACGCGAGCGTGGCGAGCACCACCCCGGCCACCACGGCCAGCCCGGGTGTCACCACCGCCAGTCGTGTCCCGGTCCCCGTCGGTCGCGTGGTCATCGTGCCCCCTTGATCATCGTGAACAGGTCGTCGAGCGGGACGCCGAGCGTCTCGGCCTGGTCGCGGAGCTCGTCGACGAGTCCGCGGAGCCGGTCGAACGAGGCGTTGCCCGACCGCAGGACCGTCGCGCCGCGGCCCCGCCGCAGCTCGATCAGCCCGTCGTCCTGGAGCTGCGCGTAGGCGCGCAACACCGTGTGCACGTTGACGTCGACCGACGCTGCCAGGTCACGGGCGGACGGCAGCCGTTCCCCGCTCGCGAGCTCGCCACGGGCGATCGCATGCCGGATCTGGGCGGCGACCTGCTCGGCGAGCGTCGCCCGGGCCCCGGGATCGACGGTGATCAACATGTTCGCATTCTATGCGAACAATGGTCTTCGAGGTCCACCCCGCCGGTCGCGGCTCGACCCCACGCCCGTGCCTTGGCCGCGGAACGCAGCAGCCGGTCCGGTACCCCCGTTCGGGCGTAGCGTCTCGAACGAGCGATCCGCTCACCATTCAGGGAGAAACCATGTCGAAGTACGAATCCGCCGACGGAGTGGAACCCCTCCAGGTCACCACGTACCGTCTCGTCCGCAAGGCCGCCCGCCGTGGCTGGGCCGTCCCCGGTGACGACGCCGAGCCGTCCCTCGCCGACCTCGTCAGCACCCGCGCCACCGGCCGCCCCGAGAACCGCTAGTCGGCGCCCGTCCGGGGTACGCGCCGGGGGACAGCGCGGCAGCCCGCACGAGCGGCTCCCGTCCTGCGGTCCGCCCGCCGGCCAGGAGGCCCGGATCGCCGCCGTTCCGCGGCTCGCGCGGTCTGGTCGTCGGCTCCGCGCTCGTCTGCCCCGGTCCCGCCGCGCAGCTCGCGTCCGCCGGGTGACCCCGTTCCTGTGACCAGCCGCAGGAACACTCCGGTGCCGCCCAGGCTGGAGCGGGTCCGTCACCAATACGTTGCTTCCGGATCGCAGGTCGATCCCGACCCGGAAGGACGCATGGGACGCCACGCACTGGCAGCAGCCGCAGTCGACGACCACCAGCCAGCCCGAGCGACGCCGAACGCGGTGTCCGCGCCGGTGCGGCAGACGGCGCAGGCGACCCGCTCCGACCAGCCGCTCCGGCCCCGTGGCCGGCGTTCGGCCCTCGGTCCTGCTGCTGCCCGCTCCACGTTCGTCGAGCACCCCGCGCCGGCCAGGACCGTGCACATGCAGCCGCGGCCGCGGGCGGCCGTCACGTCCTCCGCAGGCGCCGCCGTCCTCAGCCGGACCGCTGCCCTCCGTGCCGAGCGGGCCGCCGACCCCCGGCACCTCCGCCGTGCGGCCAACGCCAAGCGGGCCGCCGTCCTGCTCGCCCCCGCCCTCGCGGTGACCTCGAGCCTGACCCTGGCGCTCCCGGCGAACGCGGCCACGCCGGACGACCCAGCGCAGCAGGGGACCACGACGTCGCAGTCGGTCCCGTCCGCGCAGTCCTTCACGGTCGCCCACGACGTCGAGGTGCCCGTGGTCTCGACCGACGGCATGACCACCACGACGACGATCGTCTCCTACCCGACGCTCGACCTGCGGTTCGGCGTGACCACCGCGCAGGCGCAGTCGGCCCTGTCCGCGGCGCTGTCCGGCGGCGGCGACCGGGCCACCATCGTCGCGACGGCCCTGCAGTACATGGGGGACCCGTACGTCGAGGGTGGTGCGAGCCACGAGGGCATCGACTGCTCCGGGCTGACGATGGTCGCCTACGCGGCGGTCGGCATCCCGCTCGTGCACTACGTCCCGAGGCAGGACGCGGCGGCGACGACGATCCCGGAGTCCGAGGCGCTGCCCGGTGACCTCGTCGTGTACGACGACGAGGACCACGTCGGCCTGTACCTCGGCCAGGGACTCGTGCTGCAGGCCCCGCACCCCGGCGAGGTCGTCGACATCGTGCCGATGTACTCGGCCGCGCACCACTTCGCACGGGTGCTGCCCGCGGGGAGCTGACGGGATCACGTATCCTGGAGTGATGGCCTCCGACACCCGTACCCCGTTCGAACAGCAGCAGTCTGCTCGTCCGCAGGTCCGCCCCCGCACCGAGGGCTGGAAGCAGGCCACCGACACCGACGGCCGGCCGCTCCTGCAGTTCGCGTCCCCGAAGCGGGGCAAGCCGCCCGTGCACCTCGCCGACCTGACGCCCGAGGAACGCACCGCACGCGTGCAGGAGCTCGGGCTCCCCGGGTTCCGCGCCAAGCAGCTGGCGACCCACTACTTCACGCACTACACGTCCGACCCGGCCGACATGACCGACCTGCCCGCCGCCCAGCGGGAGCAGCTCGTCGCCGGGATGCTGCCGCCGCTCCTCACCGAGACCCGGCGTCTCGCGACGGACAAGGGCGACACGATCAAGTTCCTCTGGAAGCTGCACGACGGCGCCCTCGTCGAGTCGGTGCTCATGCGGTACCCGGGTCGGATCACGCTCTGCGTCTCATCGCAGGCCGGGTGCGGCATGAACTGCCCGTTCTGCGCCACCGGCCAGGCGGGGCTGACCCGCAACATGTCCACCGCCGAGATCATCGAGCAGATCGTCCGGGCCAACGCCGCGATCGCCGCCGGTGAGCTCGGGGGCGATCCCCGCAAGGGCGGCAAGGACCGGGTCGACGCAGAGCGCGTGACCAACGTCGTGTTCATGGGCATGGGGGAGCCGCTCGCGAACTACAAGCGGGTGATGGACGCCGTCCGGTTGATGGTCGCGCCGCAGCCGAACGGTCTCGGCATGAGCGCCCGCGGCATCACCGTCTCGACCGTCGGACTCGTGCCGGCGATCAACAAGCTGGCGGAGGAGGACATCCCGATCACCTTCGCGCTGTCGCTGCACGCCCCCGACGACGAACTGCGCGACGAGCTCATCCCGGTGAACTCCCGGTGGAAGGCCGACGAGGCGATCGACGCCGCCCACAACTACTTCGTCAAGACCGGCCGACGTGTCTCGATCGAGTACGCGCTCATCAAGGACATGAACGACCACGCCTGGCGTGCCGACCTGCTCGCCGAGAAGCTCAACAAGCGCGGCAAGGGCTGGGTGCACGTCAACCCGATCCCGCTCAACCCGACGCCGGGCTCGGTGTGGACCTCGTCCGAGGTGCACGTGCAGGACGAGTTCGTCCGTCGGCTCAACGCCGCCGGCATCCCGACGACTCTGCGCGACACCCGCGGCAAGGAGATCGACGGGGCCTGCGGGCAGCTGGCCGCGGCCGAGTAGTCGAAGCGTCCCCACGCAGGGCACGGTGCACATCGCACCGTGCCCTTCGTCGTCCCCGGGGCATCCGGTCGTGGTGTCATCGGGCGTACTTCCCCGGATCTCCGGGCGACACGCCCGGGATGGGGGACGGCTTGGCGCTCGCGCTCAGGTCTGCGTAAAGTAATCACTCGTTGCCGCTGAGGCGGAGAACGGAACGGCCGAGACGGTCACCAGGGTGAACACCCCGGGGGCGCAGTCCGGACGGGGTCCCGCTCAGGCAACCACCCCACCTGAACAACCGGAGCGATCCGGTGTCCGTTCGGGTGGCGCAAGAACGAATGCCTCTCTGGCGGAGTCTCCATTTGGGACCGAGCGGGGAGTGCGTCTGGTCCTTGAGAACTCAACAGCGTGCACATTGTCAATGCCAATTTATTGATTGACCTCGTGCCTGGTCGGCTTGCTGACCGGGTCATGAAGCAATTCCTTTTGGATTGAAGATTGTCAGTAGACAGTCAACAGTCAGAATCAACTCGCTGACGCTTTCGGGTGTTGGTTGTAATTTTTTACGGAGAGTTTGATCCTGGCTCAGGACGAACGCTGGCGGCGTGCTTAACACATGCAAGTCGAACGATGATCAGGAGCTTGCTCCTGTGATTAGTGGCGAACGGGTGAG
>NZ_MJGU01000008.1:0-71718 GCF_001864985.1 Curtobacterium sp. MMLR14_006 | reverse complement strand
CACGAGCAGCAGCCCGAACGCGACGACGAACCCGAAGCCGGGCACCACGAGCGTGAGCGCGGACACGACGGTGACCAGGGCGAAGAACGCCGCAGCCGTCAGGAACACCCCGTTCCGGAGCATCCGCGGATCGTGCCGCCGGCAGGACACGTAGAGCAGCAGGAAGACGACGGCGATGATCGGCGCCGGGCCGAGCCCGGTCAGCACGCGGTCGCACGGGGGTCGGTCATGCAGCCACGGTACCGGCGCCCGGTGACGGCCCTCCCCGCCGTCAGCCGACCGCGCGCCGGATCAGGGCCGCGACCCTCGTCGCGTCGTCGTCGGAGAACGCCGGCGTGATCGCGTACGCGGTCGGCCACATCGACCCGTCGTCGAGCGCGGCCGGGTCCTGGAACCCGAGCGTCGCGTACCGGGCGCCGAACTTCGCGGCGCCCTGGAAGAAGAACACGACCTTGCCGTCCTCCGCCCACGCCGGCATCCCGTACCAGAGCTTCGACGTGAGCCCGGGAGCGGCGTCGAGCGCGATGCGGCTGATCCGCTCGGCCAACGCGCGGTCCGGCTCGGGCATCCCGGCGATCGCGTCCCGCACGGCCTGCGCCGCCGCCGCGGCCTTCTCGGCCCTGGTGCCCTTCGTGCTCCGGGAACGCTGCACCTCGGCGGCGTGCTCCCGCATCGCCGCGCGCTCGTCGTCCGAGAACGTCGGGTCCGTCGTCGTCCCTGCCATGGCCTGCTCCCTCGCGTACCGGTGCCTCGATGATGCACCCGTGTCCGGCCACGGCGTTCGTCGGGCGCGCTGGTGGCAGGCTCGGACCATGACCTACATCGCCAGCGACGACCGCTACGACTCGATGACGTACCGCCGCACCGGCCGCTCGGGCCTCGACCTGCCGCTGCTCTCCCTCGGGTACTGGCACAACTTCGGGGACGACGTGCCCTTCGAGACCCAGCGCGCCATCAGCCGCAGGGCGTTCGACCTCGGCATCACCCACCACGACCTCGCGAACAACTACGGCCCGCCCTACGGCGCCGCCGAGGTCAACTTCGGTCGGCTGATGCGTGAGGACTTCCGGCCCTACCGCGACGAGATGATCGTCTCGACGAAGGCCGGCTGGGACATGTGGCCCGGCCCGTACGGCCAGGGCGGCGGGTCGCGCAAGTACGTGCTCGCCTCGCTCGACCAGTCGCTGCAGCGCACGGGTCTGGACTACGTCGACGTCTTCTACTCGCACCGGCTCGACGCGTCGACCCCGCTCGAGGAGACCATGGGCGCCCTGCACACCGCCGTGCAGCAGGGCAAGGCGCTGTACGTCGGGATCTCGTCGTACGACGCCGAGCGCAGCCGCCAGGCCGTCGAGATCCTGCGCGACCTCGGCACGCCGCTGCTCATCCACCAGCCCTCGTACTCGATGCTCAACCGCTGGATCGAGACCGAGGGGCTGCTCGACGCCGCCGGCGAGCTCGGCTTCGGCGTGATCGGCTTCACCGCGCTGGCGCAGGGGCTGCTCACCGGCAAGTACCTGGACGGCGTGCCCGACGACTCCCGTGCGGCAGCGGGCAAGTCCCTCGACGCGTCGAGCATCACGCCCGAGGTCGTCGAGCACCTCCGTGCACTGAACGACGTCGCGGCCGCCCGCGGGCAGTCCCTCGCACAGCTCGCCCTGGCCTGGGCGCTCCGCGACGAGCGCGTGACCTCGCTCGTGATCGGGGCGTCGAAGGTGTCCCAGCTCGAGGACAACGTCGCCGCGCTGTCGAACACCACCTTCACCGACGAGGAGCTCCGCACCATCGACGAGCACACCGTCGGCATCGCCGACGTCGACCTGTGGGCGGGCGCGCGCGCCGGCGAGGTCTCCTGACCGGTGGCGCAGCGGACGGGAGGCCCGTGGCNNACGGGCCTCCCGTCCGTCCGCCGCTGCCGACGGGCCGTGACCGGTCCGGTTGGTACGATGGGCGCTGTTCAGAACACGCAGTGTGTACCTACCGGACGCCGGCACCCCGGCGGACAACGGCGGCACCCGATGGGTCCGCCTCCACCGAACCGGGACGGGCCGAGAAGGCACGACCCGATGCTCCAGACACGCCCCGACGCGGCCCTCACCGCGGCAGCCCCCTCGCTCGTCTCCCTCGCCGGCCGGTGGTACTTCCCGGTGGCGTTCATCGCCCGGCTGCCGTTCGCCATGATGGTCGTCGGCGTCCTGACGCTCGTCGTCGCCGCCCGTGACTCGGTGGCGCTCGGCGGGGTGAACTCCGCCTCCGTCGGCATCGGTGCCGCGGTCTTCGGGCCGCTGGTCGGTGCCGCCGCCGACCGGTTCGGCCAGCGGGCCGTGCTCGTCCCCGTCGGCCTGGTGAACGCGGCGCTCCTCGGGGCGTTCCCCTTCGTCGTCAGCGGCAGCGCGCCCGACCTCGCCGTGCTCGCGACGGCGTTCTGCATCGGCGCATCCGCGCCGCAGGTCGCGCCGATGTCCCGCACCCGGCTCGTCGCGATCATCCGGCAGCGCATGCGGCCCGAACGGCACGAGAAGACCCTCAGCGGCACGATGGCGTACGAGTCGGCCGCCGACGAGACCGTCTTCATCATCGGACCGTTCCTGGTCGGCGTCCTCGCCAGTGCGATCGCCCCCTGGGTCGCGGTCGCCGGGGCGTCGGTCCTGACCTTCGTGTTCGTGACGGCCTTCGCGCTGCACCCGACCGGGCGCCTGGTGCTCGGCCGCGAGCAGCAGACGGCCCAGGCGCCGGCACGCCAGCTCCTGCGGCCCCGGCTCGTCGTGGTCGTCGTCGGGATCCTCGGCGTCGGGCTGTTCTTCGGCTCGACGCTGACCGCCCTGACCGCCTTCATGGAGGTCCACGGGCAGGCCTCGCAGGCCGGGCTCCTCTACGGCCTGATGGGCATCGGCTCGGCGGGGCTCGCGCTCGGGTCGGCGGCGTTCCCGCAGGCGTTCGGCCTCGGCTGGCGTTGGCTCGTGTTCGGCGTCGTGCTGCTCGGCGGCGCGCTCGCGTTCTCGCAGGCCGACTCGGTCGTCGCCGCCGGCATCGTGCTCGCGGTCATGGGCGTCGGCATCGGCCCGACGCTCGTCGCGCAGTACAGCCTCGGGTCGGACCGCTCCCCGGTCGGCCGCTCGGCGACGACCATGACGATCCTCGGGTCGGCCGTCATCGTCGGGCAGTCGATCGCCTCGGCCGTGACCGGCGACCTCGCCGAGCAGCACGGTGCCACGACGGCGATGGCCGTGCCGGCGATAGCGGCGGCGGTCGTCGTGCTGGCGGCGGTGGCGAACCTGCTCCTGCCCCGGCGCACCGCGGCCTGAGCCGTCACTCGGTGTCGTCGACCAGCAGGTCCTCGTGCCGGTAGTCGTTCGACCGGAGCCCGGCGCGGGCGATCATGTGCGTCGACACCGGCACCAGGAACAGCTGGAACACCATGATCGGCAGCACGAGCCAGAACGCCGTCCAGGTCCCGACCGCGACGACGATCGCCGCGAGCGACAGCGCCAGGCCGAGCACCTGCGGCTTCGCCATGGCGTGCAGCCGGACGAGCGGGTCGGGGAAGCGCACGATGCCGATCCCGGCGCCGAGCGACAGCACCGCGCCGACGAGCAGCAGCCCGAGTGCGATCCACGCCCGCACGCCGGCACCGTCGAGGTACGCCTCGATGATCTCGGTCACGACTGCTCCTGTTCCGCCGCGGGTTCCTCGGCGCGCTCGGGGGTGGTGACGGTGAGCCCCTCGTCGGACGGGTCGGACGACGGGGTGACGGCCCGGGCGACGGCGATGGTCGCGAAGACGCTCGTCGCCGCGATGACGACGAGCACCGGGATGCCGGTCAGGTCACGGCGGACCACCATCGCGGCCGCGATCACCACGAGCACGGTCGTCAGGACCATGTCCGAGCCGATCATCCGGTCCAGGATGGTCGGCCCGCGCACGATCCGGTACACGGCGAGGGCGAGTGCCGCTCCGAGCAGGGCGAGGACGAGCGCGATGCCGATCCCCATGACGACGACGGCGGCGCTCATCGGGTGACCTCCGGTCGGGGCCCGGACAGTTCGGACACGTCCTGCTTCGACCCGAGCGCACGGATGACGAGCGTCTCGATGCCGAGCGCCTCCGCGCGGGCGGCCTCGACCTGCTCGTCGCGGTCGGTGTCGATGACGTGCAGCAGCAGGCGCCGGCGGCGCAGGTCGACGTCGGCGACGTACGAGCCCGGCACCAGGGCGATCGCGAGGGTCGCCAGCGTGAACGTCATCTCCGCCGTGGTGTGCAGCTGCACGAGCACGATGGAGCTGCGCCGGACCCCGCGCGGTCGGACGGCCACCCAGGCCACCCGGAACGACGCGACGACGACGAGCCCGGTCCACACCACGAGGAACCGCAGCGCGTGCACGATCGAGAACCGCGTCGACAGCGGTACCGGTGGCAGCGGCAGCGCCTGCGTGGCGAGGAGCGCCACGACCAGCCCGCAGAGCAGCGTGAGCGGCGTCCACGACCCCCACAGCAGCGCCCACAGCACGGTGAGCCCGGCCACGAGCGGCACGTCGTAGCGCCACGCCACCGCGATGCGGCGGGCGTTCGAGATGCGACGGACGTCGGTCATCGGTCACCTCCGAGCACGGCCTGCACGTAGCGGTCCGGCGACTCGAGCGACTCCGCTGCGCGGGTCGCGTAGCCGTAGAGCGGACCCGCGACGACGGTCAGGGCGACGGACCCGAGCACCGCGACGGTCGTCACGCCGACGAGCATGCGGGGCAGTCGGACCTTCGTCGGTGCCTCGCCGACCGTCTCGGTCGACCCGGTGGTCGGACTGGAGGCGCGGCTCGCGTGGGGTGCGTCGGTGACCGTCACCGAGCCTCCCGGGTGGAAGGCCTCGCCCGTCTCCTCGGAGACGGTCAGGGGGGCGGGTTCCGGCGACCGCAGGGCGGCGTGCGGTTCGGCGGTGGTGACGTGCGGGGCCGCGGCCTCGGCCGCGGGCTTCGGCCGCCAGAAGGCGGCGTCCCACACGCGCATCAGCGCGTACAGGGTGAGCAGGGACGTCAGCACGCCCGCCGCGATCGTGACGTACGCCATCGGCGAGCCGTCCTGGGCGGCCGCGCGGAACAGTCCGAGCTTGCCGATGAACCCGGAGAACGGCGGGATGCCGCCGAGGTTGAACGCCGGGATGAGGTAGAGCGCCGCGAGCAGGGGCGCCGCCTTCAGCAAGCCGCCGAGCGACCGGGTCGAGGTGGTCCCGCCGACGCGTTCCATCAGCCCGGAGACCAGGAACAGCGTGGTCTGCACGACGATGTGGTGCACGGTGTAGAACACGGCGGCGGCGGTGCCCGCCACGGTGCCGAGGCCGACGCCCATCACCATGAAGCCGATGTGGCTGATCAGGGTGAACGACAGCAGCCGTTTCACGTCGGTCTGCGAGACGGCGCCGAGCACCCCGACCACCATCGTGAGCACCGCCACCACGAGCAGCACGTTGTTGAGCTGCGAGCCGGGGAAGATCACCGTCTCGAGCCGGATGATCGCGTAGATGCCGACCTTCGTGAGCAGGCCCGCGAAGACCGCGGTGACCGGTGCCGGCGCCGTCGGGTACGAGTCGGGCAGCCAGAAGGCGAGCGGGAACACCGCCGCCTTGATCCCGAACCCGATGAGCAGCATCGTGTGCAGGAGCAGCTGCACGTGCTCGGGCAGGTCGGCGACCCGCTCGCTGATCTGCGCGATGTTGACGGTGCCGGTCGCGCCGTAGACCAGGCCGATGGCGGCGAGGAAGATCGCCGACGCGATGAGGCTCGTCACGATGTACGTCGTCCCGGCCCGGACGCGCTGCTCGCTGCCGCCGAGGGTGATGAGCACGTAGCTCGCCACGAGCAGCATCTCGAACGCGACGTAGAGGTTGAACAGGTCGCCGGCGATGAAGGAGTCGAGCACGCCGGCGGCGAGCACGAGGTACGTCGGGTAGAAGATCGTGACCGGGGCGTCCTCGTCGTCCGCGGCCAGGCCCTGCCCGATCGAGAACAGCAGGACGAGCAGCAGCACGCTCGCGCTGACGGTCAGCAGCAGGGCGCTCAGCCGGTCGACCACGAGCGAGATGCCGTACGGGGCGTCCCAGCCGCCGACCTGCACGACGATCGTGCCGTGCCGGTCGACGAGCACCATGAGCGTCGCGGCGACGGCCAGGGCGACGACGAGCACCACGACGGTGATCGCGCGCTGCAGCTTCTGGTGGCGCAGGAGTCCGAGTGCGACCGCGGCGCCGAGCAACGGGACGAGGACGAGGAGCGGGGCGAGCCAGGTCATCGGGTCGTCTCCTGTTCGGCGTCGGTGGTGGTCTCCGGGTCCTCGTCGGCCGGTTCGTCGCGGTCACGGCCGATCGCGACGTCGGCCTCGTCGACCTCGACCTCGTCGGCGCGGGACAGTTGCCACGAGCGGTGGATGAGCGCGAGCAGGAACGCGCTCACGGCGAAGGTGATCACGATGGCGGTGAGGGCGAACGCCTGGGGGAGCGGGTCGGTGATGCCGTCGGCGGACTTGCCCACGGGCGGGTCGCCCGCGGCGCCGGACATCACGAGCAGCAGCAGGTTGAGCGCGTTGCCGAGCAGCAGGAAGCCGAGCAGCATCCGGGTCAGGGACCGTTCGAGCAGCAGGTACACGCCGCACGAGAAGAGCACGGCCATCGCGATGACGAGGACGAGGGTGACGGTCACGTCGCGCTCCCTTCGGGGGTGGGGGCCTGCAGGTTGTCCTGCGCGGACTCCTCGGTGGTGTCGCGGACCGACGTCGAGGCGTCCTCGAGGCGCTGCCGGTCGACCTCGGCGCCGAGGCTGCGCAGCACGTCGAGGACCAGGCCGACGACGACCAGGTAGACGCCGATGTCGAAGAACGTCGCGGTGACGAACTCGACGTGGCCGAGCACGGGGACGGTGGCCTCGAAGAACTCGGAGTACAGGGCCTCGCGGCCGAAGAACAGCGGGACGATCGCGGTGATCGCCGCCGTCGCGACACCGAGGCCGAGCAGTCGACCGGCGCGTACCGGGGCGGCCGCGCCGAGCTCCGCCGGGCCGCCGGCCAGGTAGCGGGCGGCCAGGGCGATGCCCGCGACGAGACCGCCGGCGAAGCCGCCGCCGGCCGCGTTGTGCCCGGCGAACAGCAGGTACACCGACAGCACGATGAGGCCGTGGAACAGCAGGCGGACCACCACGTCGAGCAGGGCGGAGCGACCGGTCGGGATCGCGGCGCTCGTCGGCAGCCAGGCCCGGGGCTCGCCGTCGGCGCGGCGGCCGTCGGCGGTCAGCTTCTCGGGCAGGTCGCGCAGTCGGGGCAGGGTGTCCTCGCGGGAGTTCACGAAGATCAGGCTCGCGACGCCGGTGGCCGCGGCGACGACGACGGTCAGCTCGCCGAGGGTGTCCCAGCCGCGCAGGTCGACCAGGGCGACGTTGACGACGTTCAGGCCGTGGCCGAACGAGCTCGTGAGCGCCGGCAGGTCGGGCCAGATCGGGTCGGCCGTGCGGGCAGACGCCGCGACGACGACGACGACCGCCAGGGTGAGGCCGGCGAGCCCGGCGAACAGCGCGCGTGCGACGCGGAAGCGCGACGGGTTGGTCGTCGCGATCCGCGGGGGCAGGCGCCGGAGCACCAGGACGAAGGCGATGAGCGTGACGGTCTCGACGACGAGCTGCGTGAGTGCGAGGTCGACCGCGCCGTGCAGGACGAAGAGCACGGACATGCCGTATCCGGTCACGCCGACCAGGACGGCGGCGGCGAACCGGGTCTTCGCGGTGAGCACGGCGATCGCGGCGAAGGCCATCACGAGCACGACGGGGACCTGGCCCCACGAGTCGGCGAACCGGACGTGGAACGCCCACGGGCCGCCGACCACCAGGTTGACGAGCGCCCCGGCGACGAACACCGACAGGATGACGGTGAGGTAGTACGGCAGGGACCCCCGCTGCAGCCCGGCGGTGATGCCCGTCGCGAGCCGGTCGAGTCCGCGCATGAGTCGCCGGTACGTGCCGGCGGCGCTCGGGGACCCCGCCAGCCGGTGCTGGAGCGCCTCGACCCGACGGCGCAGCAGGAACAGGGCGGTGCCGCCGACCAGTGTCACGGCGGACAGGCCGAGTGCCGGTTCGAGACCGTGCCAGAGCGCCAGGTGCGGGACGGCCTCGCCGGGCAGCGCGGCGGCGGTCGCGGCGGGCTCGATGCCGTGCGCGACCACCGGGGTGAGCAGGCCGAGTGCGAGCCCGGTGAGCGCGAGGACGGACGGCACGACCCCGAGGCCGTGCAGGGCGTGCGGCTCGGTCTCGGCGACGCCGTCCTTGCGGGCGAACGCGCCCCAGAGGAAGCGCAGCGAGTACGCCACGGTGAGCACCGAGCCGACCGTCACGCCGACGAGCGCGATCCACGCCCACCCGGCGTCGGGACCGTGCAGGGACTCGACGAAGCCGGTGAGCACGGCCTCCTTCGCGACGAAGCCGATCGTCGGCGGGATGCCCGCCATCGAGACCAGGGCGAGCACGGCGACGACGGCGAGCCACGGCCGCTTCCGGCCGAGCCCGCTCAGGCGCCCGAGGTCACGGGTGCCGGTGGTGTGGTCGATCGCGCCGACCACCAGGAAGAGCGTCGACTTGAACGCCGCGTGCGCCACGAGCAGCGCGACACCGCCGAGCGCGACCGCGGGGGTGCCCCACCCGGCGGCGAGCACGAGGAAGCCGAGCTGGGCCACGGTGCCGTAGGCGAGCAGGAGCTTGAGGTCGGTCTGCCGGAGTGCGCGGTAGCCGCCGACGAGCATGCCGAGCACCCCGAGCACGGTGATGGTCTCGCGCCAGCCGCCGAGCAGCGCGAACGCCGGGGCGAGCCGGGCCACCAGGTAGATGCCGGCCTTCACCATGGCGGCGGCGTGCAGGTACGCGCTGACCGGGGTCGGGGCGGCCATCGCAGCGGGGAGCCAGAAGTGGAACGGCACGATCGCCGACTTCGTGAGTGCGCCGAGCAGCACGAGGACCACCGACACCGACACCATCGCGCCGGTCGGCGGCGCGGCGATGATGCCGGACAGCGAGGTCGTGCCCGCCGCGACGGAGAGCATGACGAGGCCGGCGAGCATCGCGAGACCACCGGCCGTCGTGACCACGAGCGCCTGCATGGCGGCGGCGCGGCTCGCCCGCTTGTCGGCGTCGTGCCCGATGAGCAGGTACGAGAAGACCGTCGTGGCCTCCCACAGCACGAACAGGACGATGACGTCGTCGGCGACGACCAGGCCGTACATCGACCCGGCGAATGCCGTGAGGACCCCGGCGAACCGGCCGGTCCCGGGTTCGTCGCGACCGAAGTACGACGCGCAGTAGACGAGCACGAGGGCCCCGACGACCGACACCACGAGCGCGAGCACCCACGACAGGGCGTCCATCCGCAGGGCGATCTCGAGGTCGAGTTGCGGCACCCACCGGTGGCGTTCGACGACGCCGTCGTGCAGGGCCGCGTCGGTCTGCGCGATCGTCAGCACCGCGGCCGCGGCGGGCGCGACGGCGGCGACGAAGAAGACGCGGCGGCCGAGGACGGGGGTCAGGGCGGGGACGATCAGGGCGACGATCGCGAACACGATGAGGATGGGGACCATCGGGCACCTCCTCGGGTCGGGCTGGAGTCCGGCTCACTGGGCCCTCACAGCTTACGAAGAGCGCCATGTGGAGAACCTGTGCGACCGGACAGGCGGGCCGCGCCCGGTCGACGCGACGACCCGAGCCCTCAGCGACCGTGCGCGCGCGACGGGATCTGCGTCGCCAGCTTGCCGCCGGAGACGTCGAGCAGGGTGCCGGTGATGTACCCGGAGGCGTCGCTCGCCACGAAGACGAGCAGGTCGGCGACGTCGTCGGCGGTCTCCCACCGGCGCAGGGACAACGTGTCGAGCAGGCGGTCCTGCGCCTCGGCCGGCATCGTCGCGAAGCCGTTCATCGCCGTCGGCACCATGCCCGGTGCGTAGGCGTTCACGGTGATCCCCCACGGGCCGAGCTCCGACGCGAGCACCCGGGTGAACGAGACGACGGCGGCCTTCGACGCCGCGTAGGCAGCGCTCCCGACGCTGGGCACGATCGCCGCGAACGAGGCGGCGTTGACGATCCGACCGCGGCCGGCCGCCTGCATCACCGGCGCGACGGCCTGGCTCATGAGGAACGTGCCGCCGAGGTTGACGTCCATGCAGCGGCGCCAGGCGTCCCACTGCAGCTCGGCGACGGTGCCCTCGACGTTGATGCCGGCGTTGTTCACGAGCACGTCGATGGTGCCGTGGCGAGCGACGACCTCGTCGACGGCGGCGCGGACGGACGCCGGGTCGGCGACGTTGCACACGACGTGGTCGAGCGGGAAGTCGGGCTCGAAGCCCAGGTCGAGGGCGACGACGCGGCAGCCCTCCGCGACGAAGCGGTCGGCGAGCGTCCGCCCGATCCCGCGTGCTGCTCCGGTCACGACCACCACGCGGTCGGTCAGGTCGAGGTGCATCGTTGCTCCCGTCGTCGGTGCCTCGAATAGGCATACTATTCGAGCATGACGGATCAGCGTGTGCTCTGGGTCACGGGTGGGGGCAGCGGCATGGGGGCCGCGAGTGCCGAGGCAGCGGCACGTGACGGCTGGTCCGTGGTGCTCAGCGGGCGCCGTGTCGACCGGCTCGAGCAGGTGGCAGGTGCCATCCGGGACACCGGTGGCACCGCGGAGGTCCTGCCCCTCGACGCGAACGACCCCGACGCCGTCGCAGCCGCGCGGGACACCGTGCTCGAGCGGCACGGGCGGCTCGACGGGCTCGTGCTGGCGGCCGGGCGCAACGCCCCGCGACGCCGGTGGGACGACCAGTCGCTCACCGACTTCCGCGCGATCGTGGACACGAACCTCACCGCCGTCGTCACGATGGTGGACGCCGCGCTGCCGGCACTCCGCGCGGCCGGTGGCGTGGTCGTGGTCGTGTCGTCGTACGCCGGGTGGTCCTTCCAGCCGGGGGCGGGTGTCGCGTACTCGGCGAGCAAGTCCGCGCTCGCGTCGGTCGTCCGGACGCTCAACCAGCAGGAGGCCGAGCACGGCGTGCGTGCCACGCACCTGTGCCCGGGTGACGTCGCGACCGACTTCCTCGACCAGCGCCCGGAGGTCCCCGACGCGGCTGCCCGGCGGCGCATGCTCCAGCCGGAGGACGTCGGGCGGACGGTCGCCTTCGTGCTCGGGGTGCCGGCGCACGTGCGCATCGACGAGCTCGTGCTCTCGCCGGTCTCGCAGCGGTGACGAGCACCTTCGACCGGGTGCTCGACCAGATCGGTGCCGCCGTCGTCTCCGGCGCCGTCGCCGTGGGCAGCCGTCGGAGCATCGACGACCTGGTGGTCTGGACCGGGGCCAGCCGCAGCATCGTCCGCGAGGCCGTCCGCGTCCTCGTCGGCCTCGGCCTGCTCACCGCACGGCGCCGGGTCGGCGTGACCGTCCTCGGCGTGCGGCAGTGGGACGTCCTGGACCCGCGCGTGGTGCGGTGGCGTCTGCGGGGTCCCGACGGCGACCGCGTGGCGGTCGAGCTCCGCGAGCTGCGTGCGGCGGTCGAACCCGTCGCCGCTGCCGCAGCAGCCCGGCGTGCAGCGCTCGACGAGTGCGCGGACCGACGGGAGGCCCTCCGCACCACCGCGGACGAGCTCGCCGCCGCCGCGACCCGCGACGACCGCGTCGGCTTCGTGATCGCGGACGTGCGGTTCCACTCGCTCGTGCTCGACCTGTCCGGCAACGCGCTGTACCGACGGCTGTACCAGGTCGTCGGCCAGGTGCTGCGCGAGCGCGGGAGCATCCGCCCGGACCGGCACGACGTCGGCCTCCACCTCGCACTCGCCGGTGCCGTCGTCGGCGGTCGCCCCGACGAGGCGGCCTCGACGATGCGGGCGATCGTCGACCGCACGTGAGCGGAGCGCCGCCGACCTGCGAGGATGGGGGTCGGCGCGTCCTCCCGACGCCCGTGGGAGGCGGAGTCGTGGACGCAGCACAGGACCTGGTGGTCCAGCTCGTCGGCACCCCGTGGGCGTTCCTCGTCGTCGGCCTCGTGCTCGCCGTCGGCAGCGTCGCGGTCTTCCTGCCCAGCCAGGCACTGGTCGTCGCGATCGGCACGCTCCTGGTGGGCGGTGACGGCGGGATCCTGGCGGTGCTCCTCCTCGTCGTCGCGGCCTCGATCGGCATGGTGCTCGGCGACCTCGGCCTGTTCCACCTGGCACGGACGGTCGACCTCGGCTCGCGGTCGTGGTTCTCGCGGCCGAAGGTCCGGAAGGCCCGCGACGCCATCGACGGCCGGTACCGCGCCGCTCCCGGTCGCATCGCGGTCCTCGGGCGCTTCATCCCGATGGGGCGGCTCACGACGAACCTGGTCGGCGCGGACAGCGGGCTCGACGTCCGGCGCTTCCTGGTCAGTTGCGTGCTCGCCGACGTCGTGTGGGCCGCGTACTGCGTCGGCATCGCCGCGGCCACCGGACGCTGGAGCCGCGACGAGCCCTTCCTCGTGACGGTCCTGGCGGTCGTGGCGTCGATCCTGCTCGGGTTCGGGATCTCCGCGATCGAGAAGGCCGTGCGACGGCGCAGCGAGGCGGCGGCCGCGGTCTGACGACCGTAAGGTGGGCAGCCCGTTCGAAGGAGAACCCGTGCTGCTGGACGACCTCGTGCCCGACCCCGACGCGCTCGAGCGCATCGCCACCGGCAGCACCTGGGCCGAGGGGCCCTGCTGGATCGCCGCGAGCCGCACCCTGCGGTGGTCGGACATCCCCGGCGACCGCATCCTGCAGTGGCACGCGGACTCGGGGGAGACCTCGGTGTACGCCGAGCAGGTCGAGTTCACCAACGGCCGCACCGCCGACCGGGACGGCAGCGTCGTGCAGTGCTCGCACGGCCGTCGACGCGTCGAGCGCGACCGCGACGGGGTCGTGACGTCGATCGTCGATGCCTGGGCCGGTGTCCGGCTGAACTCGCCGAACGACGTCGTCGTGGCGCGGGACGGCAGCGTGTGGTTCACCGACCCGGCGTACGGCATCACGCAGCCGCGCGAGGGGCACCCGGGCGCGCGCGAGTACGGCGACCACTGGCTCTTCCGCTGCGGACCGGAGGGCCAGGACCTGCGACCCGTCGCGACCGACGTCGACCAGCCGAACGGGCTGGCGTTCGACCCCGACGAGCGGGTGCTCTACGTCGCCAGCTCGGACGGCGACGAACCGGTCATCCGGGCGTACGACCGCAGGGGTGACCGCGGCGACCTGCTGAAGAACGGCCGGGTGTTCGCGTGCCTCGAGCCGGGCGAGGGGGTGCCGGACGGCATCCGCGTCGACGTGCACGGCAACGTGTGGTCGTCGGCGGCCACGGGGGTCGTCGTGTTCGACCCGACGGGCTCGCGGATCGGTGCGATCGCGGTGCCCGAGGTGACGGCGAACCTGTGCTTCGGCGGCGACGACGGCACCACGCTCTTCCTGACGTCGACGACGTCGGTGTACCGGATCGCGACGACGACGCGGGACGCTGCCGTATCCTGAGCCGGCCATGCAGTGCGACTACTTCGACCGCGGGGTGTGCCGGTCCTGCACGCTCATGGGGCAGCCCTACGCCGACCAGGTCCTCGACAAGGAGCTCCGCACGCGGGAACTCCTGCAGGACGCGGTCGAGGCCGCCGGGGGACCAGGGGCGGTCACCTGGTCACCCGCGATCACCAGCCCCGAGTCCGGGTACCGGAACAAGGCGAAGATGGTGGTCGGCGGCTCGACGCAGCACCCGACCGTCGGGATCCTCGACGACCGGCAGCGCGGGGTCGACCTGCGGCACTGCGGCATCTGCACCCCGGGGATCCGGCACGCGTTGCCCGTCCTCGCCGACTTCGTCTCGTACGCCGGGCTCATGCCGTACGACGTGGCCGCACGCCGGGGCGAGCTGAAGTACGTCCTGGTCACCGAGTCGCCCGACGGCGAGCTCATGGTGCGCTTCGTGCTGCGGTCCGAGGGGCAGCTGCCGCAGCTCCGGCAGCACCTCGACGCGCTGCGCGCCGCGCTGCCGAACGCCGTCGTGGTCACCGCGAACCTGCTGCCCGAGCACAAGGCCGTGACCGAGGGCGACCGCGAGGTCGTGCTCACCGAGCAGGAGACCCTGCCGATGCGGCTCGGCGGGATCACGATGCACCTGCGGCCGCAGAGCTTCTTCCAGACGAACACCGCCGTGGCGACGCAGCTCTACGCGCAGGCGACGGACTGGATCGACGAGCTCGACCCGGCGTCGATGTGGGACCTGTACTGCGGCGTCGGCGGGTTCGCCCTGCACGCCGCACGTGCCGGCCGCGCCGTCACCGGGATCGAGACGAGCGCCGAGGCGATCCGCTCCGCGAAGCAGTCCGCGCGCGAAGCCGGACTCGAGGGCGTCCGGTTCGCCGCCGACGACGCCACCGAGCACGCCCTGCGGGCCCGTCCGACCGCGGTCCCGGAGCTCGTCGTGGTGAACCCGCCGCGGCGGGGCATCGGGGCGACCCTGTCCGGCTGGCTCGAGGAGTCCGACGTGCAGCACGTCGTCTACTCGAGCTGCAACCCGGTGACCCTGGCGAAGGACCTGGCGCGGATGCCGTCCCTGCGGCTGCGTCGGGCGCGCGTGCTCGACATGTTCCCGCAGACCGGTCACCTGGAGGCCGTGACCCTGCTGTCCCGGGTCTGATCGAGGACCGCTGCACCCCATTGCCAGGGGATTGCCATGTTGACGTCCCCCGGGTACACGCGATGACCATGCCCATGGGCATCGACGCGTACAGGTTCTCCGGTGGGGTACGTAGCATCGATGGGTAGAACCGTTTGTCTCGGTTTGATAACGGTGATGAGTTGCCTATGGTTGCCGCCGAGGTGCCGCCGGCACACGTCCACTGCCCCCGGTGGCGCACCCCACAACAGACCGCGATCGGTCGGGGTGGGCAGTGGCCGCTGCGTTCGAGCAGCGCGTGATCCCGGTGGAGCAATCACATGAAGAAGCTTTCCCGTACCCGCACCATCGTCGGCGGCCTGGCGTTCGCCGGCATCGCCGCGACCGGTGTCGGCCTCGCGGCAGCCCCCGCGAACGCAGCGTCCGGTTCGACCTGGGACGCCCTCGCGCAGTGCGAGTCCGGCGGCAACTGGGCCATCAACACCGGCAACGGCTACTACGGCGGCCTGCAGTTCAACCTCGGCACCTGGCAGGCCAACGGCGGCGCGGGCAACCCCGCGTCGGCGAGCCGCGAGGCACAGATCGCCGTCGCCGAGCGCGTCCTCGCCTCGCAGGGCTGGGGCGCCTGGCCCGCCTGCTCCGCGAAGCTCGGACTGAGCGGCACGAGCGGTGCCGCTCCGGCTGCCGCCGCGCCGGCCCCCCAGGCCCCCGTGCAGCAGGCCGCACCGACGCAGCAGGCCGCCCCGCAGCAGACGGCCCCGCAGCAGACCGCGCCGAGCACGACCGAGTCGGCACCGGCACCGGCTCCGGCCGCCACGACGCCGAGCAAGCCCGCCCCGGTCGAGACGAGCGGCAAGACGTACACGATCAAGTCGGGCGACACCCTCGACTCGATCGCGACGAAGCTGACGATCGATGGCGGCTGGAAGCAGCTCTGGGCCGCGAACACGTCGACCATCGACGACGCGAACCTCATCTACGCCGGCCAGGAGCTCCAGCTCCCCGCCTGATCGCTCCGCCGATCCAGCGACGACGACGCCCCACGACCTCGGTCGTGGGGCGTCGTCGCGTGCGGGGTCGGGGCCGCGGCCTACGGGTGGTCGGCCAGCCACCCCGCGACGTCGTCGGAGCGCAGCGCCTGGGACAGCTCGCCCACGGCGAGGGTGTTCAGCGTCACGATCGACTGGCCGTCCGGCGACGTCCCCGCGCCTGCGGTCGGCAGGGTGAACGTCCGCAGGTCGTCCGCGCGCACACCCCGGAGCGACCAGCCGAGCCGCACGAGCCGTGGGAACGTGAGCCCGGGGTCGACGGACAGGTGCTCGCTCGTCGCGGTCACGAAGTCCTGGATGCGGCCGGGGTTCGTCAGGGTCCCCCGCGAGAGCAACCCGTCGAGCACCCCGCGCATGAACGCCTGCTGGTTGCGGACCCGGGTGTGGTCGGCGTCGGCGAAGGCGTAGCGCTCCCGGACGAACGCCAGCGCGGCGTTGCCGTCGAGGTGGTTCGGTCCGGCGACGAAGTCGTGACCGCGAGCACTGAACGCCTGCGAGGAGTCGACCGTGACGCCGCCGAGGGCATCGGTCATCGACGCGAACCCGGTGAAGTCGATCTCGGCGACGTGGTCGATCCGGACGTCGAGCAGGCGTTCGACGGTCTGCACGGTGAGCGGGACGCCGCCCCAGGCGTACGCGGCGTTGATCTTCGCGCGACCGTGGCCGGGGACCTCGACCCAGGAGTCCCGCATGATCGACATGAGGTAGACGGCGCTGCGGTCCGCCGGGACGTGCGCGAGCATCAGGGTGTCCGCACGGCCGCCGGCGGTCCGGTCGGGGTCGTCCGCCGGCCGACGGTCCGAGCCGATGAGCAGGACGTTCTCGGCGCCCTTCGTCGCTGCCGGTCGAGCACCCTGCGGGAACGCGTCGCCGATCGTGTCGGTGCGGTCGCCGAAGCTCCGGGCGAGGCCGCCGACGAACACGCTCGCGACGACGGCGACGACGACAGCGATGCCGAGGATCGACGCCAGCGTCGCCACGGCGGCGACGACCACGGGCCGCCGGCGGCGGGATCGGCGGGCGGACTGTTCGGCGGCCAGACGGGCCGCCCGACGTTCGGACATGCGGGGCTCCTGCGGGGTCGGGTCGACCGGCAGTCGACCCAACCAGGGTATCGCATGTGATATGTGACCGGCGGGATGGTCAGAGCCGGTCGAGCACTCCCTGGAGCGCTGTGCGGAGCGCCGGGTCCTCGGGCAGGACCTCGCGCTCGATGTGCCGGGCCGTCTCCCACGACGCTCGGCCGGCGTCCGTGACCTGCACGACGCGGCGGCGACGATCGGCCGGGTGGGGCGTCCGCTCGACCAGGCCGTCCCGCTCGAGGCGCTCCAGGGTCCGCGACATCGTCTGCGGCTGGACGCGGGCGGTGCGCGCGAGCGAGTCGGCGCCGCTGGGGCCGGTCCGGACGAGGATGTCCACGACGATGAGCGCGGCGTGCGGCAGACCGATCGCCCGCAGGCGCTCGTCCCACTCGCGCTCGACGGCTCGCGCCGCGGCCGAGAGCAGGCGACCGAGCGGCCACTGGGTGGTCGTGTCGTCCATGGCCGCAGTCTAGGTCGCGTCGTCCGCCGTGGCGCTCGCCGCCGGGCGCTGACATGTGACACGCTGGGCGCATGCCAGTTCCGTCGACGCAGCCCGCAGCCGAGCGCAAGCTCCTCCGAGACACCGTGCAGGACAAGATCCGCGACGCGATCATGGACGGCACGCTCGAGCCCGGGGAACGGCTCAACGACGACGACCTCATCGCCTGGCTCGGGGTCTCCCGCACCCCCATCCGCGAGGCGCTCGCCGAGCTCGCCCGCGCCGGGCTCATCGAGATGGCGCCGAACCGCTACACCCGGGTGGCCGCCCCGACGGCGGAGGAGTTCCTCGACGCGTACCGCACGCTCGGCGTCATCTACGGCGGCGTGGTCCGCCTGGCGGTCCCGCGCTTCACCGAGTCGCAGCGCGGGAAGATCGTGAAGATGCTCGACGACGCGCACGGCAAGATCGCAGCCGACCAGCAGGACGAGGTGTTCCGCAAGGGCGCCGACCTGTACTCGCAGTGGGCGGACGCCTGCGGCAACGCTTCGCTCGCACAGCTCTGCCGCTCGACGACCGACGGCCTCGCCTTCAAGCTGCGGGTGCCCGAACTCGCCGAGCTGGTGCCGGCCGACGTGATCCTGCCCGAGCTCGAGAAGCTCCGCGCCGCCGTCCTCGACCAGGACCCGATCGCGGCCGAACTCGCGATGGAGGCCGTCCACCTGCTGCCCGAACGGTCCTAGGCGGGCAGCGGCGACCTCCCAGGTCCGTTCCATGTCCGTCCTGCGCGTGGCGGTTATGGTTTCCCGGTGAGCAACGAACCCGAGCAGACGACCGAGCCCGCGCGTCGCGGCTCCGTGCCGGCGCGCCACGGGCGCCAGAAGCGACGTGCGGGTGTGGTCTTCCCTGCAGTCGCCGGGGTCCTCACGATGGCGCTCCTGCTCAGCGGCGGGTACGCGGCCTTCGCGTTCAACCGCGTGCAGAGCGGGGTGACGCGGATCGACGCCATCGCCGGGGGCAAGAAGGACAAGGACGACATCGACGGCAAGGCGCAGAACATCCTGCTCGTCGGCGACGACCACCGTCCGGAGAACGCCACCCCCGAGCAGATGGCCGAGCTCAGCACGACGACCGACGGCGGTGCGACGAACACCGACACGATGATCGTGCTGCACATCAACGCCGACGGCTCGCAGGCGACGATGATCTCGTTCCCCCGCGACTCGTACGTCGACATCCCGGACGTCGGCAAGGGCAAGCTCAACAGCGCCTTCTACTACGGCACGCTCAACGGCGGTGGGGACACCGGCGGGGCGAAGATGCTCATCAAGACGATCGAGAACCTGAGCGGGCTGTCGATCGACCACTACGTGCGCGTCTCGCTGCTCGGCTTCTACCAGGTGGTGAAGGAGCTCGGCCCGGTCGAGGTGTGCCTGAACCAGCCCGCGAAGGACAAGGACTCCGGCGTGGACCTGCCCGCGGGCAAGTCGACGCTGAACGCGAAGGAGGCGCTGTCGTTCGTGCGTCAGCGCAAGGGGCTGCCGAACGGCGACCTCGACCGCAACGTGCGGCAGCAGTACTTCCTGTCGCAGGAGGCCCGCAAGGTCCTGTCCGCCGGCACGCTGCTCAACCCGATCAAGATGAACAACATCCTCGGGGCGATCGGTGACTCGATCCAGACCGACACCGACCTGGTGTCCCTCGCGACGCAGATGCGGAACCTGCGCCCGGGCAACATCCAGTCGGCGACGATCCCGACGCTCGGCACCCCGACGATCTACCCGAACGGCACGGCGCTCTCGATCGTCGAGGTCGACACCGTCGGGCTGCCCGCCTTCGTGCAGGGCCTGGTCGGCGAGCCGGAGCGGTACGCCAAGGCCGGTCGTGCGCAGCCGGCGAACACCTCGGTCACCGTGCTGAACGGCTCCGGCGTCGAGGGCGCCGCGACCGCCGCCGGGCAGGTCCTGACGGCACGCGGGTTCCAGGTCGCCCCGGCCGGGTCGTCCCCGACGACGAAGACCACGCAGGTGCAGTACCCGGCCGGCCAGGAGTCGCAGGCGAAGGCCGTCGCGGCCGTGACGCCGGGTGCGGTCGCGGTGCGGACGAACGTCGTCTCGACGGTCACGCTCGTGCTCGGCACCGACGGCAAGACCCCGAAGCCGGTCGCGGCGCCGAGTGCGACCGCCTCGTCGCCCGCCGCCGACCCCGGCAGCTCCTCCGGATCGGGTTCTGGTTCGGGGTCCAAGTCCAGCGCGAAGCCGTCGAAGGAGCCGTCGCCGAAGTCGACCGACGTGCACAACTACGGCACCGACGGCACCTGCATCAACTGACCGCGTCCCCCGCGGGATGGGAACGTCCGGCGGGAGGATCGGTACGGTCGACGGGTGAGCACTGCGGCCCGTCCGATCGTCCTGATGACCTACAACGTCAAGAACCCCGACCCGGCGCACGACTGGCCGGCACGGCTGCCGGTGGTGCTCGACATCATCCGTCGGCACGACCCGGACGTGCTGTGCGTCCAGGAGGCCTTCGACCACCAGATGGACGCCCTGCGCGCCGGCCTCCCCGACCACGCCGACGTCGGGCAGGGTCGCGAGGGCGGCACCGCGGGCGAGCACGCGGCGGTGTTCTTCCGCCGTGACCGGTTCCGCCCGGCCGACCAGGGGTCGTTCTGGCTGTCGGACACCCCCGACGAGCCGGTGTCGAACACCTGGGGCAGCCTGTACCCGCGGATCGCGAACCACGTCCGGCTGCTCGACGCCGACGGCCCGGCCTTCACCCTGCTCACCACGCACATGGACCACGAGGTCGGCCCGCACGGCGACGAGGTGCGGGGCAAGAGTGCCGCACTCATCGTGGAGCGCCTGGCCGCGGAGACCGGCCCGGTCGTGTTCGCGGGCGACTGCAACGAGCCGTCCGGTTCGGGTGCGGCGTCGCGCGTGTTCCGCGAGGCCGGCTTCGAGGACGCCTGGCTGGTGGCCGGCGACCCGGACGACCGGACCGCGAGCTACAACGAGTGGCAGCCCCCGGTGGACTCCGGTGAGCGCATCGACTGGGTGCTCACGCGCGGGGTCGCCGCCGTCGAGCGGGTCGAGATCGACCACGACGGCCCGGAGACCTGGTTCGCGAGCGACCACTTCCCGGTCGTCGCGACGATCCGCGTCTGACCGCGGGCGGCCGGGTCAGCAGCTGCGCTGTGCGTGCACCGGCATCGGCGACCCGAGCACCGTGACCGTGGTCTCGTCGGTCAGGGCCGACACCCCGTTCCTCCCGGAGTGGGCGCGGTCGGCGCGGTGCGACCGGTCCGTGCGCTCCCACCCCTCGCGGAGGAGCAGCTGCCACGCCTGGGCGTCGTCGGAGCCGTAGGACACGCGTGCCGAGCGCGGGGCGTCGGCGATCGCCCGGCGGATGTCGTCACCGACCCGCACACCGTCCGGACCGGAGAGCTCGACCGTCGAGCCCCATCGGCTGCGGACCGCGTCGCGCAGCACCCGGATCTCGACGGCGTTGCCGATGCGTGCCGTGGTGGTCAGGGCCGCGACCCGCACCGCACCGCGCCAGGTGTAGGTGGTGCCGGCGGGGAAGCACGCGCCGCCGTCGCCCTCGGCGGTCTGGGTGCGCGACGGTGTGCCGAGCAGGCGGTCGAGCAGGCCGACGGTGAGCGCGGAGTCGCGCATCGACGCACGGACGACGGTGTCGTCGCCGGCGCGCAGGACGAGCGACTCGGCGCCGAGCTCGATCGCGTCCACCCCGCGCAGCTGCGACTCCGTGACGACGACCGGTGCGGCGTCGCGGACGGGCACGGCGGCGACGGCGGCGTCCGATCCGGCCCAGGTCGCGCCGCCGCCGACGACCGATCCGGCCGTGCAGGCCAGGACGGCGGCGCAGAGAGCGAGCTTGGTCCGAGGAGTCACCGTCCGACGGTACGACGCCGGAGCGGCCTGGACGACAGGTGTTACCGAATCGCATCCGGGCCGTCACCGGACCGTGACCTTCGCCGGGGACGCGAGCGGCGCCCTGGTGGTGCGCGCCGCCGGACGTGGGCCGACCCGCGCGACCGGGGGACAGCCTCCTGGGCGGACGTGCTGTCGGGGCTGCGTACCGTCACCGGCATGACGGACCAGTACACCATGCAGGACCCGACCAAGCTCTACGCCGACAAGAAGCCCGACGAGCAGTACCTCGAGGGTGCCGGTACCGACGCGGAGATGGCGAAGAACGTCCCCGCGGACCACGGCGAGGACACCTACCGCGGTTCCGGCCGTCTCGAGGGCCGCAAGGCGCTCGTGACGGGCGGCGACTCCGGCATCGGCGCAGCCGTCGCCATCGCCTACGCCCGTGAGGGCGCCGACGTCGCCATCTCGTACCTGCCCGAGGAGCAGGAGGACGCCGAGCGCATCGTCGGCCTCATCGAGGCCGCCGGCCGCAAGGCCGTCGCCCTGCCCGGCGACATCACCTCGCTCGAGTTCTGCGAGCAGCTCGTCGCCGACGCCGTCGAGCAGCTCGGCGGACTCGACATCCTCGTGAACAACGCGGGCAAGCAGCAGAACGTCGACGACATCACGAAGATCTCCGACGAGGAGTTCGACGAGACCTTCAAGACGAACGCCTACGCGACCTTCCGCATCACGAAGGCCGCCGTGCCGCACCTGCAGCCGGGTTCGACGATCATCAACACGACGTCGATCCAGGCCTACGCGCCGTCGCCCCACCTGGTGCACTACGCCGCCACGAAGGCGACCGTCAACAACATGGCCAAGGGCCTGGCGGCGCAGCTCGCCCCGAAGGGCATCCGCGTCAACGCGGTCGCCCCGGGCCCGATCTGGACGCCGCTGCAGCCGGCCGGCGGCCAGCCGCCGGAGGCGCTGCCCTCTGCCGGTGAGCAGACCTACCTGGGCCGCTGGGGCCAGCCCGCCGAGCTCGCGCCGGCGTTCGTGTTCCTGGCGAGCGGCGAGTCGTCGTACGTCGTGGGCGAGACGCTGCACGTCGACGGCGGGATGCCGACGCCGTAGGGCGCGCTCCACGAGCGATCGGACAGGAGGCGCGGTGCCGGTGGGCACCGCGCCTCCTGTCGTGTCCGGGGTCGCGTCCACCGCCGGCGCGGTGTCAGCAGGTGACGGTGCCGGCCATCCGTTCGAGGAGCTCGCGCGCCGACAGGGCCGCGGCGAGCTCGACCTCGACCGGGTTGATGCCGATCGCCCGTTCGAAGGCCCGGCGGCGAGCCTGGTCGGCGATCGGGACCTCCGGACGCTGCGGCAGCACCGCGACGGCCCGTGCGGCGGCCTCGAACGCCCCGGCCGGTCGGCCGAGCTGCTCCCACATCGCCCGGACGTCGTGGGCCACCTGGTCGGGGTCGCCGCCGAACTCGAAGCCGGCCGAGGCCATGGTCGCGAGTCCCTGTGCGGTGGGGTCGTTCGGGGTCATGTCCGGCATCGTCACACGCGGTGCCGCGAGGGCGCTGGACGTCGCTTGTCCTCCGATGTGCTGACACCCGGACCGGGGATTCTGGTGTCCCCCGTTCTGCGTCAGCATGGAGGGGTCCCGGTACCGGGGCGACGCGGACACGACGTCCGGCGAACGACGGAGGGCATGATGCTCGAACACACCAGCGCGGACACGCAAGCGGCTGTCGCCGCGGCCGCCACCCTGCACCTGCGGATCACGATCGTGGGGGCCACCGTCGACCTCCTGCGCGACGTCCCCTTCCACGAGGCGCGACCCGCCCACGTCGCCGAACGCCTCGGGATCCCCGTCTCCGAACTCGAGCAGCACTTCCCGTCGTGGGACGGCCTGGTGCTCGCCGCGCTGGACCGCTGGAACGGCGCCCGGATGGACGAGGTCACCCGCGAGGTCGGGGACGGCTCCACCGTCGACCTGCTCCGCGCCATCGTCGCGTCGAACGCCGAGGACCCCGCGCTCATGCGCCTGCTCGTCGCGCTGCTGTCCGTGGCCGGCAACCCGCTGCACCCGATGGCGAACTACCTGCGCTCGCGGTACCAGCTCTTCTACGCGCAGATCAAGCGCGGACTCGAGCACGACGTCGCCGTCGGCCGGGCGCCGCACACCATGGAGCCCCGGCGGGGTGCCGAGCAGCTCATCGCCCTGTACGAGGGCCTGCAGCTGCAGGCGCTGCTGCGCTCCGACCTCGACCTGGTGCCGGCCTTCGACCGGGCCGTGGCGCGGCTCGAGCGTGGGTGGATGGAACGCTACGAGGCGAACGCGGCCCGCCGCCTGGCGACCTGGAACGACGACGACACCGGCAGCTGGGAGATCTGAGCGCGGTTCCTGCCCGGCCCGACGTCCGCTGAGCGCGTGCCTGCGCCGGGGCCGAGCGTCGACCGCGTACCGATGGGTGTCGACGGAAGGAACCCGACATGGCATCACCGAACCCCATCCAGGTCCAGAAGTACCTGAGCGGCATCGACTACCCGGCGTCGAAGGACGACATCGTCTCGACCGCCGAGCAGGAGAACGCCCCCGACGACGTGCTCGAGGCACTGCGCGGCATCCCGGACCGCGAGTACGACGGCCCGACCGCGGTGTCGAGCGCCGTCTCCGACGCGGGCTGAGCGCGCGCGACGGCGTCGGGACCGCGCCGCGGTCGTACCGCGGTCGCATCGAGTGAGCAGAAGACGTCGGGTGGCGTGATCGCACCCGGCGTCTTCTGCTCACCGGGCGCCGCCGGAGCGCGACCCGCGCGACCCGAGCGCGACCCGCGTCACCCGCGCTACGTGCGCGACCGTGACCCGCGCGGCACCGAACCGTCGCCCGGATCGTACCCGGAGTCCCGGATGACCCGCAGCGCCGTGGTGTCGTTGTGGACCGAGTGCACGACGACCCGACGGGTGCGGCGCAGGGCCCGACGGGCACCGGGGGTGGCGAACAGACCGCCGAGCACGAGTCCGGCGCCGATGCCGAGTGCGACGGACACCGCGGCGACGAAGTCGAGTGCCGCGCCGGACGACCCGGACATGAAGTTGAGCAGGGCGTTCGACACCGCGACACCGGGGAGCAGCGCCCCGCAGAACGCCGGCACCGCGATCGCCGCCACCGCCGTCCGCATGCGGACCGCCGCGTAGGTCGACAGCACACCGAGCAGCACCGACGCCAGGAACGTCGCACCGAGCAGCGGCAGCCCGGCCTGGCGCAGCATCCACAGCGAGGCGCCGGCCGCGACCGAGAAGACCACCGCGACCGGGATCACCCGGGCGCTCGCCTGCTGCACGAAGCAGTTCGCCGCCGCCGACACGACGGTGAGCGACATGAGTGCCCAGAGCGGCAGGGGGCGGATGACGATGCCGGACGGGTCGACCTCGATCGACAGCCAGTGCGTGACGGCGATGCCGGCCGGCACCCCGACCACGATCGCGGCGATGACCAGCCCGATGTAGAACGCGCGGGCCACCGCCATCGCCCGGAAGCCGGAGATGGCGTCCTGCGCCCAGGTCACGAGCGACGGGTGCGGCAGCAGCAGCACGACCAGGGCGGCGACCATGGTGGCCGCGCCGCCGGGCCCGAGGACCTCGGCGCGGATGGCGAGCGACCCGATCGCGGAGGCCACCGCGGCCTGCGCCCCCGAGACGAAGAACTGCGGGTACCCGCGGCCGGTCAGCCACCGGCCGGACACGATGATGCCGAGCATGAGCACGAACGCGCCGACCCCGGCGCGCCAGCCGCCGCCGGCCTGCATCGCGATGGACGTGCCGAGGACGGACAGGCCGACGTCGGACAGCCACATCGGCCACCGCGGCGGCATCCGGAGCACGGCGACGAGCGCGTTGACGGCGGAGGTCATGTCCCGGTCGTCGTGGATCAGGTCGTCGACGATCTGGTTCGCCCGCGCCAGGCGGTCGAGGTCGGAGCCGTCGGAGTGCACGGTGCGGACCTTCACGAGCGGCGGGACGTCGGACGGCGCGTACTGGATCGTCACCGAGCTGCCGGAGAAGTCGAGGTCGAGCGGCGCGAGGTTCCACTTCGTCGACACCGCGACGACGGCGGTCTCGACGCTCCGGGTGTCCGCGCCGGAGGCGAGCATCACCTCGGCCAGGTCGAGGCAGAAGTCGACGATCTGGGTCGCGGTGTACTGGTCGCGCCCCTTCGCGTCGGGCTCGACGTGCTCGTAGATCGTGCCGCGCAGACGGGCCCGGGCGTCGCGCAGGTCGTGCTGCGCCAGGCTGCGGCGTCGTGGCCGTGGTGGGCGGCCCGGCTTGTGCGGGCCAGGGGGGTGCTGCTCGGCCATCACGCCATGGTGCCAGGCGGATCGCGCCGAGTCCGGACGTCCGCTGGACGCGGCAGGATCAGCTCCGGCGGCGCACGCTGAGCCGACCGAGGGCGAACGCGGCGACCACGGCGCCGGCGACGGCGAGCAGCTGACCGACGGCCTGCTGCGTCGAGTCGGTCCCGGCGACGAAGGCGTCGTCGGACACAGGTGCGTACGCGAACCAGCCGAACGACGCCGTCGGGGCGGTCAGCGCGACCACGACCCCCGCCACGAGGGCGACCAGGCCCACCCAGAACGCGATACCGGACGGGGTGGCGAACAGGCGACGTCCCATGCGCACCAGCGTACGGGGACGACGGACAGGAGGCCCGTGGCGGATCCGCCACGGGCCTCCCGTCCGACAGGTGGTCGGTCTGCTGCCTACTGCTCGAACGTCGCGTCGAGCGTGATCTCGACGCCGGTCAGGGCCTTGCTGACCGGGCAGGTCGCCTTGGCGTCCTCGGCGGCCTTGAGGAAGGTCGCCTCGTCGATGCCGGAGACCTCGCCGCTGACGGTGAGGGCGATGCCGGTGAGCTTGAAGCCGCCAGCCGAGTCCGGGCCGAGCGAGACGTCGGCCTTGACGTCGAGGGCCTCGACGGTGCCGCCGGCCTCACCGAGGACGGCGGAGAACTGCATGGCGTAGCAGGCCGAGTGCGCTGCGGCGATGAGCTCCTCGGGGCTGGTCGTGCCGCCGGCCTCGTCAGCGGCGCGCTTCGGGAACGAGACGTCGTAGGTGCCGACCTTCGAGCTCGAGAGCTCGACCTGACCGGAACCGTCGTTGAGGCCGCCGTTCCAGGCGGTGCGTGCGGTGCGCGTGGGCATGGCCGCTCCTTTCGTGTGGGGGATCGGTCCCGAGCGGGACCGTCGGAGCCGAGTCAATCGGAGAACGCTCGTTCTCGCAACCCGCTCACGGCGAAGACGCAGGGTTCCGGGTGCGCCCCGGTGTCGCCCGGGTGCGCCCTGGTGCTGCCTGGTGCTGTTCCGCGCGTGGGAAGCAGTTCCGCGCGTGGTGAGGCGATCCGCGCGTCGGGGGGCGTTCCTTCCGGCCGACCACGCGCGGAACTGCTTCCCATCCCATGCGTGATGGGACGGAACGTGCGCGTGCAAGTCTGCGACAGGTGTCGGGGAGGGCGACAGGTGTAGGCTGAACCTCCGGATCACACGATCCGATCGCGACGCCGCACCCCTCCTGACGCCCGACGGATCACCGCCGATCCGCCGCCCCGCAGTCAGCGAAAGAGGAGAACCCCATGCGCGCCGTCGTGTTCGAGCAGTACCAGACCTTCCCGTCTCTGACGGAGGTCCCGAAGCCCACCCCCGGGCCGGGGGAGGTGCTGCTCAAGGTCGCCGGTGCCGGGGCCTGCCACTCGGACGTCGCCGTGTACCGCGAGTTCCAGGAGGGCCAGCCGGGTGCCCAGGCCCCCGCGTTCGTGCTCGGTCACGAGAACTCCGGTTGGGTCGAGGCCGTCGGCGACGGGGTCACCGGTTTCGCCGAGGGTGACGCCTACCTGGTGTACGGGCCGGTCGGCTGCGGGCACTGCTCGTACTGCTCGAAGGGGCAGGACACCTACTGCGAGAACGCCGCGACGAACCCGTACATGGGCATCGGCCTCGGGCGCGACGGTGGCATGGCGGAGTACGTGACCGTCCCGGCGCGGAACCTCGTGCCGCTCGGCGACGCCGACCCGATCGCGGCCGCACCGCTCAGCGACGCCGCGCTCACGCCGTACCACGCGATCAAGAACTCCCTGCCGAACCTGGCGGGCGGCGGCAAGTACGCGCTGGTCGTCGGGCTGGGCGGGCTCGGGCAGATCGCCGTGCAGATCCTCACCGCGCTCACCGGTGCCACGGTCATCGCCACGGACATGAAGCAGGACGCGATGGACCGCGCTGCCGCCCGGGGCGCGATCACGGTGCCCGGCGGCCCGGACCAGGCCGCGGCGATCCGCGAGATCACCGGCGGACGTGGCGTCGATGCGGCCTTCGACTTCGTCGGCGCCACCCCCACGATCACGCTCGCGCAGGCGTCGATGGCGGTCGGCGGCCGGTTCACCGTCGTCGGGATCGCGGGCGGCACCACCGAGTGGAACTTCTTCTCGACGCCGTACGAGTCGACCATCACGAACACGTACTGGGGCACCATCGAGGACCTGCACGAGGTCGTCGCCATGTACCGCGCGGGGCAGATCGTCCCCGACGTCGAGCGCTACGCGCTGTCGGACGCGCTCGAGGCGTACCGCAAGCTCGAGGCCGGCGAGCTCTCGGGCCGCGCGGTGGTCGTCCCGACGCTCTGACGGACAGTGCCCGCGGCGCCCTTGACGGGTGTCGCGGGCGGGGTGATCCTTGCCCGCATGAGCCTGTTCATCAGCTGCCCGGTCGAGAGCGTCGAACGCGCGACCGCCTTCTACAGCGCACTCGGCTGGACGCAGGACACCACGATGTCCCGCGACGACGTGTCGTGCTTCGCGATCACGCCCGGGCAGTTCGTCATGCTCGCCAGCCGTGCGGTGTACGCGAGCGTCGGCGGGACCGAGGACCTCGTCGGCGGTCCGGACACACCCTCGAAGGTGACGGTCTCGTTCGACCTGGCCAGCCGCGAGGCGGTCGACGACCTGGTGGAGCGAGCCGCCGCCGCCGGGGGGCGGGTCGGGGACACCGACGACTTCCCGTTCATGTACCAGCGCCAGTTCGACGACCCCGACGGGTACCACTACTCGCCGTTCTGGATGAAGCCGGGAACGGGACCGACGCCCTGACGGCGACCGCGACCGTCATGCCGGCGCCCGCGACCCCGCCCCGGGTGTCAGCGCCCGGCGGCGTAGCCCTGCGCGCCCCGCGGGTTGGCGGCTGCGCCGAGGACGCCGGTCGACGGGTCGCGGGTGACGCAGGAGAGGCGACCGAGTGACCAGTCGCCGGCGCGCGTGACGACGTGCCCACGGGCCTCCAGGCCGGCGATCACCGCGTCGCCGAGCCGGTCCTCGACCACGAGCCCCGCCGGCTCCCACGTGCGCGGCCAGAACGAACCGGGGAACGACGTGGTGTGCAGGGCCGGGGCGTCGATGGCCTGCTGCGGCGAGTACCCGCCGACGATCCAGCGCAGCAGGAAGAGCAGCTGCCACTGGTCCTGCTGGTCGCCGCCCGGTGAGCCGAGGGCCGCGACCGGCTCGCCGTCCCGCAGCACGAGCGTCGGGGTGAGCGTCGTGCGCGGACGGTCCCCCGGACGCAGGGTCGAGGCCGTGTCCGGCTCGAGCCACGTCATCTGCAGGCGCGTGCCGAGGCAGAACCCGAGGCCGGGGATCGTCGGCGACGACTGCAGCCAGCCGCCGGACGGGGTCGCGCTGACGATGTTGCCCCAGCGGTCGACGACGTCGATGTGGCAGGTGTCGCCGCGGGTCTCGCCGTCCGGGGCCACGAACGGTTCGCCGCGGTCCTCCACGGGAGCAGCGGGAGCGGCGGGAGCGGCGGGCGCGGCGGGCGGGCGACCGGCGCCCCGCGCGACCTGCACGGTCGGCTCGCCGAGCCCCGCCGGGCGCTCGGCGTCGTCGGGGGTACGGAACGGCGGCAGCACGTGCTCGACGCCCGCGACGGTGCCCGGGCGGAGCTCCGCGGACGCCCGGTCGCCGATGAGCGCGCGACGTTCGTCGGTGTAGGCGTCGGAGAGCAGGACGTCCATCGGGACGTCGCCGTCGCCGTAGAAGGCCTCGCGGTCGGCGAGCGCGAGCTTCTGCGCCTCGACGATCGTGTGCGCGCCGACCTCGGTGGACGGGTCGAGCAGTGCGTCGTCGAGGGGGTCGAGCAGGCGGAGCGTCTGCAGCAGCGCCGGCCCCTGCCCCCACGGCCCGGTCTTCGCGATCGTGCACCCGCGGAACGTCGCCGTCGTCGCCGGTTCGTAGGACGCCCGGAAGGCCGCGAGGTCCGACGCGCGGATCACCCCCGCGTGGTCGGTGCCGGAGGCGTGGCGGTGCGGTTCGCGGACGAACCGGTCGATCGCCTCGGCCACCATCCCCTCGGACCACTCGGTGCGGGCGGCGTCGATGCGGGCGGTCCGGGTGTCGGTGCCGGCACCGGCGGCGACGAGCCGGTCGAGCACCGAGGCGAGCGCCTCGTTGCGCACCAGGTCGCCGGCGGCCGGCACCGCACCGTCGGGCAGCCACTGCGCCGCGGACGTCGGCCAGTGCTGCCGGAACAGGTCGTGCACGGCCGTGATCGTGCGGACCACGGCGGGGGCGACGGGGTGGCCGTCGCGGGCGTAGCTGATGGCCGAGGCGAGGACGTCGGCGAGCTCCCACGTGCCGTGGTCGCGGAGCAGGAGCAGCCACGCGTCGACCGCGCCGGGGACCGTCGCGGCGAGGGCGCCGGACCCCGGCACGAGGGCGAGGCCCTCGGCGCGGTAGTGCTCAGGCGTCGCAGCGGCCGGTGCGGGGCCCTGCCCGACCAGCACGACCGGGGTCGGGTCCGTCGCCGTCGCGAACACCGCCGTCAGGTCGCCGCCCGGCCCGTTCAGGTGCGGCTCGACGACGTGCAGCACGAACGCCCCGGCGACCGCCGCGTCGAAGGCGTTCCCACCCCGCTCCAGCACGGACTGCGCGGTGGCCGTGGCGGTCCAGTGGGTCGCGGCGGCCATGCCGAAGGTGCCCTGCAGGTCGGGGCGCGTGGTGTGCCCGGCGGGCGGGACGAAGGCGGGGTTCGGCGTCGGCATGGCCCCATCCTGTCCCAGCGCCGGCGGACAGGTGTCGCCGTACCCCCCTGTCACGGGGTTGTGCGCCCCGCGGTGAGAAGCGACCATCGTTCGGCGACTCGTGCAGGGCGAGCGCCGAACGACCGCGCAGGGGCGCGGCCGCTCCACGAGGCAGGGACTCCATGACCACCAACCACTCGACCGTCGTGCGCGCGCGCCGGTCCCTCCGCATCGCCGGGCTCGTCACGGCGCTCGCCGTGGCCGCGACCGCACTCGTCGCGGGCGACCTCGCGGTGACCGCTCGTCCCGCTTCGGCGTCGGCGGTCTGGGTCGGCTCGGCACCGGCCGGCACCACGATCGCCCCCGGTGACCAGGTCACCTCGCCGAACGGCCAGTTCCGCCTCATCATGCAGGGCGACGGCAACCTGGTCGAGTACGGCATCGGGAACCAGGTGCTCTGGGCATCGAACACGTCCGGTGCGCCGGGCGCGGTCGCCGTGGTCGGCAAGAACCGCGCGCTCGACATCACCAGGAACGGCAAGCGGCTCGCGCGCTGGGCCTCGGCCGGCACCGGGCAGTCGACGGCGCTCAAGGTCCGTGCCGACGGCACCATGGCGCTCCTGGCGGGCAAGAAGGTCGTCGTGAACTGGACGAACTTCCAGGACCGGGTCCTGTCCGGCAACCGCATCCTCGGCGGCACCGTCCTGCGTTCCGACACGAGCGCGACCCGCACCCTCAACATGCGCACCGACGGCAACCTCGTGCAGAAGCAGGGCGGCCGCGTCGTCTGGCAGTCGAAGACCGGCGGGCACCCCGGCGCCTGGGTGGAGCTGCAGACGAAGGGCAACATGGTCGTCTGGACCCGAGACGCCTCGCGCAAGAAGGTCGCGCTCTGGTCCAGCCGCACGGGCACGGCCGGCTCCGGCACGCTCCTGGTACAGGTCGACGGCAACGTCGTGCTCTACGGCGGCAAGGACACCCGGGTCTGGTCGAGCCGCCCGGTCACCGGCCTCGCGTGGCCGGTCAACGGCACGAAGATCAGCGGCCGCTACGGCGACGACCGCGGCGCCGGACACGTGCCGCGCTACCACCAGGGCACCGACGCGCCCGTCGCGGTGGGCACCGCCGTGTACGCGTCCGGCTCGGGCACGGTGACGAAGACCGTGGCGAACGACGGTTCGTACGGCAACTACGTCGTCGTGACCTACGGCCTCACCACCGTCCTGACGGCGCACCTCAGCAAGATCGAGGTCAAGCAGGGGCAGATCGTCAAGCTCTCGACCGAGATCGCGAAGTCCGGCAACACCGGGCAGTCGACCGGGCCGCACGTGCACGTCGAGGTCCGGCGGAACGGCACCCTCGTCGACCCGCTGGGAACGCTGCACTTCCGCTGACGCGGCGCGCGGGCGGACGGCACGAGCGCGTCCCGGCCGGGAGGCACGGCTCGGGTGGACGGGGACGGCCGCGTCGTCCACGGGCGCGCGTCCGCACCCCTGCCCACCGAGCGGGGCGGGCGACACCCCGCCACGCCCCCGCTCCGGGACCGTAGGCTGGAGGCGATGGGACAGAGCCGCGGAGGACACGACGCCGAGGCCGTGCTGGCCGCGTTCGCCCGCACCACCGGGGACGTCGCGGCGGCCCGCCGGGTCGCGCGGCAGTTCCAGGACCTCGACGAGGGGGAGCGCTCCGCCCTGCTCTGGAGCGAGGACGACGGCGCGAAGACCGTCGCCGTCCTGCTGCTCGTGCAGGCCATGCGGGCGCACCCCGACCCGGAGCTGACCGAGGAGTACCTGGCCGCCGCGAAGGCGGAGCGGTTCGACGACCCGGTGCTCGTCGACCTCGCGGCCGAGGAGCTCGTCGGCGCCCCGCTCGTCGGCGGTTCGACGGGCCCGCTCTTCGCGCTCGTGAAGTCCGACGTCGCGATGGTGCGACGGATCGCCGTCGTCGCGACCCTGGCGTTCGCGAAGCAGGGCGACGCCGACGTGCCGCTCGGGATCGCGGGCCGGCTCGTGCGGGAACGCGGCGACACCGTGCAATCGGCGCTCGGCCGGGTGCTGCGCGAGACGGGGAAGCGGGCGTCGGAACCCGCCCTCGTGGCGTTCCTCGAGCAGAGCGGACGGTTCCTGACGCCCGCCGCGCTCGCCACCGCGACCGAGCACCTGCCGGCGGCCGAGCGGGACCGCCTGCGCGGCTGACCGCCGCCACGCGCGCCGACGCGCGCACGGCACACCGGGCTGGGAACGCACCACGGGGCGGGCGGGTACCGAGGACGTGAACGCGAGCCGTGCCTCCCGGCCGGCCCGAAGCGAACCACGAGAGGAACGCGACGTGCGCGCACTCACCTGGCAGGGCACCGAGAAGGTGTCCGTCGAGACCGTCCCCGACCCGACCATCCAGCAGCCGACCGACGCGATCGTGCGGATCACCTCGACGGCGATCTGCGGCTCCGACCTGCACCTGTACCGGGTGCTCGGACCGTACATCGACAAGGGCGACGTCCTCGGGCACGAGCCGATGGGCATCGTCGAGGAGGTCGGTTCCGCCGTCACGAACCTCAAGGTCGGCGACCGCGTCGTCATCCCGTTCAACATCTCGTGCGGGCACTGCTACATGTGCGAGCGCGGCCTGCAGTCGCAGTGCGAGACCACCCAGGTCACCGAGTACGGCTCCGGTGCGGCGCTCTTCGGCTACACGAAGATGTACGGCCAGGTGCCCGGCGGCCAGGCGGAGTACCTCCGCGTGCCGCACGCCGACTACGGCCCCATCGTCATCCCCGACGACGGCACCCCCGACGACCACTGGTTGTTCATGAGCGACATCCTGCCGACGGCCTGGCAGGCCGTGCAGTACGCGAACGTGCCCGAGGGCGGCACCCTCGCGGTGCTCGGCCTCGGCCCGGTCGGCCAGTTCGCCGCCCGCATCGGCAAGCACCTCGGCTACCGCGTGCTCGCCGTCGACCCGGAGTCGGTGCGCCGTGACCTCGGTGCGAAGCACGGTGCCGAGGTGTTCGACCTGACGAAGGACGTCGTGCCGGAACTCGTCGACCTGACGGACGGCCGCGGCCCCGACGGGGTCGTCGACGCCGTCGGCATGGAGGCGCACGGCAACCCCGTCGCCGGGTTCGCCCAGCGGGCGGCCGGGCTCCTGCCGGACGCCCTCGCGCAGAAGGCGATCGAGACCGCCGGCGTCGACCGGCTCGCTGCGGTGCACGCGGCGATCGACCTGGTCCGCCGCGGCGGCACGGTTTCCCTGAGCGGTGTCTACGGCGGCATGGCCGACCCGATGCCGATGATGACGCTGTTCGACAAGCAGATCACGGTCCGCGAGGGCCAGTGCAACGTCCGCCGCTGGGTCGACGACCTCATGCCGCTCGTGTCCGACCCGTCGGACCCGCTCGGCACGCTCGACCTGACCTCGCACCGGGTGTCGCTCGAGGACGCCCCGCACATGTACGAGGTGTTCCAGAAGAAGCAGGACGACTGCGTGAAGGTCGTGCTCGACCCGGCCATGGCAGCCGCCTGATGCGGATCGTCGTCGTCGGCGCGACCGGCAACGTCGGAACGGCGGTGCTCCGCCGGCTCGCCGCGGTCCGCGCCGGCGGCGACGGGGCTGGGGGGACGGGCGCGGGGCACGGCGGCGCCCACGCGGCCACGGTGCCCGACGCCGCTCGCGGCGAGGTCGAGCTCGTCGGCGTCGCCCGACGGCTGCCCGACGCGCACGCCGAGCCGTACGCCTCGGCGGTGTGGCACAGCGTCGACGTCGGCGCGACGGACGCCGTCGACCGGCTCGCGGCCGTGTTCCGCGGCGCCGACGCCGTCATCCACCTGGCGTGGGCCCTGCAGCCGACGCACGACATCCCGACGCAGTACCGGACGAACGTCACCGGGACGGCGAACGTCCTGGCGGCGGTCGCCCGCGTCGGGGTGCCCCAGGTCGTCATCGCGTCGTCGGTCGGCACCTACCGCGGGGTCGACGTCGACGGCAAGCACACCCCGGTCGACGAGACCTGGCCGACCGACGGCATCCCGACGGCGACCTACTCGATCCACAAGGCCGAGAACGAGGCCGCGCTCGACGCGTTCGAGGCGGAGCACCCCTCGGTGGTGGTGACGCGGCTGCGCCCCGGGCTCATCTTCCAGCGCGACGCGGCGGCCGAGATCCGCGGGCTGTTCCTCGGGCACCTCGTGCCGATGTCGATCGTCCGCTGGGTGCGCTGGCTGCCGCTGCCGCTGCCGTATCCGTTCGTGTTCCAGGCCGTGCACGCCGACGACGTCGCCGATGCCTACTGGCGCGCGGTCGACCGTCGGGCCGGCGGTGCGTTCAACATCGCCGCGTCGCCGGTGCTCAACCCGCCGCGGCTCGCACGGGCGTTCGGCATGCTCGGCGCCGTGCGCATCCCGCTCCGGCTGCTGCGCGGCATCGTGACCCTGACCTGGCGGCTCCGCCTGCAGCCGACGGACGCCGGCTGGATCGACATCGCGGCCGGGGTGCCGATCATGCGCACCGACCGCGCCCGGACGGTGCTCGGCTGGGAGCCGCGGCACACCTCCGAGGACGCCCTGCGCGCGCTGGTGGCCGGCTTCGCCGACGGCGCGAACGTCCCCGCGTCGGGGCCCTTGCGCGGGTAGGGGCGCGGCGGGGGCGCTGTTTCGCGCGTAGGAGGTCGTTCCGCTCGTGGGAGGGTCTTCTGCGCGTCGGCAGCCGGAAGTTCTGGCTCCCGACGCGCGGATCCGCTTCCCACTCCACGTGCGATGGGACGGATCGCGCGCGTGCTGTGTGTCGGGACGGTGACGATCCAGCGCCCGCGGTGACGGGGATCGGGGCTCCGGCGGGGCCTCGGGTCGTCGGACTGCCGCAGTGCTGAGACATCCGGTGCCTACGGTCGCGGGCATGCAGACCTCGACGCGATCCTCCTCCCACGACGACGACGTGCCACAGCAGGACGACCTCGTCGTGCTCGGGCTCGAGGTCGCCATCGTCGTCACGTTCGTGGCGATCATCGGCATCGCGGCGCTCTGGCTGACCTGAGCACACGACGACGACCGGACTGCCGGTCAGTCCGCCGGGCGGAGCTCGACCGTCGCCCGGGCGCCCCGGTCGGTGTTCTCGAGCCGGAGCACCGCGCCCGAGGCCGCCAGGTGCTGCAGCACGATCGCCAACCCGATCCCCGACCCGCCGTGCGAGCCCAGGGCACCGAAGCGTCGCGGGCCGTCGCGGAGGACCTCCGGCGGGAAGCCCGGTCCGGAGTCCTGCACGGCCACGGCGTGCCCGCGCACCTCGACGGTGACCGGCGACGCACCGTGCCGCTCGGCGTTCGCCACGAGGTTGGTGAGCACCCGGCGCAGGTGGCCGGGGTCGACGACGACCCGCCCCGCGTCGGCGGTGCGGAGCTCGACGCGCTCCCCGAGTCCCTCGTCCTCGACCAGGTCCTGCACGGTGCGGCCGAGATCGGCTGCGACCGCCCGGCCCTCGCCGGCCTCGTGCGCCGCGCGGGACAGGTCGAGCAGGTCGTCGAGCAGCTGTCGGAGCCGGGTCGTGATCCGGCGGACCCGCGCCGTGTCGGGCCCGTCCGGCAACAGCTCGGCGGCCCCGACCAGCGCCGTGACCGGCGTCCGCAGGTCGTGCGCGACCTCGGCGCTGATGGCGCGCTCGTGGTCGAGGCTGCGGGCCAGCGCCGCCGCGGTGTCGGCGAGCCCGCGGGAGAGCACCGCCACCTCGTCGTCGCCCCGGACCTCGGCCGGGGTCCGTCCGGCGACGGTCTCGTCGACGGTCCGCGCCGCGCGCCGGAGCCGTGCGGTGAGCCGTCCGGCGGCCAACCACGAGCCGACCGCCGCGATCGCCGCCGCCGCCACGGCCGCGAGGACGAAGGTGTGCTGCAGGTTGGCCCACTGCGTCTGCAACGGGGTGTTGTCCACACGGGTGGCGATCACCCCCGACGCCTGGTCGCGCGCCGCCCACATCCAGCGGCCGTCGTCGTAGGTCACGGCGGTGCCGCCGTCGAGCGAGGCCCGGAGCGCTGCGGGCAGCACCGCCGGGTCGTCCGTGGACTCCGGCGGCAGGGCCCCGCCGAACGCCTGCGTCGCGATCATCTCGTCGAGCTGGGTCAGCGCCTGCTGCCGGAGCTGACCGGTGGCGTCGTCGATCGCGGTGTGCGCGAACACCGCGCCGGCCCCGACGACGAGCGTCGTGGCGAGCACCGTCATGGCCGCGGCCGTGCGGAAGCGGAGCGAGCGCCACCACGGGGTGCGGTCCGCGTCGCCGATGCGCCGGTGGGCACCGGTGTCGGACGTCCAGCTCACGACGGGTCCCGGTCGACGCGGTAGCCGAAGCCGCGGACGGTCTCGACCACCCCCGGCCCGAGCTTGCGTCGGAGCCGCTGCACGTTCGTGTCGACGATCCGCGGGTCCTGCCACGTGCTGTCCCACGCCATCGCGATCACCTGCTCCCTGCTGAGCACGGCGCCCCGGTTCCGGAGCAGGGCCTCGAGCACCCGGAACTCGACCGAGGTCAACGGCACCGGCACACCCCGGCGTTCGACCCGTCGGGCGCGGACGTCGACCCTGACGTCGCCGATCGCCACGACCTCCTGCGGCGGCCCGAGCCGTCGACGCAGCACCGCCCGCAGCCGTGCGGACAGGACGTCGGCGTCGAAGGGCTTCGTGACGTAGTCGTCCGCCCCCGCGGCGAGGCCGGTGACCTCGTCGAGCGGCAGGCTGCGGGCGGTCAGCAGGACGACGGGGATGCCGAGCGCGGTGAGCCGGGCGGTCAGGTCGAGTCCGTTGAGCCGGGGCATCGCCACGTCGAGCACGGCGACGTCGGGCACCTCGACGTCGACGGACTCGAGCGCCGCGACGCCGTCGACCGTCGCGGTGACCCGCCAGCCACGACGCAGGAGCAGGAGCTCCGTGGTCTCGCGGACGTCGTCGTCGTCCTCGGCGAGCAGGACCAGCGGCGCCGGCTCGGAACCGTGCGCGGGACCGGTCACGCGGACCGAGCCGTGGGTGGGGCCGGTCATGCCCGCTCCTGGTCGCTCAGGAAGCCGAGGTCGCCCCAGATGAAGTGCATGGTCGCGCGGCTCGCCCACGCCGGTCGGTGACCGGGGAAGGTGATGCTGAGCCGCTCGTACCGCCGGACCTCGCCGACGGCGGTCGGGTCGTCGAAGCGGACCGCGACCGGGTACGCGCGCGTCCTGCCGGTCGAGCAGTCGCAGGCGTTGTCGGTCAGCAACCCCGTGGCGAGCGCCTGCCGGCCGCCCCACGACGACCACGCGAGGTTCTCGAGGCGCTGGTCCGACGACTGGCACCAGATCGGGATCGCCGCGGGCTCGGCCACGGCCTGTTCCCCGCACCCGGCGTAGTACGCGCTGCCGACGTCCACCGTGGCGGCGTGGGGGAGGGCGTCGTGCGGGAGGGGGGTCGACATGGCGGTGACGGAGGCGATGGCCACCGCTGCGGTCACGGCGACCGCGGCGGTGATGCCGAGGCCCCGCCAGGGTACTGGGCGCTGCATGCTCCGAGCCTCCGTCTCGTCGGTGTCCCGCACGGGGCAGGGATGTGTCAGTTCCGTCACAGATGCTCGCACGGACCGACGCGGATCGCGGTGTCCCGGACGCCGCGGGCCACGATGGTGTGACACCGGTCGGAGACGACCGCTCCGTAGCGTCAGCGTCGTTCGGAGCGGGTGCCAGCCCGCACACCTGAAGGGAAGACCGTGACCATGAAGACCTCCATCTCGATCCTCGCCGTCGCCGCGGCGGCCCTCGCGCTCACCGGCTGCGCCGGTGCGGGCACCCCCGCGCAGGCCTCGGCCGCCGAGCGCGCCACCGCCACCTCCGTCGCCGCATCGCCCTCGGCGACCGTGACGTTCCCCGCCGGTCAGCCCCCGCGCCCCGGACGGCAGGACCGCTACCACGACACCGACTCGGTGCCCGGCCTGACGGCCGCCGTCGCCGCCGCTAAGCACCCCGGTCTGCAGATCTGCGGTGACGACGTGCAGTCGATCGTCACCGCGTCGGGCGACCTGCGCGGCGACGGCGGCAAGCAGTACCTCGTGGACTCGACGTGCGCGATGGCGACGGCCAGCTCGCCGGACGAGGTCGCCCTGTACGACGTGCACGGTCGGAAGATCACCCGGAGCGCGGTGATCTCCGAGTTCAGCGCCAACCGCCCGCGGACGACCGCCTACCCGTACCTGTGGAAGCGCCACACGGTCGTGCTCACCTACGACGGGGGCACGGCCTACCGCCTCGTCCAGCTCTCGCCGCACGCCGTGACCCCGGGGACGGTGCACGCCTTCCGGTGATCGCGGTCGAGGCGCAGCGGTACGCTCGACCACCATGCGGAAGGGGTCGTGAGCGGATGCTGCTGCCGACCGACCTGATGGGGACGTGGGACCTCCGCCGGACCGTGCACGACCGGCTCGCGGGGGCCCGCGGCACCGTCACCGGCACCACGACGCTGACCCTCGTCGGTCCCGACGAGGTGCGGTGGGACGAGTCCGGGGTGATGGTCTTCGCCGGGCGCACCACACCGGTCTCGCGGACCCTCGCGGTCCGCCGGGCCAGCGAGGACGCCGCCCCCGGTGCCGGCCCCGCCGCCCCCGGCCCCGCCGGCTGGACCGTGCACTTCGCCGACGGGCGGGTGTTCCACGACTGGGTCTGGGGCACGAGCGTCGCCCATGCCTGCGCCCCGGACGACTACACCGGTGCCTTCGCGGGCGACCGGGACCGCTGGACCGTCCGGTGGGAGGCGCGCGGCCCGGCGAAGGACTACCGGCTGGACAGCGTGCTCACCCGAGCGTGACCCCGATCCCGACCCCGAGCTCGAGCCCGACCCCGACCCCGACCCCGACCCCGAGCCCGAGCCCCGCGCCGGACCCCGAGCGACCACACTGGGTGCATGGCACGATCACCACGCACCGGCGGCACCGACGCCCCGCGCATCACCCTGACCGAACCCGCGGACCTGCAGGACTGGGTGCCGGGCCCCGGTGACGTGCTGAGCGGGGACCGGATCGAGGGCAAGCGCATCGACGTGCTCGACCTGTCCGGCGAGCGGCTGCCCGACCTGGAGATCGAGGAGTGCGTCGTCGACACGCTCCGCGCCGGGGACGCCGACCTGCGCGGCCTGCGGGTCCACGACTCGCTCGTCGACACCCTCGACGCCCCCGTGTTCCGCGCGTCGAGCAGTTCCTGGCGCGAGGTCCGGGTGTCCGGCGGCCGGGTCGGCTCGGCGGAGCTGTACGACACGGGGCTGAACGGGGTCGAGTTCGTCGGGGTGAAGTTCGGCTTCGTGAACCTGCGCGGCTCGACGCTCACCGACGTCGTGTTCCGCGACTGCGTCGTCGACGAGCTCGACATCGCCGACGCGAAGCTGCTGCGGGTCTCGTTCGAGGGCAGCAGCATCCGCGACGCCGAGGGGTCGGACGCCCGGATCGAGCACGTGGACCTGCGCGGTGCCGACCTCGACCGGGTGGAGCGGCTCGAGGGCTTCCGCGGTGCGACGATCGGCACCGACCAGCTGTACACGCTCGCCCCGCTCCTGGCGGCGCAGGCGGGCTACCGCGTCGACTGAGCCCCGGCAGCGGTCGCCAGCGCCGCGGCCAGGTCGGCCTGCACGAGGTCGCCGTGCACCGCCGCGCCCGTCTGGGTGCCGGCGGCGGCCGAGGCGATCAGCGTCGCCATCGGGGTCGTCACGTTGCCGGCCGCGTACACGCCCCGCACCGGGGTCTGCCCCCCGGCGTCGACGGTCAGCGCCGTCGCGTACGAGAGGTCGCCCATGAACTGCTCGGTCGCGGCCAGGCCGAGGCCGGACAGGAACGCCACCCGCGCCTCGGGCCGGCTGGCCGTGGCGAGCGCGTCGAGCGCGACGACGGAACCGTCGCCGAGGCGCACCCCGGACAGGCGCTCGCCCTCGGAGAGCACCTCGGCGACCGGGCTGTCCACGACCTCGATGCCACGAGCCGTCAGACCGGCCCTGGCGGTCCCGTCCAGGAGCGCAGGATCGGTCACGAACGCGGTCACCCGGTCGCTGAGCGCCCGGAACATGAGCGCGTGGTGCGCTCCGTTCGGCGTCGTGACGAGGACGCCGATGCGCTGGTCGCGGATCTCCCACCCGTGGCAGAACGGGCAGTGCACGACGCCGCGCCCCCACTGTTCCGCGAGCCCGGGGACCTGCGGCAGGACGTCCACGGCGCCGGAGGCGACGACCAACCTGCGGGCGGTGACGGTCGCGCCGGAGTCGAGCGTGACCGAGAAGCCGACCGGGTCGGTGCCGTCGAGGGTCGTGGCGGACGCGGCCACGATCCTCCCGGCCGTGACCTCGACGCCGTAGGCGGCGACCTCCTCCCGCCCGAGGCGGCCGAGCTCGGCGGGGGCGACGCCCTCGCGGCCGAGGTAGTTGTGGGCGCTGGCCGCCGGGGCGTTGCGGGGCTCGCCGGAGTCGACCACGAGCACGGAGCGGCGGGAGCGTCCGAGGACGAGGGCGGCGGAGAGGCCGGCGGCCGCGCCGCCGATGACGATGACGTCGTACTGATCAGGCATGGGCCGATCATCGGCGCTGGGTCCGCACGACGGCAACGTCTGTTGCCGGTGTGGCAACATGGCGGCATGGAGCACCGTCAGCAGGACCGGACGACCACGCGCACGACGACCGAGGTCGTCGACGGGGTGGGGCCCCGGCTCCGTGCGTTGCGCGCGCACCGCGCCGTGACGCTCGCCGCGCTGTCGGAGCAGACCGGCATCTCGGTGAGCACCCTGTCGCGGCTCGAGGCGGGGCAGCGGAGACCGACGCTCGAGCTGCTGCTGCCGCTCGCCCGGGCGTACCAGGTGCCCCTCGACGACCTGGTCGGCGCTCCACAGACCGGCGATCCCCGCGTGCACATGAAGCCCGAGGTGATCGGTGGCCGCGTCGTCGTGCCCCTGACCCGTCGGACCGGGGGCGTGCGCTCGTACAAGCAGCTGTTCCAGCCGCACTCGCCCGGCGGTGAGCCGTCGCTCAAGACGCACGAGGGCTACGAGTGGATCTACGTGCTGTCGGGTCGCCTGCGGCTGTTGCTCGGCGAGCGGGACATCGACCTCGGGCCGGGTGAGGTCGTCGAGTTCGACACCCACACGCCGCACTGGGTCGGCAACGTCACCGACGCCGTCACCGAGGTGCTCTGCCTGTTCGGGCCGCAGGGCGAGCGGGCGCACGTGCGCTCCCGCCCGACCCGTGAGCGGACGCCGACGCCCTAGAACACGTGGGCCGTGACGTCCTCGAGCAGGTCGGTCGTCTCGATGTTCGACTGCCGGATGTGGATGCCGATGTCGCCACGGGTGAAGTACGTGTCGCCGTCGGTGACGGGGTACTGCTCGTTCTCCGACACCTTCTGGCACAGGAAGCCCTCGGCCTCGTTACCGCAGTCGTAGCCCTTCGCCGTGAGCGCCTGCAGCTCGTCGCTCGCGGTGGCCGAGTCGACGACGTCCACCGCGATCGACAGGTACGAGATGTCGGCCTGCGGTTCCCGCCACACGCAGTAGAGCCGCTTGCCGTCGGGCTGCAGGACCGGGGTGAAGGCGCTCTTCGGGATCGCGATCGGGTCACCGACCACGGACGGGTCGTTCAGCGGCGCCTTCGCGAACGAGTCGTCCCACCTGCCCGGCGTGACGAGGTCGGTGCAGCTGTCCGGCACCGAGCCGCCGTCGAAGTCGACGCCGGGGACCTGCGTGATCGTCGAGGTCGGGCGGGGGGTGCTGCTGGTGCCCGTGGACGGAGTGGCTGAACCGGTGACGCGGGTGGTCGCCGCGGCGTCGGCCGGGTCCGTCCCGCCGTCAGCGGCGCACCCGGCGAGGGCGAGGCCCGCCGCGAGCAGTGCCGTGACGGTGAGCGTCGTGCGTGTGGTCCGCGTCGTGTCGCGCATGGTTCCCCTCGTCCGGTCACGTCCGGTCGTGACCCTCCCTCACGACGGTACCGATCCGACCCTGGGTCGGCCGGGTCCGTCGCCCCCCTGGCGGTGCGTCAGGGGCGGTGCCAGGCACGGCGCCCCCGCCACGCCGAGCGCACCCGCCGGGCCCACCGACGGACCGGGTTCGCCCGCCGGCCGTTCACGTGGAACGTGTGGAAGGCGCGGCGCGTCCGCAGCAGGGCGGACGGGAGGCCCGAGAACGGTCGTGCGGACACCCCCACCGTGAGCGCGTGGTCGGCCACCACCCGCCAGGCCGGGTCGAGCTGCATGCTCAGGTCGACGTCGTCGTGGACCTCGGCGTCCTCGCGGTGCGCGCGGGACCGCACGGCCAGCCAGGTCCGGCGGCGCAGCGCCATCGCGGACCCGAACAGCGGCGGACGGCCGAGCGCGGCCCACATGAGCGTGAAGTACGGCCGCATGTAGACCGCGTCCCAGAGCCGGACGACGAGCGGGCTGCCGTCGTGCGGACGCCCCGGCCCGGTCACCGCGACCACGGCGGGGTCGGCGAGCAGCCGGAGCGCGTCGGCGATCCAGGTGGCCGGCGGGACGGAGTCGGCGTCCAGCCGGACGAGCACGTCACCCGTCGCCCGGTCGTAGCCGCGTGCCGACGCCCGGGCGATGCCGCGGACGGGTTCGGAGACCACGACGGCCCCGGCGGCGGACGCCACCGACGCGCTCTCGTCGGTGCTGCCGTTGTCGACCACCACGACCTCGTCGGCGGGGACGGTCTGCAGTGCGAGGGCGTCGAGGCACCGGCGCAGGTGCGCGGCGTCGTCGCGCACGGGGATGACGACCGAGACGCTGGGCATCCCACCATCCTGTCGAGCGGTCGCTGTGCGGGCGGTCGGACCGCGTTCCGTGGCGTTCCTGCGTGCATGCCCAGAGGCGAGCGCGCACGTTCGGTCACGACACGCCGCCGGTGCACGCCGACGACGACCACGACCGGAAGGCCGACCATGACCACGAACCCACCCGGGAACGACTCCGGGACCCCGATCCACGACCGCACCGCAGCCGCCGAAGGGCACGAGGTCGCGCCCGGCGTGACCGTGCCGTCCTGGGCGAGCGACACGTCCGCTGCGCGACCCGCGGACCCGTCGACGCCGCTGACGTACGACCCGTACGGCGAGGACGCCACCGAGGTGCCGTTCGACGCCCCGCTCGACGCGATCCCCGCCGACGAGCAGCTGCCGGCCACGCCGACCGCCGCGAGCGGCGCCGTCGGCACCGGCGGCACGACCGGGCACGACGCCGGCAGCGGCTCCGGCAAGGCCGACGCGGCGAAGAGTGCCGCGCAGGACGTCGCCGGCGACGCGAAGGAGAAGGCCGCCGACGTGGCCGGCACCGTCAAGGAGCAGGCGTCGAACGTCGCCTCGGAGGCGACCGACCACGCCAAGCAGCTGTACGCGCAGGCGAGCAGCACGCTCAAGGACCAGGCCGCCGACCAGCAGCAGCGCGCTGCCGGTGGGCTCCGCAGCCTCGGTGAGCAGCTCGGGCGCATGGCCGAGAACGACGACGAGCAGGGCGTCGCCTCGAAGGTCGTCCGCGACCTCTCGGGCCGCGCGAACTCCGTCGCCGGGTTCCTCGAGGACCGCGACCCGGGCTCGCTGCTCGACGAGGTGAAGACCTTCGCCGCCAAGCGACCCGGCACCTTCATCGCGATCGCCGCGGGCGCCGGCCTGCTGGCCGGGCGTCTGGCCAAGGCGCTCGCGACCGAGGCGAAGCACGAGAAGGAGGCCGGCGACGGCACCACCGGGCCGGGGAGCACCGCATGAGCCACTCCGCCCCCGGCGCGACACCCCTCGGGGAACCGACCCCCGAGGAGCGTGCCGCGACCACGCCACTCGGGTCGCTGCTGTCCGACGTGTCCCGCGACCTCTCGACGCTGTTCCGGCAGGAGGTCGCCCTCGCGAAGGCCGAGTTGACCGACTCCGCGAAGAAGGCGGGCAAGGCGGGCGGCATGTTCGGCGGCGCCGGCCTCACCGCCCTGTTCGCCCTGCTGTTCCTGTCGATCGCCGCGTGGTGGGGACTCGGACACCTGGTCGGCAACGCCTGGTCCGCCCTGATCATCGCGGTGGTCTACGCGATCGTCGCCGCCGTCCTCGCCCTCCGTGGGCGCAAGGAGATCAAGGAGATCCGGGGCGTCCCGCAGACGGTCGAGACCGTCAAGGAAGTCCCCGACACCCTCAAGCCCACCACCGGGAGGAAGCCATGAGCACCCCAGACGAGATCCGCGCCGACATCGAGCGCACCCGCGGCGAACTCGGCTCCGACGTCGACGCCCTCGCCGACAAGGTCAGCCCGTCGTCCATCGCCCACCGCCAGACGGAGAAGGTCAAGGGCCGGTTCCAGGACGTCCGCGAGTCCGTGATGGGCGCGGCCCACTCGGCCCGCTCGAGCGCCTCCGGATCCGCCTCCGGCGCCTCCGACCAGGCGAAGGACGTCGCGCACAAGGGCGTCGAGAAGGCGAAGGGCAACCCCCTGGCCGTCGGCCTCATCGCGTTCGGCGCCGGCTGGCTCGTGTCGTCGCTCCTGCCGACGACGGACAGGGAGGAAGCCCTCGCCGGTGACCTCAAGGAGAAGGCGGCACCGCTCGTCGACGACGTCAAGGAGCAGGCGAAGGACGTCGGGTCGCAGCTCGGCGACGCGGCGAAGGAGCACGCGCAGGACCTCAAGGGGACCGCGCAGGACGCCGCGCAGACCGTCAAAGGCGAGGCGCAGGGTGCCGCGTCCGACGTGCAGGACCACGCGCAGGGGGCTGCGGACGACGTCCGCAACAGCTGACGCGACGAGGTGACGGACGGGAGGCCCGTGGCGATCCAGCCACGGGCCTCCCGTCCGTCGCGCGGTAGCGTTCCGGCATGGACCCGATCGACGAGCTCGCCGCGGAGCTCCGGCAGTCCGTCGGTCGCCTCGTGCGCGCTGCGCGGCGGGAGGCCGACGCCCTGCCGGCGGCGCACACCGCGACGCTCGGGCTCCTGCTGCGCGAGGGGCCGCTGACGATCGCGGAGCTCGCCCGGCTCCGCGGGGTGAAGCACCAGGGCCAGTCGCGCACCGTCGGGGAGCTCGCGGCCCGCGGGCACGTCGAGCGTGCCGTCTCGGACGCCGACCGCCGGGTCTCGGTCATCCGCCTCTCCGACGCGGGGCGGGCGGTGCTGCAGCAGGAGATGGACGCCCGCGCCGACTGGTTGGCCGGGGCGATCCGGGCCGAGACCGACGACGAGGAACGCGCCCTGCTCGCGCGGTTGCCCGAGCTGTTCGAGCGCCTGGCGCGCCGGGCCGACTGAGCGGACCCGCAGGTCGACCCCGTGCAACAAGTACAACACTGTTGTACAGTTGGCCGCATGGAGTTGACGAAGTACACCCACGCCACGGTCGTCCTCGAGCAGGACGGCGTCACCCTCGTCATCGACCCGGGGGTCTTCACGCCCGAGGCCGCCGACCTCGTCCGCGGGGCCGCGGGCGTGCTCGTCACGCACGACCACCCCGACCACCTCGACGTCGACGCCCTGCGCGCGGGGTTGGCGGCGAACGCGGAGCTCGTGGTCCGCGGGCCGCAGACCGTCGTCGAGCAGCTCGGGGAGCACCACGGCCGCGTCGTCGCGGTTCACGCGGGCGACACGATCACCGTCGGGTCGTTCTCCGTCCGGGTCTTCGGCGAGCAGCACGCGGTCATCCACCCCGACATCCCCTCGACCGCCAACGTCGGCTACCTGGTCGACGACGCCGTCTTCCACCCCGGTGACGCGTACCTGCAGCCCGGCGTGCCCGTGCCGACCCTGCTCGTCCCGACGAGCGGGCCGTGGACGAACACGGCCGAGGCCGTCGACTACGTCCGCGCCGTCGCTCCCGAGCGGGCCGTGCAGATCCACGAGGCGATGCTGAGCGACCTCGGCCAGCAGTCCACCACGCGGTTCCTCGGCCCGGACGGGCTCGGGCCGGTACCGGTCCGCATCCTGCCCGTGGGGGAGACGATCACCGTCTGACGGGCCGCCGGCCGCCCCTGGGAGGCGATCCGGGCCTCCCGAGCAGCATGGACGGATGGCCGACGCACCCACGACAGCAGTCCTCTTCGACATCGACGGCACCCTCGCCGACTCGAACTACGCGCACATCGACGCGTGGTGGCGTGCGTTCCTGGCGGCGGGGGAGTCCGTCGACGCCTGGCGGATCCACCGCGCGATCGGCATGGACTCGGCGAAGCTGCTCGAGACGCTGCTGCCGGAGGCGTCCCAGGAGACCCGCGACACCGCGAAGCAGTTCCACACCGCCTACTACGCCGAGCAGATGCCACGGCTCCGGCTGCTGCCGGGCGCGCGCGAACTCCTGCAGGCCGTCGCCGAGGCCGGGCACGCCGTCGTCCTGGCGACCAGCGCGCCCGAGCACGAACTCGCCCGCCTGCGCGACCTGCTCGACGCGGGTGAGTGGGTCACCGCCGAGACCAGCTCCGAGGACGTCGAGCAGGCGAAGCCCGACCCCGGCATCGTCCGGGTCGCGCTCGAGAAGGCCGGGGTCTCCGCCGATTCCGCCGTGATGGTCGGGGACGCCGTGTGGGACGTCGAGTCCGCCGGCACGGCGGGCGTGACGTGCGTCGGTGTGATGACCGGCGGCATCGGCGGCGACGAGCTCCGCGGTGCCGGGGCGGCCGAGGTGTACGACGACGCGGCGGCCGTGCTCGCGGCGTTCCGCGCTGGCGAGGGCCCGATCGCGGCGCTCGGTCAGCACGCCTGACGGGCGGTGCCGGTCGCGCCTGACGGGCACCTCGGTTCCCGCGCCGTCGGGCGCCTCGGTTTCCGCACCGTCGGGCGCCTCGGTTTCCGCACCGTCGGTCGCGCGTGCCAGGATCGACGTTCGTGATCACGATCGAACGCGTGTCCTGGGACGACCCCCGCAGCGTGGAGCTCCGCGCCCGGATGGACGACGAGATGCACGAGCGCTACGGCTCGTCGAACGCCGGTGAGGACCCGGCCGTCACCGCCGAGCGGAGCCGTGCGCTGAGCGTCGACCCCTCGACGGTGGTCACGTCGGTCCTCGCCCTCGACGAGTCGGGTGCACCGGTCGGGCACATCGCCGTCCGTCGCCTCGGCGACGAGGTCGAGCTGAAGCGCCTCATCGTGCTGGCGGCTGCGCGCGGCAAGGGCGCCGCGACGGCGCTGCTCGACGAGTGCGAGCGGGTCGGTCGCGAGCTCGGCGCCCCGCGGCTCATCCTGCAGACGGGTGACAAGCAGCCGGACGCCGTCGCGCTGTACCGCAAGACCGGCTGGCACCAGATCGACGTCTACGAGCCCTACGCGGCGACCATGCCGTGGTCGTTCTGCTTCGAGAAGGCGCTGTAGGGGGACGATCTCTACCTTGCACTCTCAGCCTCAGAGTGCAATTCTTGTTCGGTGAGCACCACCGAACGCACCCGCGCGCTGCGCCGACGCATGATCGTCGAAGCGCGTCGGGCGACCGTCGAGCACGGGCTGCACGGGTTCACGATCGAGCAGCTCTGCCAGACCGTCGGGGTGTCCCGGCGCACGTTCTTCAACCACTTCGCGTCGAAGGACGACGCCGTGCTCGGCATCGAGATCAACGCCGACGTCGAGGCCATCGAGGCCTACGCCGCCGGCGGGATCGTCCCCGGCGACCTCGACCCGCTCGACTCAATCGTCGCGCTCGCGGTCGACCAGCTCCGACGCGTCGGCATCGACCGCGCGGACGAGGTCCTCGTCCGCGGCGTCTTCGAACGGGAGCCCGCGCTCGTCGCGCGGTTCCTGTCCGCCACCGACGTGCAGCTCGGCCGCATCACCGCGGCGGTCCGCACCCGGTTCGGCTGGGACGACCCGGCCGACCGCCGCGCGCGCCTGGTGACCGAGGCGGCCGCGGCGCTCGCGAAGGTGACGGCGGAGACGTACTTCGACGACGCCTTCGACGAGACCACCGGGCCGACGTTCGACGCCCTGCTCACCGAGAACCTCCGCCTCATGAGGGCGGCCATCACGACCGGACAGGACCACACCGCATGAGCGCCACCGCGCCGGGCACGACCAAGCGTGCCCGCCCAGGCACCGACGGACCGCTGCTCCTCACGCAGCGCCGGATCTGGATCATCTTCTCCGCGCTCATCGCGGGGATGCTGCTCTCCAGCCTCGACCAGACCATCGTCTCGACGGCGATGCCCACCATCGTCGGCGAGCTCGGCGGCGTCGCCCACCAGGCCTGGCTGACCACCGGGTACCTGCTCGCCTCCACCATCGTGATGCCCGTCTACGGCAAGTTCGGCGACGTCCTCGGGCGCCGCAACCTGTTCCTCATCGCGATCGCGCTGTTCACCGTCGCGTCGGCCGGGTGCGCGTTCGCCACGGACTTCACGCAGCTCGTCGTGTTCCGCGCGATGCAGGGGCTCGGCGGCGGCGGGTTGATGATCCTGTCGCAGGCGATCATCGCGGACATCGTGCCCGCCTCGCAGCGCGGCAAGTACCTCGGCCCGCTCGGCGCGATCTTCGGTCTGTCCGCGATCGGCGGCCCGCTGCTCGGCGGGTTCTTCGTCGACCACCTCACCTGGAACTGGGCGTTCTACATCAACATCCCGGTCGGCATCGCGGCGTTCTTCGTCGCCTGGTTCGCGCTGACCCTGCCGAACAAGAAGGCGACGAAGCGCATCGACGTGCTCGGCGTGCTCTTCATGTCCGCCGCCACCACCTGCCTGGTCTTCTTCTCGGAGTTCGGCGGCAGCCGGGACCACGGCTGGGACGCCCCCGAGACGTGGGCCTGGTTCGCCGGCCTCGTCGTGTCGGCGGCGCTCCTCGTGCTCGTCGAGTCGCGGGTGGAGGACCCGGTCCTGCCGCTGTCGTTCTTCCGCAACCGCACCTTCCTGCTCGCCACCGGCATCGGCCTCGTGCTCGGCATCGGCATGTTCGCCGCGATCGGCTTCGTCCCGACGTTCCTGCAGATGGCGTCGGGCACCTCGGCCGCGGTCTCCGGTCTGCTGATGCTCCCGATGATGGCCGGCCTCATCGGCACGTCGATCGCCTCCGGTGTCCTCATCACGAAGACCGGCCGCTACCGGATGTTCCCGATCGTCGGCACGGTCCTCGTCGCGATGGCCATGCTCGCGATGACCCAGCTCGCCGCGGACACCCCGATCTGGCTCATCTGCGCGTACCTGTTCGTCTTCGGCGCCGGCCTCGGCCTCATCATGCAGGTGGTCGTCCTCGTCGCGCAGAACGCCGTGCCCGCTTCGCAGGTGGGCACCGCCACGTCGACGAACAACTACTTCCGCGAGGTCGGCGCCTCGCTCGGCACCGCCGTCTTCGGTGCGCTCTTCACGGCGCGGCTCACCACGTCGCTCACCGACGTGTTCCGCGGCGCCGGCGGCTCGGCCACCGACGCGGCGTCGTCCGCGGGCAGCATCGACCCGGCGACCGTGGCGGGGCTGCCGCCGGCGGTGCAGGACGGCATCGTGAACGCCTACGCCGACTCGCTGGCACCGGTGTTCTGGTACCTGCTGCCGTTCATCGCCGTCGCGTTCCTGCTCGCGCTCTTCCTGCCGCAGATCACGCTGTCCGACACGGCCGGCATGGTCGCCCGCGGCGAGGCCGTCGGTGGTGCCGAGGCCGACGAGCTCGAGCGCGCCCAGCGCGAGGGCCGGGCGGAGCAGGCGCAGCCGGTCGAGCCCGCGGACCGCACGCAGCAGTAGTCCGGGCTGGGCCGGGCCGGGCCGGGACCGGTTCGGTCCGCGAAAGCGACAGTCCGCCGCGGAACGTTCGCGGTGAACTGTCGCTTTCGCGGGGTGGTCGTCACCACCTTCGGACGGGAGGCACGGTGTCAGCTGGCGCCGTGCCTCCCGTCCGTCGAGCGGGTGCGGCCACAGGCCCGCGCCTCCGCGAAAGCGACACTTTGCCGCGGATTGTTCGCGGCCGACTGTCGCTCTCGCGATGGGGACCAGCGCGCTGCGGCGAGGAGTGTCGCTTCCGCGGTGGAGACCCTCCCGCTGGCCTGCTGGGCGGTGGGTCCGCAGGCCCGGGGGCTGCGAGTCTGTGGGTCTGCGGGGCAGCGGGCCAGCGGGCCAGCGGGGCTGCGGGTCCGCGGGTCCGCGGGTCCGCGAAAGCGACACTTCGCCGCGGAACATCGGCGGCGAATTGTCGCTTCCGCGATGGGGACGAGCCTGCTGCGGCGAGGTGCGTCGCTTTCGCGGCCCGGCCCGGCCCGGCCCGGCCCGGCCCGGACCGAACCAGCCCGGACCGGCCCGAGCGCTGCATGACCGCGCCCGGCCGGCGCGGACCGCCTACGCCCCGGTGCTCGCGCGGCGGACCAGGCGCGTCGGCAGCGCGGCGGGCTCGGCGGCCGTGCCGTCGAGCGTCGCGAGGAGCCGGAGCGCCGCCGCGCGACCGAGGTCGGCGCCGGGCAGCGCCACGCTCGTCAGGGCCGGGGCGGTGACCGAGGACGACGGCAGGTCGTCGAAGCCGGCGACCGCCAGGGCCCCGGGGACGGCGATGCCGAGCGAGCCGGCGACGCGCAGCACCCCGTAGGCCAGGGTGTCCGCGGCCGCGACGACGGCGGTGACGTCGTCGTCCTGCCAGGCCTCGATGACGTGCTCCGTCGCCGCGGCCGCAGCGTCCACGGTGAGGTCGGCGCGGGCGGTGACCTCGGAGACGGTGATGCCGGCGTCGGCGCAGGCCTGCTCGAACAGGTCGCGGCGGACGCCGAACGTCGTCGCGCGCGAGGTGCCGTCGAGGTAGCCGACCCGGCGGTGGCCCAGGGCGTGCAGGTGCGCGACGAGGTCGTGCACGCCGGTGGAGAGGTCGTAGTTGACGGCCTCGACACCACCGGGGGCGTCGAGCAGCACGACGGGGACGCTCGCCGCCATCGACTCCCCGGCGGCGGGGGCGTCGACCAGGATCCCGGCGGGTCGCAGCCGTTCGAAGCGGCGGACGTCGGCGGCGACGGGCTGCGCGCCGGGCTCGGTGACGGAGAGCACGAGCTGGAACCGGTCGCCCAGTGTGTCGCGGACGCCGCGGATGACCTCGGCGAAGAACGGGTTCGACAGGTCGGGCGCGATGAGCACGACGAGGTCGCCGCTGCCCCGCGCCAGGGAGCTCGCGGCGTGGTCGACGACGTAGCCGAGTTCGTCGACGGCGTCGCGGACCCGCGTCGCGATGGGTGCCGAGACACGTCCGCGGTCCTTGCCGTTCACCACGAGCGACACGGTGGCGATGCTCGTGCCCGCGCGCTCGGCCACCATCGCCGCGGTCACGCGACGGGCCGGGGCGGCGGAGTGGGGCACGTGCCGATGCTACCGAGGCTGCCTCGACGACTTGACGTCAAACGCTTGACGTGCTTCCATGTCAAACGCTTGACGCGCTGCGGTGCGACGCGCTGTCGCCCCGCGGATCCCCACCGCGCCGAGCACTCACCCCCTCGATTCCCCGAAGAAGTGGAGCGCCCCGCGTGCCTTCGAAGATCATCCTCGACTGCGACCCCGGCCACGACGACGCCGTCGCGATGCTGCTCGCGCACGGCAACCCGGACGTCGAGCTGCTCGCCGTCACCACGGTCGTCGGCAACCAGACCCTCGAGAAGGTCACCCGCAACGCCCTGGCCGTCGCCCGCATCGCCGGCATCACCGGGGTGCCGTTCGCCGCCGGATCCCCGCGACCGCTGCTGCGCGAGGTCGAGGTCGCGCCGGAGATCCACGGCGAGAGCGGCCTCGACGGCCCGGTGCTGCCGGAGCCGGCGTTCGGCCTCGACGAGCGGCACGCCGTCGACCTCATCATCGACACGGTCATGGCCCACGAGCCCGGCACCGTCACCATCGTGCCGACGGCCGGCCTGACGAACATCGCCCTCGCCGTCCGCAAGGAACCCCGCATCGTCGAGCGCGTCAAGCAGGTCGTGCTCATGGGCGGCGGGGTGCACGTCGGCAACTGGAGCCCCGTCGCCGAGTTCAACATCGTCATCGACCCCGAGGCCGCCGCCATCGTGTTCGAGGCCGGCTGGGACGTCGTCATGGTCGGCCTCGACCTGACCCACCAGGCGCTCGCCACCCCCGAGGTCGCCGCCCGGATCGCCGCCGTCGGCACCGGTCCCGCCGCGTTCGTCGGGGAGCTGCTCGACTTCTTCGGCCAGACGTACAAGGACGCGCAGGGCTTCGACGCCCCGCCGGTGCACGACCCCTGCGCCGTCGCGTACGTCATCGACCCGACGATCGTCCGCGCGGTGAAGGTGCCGATCCGCATCGAGACCCAGGGCGCCCTGACGCTCGGCATGACCGTCGCCGACTTCCGCGCGCCCGCGCCCGAGGACTGCCGCACGAGCGCCGCGATGGAGCTCGACCACGGCCGGTTCTGGGACCTGGTCGTCGACGCCCTCGAGCGCATCGGCGAGACCCCCGACACCGGCTGGACGCCCCGCGCCGCCGCCACCACGACGGAGATCTGAGCACCATGACCACCTCATCGACGACGAAGTCGATCGGCGCCCTCACCGCCGCGCTCCTCGCCGCGTGCATCGCGTTCCAGCTGAACGCGAGCATGCTCAGTCCGGCGCTCGTCACGATGGCGCGCGAGCTGCGGACCGACGACGCCACCATCGGCCTCTCGCAGACGCTGTACTTCACGCTGGCGGCGCTGTTCTCGCTGTTCCTGCCGCGGCTGTCCGACATCGTCGGCCGCAAGCGGGTCCTGCTCGGGATGCTCGCCGTGATGTTCGTCGGCAGCGTCGTCGCGGCGCTCGCGGTGAACGTGCCGATGCTGTTCGCCGGCCGGATCATCCAGGGCGTCACCGGCCCGGTCGTCCCGATCTGCCTGCTCGTCCTGCGCAACGAGATCCACGACCCGAAGCGCTACGGCGCCGCCCTCGGTCTGCTCACCGCGGTGAACGGCGGGATCGCCGGGGTCGACGCCCTGGCCGGCGGCTGGATCGCCACGAACTTCGGCTTCCGCGGGATCTTCTGGGTGATCGCGCTCGTCACCGTGATCGCGCTGGCACTCGTCGCCGTCTGGGGGGTCGAGTCGAAGCCGTCCGCCGGCACCCGGATGGACTGGATCGGAGTCGTGCCCCTCGTGGTGAGCGTCGGCGCGCTGCTCACCGCCTTCAACGAGGCCGGCAAGCTCGGCGCCGCGAACCCGGTGCTCGTGGTCGGCGGCATCGTCGTCGCCCTCGCCGCCTTCGCGGTCTTCTGGGCGGTCGAGTCCCGGGTGCGGGAGCCCCTGGTCGAGACCCGCTTCCTGAAGCGTCGCGCCACGTGGGCGCTGCTGGCGACGACGTTCCTCACGATGACGGGCGTCTTCGCCGTGGTCAACGGCCTGGTCACGTCGCTCGCGCAGAACGGCGACGCCGGCTTCGGCATGGAACCCGATCTGGCATCGCTCGTGTTCCTCACCCCGTACGCGCTCGTCGGCTGGGTCGTCGGACCGTTCGCCGGACGCCTCGCGCCGACCATCGGCTACCGCGCCGTCCTGCGCGTCGGCCTGGTCGGCAGCATCGTGGCGACCGTCCTCATGGCGATCGTCGGCGTGCACTCGCTGCCGGTGCTCGTCGCCGCGACCGTGCTCATCGGCATCACCTACGCCGGCATCGCGAACATCATCCTCAACGGCCTCGGCATCGTGCTCTCCCCGGAGTCGAACCCCGGCTTCCTGCCCGGCCTGAACGCCGGTGCGTTCAACCTCGGCGCCGGGGTCAGCTTCGCCGTGTTGCCGGCACTGCAGATCGCACTCGGGGTCGGCGGGTCCGCGGGCACCGCCGGGTACTCGGGTGGGATGCTGCTCGGGGCCGCCATCACGACGGTCGCGCTGGCCGTCTCGTTCCTCATCCCTCGACCGGAGGGCGCCGAGACCACGTCCGCCGCCCCGCAGAAGGAGTCCGTCCGGTGACCGAGACCATCGTGATCGTCGGATCGCTCAACGCGGACCTGGTGGTCCGGACCGAGCGGTTCCCCCAGCCCGGCGAGACCCTGCACGGGTCCGACCTGGTGGTCCTGCCCGGCGGCAAGTCCGCCAACCAGGCGGTGGCTGCCGGGAGGCTCGGGGGCACGGTCCGCATGATCGGTGCGGTCGGCGACGACGGGAACGGTGCGCTGCTCCGCGACTCCGTCGCGGCCGCGGGTGCGGACACCACGCACGTCGCCGTCCGGGAGGGCGTGGCCACCGGCACCGCCGTCATCACGGTCGACGGCGCCGGCGAGAACACCATCGTCATCTCCGCCGGGGCGAACGGCACCCTGACGCCGGACGACGTGCCGTCCGACGCCTTCGGCGACGCCGCGGTCCTCGGGCTCTGCCTCGAGGTCTCGATCGACGTCGTCCTCGCTGCCGCCCGGGCCGCCCACGCGGCGGGGGTCACCGTGCTCACGAACCTGTCGCCGTTCGGGGCAGTCCCCGCCGAGCTGCTCGAGCTGACCGACGTCCTGCTCGTCAACGAGCACGAGGCCGTGGCGCTCGGCGACCACGGCGTCACCCGGTCGATCGTCACCCGCGGCGGCGCGGGCTGCGTCGTGCACGACGGCGGTGCCGAGCCGGTGTCGATCGACGCCGTCCGGGTCGAGCCGGTCGACACCACGGGCTGCGGCGACGCCTTCATGGGGTCGGTCGCGCTGCGGCTCGCGGCGGGGGACGCCCTCGTCGACGCGGCGCGGTTCGCGGTGGGGGTCGGGGCGTACGCCGCGACGAAGGCGGGCGCGCAGGCCTCGTACCCGACCACGGCGGAACTCGAGGCCTTCCTGCGGGCGTAGGGCGGGCCTCCCGGCCGTTGATCGCCTGCCCGGCCGCTAGCGTTGCGCTCATGCGCGTGGGAGTCCTCGACATCGGGTCCAACACCGGCCACCTGCTCGTGGTGGATGCCCACGGCGGCGCCGCGCCGCTGCCGGCGTCCTCGTTCAAGCAGCCGCTGCGGCTCGCCGAGCACCTGGACGCCGCTGGCGCGGTGACGCCCGAGGGGATCGACGCGCTGACGGCCTTCGTGGCCGACGCCGTCCGCGTCGCCGAGGAGCGCGGGTGCGAGGACATGCTCGCGTTCGCGACCTCGGCCGTCCGGGACGCCGTCAACTCCGAGGCGGTCCTCGCCCACGTCAGGTCGTCGACGGGCGTCGAACTCGCGGTACTGTCCGGCGGGGACGAAGCGCGCCTGACCTTCCTGGCCGTGCGGCGCTGGTTCGGCTGGTCCGCCGGGCGCCTGGCGGTCTTCGACATCGGCGGCGGCTCGCTGGAGATCGCCGGCGGAGCCGACGAGGCACCGGACGTTGCGTGGTCGATGCCCATCGGCGCCGCGCGGCTCGCACGCGCGTACTTCGCGGCGGGCACCCCGACCGAGGACGACGTCCGCCGGATCCGGCACGAGATCCGCGTCGAGATCGCCCGGGACGCCGGACGTCTGCTCCGCTCGGGCAGGCCGGACCGTGCCGTCGCCACCTCGAAGACCTTCCGGTCGATCGCCCGGATCTGCGGCGCCGCTCCGTCCGCGGCGGGCCCGCTCGTGCCGCGTGCGCTCGACGGCGCCGTGCTGCGGCAGCAGCTGCCGGAGCTGCTCATGATGTCGGTGGACGAGCTCGCGACCCTGCCCGGGGTCTCCGCCAGCCGCGCGCACCAGGTGGTGCCCGGTGCCCTCGTCGCCGAGGCGTGCCTGGACATCTTCGACCTGCCGGCGCTCGAGATCTGCCCGTGGGCGCTCCGCGAGGGCGTCATCCTCGAACGGCTCGACCAGCTCTCCGTCCTGGGAGGCTCCCAGGTCTGACCATTATGGTCAGAGAATGACCAGAACGGACACCACCTCGTCGACCGTGCACCGCGGGCTCGTCGTCCCCGCCGTGGCCTGGCTCGTCGCCGGGCTCGGCTGGCTCACCGGCGAAGCCGTCTCGGCATCGGCCTGGCCGGGCTACAGCTACGCGACGAACTACATCTCCGACCTCGGCGTCCCCGACGTCGGCTCGTTCCAGGGCCGCGCGATCGACTCGCCGCTGCACGGACTGATGAACGCCACCTTCGTCGGCCAGGGGGTGCTGTTCGGCGCCGCCACGGTGCTCGCCGCCGTGCTGCTCCGGGGTGCGACCCGCAGGGCCCGGGTGACGGCGGTCGTCCTCGGCGCGGTCCACCTGGTCGGGATGGTCCTGGTGGGGTCGTTCCACGGCAGCCAGGCGAGCACCGAGGACGGCACGATCGCGTTCCACGTGCTCGGCGCCGCGGCGGCGATCACGACCGGCAACGTCGTGGCGATCGTCGCCGCCGCGTCCGGCCGGCGCACCGGAGCCACCCGCGGGTACCGGGTGGCGAGCACCGTGCTCGGGGTCCTCGGCCTCGTCGCCCTCGTGATGCTCGTCGTCGACTCGTCGACCAGCACGGTCGACGTGTTCCCCGACGGGGTGTGGGAACGTGGCTCCGTGTACACGATCATCGCGTGGGAGGTGCTCACCGGCGCCGTCCTGCTCGTCGGGGCCGTCCGCCGCCGGTCGGCGGTGCGCGCGTGACCGCCGGGGCCCGTCGTGGGCGTCCGTCGAGCGAGGACGTCGACCGGGACGTGCTCGACGTCGTCGCCGGTCTGATCGCCCGCCGCGGCATCAAGGACACCGCGGTGCAGGCCGTCGCCGACCGCTCGGGGTACTCGAAGGCAGGGGTCCTCGCGCGGTTCACGAGCAAGGACCTGCTCGTCGAGGCGGCGCTCGCCCAGTGCGCGGCGCAGACCGAGGCGGTGCTGCGGGCGGTGCGCGACCTGCCGGTCGGGCCCGCACGGGACGCGGCGGCGCTCGCCGGCATCACCGACCTCGCGCTGGCCCGACCCGGCTGGGCGGAGCTCGCGCTCGCCGCGTTCACCCTGCACCGCGGCGACGACGTCGGGGCGCGACTCGTGCCGGTCGCCGCGACGCTGCTCGAGCTGTTCGGCACCGACCCCGGGGACCCCACGGCCACCCCCCTCGACCGTCGCGCCCGGGTGTCCGGCGCGTTCGGTGCGATCGTCATGCTCGCGCTGACGTACGAGGACGACGCCTCGGCCGCCGAGGCCCGCCCGCACGTGCTCCGCGTGGCCTGGGACGCGCTCGGCCACGACGGCGGCTTCCCGCACGCGGCCGGCGAGGTCGGCCGGGTCGGCTAGGCCCGCTCGGACCGCGGCGGCGCGAGCAGCCACGGGCGGATCAGCTTCGTCACGAACGGCAGCACCCAGAAGGTCATGATCGGCGTGAGCACGAGCGTCGTGACGAGCACCCGGGGCAGGATCGCGACGTGGGCGAACGCGGGAACGAGCCCGGCCATCAGGTACGTGAACGCCAGGTTCACCGGGAAGAAGCCGAGCCAGATGCTCACCGCCTGCTTCCACCGCGGGGGAGCGCTCGAGGCCGGGGCGTCCTGCGGGACGTCGAACCAGCCCTCGATGCCGGTGCGCCGCTCGACGCGGGACTCGACGACCAGGTCGCGGCCGAGGTCGAGCCAGCGGAGCCGGTCGTCGGAGTTCTCCCACGTGGCCAGGGAGTCGTGGTCGGCGAACCGGTAGAGCATGTGCCACTCGCGGCTCGTCGCGTGCGAGCGCACCCACCCCGAGCCGAGGAAGCCCGGATAGCGGTTCGCCAGGTTCACGCCGGACTGCACCCAGCGGGTGACGTCGGGGATGCGGTCGGGTTCGACCAGCCGGGTGATGGACACGGTGACGGGCGGGCCTGCGGTCACGGATGGCGAGTGCAGGCTCCCTGGCTCTTGTGGAGTCATTTCACCAGTTTCCCCGAACTGTGTTTCCGGCTCGTGTCGTGTCGGCCGTCGTGCTTGACTGACGCCATGGCACCGCGTGCAATCATCGGGATCGGCTACGAGGGGTCTGACCTCGAAGGGCTCGTCGCGAGACTGCGGCTCCGCGGTGTCGAGCACGTCGTCGACGTCCGATTGAACCCGATCTCACGAAAACGAGGACTCTCAAAGACGGCGCTCCGGGCCGGACTCGAAGCTGCTGGGATCGGCTACAGCCACTTGCGCGCACTGGGTAACCCCAAGACCAACCGTGAGGGATTCGCAACCTCCGCGGGCCCAGAAGCGTTCGCGAGTCGGGAAACGTACCGAGATCTCCTCCGATCTGACGAGGCGCAGAGCGCGCTGTCCGAGGTTCGCGATCTCACCGAATCTCATCACGTCGCTTTGTTGTGCTTCGAGGCGGATGAAACGCACTGCCATCGTGAGCTGATCCTGCAAGCGCTCTGCGCCGAAGACCTGGCACTCGCGGTCTGACTCAGAAGAGCGTCGAGGACCAGTCCGAATCTCTCGGGACGTGGTGTACTCCGAGAGCCGAGAAGCTCCGTCGCTTAGGCGGATCCGCGATGTTCCCGACGAACAGCGATGTGCGAAGCCCTTCATTGAACTGCTCATCACGGAACTTCTGCAGGATCATCGCCTGGAGAGCCTCATCGGACCGATGACGACCCCGATGCTGCAGCGCCGCGAGTTCGAAGTCGAGGAGCGAGGGCTCGTGGCCGTTGCAGGCCTCCGCCTCGCAGCGGTAGCGAATCCTCACTGTGAAGCGTGGTGGTTCGAGGGGCCGCGCGGCTTTCTCCGACTCCCCGAACAGTGGAGGTTGCGCGATGGCGCTCTCGATCGCGCGCTGCTGGGCGGTTGACCAGCCCGGGTGTTTCGAGAGCGAGAAGCCCTGGAGCTGTCTGACGGAGACGAGCCCGAGCGATTGCGCGTCGGGGTCGCTCTGCACACCGCCGATGAGCTCGCACATCGATCTGGACGGCAACGTGCCGAGTATGCGATCCCGAGCTGCCTTGTGCTCAACACGACCGACAACCTCGAGTGAGTCCCACACGGGTCGCCTGCTCTCTGCACGGGAGTCGTGTCGCGCGCGGACGGTGTCGACCTCGATCAGGTCGTACTTCGCGAATTGATGACTAGTCGACAAGTGGCGGAACGGTACCGGGTACAGGCGTATCCACTCGGCTACTTCACGGTCAACTCGCACTCCGGCGACGCAGACCGTATCGATGTACGTCCGCGACGGTTCCGGGGCGGCTTTCACCGTCACCATCAATCGAAGTCTTTCGCTGGCGGCCATCGCGAGTCCCCACTTCAGTGTGAGATTTCACCCTACTCACTCTGTCTGCCGGTGGGTAGGTTCGTGGTCTGAACGAGACCGAACGCGGGCGGCACGAGACACCGACCGAACGGTGGGACCGGAACTGGGCGGACATCCAGCAGAAACTCCGGATCGTGCAGACCGGCACCCAGATCCTGGCCGGGTTCCTCCTCACGCTGCCGTTCCGACAGCGGTTCGCGACGCTCGACGTCGGGCAGCGGGCGATCTACCTGGTGCTGGTCGTCCTGGCGGTCCTCGTCACCGTCACGGCGTTGTCGGCGGTCGCGACGCACCGGCTCGTGTTCCGGCAACGGCAGGAGCACGACCTGGTCCGGGTGGGCAACGTCATCCTGCTGGTGACGCTCATCGTGAGCGCCCTGCTCTTCGCCGGCACCGTGTTCTTCGTCTTCGACGTGGTCGTCGGGGACCTCGGCGGCGTGCTCGGCGGGGTCGCGGTCGCCGTCGGCGCGGCGGCGCTGTGGGTGTCGGTGCCGCTCGCCGTCCGGCGGACCAACCGCGACACCGACGACGACTAGCTGGCCTGCTTCTTCTCGGTCGTCGTCTTCTCGGCCGTCGTCTTCCCGGTGGTCTTCTTCGCCGGGGTCTTCTTCGCCGCCGCCGGCTTCTTCGCCGGGGTCTTCTTCGCCGGTGCCTTCTTCGCGGGGGCGTCCTCGGTGCTCGTCTTGTCGGCGCCCGTCTTCTTCGCCGGGGTCTTCCGGGCCGGGGCCCGCTTCGTCGAGCCGGACGTGCCCGAGTCGGAACCCGACGACGAACGCGAGGTGGACGACGAACGCGACCCCGAGCCTCCCGACCGCTTCTTGTCGACGGACGCACGCAGGGCGGCCATCAGGTCGAGCACGTCCCCGCCCTCGTCGTCGTCGTCCTCGTCGGCCTGGTCGCCGAAGGTCTTCTCGGTGTCGACGTCGTCGCCGGCCTCGAGCTTGGCGTCGATGAGCTGCTGCAGTTCCTCCTGGTAGGAGTCGGTGTAGCGGTCGGGGTCGAAGTCCGTCGACATGCTCTCGACGAGCGACGACGACATCTTCAGCTCGTTCGCGCTCACCTTCACCGTCGTGTCGAGCGTTTTGAAGTCGGCCGCGCGGACCTCGTCGCCCCAGAGCAGCCCCTGCAGCAGGATGACGTCGTCGTGCACGCGGAGCACACCGAGCCGGGTCTTCTGGCGCAGGGTGAACTGCACGATCGCCAGGCGGTCGGTCGTCGCCAACGTCTCGCGCAGCAGCACGTAGGCCTTCGGCGAGCGCGAGTCGGGCTCGAGGTAGTAGGTCTTCTCGAACATCATCGGGTCGACCTGGTCGACGGGCACGAACTCGAGCACCTCGACCTCGTGCGACTGCTCCTCGGGGAGCTGCCCGAAGTCGTCCGCCGTGAGCACGACGGTCTTCTCGCCGTCGTCGTAGGCGCGCTGGATGTCGGCGTACTCGACCTCGTGGCCGAACTCGCACACCCGCTTGTACCGGATGCGGCCCTTGTCCTCGTCGTGGACCTGGTGCAGGGACACGTCGTGCGTCTCGGTGGCTGCGTACACCTTGATCGGCACGTTGACGAGCCCGAACGCGATGGAGCCCTTCCAGATCGACCTCATGCGCTCATGATGCCCGGGTCCCGGGCGGAGCGCCCGGAGTGGTCGGGTCGTCCACAGGTCCGCGACCCGGTGGAACCGTCCACAGGTCCGGCCTCGCTGGACCGCGGAGCGGCCGACGCGAGCACGATGGGCGCATGAGCCAGCTCGACAAGCAGGACCCACGAGACCAGTTCGCCCGCCCGCCGTTCCCCGCGCAGACGCAGCAGGGGTCCGGCCTGGCCGGAGCGATGGACCCGCCTCCCGACCACGGCGAGACGACGTACCTCGGCACCGGACGGATGCGCGGGTACCGCGTCCTCGTCACGGGCGCCGACTCGGGCATCGGCCGGGCCGCGGCGATCGCCATGGCGAAGGAGGGCGCCGACGTCGCCCTGAACGCCCTGCCGGAAGAGCGCGACGACCTCGAGCAGGTGCGGGACGTCATCGGCGACCTCGGGCGCAAGGCGGTGCTGCTGCCAGGGGACCTCACCGACGAGGCGTTCTGCGCGACGCTGGTGCGCGACGCCGTCAGCGAGCTCGGCGGGCTCGACTCGCTGGTGCTGGTCGCCGGTCACCAGCAGGTGCACGAGGACGTCACCGAGCAGTCGACCGAGGACTTCGACCGCACGATGAAGGTCAACGTGTACTCGCTGTTCTGGCTCGTCCGCGCCGCCGTGCCGCACCTGGCGCCCGGCAGCTCCATCGTCACGACGAGCTCGGTGTCCGCCTACCAGCCGCAGGACCGGATGATCGACTACGCGGCGACCAAGGCCGCCATCATCACGTACACGAACGGCCTCGCCCGGCAGCTCGCGCCGAAGGGCATCCGCGCGAACACGGTCGTGCCGGGGCCGGTGTGGACCCCGCTGCAGCCGATCAGCTACCCCGGCGACGAGATCGCCCACTACGGCGAGGGCACGCCGTTCGGCCGGCCGGCGCAGCCCGTCGAGCTCGGCGGCGCGTACGTCTACCTGGCCGGTCCGGAGTCGTCGTACACGTCCGGCACCACCCTCACCGTGGCAGGAGCGACCGGAGTGGCGTTGTGAGCCCGGCCGCCCGGAAGACCGTGGTGCTGGTGGGGGACCGTCGGCTCGCGCTGACGAACACCGACAAGGTGCTCTACCCCGAGACCGGCACGACGAAGGGTCGGGTGATCGAGTACTACGAGCGGGTCGCGCCGTGGATGATCCCGCACGTCAAGGACCGCCCGGTGACGCGCAAGCGCTGGGCGAACGGCGTCGGCGGCAAGGTCTTCTTCGAGAAGAACCTGCCGGACTCCGCGCCGGACTGGGTCCGCCACCACACGATCCACCACACCGAGCACGACAACGAGTACCCGATCGTCGACGACCTGCCGACCCTGGTGTGGATGGCCCAGCAGGCGGCGCTCGAGCTGCACGTGCCGCAGTGGCGGTTCGGTCCCCGCGGCGCGCAGCAGAACCCGGACCGGCTCGTGCTCGACCTCGACCCGGGCGAGGGGGTCGGGCTGCCCGAGTGCGTCGAGGTGGCGCTCGCCGCCCGCGAGATCCTGCACGGCATGGGACTCGACCCGTACCCGGTGACCTCGGGGTCGAAGGGCATCCACCTGTACGCCGCCCTCGACGGTCGCTCCACGACGGCACACGTCTCGGACGTGGCGCACGAGCTGGCGAAGGCCCTCGAGACGGACCTGCCCGACCTGGTGCTGTCGTCGATGAGCCGCGCCGAGCGTGCCGGCAAGGTCTTCGTCGACTGGTCGCAGAACAACGGCAACAAGACGACGATCGCCCCGTACTCGCTGCGCGGCCGTGACCGGCCGACGGTCGCTGCACCCCGCACCTGGGCGGAGCTCGAGGAGAAGGGGCTCGCGCAGCTCACGCTGGACGAGGTCCTCGAACGCCTGGAGGCCCGTGGGGACTTCCTGCACCCGGTCGCCTCCGCCTCGTTGGCCGTCGGGCGCGACGACCACGGTCACTGGGACAGCGACCGGACCGAGCGCGCGAACGACGCCGAGCAGCCGGCGCGCGACCGGCTCGCCGCCTACCGGGCGAAGCGTGACGCGTCGAAGACCCCGGAACCGGTGCCGGCGGGCGCGCCGACGGTGCGGAAGGACGGCACCCCGACGTTCGTCATCCAGGAGCACCACGCCACGCGTGACCACTACGACTTCCGGCTCGAGCACGACGGCGTGCTCGTCAGCTGGGCCCTGCCGAAGGGTGAACCGACGGACCCGGGCAAGAACCACCTGGCGGTGCAGACCGAGGACCACCCGCTCGAGTACGGCTCGTTCGAGGGCACGATCCCGCACGACGAGTACGGCGGCGGCACGGTGACCCTCTGGGACGACGGCACGTACGAGCTCGAGAAGTGGCGCGAGGGACAAGAGGTCATCGTCACGCTGCACGGCCGCGCCGGCGGGGTGCGGCGGCTCGCGCTCCTGCACACCCGTGGCCGGGGCGGGGGCGACGAGAAGAACTGGCTCATCCACCGCACGAAGGAACAGCCGGACCGGGCGGCGGACGGCGGCGGCGCACCGGCGGACCGGCAGGGCGACGCGTCTCGCGACGGAGCGGTTGCCGGACACCGCGACGGACGGCGGCGGATCACGGGGGCTGCCGCTGCCGACACCCCGCCGTCCGACCGTCGGACGATGCAGGCGACGGCGGCCTCGGGCACGCCGCGGCTCGACCCGGCGGACTGGGCCTTCGAGATGAAGTGGGACGGCGTGCGGGCGCTCGCGACCGTGCGCGACGGGTCGGTGACCCTCCGCAGCCGCAACGACAACGACCTGACCGCGCAGTACCCGGAGCTGCAGGAGCTGGCCGAGCGTGCCGGGGTCGACGGGGTGTTCGACGGCGAGGTGGTGGCCGTCGACGAGCGCGGGCGACCGTCGTTCCAGCTGCTGCAGAACCGGATGGGTCTGACGAAGGCGCGCGAGGTCCGCGCCGCGCAGGAGACGACACCCGTGCGGTTCCTGCTCTTCGACGTGCTCGAGGCCGACGGGCACGAGCTCACGCGACTCGGGTACGACGCCCGCCGGCAGGCGCTCACCACCGTCGTCGAACCGGGTGGGGCGATCGACGTGCCGCCCGCGGTGTCGGGCGACCTCGACGCGGTGATGGCCGCGTCACGAGAGCAGGGGCTCGAGGGCGTCGTCGCGAAGAAGCGGTCGTCGCGGTACGCCGAGGGCCGCCGGTCCGAGGCCTGGCTGAAGCTCAAGCACCACGCCGCGCAAGAGGTGGTGGTCGGCGGCTGGCGCCCCGGGAACGGGCGACGGGCCGGCGGCGTCGGCTCCCTGCTGCTCGGCGTGCCCGGGCCCGGCGGCCTGCAGTACGTCGGCCGGGTCGGCACCGGGTTCCGCGACCGCGACCTCGACGAGATCGCCGCGGTGCTGCGACCACTCGCCCGCACGACGTCGCCGTTCGTCGACGTGCCGGGCGTCGATGCGCGCGACGCGCAGTGGGTGACGCCGAAGCTCGTCGGCGAGGTCGAGTTCGCCGAGTGGACCGGTGAAGGCCGTCTCCGGCAGGCCTCCTGGCGCGGCTGGCGCCCCGACAAGGACCCGGAGGACGTCGCGCGCGAACCCTGAGCCCGCGCACGGATGCGTTCGCATGGGGTCCGCCGTCGGCGAACTTCCGTCCCCCGTCCGGGCCCTCGGCGGGGGACGATCACGGTGCACGCCTGCTGCGCAGACGCCCGGCGCTGTTACGGTCGCCGGGACGAAGGGGCACCGTGATGAGTTCGAGCAAGTACCTGCCGCCGTACGACGCCGAGGAACGCGTGGCGATCGGGACGGACGCCGAGCCGACGGTCGAGGCGTCCGGGGAGCGCACGGACCCGATCCCGACCCCGGTCCCGGAGGTCACGTACGCCGACTTCCTCGTGGACGAGGACGACTGACGAAGCCGTGCCGGCACGCAGGGTCAGCGGAGCACGGTGGGGCAAGGAAGAACGGCCCGTGCGTCGGATCAGGGAACGCACGGGCCGCTGGAGCGCCGTGGCCGACCGTTCAGGGGCGGCCGACCACGGCGCGCTCGCACCAGGCACGCTGACGCGCACCTGGTAGGCACAAAACTAAAGACGTGACGACGACCCGATTCGTCACGCTGACGACCGAGATCCGTGATGAGGAGCCGCCCGTGGCGAGCGACGAGTCCCTGTCCGCGTTGACCGACGCCTCGCTCGTCGAACGCAGCGCCGACGGTGACACCGCGGCCTTCGGGGTGCTCATCCGGCGCTACGGCCCGCTCATGCGCGCGTACGCCGCACGCATCCTCGGACACGGGGACGGCGAGGCGGACGACGCCGTGCAGGAGGCCGCGTTGCAGGCCTGGCAGCGGATCGACCGGGTCGAGGACCCGGACCGCGTGCGGACCTGGCTGTTCCGGATCACGGCGAACAAGGCACTCGACCGGTTGCGTCGACGGCACCCGCACGCAGACCTGGAGGCCGTGGTCGACTCCGCGTCGGAACAGGCCGTCGACGAGGTGGTCGCCACGCGGCTCCAGGTGCAGGAACTCGCGCGTATCGTTCAGGCTCTCCCGGACGCGCAGCGCGCGGTCTGGGTGATGCGGGAGATCGGTGGCGCTCCCTACTCCGAGATCGCCGAGGCAACGGGGCTGTCGGCGACGAGCGTGCGGGGGCTGCTGGCGCGGGCCCGCCGCCGGGTGATGGAGCAGATGGAGGTGTGGCGATGACCGACGACACCGACGACCGTCACGGGGCCTTCACCCTCGACGAGCTCTCCGAGTACCTCGACGCCCACCGTGACCCGTTCCGCCCCGACATCGAGGGCGACCCCGACGCGGTCAGCGCCCTGGAACGGCTCGAGGCGCTCCGCTCGGCGTCCAGGGAGCTGCTCGACCCGGGCACCGACGGTGACGAGGACGAGCCGTGGATCACCTCGGTCCTCGCGGCGATCCGGACGACGGCGCACGCCGGCCGGGACATCCCGGTGCCCGACGACGACCCGGCATCGGACCTCGTGGTGACCGAGGGCGCGCTGCGCGGGCTCGTCCGGAGTCTCGGCGACGCGTTCCCCGGCGTGCTGGTCCGTCGGACCCGGTTCACCGGCGACCTGACCGTGCCCGGGGGACCGGTCGACGTCGAGGTCACCGTCGTGACGACCCTCGACGCCTCCGTCCCCGAGCGGGCCGACGCGCTCCGCTCCGCGATCGCCGAGGCGCTGCGGACGCACGCGCCCTTCACCGTCCAGACCCTGGTGGTCCGCGTCGCCGACGTCATGACCGGGGGCACCCCGTGAACGCCGACCTGCGGGCGGCGTCCCGCACGCTCACCGCAGTGGTCCTCGCCGTGCCCGGGGTGCGGTCGGTCGTGCCGCCCGGCCCGGCGCTCGCGACGCTCGTCCGCGACGTCCGGACGGCGCTCGACACACCCCGTGACGGCGCCGCGGTGCTCGTCCGACAGGGCGACGACGGCTCCGTCGTGCGTGTCGTCGTGACCGTCGACCGTGGTCTCCCGACGACCGCGGTGCTGCGGGAGGTCCGGGACGCGGTCCGGACGACCGTGGTGGACGTCCTCGGCGGACCACCGGCGCACCTGACCGTCCGGGCCGTCGAGATCGACTGAACGCCGGAACGCCGGGCCCCTGCGGGGACCCGGCGCTCCGGTGATCCGTCGGTGTCAGGCGGCGGGAGCCGGCCCGTCGGCGGGTCCGGCGTGGTCGGCCACGGGCGCACCCTCGTCGACGAGGGTGTCCTCCTCCGGCTCGACCACGTCGGCCGCCGCGGCCTTCGCATCGTCGATGGACTCCTGCGCGCGGCGGAGCATGGCGTCGTCTGCTGGCTGGTCGCTCATGCGCCGGAGACTACGCGGGCGTGCCTGTGTCGGCGTCCCGGCGGCGACCGTCGAGCGGTCCGCCGAGTCGGCGCGCGTCGTCACGGTGCGGCGGCTCGAAGTCGACCGCCGAGGTGGGGGCCGGGCTGGACGGCATCGGCGGGGCGGCCGGCGTGCCGAAGGCGTCCGCGGCGTCGAGCACCGCACGGGTCGCCGCCGCGGCGGTCCGCAGGGCGTCGGCGATCGGCATCGCCCGGTGTGCCGGCGTGCGCACCTCGACGCCCCACGGCTCGTCGAAGCCGAGGTCGCGGACGGTGCGGACGAAGCCGGGCAGGTCCCACGCGCCGGCCCCCGGCAGGTACCGGGCCTGCTGGGACTCCTGCGCCAGGGTCATGCCGGACGGGGTGTGCAGCAGTCCGTCGCTCAGCTCGACCGCGGCCAGGGTCGCGGGCGCCACGCCCTGCCGGATCGAGGCGAGGGTCGACCCGCCACGCAGGGCGTGCATCGCGTCGAGCAGGAGCCCGCCGTTCGGGTGCCCGGCGCCGGCCACGAACCGCGAGGCGCGTTCGACCGTCGGCAGGTTCGACCACGGTTCCGGTTCGAGCACGAGCTGCGCGCCGACCGTCTCGGCCTGCCCGGCGAGGGCGACCCAGTCCTCGGCCATGGCGACCGGTGACGCTCCGGGCAGCGAGGTGTCGGCACGGACGACGACCTGCCACGCACGGAGCGAGGCCGCGGCCTCGAGCACCACGCCGCGGTCGGCGACGTCGTCGGCGGTCCGGCTCGCGCAGGTCCACCACCGGTCCAGCGGACCGAGTTGCACCCAGACGATGCCCGCGCCGTCGAGCATGCGTCGCAGCTCGGCGAAGCCGGTCGTCGCGCGGACCTCGTGCAGGTCGTCGAGCGACAGCGACAGCCCGGCGAACCCGGCCGCACCGACCGCGTGCACGCGGTCCCGGATGCTCTCGTCGCCCGCCCACGTCCACGACGTCGCCAGCAGATCGTGTTCCAGCACGGCGTACCTCCGTAGTCCCGGAACAGTGGCCGCCGCGTCGTTGCGGTGCGCTGCCCCGTGTCCGTCGACGTCCCGATCCCCACCCGACGTCGAGACCATGAGTACGCCTCGTGGCTGCGAACGCTCCCAGCGCGTCGTCACACGCCGGACACGTGCGTCAGACGATCCGGGTGTGGACCGCTCCGACCCCGGCGATCGTGCCGTCCAGCACCTGACCGCGGCGGAGCACCCCGACCCCCTCGGGCGTGCCGGTCATGACGAGGTCACCCGGAGCGAGCGCGACCGACCGCGAGAGGGCCGCGATCGTCTCCCCGACGGACCAGATCTGGTCGGCGAGGTCGCCCGCCTGCCGCAGGGCGCCGTCGACGCGCAGCTCGACGGCACCGGCCGAGGGGTCGACGCCCGCGGCCGGGGTGATCGCACCGATCGGCGCCGACGCGTCGAAGCCCTTCGCCGCGTCCCACGGGCGGCCGAGCCGCTTCGCCTCGGCCTGCAGGTCGCGACGGGTCAGGTCGAGACCGACGGCGTAGCCCCAGACGTGGTCGAGCGCGTGCGCTTCCGTGATGTCGGCCCCGCCGACGCCGATCGCCACGACGAGCTCGACCTCGTGCTCGAGCCGCTCGGTCGCCGGCGGGTACGGGGTGTCCGCGCCGTCGACGACGACCGCGTCGGCCGGCTTCGAGAAGAAGAACGGCGGCTCGCGGTCCGGGTCGTGGCCCATCTCACGCGCGTGCGCGGCGTAGTTCCGTCCGACGCAGAAGACGCGGCGCACGGGGAACCGCCCGCCGGTGGTCGTCGGGACGGTCGGGAGGCCAGGGGCCGGGATCACGAGGTCGGTCACGATCCCAGCGTGGCAGTCCGCGGCGTCGCTGTCAGCCCTCGCCGAAGGACGCCTCGTGCCGCAGACGCCGTGCGCGGGCGCGCTCCTGTCGTCCGCGCCACTCGATGCGCGCCTGCCGGAGTTGCTCCTCGGCGCCCTTCGCCCGCATGAGCTGCCCGTGGTGCGACGAACCCATCCCGTCGTCGTGCACCCACGATGACGGGACAGGGCCGGCCCCGCGGCGGCGGTGACCGGTCCTGTGGAGCGTGGGGCGGGCCTCCCGACCGTCGAGGACCGGCCCCGTGGCGGAGGCGAGCCGTCAGTTGCCGGGCGCCGCCGACTCGGTCTCGCCCTCGCCCGGGTCGCCGCCGGTCCCGCCGGACGCAGGCTCGTCCTGCGGCCAGCCGGAGAACTCCCACCCGTCGACCGAGGGGTGGTCCTCGCCCTTCGTGTAGGCGTGGGTCCGGGCCGCCTCGCGGGCGTCCGTCAGCGTCGCGAGCAGGTCGGCGTGCGCGTCGGCGTCGACCCGCGTCAGCGCGTCGTGCGCGAGCGCGAACCGGTCCATCTCGTTGCGCATGAGCATGTCGAACGGCGACGTGGTCGTGCCGCGCTCGAGGAACCCGTGCACGTGCAGGTCGTCGTGCCCGTTCCGCCGGTACGTCAGCTGGTGCACGAGCGACGGGTACCCGTGGAACGCGAAGACCGCGGGCGTCCCCGGCAGGAAGAGCTTGTCGTACCGGTCGTCCGGGATCGGGTGCTCGTGCTTGCGCGGGTCGCCGAGGGCGAGCAGGTCGACGACGTTGACCACGCGGACGCCGACACCGGGGGCGTGGCGCCGGATGATGTCCACGGCCGCGATCGCCTCCACCGTCGGGACGTCGCCGGCGCAGGCCATCACGACGTCGACCCGGCCGACCGTCTGCTCGGTCCCGGCCCAGTCCCAGACCCCGAGGCCGGCGGCGGCGTGCGCGACCGCGTCGTCGAGGGACAGGAACACGGGTTCCGGGTGCTTGCCGGCCACGATCACCTCGATCCGGTCCGTCGTCTCCATCGCGTGCGCGGCGACGGCGAGCAGCGTGTTCGCGTCGGCCGGCAGCTTGATGCGGACGAGGTCCTGCTGCTTCGACGCGACGACGTCGAGGAAGCCCGGGTCCTGGTGGGAGAAGCCGTTGTGGTCCTGCCGCCACACGTGCGACGACAGCAGGATCGACAGGTTCGAGACGGGGGCGCGCCAGTCGATGTCCGTCGCGGACTCGAGCCACTTCGCGTACTGGCCGACCATCGAGTCGATGATGTGGGCGAAGGCCTCGTACGTGTTGAGGATGCCGTGGCGGCCGGACAGCACGTAGCCCTCGAGCATCCCCTCGAGCAGGTGCTCGGACAGGACCTCGGTGACGCGGCCGCGGGCGGACAGGTGCTCGTCGTCCGGGGACCGTTGCGCCCGCCACACGCGCGAGGTGACGTCGAACACGGCGTCGAGCTTGTTCGAGATCGTCTCGTCCGGGCCGAACAGGCGGAAGGACGACGCGTTGCGGCTGATGAGCTCCGCGACCCACGGACCGAGGGTGCCGGTGGCCGAGGCCGTCGACCCCGCCTCGACACCGTACGGCTCGAGCGACGGACGGTCGAGCGCGGTGCGGATGCGGCCGCCGTTCGCGTGCGGGGTCGCGCTCATCCGGGTCTCCCCGGTCGGCCGGATCGACGTGAGGATGCCCGTGGGGTGGCCGGCGTCGTCGAGCAGCTCGTCGGCACGGTAGGACCGCATCCACTCCTCGAGCTGGGCGCGGTGGGCATCGTCCTCGCGCACCGCGGGCAGCGGCACCTGGTGCGCGCGGAAGGTGCCCTCGACGCGCTCGCCGTCGACCTCCTTCGGGCCGGTCCAGCCCTTCGGGGTGCGCAGCACGATCATCGGCCAGCGCGGGCGGAGGTCCGCGGCACCGGCGGGCTGCCCGGCGGCGGCGCGCTCGGCCTGGGCGCGGGCGGCGGCCTGGATGTCGTCGATGCTCGCCAGGGCCCGACGCAGCGCGCCCTCGAACAGGGCGTGCACGGCGAACGGGTCGTCGTCGACGCGGCGGGAGTCGACGACGAGCGGCTCGTAGCCGAGCCCGCGGAAGTACGCGGTGAGGTCGGCCTCCGGGATGCGTGCGAGCACGGTCGGGTTCGCGATCTTCCACCCGTTCAGGTTGAGGATCGGCAGCACCGCACCGTCGGACACCGGGTCGAGGAAGGTGTGCGCCTGCCACGAGGCGGCGAGCGGACCGGTCTCGGCCTCGCCGTCACCGACGACGCACGCGACGACCAGGTCCGGGTTGTCCAGTGCCGCGCCGTACGCGTGCGCGAGGGAGTAGCCGAGCTCGCCGCCCTCGTTGATCGAACCGGGCGTCTCGGGCGCGGCGTGCGACGGGATGCCGCCGGGGAACGAGAACTGCCGGAAGAAGCGCTGCAGGTCGTGGTCCGGGTACAGCTCGCCCCACGTGCCGTCGAGCCAGGCGTTCGCGTTCATCGCCGGGCCGCCGTGCCCAGGGCCGCACACGTAGAGGAACTGCCGACCGGTGTCCGCGATCACCGCGTTGCAGTGCGCGTACACGAGGTTCAGGGCGGGGGAGGTGCCCCAGTGCCCGAGCAGTCGCGGCTTGACGTCGGAGGGCTCGATCGGCCGCTCCAGCATCGGGTTGTCCAGCAGGTAGATCTGCCCGACCGTGAGGTAGTTCGCGGCTCGCCACCAGGCGTCGATCGCCCGGAGTCGGTCGGTGGAGTGGATGTGTGCTGCGGCCATGCCCCCACGGTACGAACCCGGTGGTCGGAGAAGCCCAGGAAAAGTCGTTCCAATCCGTTCCGCGCGGGGTACCGAATCACTTGCACAGGGCAAAAGCCCAGGGCGCTCTCCGGTCGTGAACGGCCGGTGTTCAGCGTACGCACAGAAGCATTCGTTCGGCCCCCGGCCGGAGTGTCCCTCAGAGCAAAGGATCCACATCATGCGCAAGAGCCTCAAGACCAGCATCACCCTCGCCACGACCGGCGCCCTCGTCCTCGGTGGCGCAGCGTTCGGGATCTCCTCCGCCAACGCCGCCACGCCCTCGATCCACACGGTGTCGTCGTCGTCGGAGTCGAAGGTCCCCGCACCCGTCGCCTCGGTGCCCGAGGTCCTCGGTGGCTCCACCGCCGTGAAGCTCGACTCCGGCTTCACCGACGCCCTCACCGCCCTCAAGCTCACCCCCGGCGTCTCCGGCGACGCAACCCTCGCCGACGGGTCCGTGTCGTTCCCGATCACCGCCGGCTCGGTCACCTACTGGTCGCCGGACGGCAACTACCGCCCCTACGTGCAGGGCCTGCTCAACCACGACGACTCCGGCCTGACCCTCAAGGCCGGCGACACCACCGTCACGCTCGAGAACTTCGTCGTGAACCCG
>NZ_MJGU01000007.1:0-98532 GCF_001864985.1 Curtobacterium sp. MMLR14_006 | reverse complement strand
GGACTCGCACCGGGCCTCCTGTCCGTGCGTCTCAGGCCTCGATGCGGTAGCCGAGCCCGCGGACGGTCACCAGGACCTCCGGGGTGGACGGCACGCGCTCGATCTTCGAGCGGATCCGCTTGATGTGCACGTCGAGGGTCTTCGTGTCCCCGAAGTAGTCCGAGCCCCAGACGCGGTCGATGAGCTGCCCGCGGGTGAGCACCCGCCCGGCGTTCCGGAGCAGCAGCTCGAGCAGCTCGAACTCCTTGAGCGGCATCGGCGTCTCCGAGCCGTCCACCGACACGGTGTGCCGCTCGACGTCCATCCGGATGCCGCCGACCTGCAGGATCCCGCTGTCCGCCGGGTCGTCCTCGGTGCGGCGACGGAGGACCGCGCGGATCCGTGCCAGGAGCTCCCGGGTCGAGTACGGCTTCGTCACGTAGTCGTCCGCGCCGAGCTCGAGCCCGACGACGATGTCCACCTCGGAGTCCTTCGCGGTGAGCATGATGATCGGCGCGTTCGACCGGGTGCGGATCTGCCGGCACACCTCGGTGCCGCTGAGCCCCGGCAGCATGAGGTCGAGGAGGACGAGGTCGGGGTTCTCGGAGTCGAACTTCGACAGCGCGGTCACGCCGTCGGCCGCGACGGAGGTGTCGTACCCCTCGCGCTGCAGCAGGAACTCCAGGGGCTCGCTCAGGGCCGGCTCGTCGTCGACGATGAGGATCTTGGTCACGATGGCTGCTCTTCCAGTTGCTCTTCGAGTGCTGTGGTCAGTTCGGGGTCCGCTTCGGGCAGGCGGATGGTGAAGGTCGAGCCCTTGCCGGGCTGCGACCAGACGCGCACGTCGCCGCCGTGGTTGCCGACGACGTGCTTGACGATCGCGAGCCCCAGACCGGTGCCCCCGGTGGCCCGCGACCGCGCGGGGTCGACGCGGTAGAACCGCTCGAAGACCCGGTCGAGGTCGGCCTCGGGGATCCCGACGCCCTGGTCGGTGACCGCGATCTCGACGAAGCCCTTCGACGACCGGACGCCCACCCCGACCCGGGTGCGGTCCGGCGAGTACTTCACGGCGTTCGCGATGAGGTTCGACACCGCGACCTGCAGCAGGCCGGGGTCGCCCATGACACGGAGCTTCGTCTTCTTCGCCCGGACGAGCTCGATGTGGCGTGCGCGGGCGACGACCTCGTTCGCGTCGACGGCGGCCTGCACGATCTTGTCGATGCCGGTGTCCTCGCTGTTCTGCAGCGCGTCGACCGACTGCAGGCGGGACAGCTCGATGATGTCCTTCGTCAGGGCACCGAGCCGCTCGGACTCGCTGATGAGCTGCGCGGCGAACTTCCGCACGTGCTCGGGCTCGTCGGCGGCGACCACGAGGGTCTCGGCGAGCAGGCCGATCGCGCCGATCGGGGTCTTCAGCTCGTGCGAGATGTTGGCGACGAAGTCGCGGCGCACCTCGTCGATGCGGCGGCTCTCGGTCAGGTCGTCCGCCGTGAGCAGCACGTACCGGTTGCCGAGCTGCGCGGCGCGGAAGCTCAGGTAGCCGATGAGCTCCCCGTGGTGCCCGCGCGGGAGCTCGAGGTCCTCCGAGGCCATCTCGCCGCTCTTCCGCACCCGGTCGACGACGTCGAGCAGCTCGCGGTGCACGAGTCGGCGGCGCACGACGAGCCCGGCGGTGAGCGCCTGCGGCGACGCCGCCACGACGGTGTTCGACGGGTCGACGACGACCGCCGGGTTGTGCATGGTGGCGATCACGGCCGCGACGCCGTCCGGCAGCGATCGCTCCGCGACGTCGGCTGCCCGTGCCGTGCGCTCGGCGGTGATGATCAGCACCACGACGCCCGCGCCGAAGATCCCGCCGAGGAGCATCGACAGTGGCACGAGCCACGCGTTGTCCATGCCGCCAGTGTAGGAGTCGTCACACGGGGTTCGGACCCCGTTCACCCGTGCTCGCGGTGGTTCCGGGCCACGAGCGCGAAGCGTTCAGCCGGACGTCACCGTTCGTTCACCTGGGCTGACGACACTCGTCCGGTACGCATCAGAGAGGCACTCCCCCATGCGCGAAGTCTTCCAACAGGAACTCCAGGACGTCCAGGAGCGACTGACCGAGATCGCCGGACTCGTCGAGTCCGCCATCACCCGAGCCACGCAGGCGTTCTCCGACTCGGACGTCGCCCTCGCCGACGAGGTGATCGCGGACGACGCGAAGATCGACGAGGCGGCCAACAGCCTCGACGAGATCGCGATCGACATCCTCGCCCGCCAGGCACCCGTCGCCCGCGACCTCCGCGTCGTCGTGACCGCCCTGCGCGTGAGCTCCTCGCTCGAGCGGATGGGCGACATGGCCGAGCACATCGCCCAGCTCGCCCGGCAGCGCTTCCCCGAGAAGGTCGTGCCGAAGGGCCTCCGCCCCACCTTCAAGGAGATGGGCAAGCACGACGTCGCGATGGCGCAGAAGCTCACGCGCCTGCTCGCGACCGAGGACATCGCGCTGTCCGCCGAGATCCGCGACGAGGACGACGCGGTCGACGAGCTGCACGCCAGCGTCTTCGACTTCGTGCTCGGCGAGACCTGGAAGGGCAACCCGATCGACACGGTCGACGCCACCCTGGCCTCGCGCTACCACGAGCGCTTCGCCGACCACGCGGTCTCGATCGCGAAGAAGGTCGAGTACCTGGCGACGGGCGACTGGACCGGCGCCTCCTCGGTGACGGCCTCCCCCGCCTGACCCGACCCCCCGACGTCACCGAGCCGGACGGACCCGCGGTCCGTCCGGCTCGCTGCGTTCTGCGAGGATCGAGGCATGGCACAGGTCGCGATCATCGTCAACGGCATGCCCGGTTCCGGCAAGAGCACGATCGGAGCGGCCCTGGCCGAGGTGCTCGGCTGCCCGTTCCTGTCGAAGGACCGCATCAAGGAGCCCCTGGCCGACGTCGTCGGCCCGATGATCGCGTCCCGCCCCCTCGGCGGCATCGCGATGGACACGATGTGGGCCATGGCGCGGGCCGTCGAGAACGGGGTCGTCCTCGACGCCGTCTGGCTGCCGTCACGCGACCGGGACCTGCTCGAGGCGCAGCTCGCCTCCGCCGGGTCGCCCCGCGCCGTCGAGGTGTGGTGCGACACCGACCGCGCGACCGCCGAGGAGCGGCTGCGCGACCGGTACGACCCGGGCACCGTGCCGGTGCGGCACGAGGTGCACGGGGACCTGGCGTCCGTGCTCGACTTCTGGGACGAGCACGAGGAGACCGCCGGACCGGTCGGGCTGCCCGGCGTCCCGGTGGTCCGCGTCGACACCACCGCGCCGTACGACGTCGGCGCCCTGGTGCAGGAGATCGCGTCCCACTTCGTCTGAACGCCCCCGGCTCGTGGAGCCGACCACAGCGTCGGCGCCGACCGTGCTGCGGGGGCGACAGGTCCGGGGAGCGGTGATCCGTTCCTCCCGGCAGAGCGACAGGAGTCGGCGGAACATCCGCCGCACACTGTCGCTTTCGCGAAGGTCCGCTTGCGGGCTGCTCGAGCGGCAGGGATCGCACCGGAGCCGGCGCTGGGGCTCGCACGAACGCCCCGTCCGGACTCCGGACGGGGCGTTCTCGTGTGCTGCTACTTCTTGGCGCCCTGGGCGGCCACGGCGGCGGCGCCGGCGGCTGCGGCCTCGGGGTCGAGGTAGGAGGCCGGCTTCGTCGGACGGAAGTCGTCGTCGAGCTCGTACACCAGCGGGATGCCCGTCGGGATGTTCAGCCCGGCGATGTCGTCGTCGGAGATGCCGTCGAGGTGCTTCACGAGCGCGCGGAGCGAGTTGCCGTGCGCGGTGACCAGCACCGTCTTGCCCTCGCCCAGGTCCTTCGTGATGTCGGACTCCCAGTACGGCAGCAGGCGGTCGATCACGAGCTTGAGCGACTCGGTGCGGGGCAGCTGGTCGCCGAGGTCGGCGTAGCGGCGGTCGCCGGCCTGCGACCACTCGGCGTCGTCGGCGATGGGGGGCGGCGGGACGTCGAACGAACGGCGCCACTCCATGAACTGCTGCTCGCCGTACTGCTCGAGCGTCTGGGCCTTGTCCTTGCCCTGCAGGTCGCCGTAGTGGCGCTCGTTGAGGCGCCAGTCGCGCTTCACCGGCAGCCACGCCAGGTCGGCCTGGAGCAGCGCGATGTCAGCCGTCTGGATCGCGCGGGTGAGGAGCGAGGTGTAGAGGACGTCGGGGACGATGCCGGACTCGGCGATGAGGTCGCCGGCCCGCTTCGCCTCCTTCTCGCCCAGCTCGCTGAGCCGGACGTCGACCCAACCGGTGAACAGGTTCTTCTGGTTCCAGTCACTGTTGCCGTGACGGAGCAGGACGAGCGTGGAGGTCATGCCCCGAGTCTACCGAGCAGCACCGGCCCCGTACCCTTGTCCACATGCCCATCGGGAACGTCACGCGCGGGACCACCGGGTACAACCGGCTCCGCCGCGTCGACCGGTGGATCGCCTCGCTGCCGGCCCTGCGCCGGAGCGACGACCCGCTCGTCGCCGACGTCGGGTACGGGGCCTCGCCGACGACGACGCTCGAGCTCCGCGACCGGCTGGCGCTCGTCCGGCCGGACGTCGAGGTCACCGGGATCGAGATCGAACCGGCCCGCGTGGCGTTCGCGAACGCGGGCACCCGCGACGGCGTGACCTTCCGGCTCGGCGGCTTCGAGACCCCCACGCCGGGGCAGCGCCGACCCGCCGTGATCCGGGCGTTCAACGTGCTGCGGCAGTACGACGAGTCGGCGGTGGTCGGCTCGTGGCGGATCATGCAGGACCGGCTGCAACCCGGCGGGGCGCTCGTCGAGGGGACGTGCAACGAGGTCGGGCGGGTGGCCTCGTGGGTGACGCTCGACGACGTCGCGCCGCGGACCTTCACGGTGTCGCTCCGGCTCGCCGGGCTCGACGCGCCCTCGGTCGTCGCCGAGCGGTTGCCGAAGGCCCTCATCCACCGCAACGTGCCCGGCGAACGGGTGCACGCGTTCCTCGGCGACCTCGACCTGTCGTGGGCGGTCGCCGCGCCGCTCGGCACGTACGGGCCCCGGCAGCGGTGGATCGCCACCGTGCGCGGGATGCGGGACCGCGGGTGGCCGGTGCTGCACGGGGTGGCGCGGTGGCGGCTCGGCGAGCTGTCCGTGCCGTGGGCGGCGGTCGAGCCCGCCTGACGCGGGCACGGTCGAGCCCACGCGACGCGACGCGACACCCACAGCGACACCGCGGCGCATCCGCGCATCCGCAACGATCCACGCGTCGATCGCCGCGTGCGCTGTCGGACGATGCACACGCACGCGGTGCGTACGCACCACCCGACGGGACACCAGTCGATCGACTCGTGGGCTGTCGGAACCTGCGCACGCACCAGGCGACCGTCGACGGCAGAGGTCCGGCGGACGGACGCTAGGAGCGCTTCACCGCACCCAGCCTCGGCAGCCGCGGGACGTTCGCCGTCGCACCGGCCCCGGGCGGCACGATGGTCTCCTGCGCCGCGGTGACGACGACGCCGTCGGCCTCGAGCGTCAGCGTGGCCGTCGGGTCGAGGGAGCGCTTCACCACGGCGAGGCCGATCGGCCCGAGCTCGTGGTGCACGGCCGAGGCGGCGAGCCGCCCGACCTGCTGGTCGTCGAGCAGCACGGGTGTGCCCGGCGCGGGCAGCACGGCGTCGGAGCCGTCGAGGTGCAGCTGGACGACCCGACGCGGCGGGTGTCCGAGGTTGTGGACCTTCGCGACGGTCTCCTGCCCGCGATAGCAGCCCTTCGTCAGGTGCACCGCGGAGCGCAGCCAGTCGAGCTCGTGCGGGATGGTGCGGTCGTCGGCGTCGGACAGGGTGGGGCGCCAGGCGGCGATCCGCAGGGCCTCGTGCGCGAGCAGCCCCGCGACGGGGACGTCCGACGCGGCGATCGCGTCCGCGGTGCCGGGGGTGACCACCGCGATGCGGAGGGTCCAGCCGGAGCCGGGGTGGGCCTCCTGGGCGGCGTAGCCCCACCCGCCGGGCGTGACGGCGGCCCAGGGGTCGACCCACTCGGCGACGGGCGGTTCCGGCAGGTCCACGGACGCGAAGGGGGCGGCCTCGCCGAACCAGCCGATGGTCGCGAACTCGGCGGAGCGGTCCGCGACCTCGACCCGGAGCATGAAGCGCATCGAGTCGAGCCAGCCGGCGAGCGGCGCCGCGTCGGCACGCTCGGTGAGCAGCCAGACCGTCGACCCGTCGTCGACGACGCGGGCGGCGTGCTCGACGCGACCGGCCTGGTCGAGCACGAGGGTCTCGGTGCCGACGCCCGCCGGCAGACCGGTGAGCTGCTGCGAGGTGATCGAGTTGAGCCAGGACAGACGGTCCGGCCCGGTCACCGTGACGACGCCGGTCCCCAGCTCGACCACGGCGCGGCCGCGGGCGAGCAGGCGCTGCTCACCGATCGGGTTGCCGAAGTGCGCGGCGACCGCGCGGTCGTCCGACGCGTCGTCCGACGCGGAGGCCGAGACGAACCCGTCGCGTGCCGCGAACGCCGACATCAGTCGACCTTCGCGAGCTGCCCCGAGGCGTGCGAGGTGAGTTCGCGGCCGAGCGCGGCGATGTCCCACGCCCAGAAGAGCTTGCCCTCGACCAGCCCGTACAGGCGGGTGGCGGCGGAGTAGTCCTTCGCGTTCGGCGAGCGCATCACGGCGTCGGTCGACAGGTCGATCCGGCCCTTCAGCACGCGGCCGACGTAGAGCTCGTTGACGCCCGTCGGGTGGATGATCGCGGCCTCGACGTCGAAGCCGTCGGTGGTGTTGCGGAGCGCCTCGACGCTCTCGACCGTGCTGAATGGCGTCGGCCCCTCGCCGAGGAGCATCGCCGGGCCGCGGTCGCCGGGCTCGGTCGGCCGGTCGATGCGCCAGTACCCCATCTCGGCGGCGAGCGGGGTGTGGTCGTCGTCGAGCAACCAGGTCGTGGACGAGTAGTTCAGGTACGGCAGGCCGTCGTGGCTGAAGCTGACGCGCTGGCCGAACTCGTACTTGCGGACGTCCTCGTCGTCACCGACGGGGTACTCCACGACGCCGGTGCCCTCCCAGACGCCGACGAGCCACGACAGCGGGACCAGTTCGGGGGCGAGCCCTTCGGGCAGCTCGATCAACGCTGACCCTTGAACAGCTTCACGACGACGGTCACCGAGATGAACGCGATCGCGAGCGACGCCAGGCCGAGGAGGCCGACGTAGAACAGCTCGAGCGCAAGCAGCGAATCCATGCCGCGAGTCTACGCGGCCCGGCTCAACGCGCCAGGAGCACCACCGCGGTGACGAGCACCACGACGAAGGCGCCGGACGACGCGATGCTGATGCGTTCGACCAGACCGTCCTTCGTGGCCGTGATGAGCTGCAGCACGAAGCTGACCATCACGCAGGCGACGAAGACGAGCAGCAACCAGGCGAAGGCGTCCCGTTCGGTCAGCGTGAGCACGAGCACGGCGCCGACGACGGCCAGCACCCAGACCGGCAGCACGGACGTCAGACGGAGGCGACGCTGGTCGAGGGGCTGCACGGGCTCGGTCACGCGCTCCATCATGGCAGCACGGTCGCGCGTGCGCCGCGGACCGTCCGGCCGGGTGCGGGGTTCCCGACCATCACTAGGATGTGTCCACGACGTCATCCACCCCGCGGAGGTCCTGTGGCACAGCTCCTGGTACTCACCTCGACCGCGCCCGGCGACGTCCTGCCGAGCCTGGGACTCCTGAGCCACCGGATCCGCCACGTGCCGGCCGAGGCCTCGCAGCTGGTGAACGCCCCGCAGAGCGACCTGATGTTCGTGGACGCCCGGACCGACCTGGTCAGCGCGAAGGCCCTGTGCAAGATCCTCGCCTCGTCCGGGTCGACGACGCCGATCGTGCTCGTCGTCACCGAGGGCGGCCTGACCGCGGTCACGAGCGACTGGAACGTCGACGACGTGGTGCTCGAGACCGCCGGCCCGGCCGAGATCGACGCCCGCATCCGGCTGTCGTCCGGCCGTGCGTCGAAGGGGCAGTCCAGCTCGAAGATCCAGGCGTCCGGTGTCGTCATCGACGAGGCCAGCTACTCGGCGAAGGTGCGCGGCCGGCCGCTCGACCTGACCTTCAAGGAGTTCGAGCTCCTGCGCTTCTTCGCCACCCACCCGTCCCGCGTGTTCACCCGCGAGCAGCTGCTCAGCGAGGTCTGGGGCTACGACTACTTCGGCGGCACCCGCACGGTCGACGTGCACGTCCGGCGACTCCGCGCGAAGCTCGGCGACCTCGAGTCGCTCATCGGCACCGTCCGCAACGTCGGCTACCGGTTCAACGTCTACGACGACGAGGCCGAGCGCCTGGCGGGGCAGTAGTGCTCCCCGACCTCGACCGCTTCGTCGTCCCCGACGAGGCACCCCCGTTCTCCGACCAGACCCTGGTCGACGTCCGCGCGGGGCGCGCGACGGTGCTCGGCGACGAGCGCGGGGTCGCGGTCGTGCGCGACGGCGAGCTGGAACTCGTGGTCGCCCAGGAGGCCCGGGGTCGCGGCCTCGGCACCGCCCTCGTCGAGCAGGCGCTCGCCCTGGGCGGCGGGGCCGCTGCGCCCCGGCTCGCGTGGGCGCACGGGGACCACCCCGCGGCCCGGTCGCTCGCGGCGCGGTCCGGCTGGACGGCGGTCCGCACGCTCCTGCAGCTCCACGCACCGATCGCGTCCGACGCGCCGGACCCGGCGGTGCCGGACGGCTACTCCCTCGCCGCGTTCCGGGCCGGCGACCCCGCCGACGAGGCCGACTGGCTCGCCCTGAACGCCGCCGCGTTCGCGCACCACCCGGAACAGGGGCGGATGACCCTGGACGACCTGCACGCGCGCGAGGCCGACGCCTGGTTCGACGGCGACGACCTGCTGCTGCTCCGTGACGCAGCCGGGCGGCTGGCCGGCTCGTGCTGGCTCAAGGTCGAGGACGGCATCGGCGAGTTCTACGCCGTCGCCGTCCGGCCGGACCTGCAGGGGCAGCGGCTCGGCGGCGTGCTCATGCGGGCCGGCACCGCGCGGCTGACCGGTCGCGGGCTGACCGCGGCGGCGCTCTACGTCGAGGGCGACAACGAACCGGCCCTGGCGCTCTACCGCCGCGCCGGCTTCACGCAGCACGCGATCGACGTGCAGTACGCGGCGCCGTCCGCCGGCTGACCTGCTGACCTGCTGGTAGCGTGCGGCGCATGGACCAGGGGGACCGTCAGCGACCGCACGCCGCACGCCGAGCCACGGGGGCGGGACGGTGAACACGATGATCCCGTCGGTCGCGATCGCCATGGCGGCGATGGTCGCGATCCCGGCCGCCGTCACCGCGCTCGTGCGTCGGGGTGACCGCCGCCGTCCGCCGAGCACGCTCGTCGGCGACGAGGCACCCGGGGCGCTCTTCACCGTCCGCGCCCGCCGGTGGCACCCGGTGCTGCTGCGTGTGTTCGGCATCGGGTTCCTGGTGTTCGGTGCGCTCCTCATGCTGCTCAGCCTCGCCATGAGCGGCGACCCCGAGGCCGCGGGTCCCCTGCTGTTCGGCACCGCCGTCGGCCTGTTCGGCGTCCTGTTCCTGCTGCTCGGCAACGGGATCGCACGTCGCCGCATCGAGGGCCACGACGACCGGCTCGTCGTCACGCCGATGTTCCGGGCCACGCAGGAGGTCGGTCCCGGGGCGATCTCGCGCATCCGCCCGACCACGAACCGCTTCGGTGGGCTCGACATGAAGGCGAAGGGGTACCCGGGCACGATCACGGTGCTCGCGACGGACGCCGCCTACCCGTACCTGTGCGCGTGGCTCGACCTGCGGGCACCGGGACCGTGGGGCGAGTTCGTCCGGTCCACCACACGCTGACCGCCGTTCACCGCGCGTTTCCGCAGCGGCCACCTGAGCCGGTCCGGCGGCGGTGGTCGGGTGGCAGGATGTGGGGATGGACACCGAACCGCAGCTCGACGGCGAATCCGTCGCACCCGACCTCGACGACTTCGACGAGGTCGTCGAGATCGAGCACGAGTCGTTGCCCTCGGACCGCTACTTCGACCGCGAGCTGAGCTGGCTCCGCTTCAACCAGCGCGTGCTCGAACTGGGCGAGGACCGCACGCAGCCCCTGCTCGAACGGGCGAACTTCCTGGCGATCTTCGCGTCCAACCTCGACGAGTTCTTCATGGTGCGGGTCGCCGGCCTGAAGCGCCGCATCGACACCGGCATCGCGGTGCCGACCAACGTCGGCCGTGCCCCGAGCGACGTCCTGCGCGACATCGCCACGAAGGCGCACGAGCTGCAGGACCGGCACGCGCAGGCCTTCATCGGGTCGCTCAAGCCCGACCTCGACGCCGCAGGCATCCACGTCGAGCACTGGTCCGACCTCGACGAGGCCGACCGGCTGCGGATGCGCGAGTACTTCAACGAGCAGATCTTCCCGGTCCTCATGCCCCTGGCGGTCGACCCGGCGCACCCGTTCCCCTACATCTCCGGGCTCTCGCTCAACCTGGCGGTCCGGGTCCGCAACCCGAAGTCGCAGCGGCAGGAGTTCGCGCGCCTCAAGGTGCCGCAGAACTTCTCCCGCTTCATCAAGCTGCCGGACGACAACTCCGGGCGGATGCGATTCATCCCCCTCGAGGACCTCATCGCGAACCACCTCGACGACCTGTTCCCGGGGATGGAGGTCCTCGAGCACCACGTGTTCCGGGTCACCCGCAACGAGGACGTCGAGATCGAGGAGGACGAGGCCGAGAACCTCATCCAGGCCCTCGAGCGCGAGCTCCTGCGCCGCCGGTTCGGTCCGCCGATCCGCCTCGAGATCACCGAGGACATGGACCCGGTGACGCTCGACCTGCTCGTGCGCGAGCTCGACATCACCGAACAAGAGGTCTTCCGCCTGCCGTCGCCGCTCGACCTCGGCGGGCTGTTCGAGATCGCGAAGATCAACCGCCCCGACCTGCACTACCCGAAGCACGTGCCGACGACGCCCGTGCAGTTCCAGCCGGGCGAACCGAACACCAAGCCGGACCTGTTCCGCGCCATCGCGGCGAAGGACGTCCTCGTGCACCACCCGTACGAGTCCTTCGCGACGAGCGTGCAGGCGTTCCTCGAGCAGGCCGCCGCCGACCCGAACGTGCTCGCGATCAAGCAGACGCTGTACCGCACGTCGGGCGACAGCCCCATCGTCGAGGCCCTCATCGACGCGGCCGCCGCTGGCAAGCAGGTCCTGGCGCTCGTCGAGATCAAGGCGCGCTTCGACGAGCAGAACAACATCACCTGGGCCCGCAAGCTCGAGAAGGCCGGCGTCCACGTGGTCTACGGCCTGGTCGGGCTGAAGACGCACTCGAAGCTCGTGCTCGTCATCCGGCAGGAGGGCGGCACGCTCAAGCACTACAGCCACATCGGCACGGGCAACTACAACCCGAAGACCTCGCGCATCTACGAGGACATGGGCCTGTTCACGGCGGACGACACCGTCGGCAAGGACCTCACGCGGCTGTTCAACGAGCTGTCCGGCTACGCGATCGAGAAGAAGTTCAAGCGGCTGCTCGTCGCCCCGCTGCACCTGCGGAAGGGGCTGCTCAAGCGCATCCAGACCGAGGCCGCGAACGCCCGCGCCGGCAAGCCGTCGGGCATCCGCATCAAGGTGAACTCGATGGTCGACGAGCAGATCATCGACGCGCTCTACCTGGCCAGCCAGGCCGGGGTCCCCGTCGACGTCTGGGTCCGCGGCATCTGCTCGCTGAAGCCCGGCATGGAGGGCGTCAGCGACACCATCCGGGTGCGGAGCATCGTCGGCCGCTACCTCGAGCACTCCCGTGCCTTCGCGTTCCACAACGACGGTGACCCGGCGGTGTTCATCGGCAGCGCGGACATGATGCACCGCAACCTGGACCGCCGCGTCGAGGCCCTGGTGCGGCTCACCGCACCGGACCACATCGCCGAGGTGCAGGAGCTCTTCGACCTCGCGATGGCGGACACCGCGAGCTCGTGGCACCTCGAGTCCGACGGCGAGTGGACCCGGCACTCCACGGACGATGCCGGCCGCCCGCTCGAGGACGTGCAGAATGTGACCATGCGGAAGATCTCGGCGCGGAAGCGCTCCACTCGGTGAGCGGCGGTTCCGCGGGCCCGGTCGTGGCCGGGGGCGCCGTCGTCTGGCGCGAGGAGGACGGCACGCCCCTCGTGCTGCTCATCCACCGCGACCACCACAAGGACGTCTCGCTGCCCAAGGGCAAGGTCGACCCGGGCGAGGCCGTGCCGACCACCGCGGTGCGCGAGATCGCCGAGGAGACCGGGTACCGCGTGCACCTCGGTGCGCCGCTCGGCACCGCCGAGTACGTCCTGCCGAACGGCCGCGACAAGGTCGTGCACTACTGGGCCGCGCGGGTGTCCGCGAAGGAGTACGCCCGGGCCGGCGCGTTCACGCCGAACCACGAGGTCGCCGCGCTCGAGTGGGTCACGATCGACGACGCCCGGAACCGTCTGACCTACGAGCGCGACGTCGCGATCCTCGACCGGTTCGCCGAGCGCGCCGCCGCGGGCCAGCACCGCACGTTCGCGCTCATCGCCCTGCGGCACGCGAAGACCGTGCCCGGCTCGGAGTGGAACGGCCCGGACGCGACCCGTCCGCTCCTGCCGGTCGGACGGTCGCAGGCGAAGGCCGCCGCCCCCGCGGTCGCGGCGTTCGGCCCGAAGAAGATCGTGTCGAGCACCGCCGCACGCTGCCTGGCCACGGTCGAGCCGCTGTCGGCGACGACGAAGGTCGGGGTCGCGAGCACCGCGGACATCAGCCAGGACGCCCACGACCGCGGCGCGGCCGACGTCAAGGGCGTCGTGCGCCGCCGCCTCGACAAGGGCAAGACCGTCGTGCTCTGCTCGCACGGGCCGGTGCTGCCCGACCTCATCGCACGGATCGCCACCGCGACCGCGGACGACTCCGGCCGGTTCGACCTGCGCCGCGCCGCGATGCTCTCGGTCGGCGACTTCTCCGTGATGCACATCGCCGACGGCACGCTCGTCGCCGTCGAGACGCACCGCAACACCGTCCCGGCGTAGCGCGCGCCGGCGCCGTGCCGCGCGCCCGTCGCCCACGTGCCCGCGCCCGCGCCGGCGCGCCCGCGCCACGTCGAGTGAGCAGAAGACGTCGGGTCAGCGACACCGACCCGACGTCTTCTGCTCACTCGGTGTGACGACCGGCCCCGGTGACCGGCCCGGCGACGACGCGGCCCCGGCCTCCGGCACGCCAGCGATCATGCGTCTGCATGTTCCGAACACGCGCACAGTGCTCCCGATCCTGCTCCCCGCGCGGGTGAGGCGCCCGCCGCCCCGTCCGGGACAACCCCTCGTTCACCTGCCGTTCACCAGCGTGGGTGAGTCCCGTCACCTCGCGTCCCTACAGTCGCTCCCGGGTCAGCACCGGCCCACGGGACCAGCAGCGGTCCCACCTGCAATGACATTCCCGAAGGGACCCCTGTGAACATCAAGCGAATCGGTTCGATCGCAGCAATCGCGATCGCCGGCGCAGTCGTGCTCTCCTCCTGCGCGGCGAACGAGGACGCGGGCAACGGCCCCTCCTCCGGCTCGAGCACCAGCTCCGACCTCACCGGCACCCTGACCGCTTCCGGCTCGTCGGCGCAGGGGACCGCGCAGGCGACCTGGGCAGCCGGCTTCCAGCAGATGGCCTCCGGCGTGACGGTCAACTACTCGCCGGACGGTTCCGGCGCCGGCCGCGAGAACTTCATGTCGGGCGCATCCGACTTCGCCGGCTCGGACGCCGCGCTGAAGGACGAGGAGCTCTCGGGCAAGTTCGAGGCGTGCGCCGCGGACTCCAAGGGCATCGACATCCCGGTCTACATCTCCCCGATCGCCATCGCCTACAAGGTGGACGGCGTCAGCGACCTGACCCTCGACGCGAAGACCATCGCGGGCATCTTCTCCGGCAAGATCACCAAGTGGGACGACTCGAAGATCGCCGACCTGAACGACGGCGTCGACCTGCCGGACGCGGACATCACGGTCGTGCACCGCTCCGACGACTCGGGCACCACGCAGAACTTCTCCGAGTACGTCTCGGCGAACGCCGGCGACGTCTGGACCGAAGAGCCGAGCCAGACCTTCCCGTACTCGGTCGGCGACGCAGCCAAGGGTACCTCGGGTGTCGCCTCGGCCATGGGCAGCGCCTCGAACGCGATCACCTACATCGACGACTCGGGCGCCGGTTCGCTCGACAAGGCGAAGCTCATGGTCGGCGACAAGGCCACCGAGCTCTCGGCCGAGGGCGCTGCCCAGGTCGTCGCCGACTCCGACATCGTGTCGGGCCGTGAGGACAACGACCTCGCGATCGACATCGACCGCAAGGACACCGCCGACGGCGCATGGCCGCTCGTCCTCGTCTCCTACGCCATCGCGTGCCAGGAGTACAAGGACGCCGACAAGGCCGCGCTGGTGAAGGGCTACCTCGACTACGTCGTGAGCGACGAGGCCCAGGACGCCGCCGCCAAGGAGGCCAAGTCGGCTCCGCTGTCGGACGACCTCGCCGAGAAGGCCAAGGCCGCGGTCGACTCGATCAAGTAGCACCCTGAGTGCCCGGACGCCGGTCCCACCCACCTGACCGGCGTCCGGGCACTTCGCCCGTCCGCCGGGCGTCCAGCCCCACACCCGAACCCGTCGCCTCCCCCGGCGTTCCTCCGACAGGAGTCCCATGACGACCGCACCGGCCCAGCCAGGGGCCACCGTCACCCCCACCAAGCCGAAGGCCGTCGTCCGCGTCGGTGACCGGGTCTTCTCCGCCGCGTCGGTCATCGCCGGCGGCCTGATCCTCTTCGTGCTCGTGCTCGTCGCCGCCTTCCTGGTCTGGCAGAGCATCCCCGCGTTCGCCGCGAAGGCCGGTGAGCTCCCGAACAACGCGACGAGCTTCTGGCAGTACGTCGGTCCGCTCGTCTTCGGCACCGTCTGGTCCGCGCTCATCGCGCTCGTGATCGCCGTGCCGCTCGCCCTCGGGATCGCCCTCTTCATCTCGCACTTCGCACCGCGGCGCCTCGCCCCGGTGCTCGGCTACGTGATCGACCTGCTGGCAGCGGTGCCGTCGGTCGTCTACGGCCTCTGGGGCATCGTCGTGCTCGCCCCGTTCGTGAAGCCCTTCTACGCCTTCCTGAACGAGTACCTCGGCTGGTTCCCGCTGTTCTCCGGCCAGGTCTCCGGCACCGGCCGCACCATCCTGACGGCGTCGATCGTCCTCGCCGTCATGGCGATCCCGATCATGACCGCGGTCATGCGCGAGATCTTCCTGCAGGCGCCGACCCTCAACGAGGAAGCCGCCCTGGCCCTCGGCGCGACCCGCTGGGAGATGATCCGCCTGTCGGTCCTGCCGTTCGCGAAGTCCGGCATCGTGTCCGCGATCATGCTCGGCCTCGGCCGCGCGCTCGGCGAGACGATGGCGATCGCCCTCGTGCTCTCCGTGTCGACCAACATCACCTTCCAGATGCTGACGTCGCAGAACCCCTCGACGATCGCGGCGAACATCGCCCTGCAGTTCGCCGAGGCGTCCGGCACCGCCCTGAACGCCCTCATCGCCTCGGGTCTGATCCTGTTCGTCATCACCCTGGTCATCAACATGCTCGCGCGGTACATCGTCCGCTCGCGGGTCAGCTGAGAGGTCGCACCCGATGTCCCTCGCGCTCCGTCAGACCGGCACGGCCGGCAACGTCTACGCCAACGGCAAGCTGCACAAGTCCGTGCCGTGGCTGCTCCTCGTCGGCAGCTGGGTCGCGCTCGTCGCGGTCTTCGCCCTGCTCAACGCCGGCGGCTCGGTCGGCGACTTCAACGTCGTCGCCGCGCTCTTCCTCGGCACCGTGCTGTTCGACGTCCTCATCGTCGTCGTCTCCCGCATCGTCGAGGGCGGCCGGCAGGCGGTCGACCGCCTCGTCACCTCCCTCGTCGTCACGGCGTTCGTCATCGCGCTGCTGCCGCTCGTGTCGCTCCTGTGGACCGTCCTCGCCGACGGCCTCGGCCGCTTCGACGCGAACTTCTTCTCGTACTCGATGCGCGGCGTCATCTCCGAGGGCGGCGGCGCCGTCCACGCCCTCGTCGGCACGCTCGAGATCACGCTGTTCGCGGCGCTCATCTCGGTGCCGATCGGCCTGCTCACCTCGATCTACCTCGTCGAGTACGGCCGCGGCGCACTCGCGAAGGGCATCACGTTCTTCGTCGACGTCATGACGGGCATCCCGTCGATCGTCGCGGGTCTGTTCGCCTACTCGCTGTTCGCGCTGTTCCTCGGCCCGGGCGCCCGCTTCGGCCTGGTCGGCTCCGTCGCCCTGAGCGTCCTGATGATCCCGATCGTCGTGCGCTCCACCGAAGAGGTGCTGAAGATCGTGCCGATGGAGCTCCGCGAGGCCTCGTACGCGCTCGGCGTGCCGAAGTACCTCACCATCCTCAAGGTCGTGCTCCCGACGAGCCTCGCCGGCATCACCACCGGCGTCATGCTCTCGATCGCCCGCGTCATCGGCGAGACCGCCCCGCTGCTCGTCACGGCCGGCTTCACCGCGAGCATGAACTACGACCTGTTCAAGGACCCGATGATGACGCTGCCCGTGTACGCGTACACGCAGTACTCGCAGCAGGGCGCCAACCCGGTGCCGTTCGTCGACCGGGCCTGGACCGCCGCGCTCGTGCTCATCCTCATCGTGATGCTGCTCAACCTGCTGGCCCGGTTCATCACCCGCCTCTTCGCCCCCAAGCTCTCGCGCTAGCGAACCCACTTCCCCACCCACCAGAAGGATCCACGTGTCCAAGCGCATCGAGGTCGACGGCCTCAACGTCTACTACTCGAAGTTCAAGGCGGTCGAGGGGGTCGACATCACCATCGAACCCCGCACCGTCACCGCGTTCATCGGCCCGTCCGGCTGCGGCAAGTCCACGTTCCTCCGCACGCTCAACCGCATGCACGAGGTCATCCCCGGCGCCTGGGTCGAGGGCTCGGTCAAGATCGACGGCGACGACCTCTACGGCCCCGGTGTCGACCCGGTGCTCGTCCGCCGCCAGGTCGGCATGGTCTTCCAGCGTCCGAACCCCTTCCCCACGATGTCCATCAAGGACAACGTGCTCGCGGGCGTGAAGCTCAACAACAAGCGCATCTCGAAGTCGGAGGCCGACGACATCGTCGAGCGCTCCCTGCAGGGCGCGAACCTGTGGAACGAGGTCAAGGACCGACTCGACAAGCCCGGCATGGGCCTGTCCGGCGGCCAGCAGCAGCGTCTCTGCATCGCCCGCGCCATCGCCGTGCAGCCCGACGTGCTCCTCATGGACGAGCCCTGCTCGGCGCTCGACCCGATCTCGACCCTCGCCATCGAGGACCTGATCGAGGACCTCAAGAAGGAGTTCACGATCGTGATCGTGACCCACAACATGCAGCAGGCCTCGCGCGTCAGCGACAAGACCGCGTTCTTCAACATCGCCGGCACCGGCGCCCCGGGCAAGCTCATCGAGTTCGACGACACCGCCACGATGTTCTCGAACCCGTCCGTGCAGGCCACCGAGGACTACGTCTCGGGTCGCTTCGGTTGATCGCCGTCCGTCCGTCACCCTGACGGACAGCCGGGAGGCCCGGTGCACGTCCGCCACGGACGCGCACCGGGCCTCTCGTGGTTGCGCTGGGTACCGCGTCAGGCACCCGGACTGCCGATGCGTGCACGTGTTCCGACGGAACACCCGTCGATCGACACGTGGGCCGTCGCACGATGCACGTGCATCCGGTGCGAGCGCATGTTCCGACGGAGCACTCGTCGAACGACACGTGCACCGTCGCACGATGCACGTGCATCGACCACGAGCACGAGCACGAGCACGAGCACGAGCACGAGCATCGACCACTTGCACGGGCAGGGGCACGACGGCGCCCACTCCCACGCCCAGCTCCCCACCCGCTCCCCACCCGCTCCCCGCGGGCTCTGCCTGGTGCAGGCGTGCGGAAACGACGAAACCGCTGTCGTGCGACAGCGGTTTCGTCGTTCGGAGTCGGAGCCCGACCCCGACGCGGGGCGGGCGGCTCGACCCCGACGGCCTCAGGCCGTGGTGGTGGGGACCGCCATGATCGGGGTCGTCGTGGGCTGGTCCGAGCCACCGGCGGGCTCGACCGTCATGCCGATCGTCGCGCCGTCGGACATCGAGCCCTTCAGCACGGCGGAGTGCACGCCGTCCGCGGCACCGTCGACCAGGCCGGCGGCCGTGATGGCGCCGCCCTCGGCCTCGCCGCCGATGTACCAGAGCTCGTACGTCTTGCCCTTCGGCGCCTGCTGCACGCCGTCGAGGATCACCGCGGACTTGCCGAGGTCGTTCGACCACACGACCGTCGCGGACCCGCCGCCCTCGACCTTGGTCGTGGTGCGCTGGAAGTCCGACGCCGCGTAGATGCGGTCGAGGCCGCTCGAGGCCTGCGTGGTGCCCGGGCCGGAGCTGTTCGACGGGTCGAACACGGAGCCGACCCCGAGCCCACCGAAGAACACCGCGGCGACGGCCGCGGCGGCGGTCAGCATGACCGCCGGACGCTGGAACCAGCGGCGGCGGGCCTCGGAGGACGCCCGACCACCGGCGGTGGGGCCGGCGTCGATGGAGGTGACCTGCGCTGCGGGCGCGGGACGGGCCTCCTGGGCGGGTGCGGTGCGTGCGGTCGAGGCGACCGGCGCTGCCTGGGGGGTCGTCGCGATCTGTGCCAGCAACGACGTCTTGAGCGACGCGGGTGCCTCGACCGGAGCGACCGCGTAGGCCAGCTGGAGCGCGGTCTCGCGCAGTGAATCGGTCTCGGCCTGCAGCTCGGGTGACGTCGTGAGGACGTCCTCGAGGAGTGCGCGCTCGTCATCGGACAGCGCGTCGAGTGCGTAGGCGCCCGTCAGCAGGGCGGGGTCGTCGTGTCGTTCGGTCATGAGGTCACCCCCATCTCGTCTCGGAGTCGGATCATCCCGTCACGAAGACGGGTCTTGACGGTGCCGATGGGGACACCGAGGTGTTCGGCCATCTCGCTGTGCGAGTAGCCGCCGTAGTACGCGAGCTGCACCGCCTGCCGCTGGAACTCGGTCAGCTTGCCGAGGGCGCGGCTGACTCGTTCGTGCTCGATGCGGATCTCGACCGATTCGGAGACCTGGTCGTACCCGGCCTCGAGGTCGCGGATGCCGATCTTCGTGTCGCGGTCGTGCGAGCTCTGGGAGGCCCGGACCCGGTCCACCGCTCGGCGGTGCGCCATGGTGAGGATCCAGCTCGCTGCGGTGCCGCGCTTGCGGTCGAAGCGGGTGGCTTGCTGCCAGACCTCCAGGAAGACCTCTTGGGTGACCTCCTCCGACTGGGCGCGGTCCCGGAGGAGCCGCGTCACGAGTCCGAGGACCCGCCCGGAGACGAGGTCGTAGAGGTCGGAGAATGCAGCCTGGTCACCGTCCGCGACCCGGGCGAGGAGGTCGTCCGGCGATGCCTGTGCTGGCTCGGAGCTCCAGCGTTCGGTGTCGCTATCCACGAGGGCAAGCATTGCAGGTTTCCCTCCTCTCGGTGCATCGGTGTCGGTGGGAGTCTGCGTCGAGTTCGGCGCGAGGCTCCGTTCTGGTGACGGGAGACCGGTGTGACCCACAGGGAATTGACCGGCTGGCGCCGGCCCGGGTCACACCGGACCCTCGTCGTCGTGCCGGTCAGGAACCCCGGCACACTGATGATTCGGCACGGTGCCCGAGGCGGATTGGAACAGATCCTGGGGAGTCCTCACGGGCACGCCCGACGACGGATGTGTCCACCGAGAGTGAACACGGGTCGTGCGGTCAGCCGACGTCTCGTAGACTGTTCTCTGCCGGGCCGCAGCAAGCCCCGGGCTCCAAAATTCGCCGCTTCGAGCGGCCTCGCGCCGAGAGGCGCTTCTGCGGCCCGGTTCTTCTCTGCCCTGACGCGGGTCGCGGTCGGTCTGCGTCGGCGTCGTTCCGCTTGGTGAGCAGGAACTGTCGAGTGGCGCGACCCAACCCGACATCATGTGCTCACCATGTGCGCGGGCGTGCGGCGTCCGGACGGGAGGCCGGGTGCGCGTCCGCCCCGCTGCTCGCTAGTCCAGGCTGTCGCGACGCCAGAGCGCCGCCGCCTCGGTGAGGTCGGCCCCCAGCTCCGTGAGCCGGAGCGCCCGCGTGGTCAGCTCGCTCGCCCGGTCGGCCGCCGTCAGGTCGGACTCGTCCGCCACCGCGGTCGCCCCGGCCGCGGTCAGGCGGCAGAACGCCGCGCCGCGGTCGAGCGCCGTGGCGAAGTCACCCGTGTAGAGGCCGTGCAGGATGCGGTCGGCCAGGGTCAGGATCTCGGCGGGACCCGTCGGTTGCTCGGCGCCGGCGACGGCCTGGTCGATCGTGCCGATCCGCTCCGTCCCCCGCTCGAACAGGTGGGCGATCTCCTCCGGGTTCTGCCGGATCACCGTCCGCACCAGGTACACCCGCCACAGGGCACCCGGCAGGGTGTGCGCACCCACGCGGGCCCAGAGCTCCGCGATCGCGTCGATGCCGTGCACGTCCGTGTAGGTGACGAGTCGCTCGACCACCGCGGGATCCGGGTCCTGGCGCACCCGGTGCAGCAGCGCGTTCGCGGTCTCGTGGGCGACACGGTTCACGAGTGCAGGGTCCTCGCCACCCTGGATGGCGGCGAACTCGGCGTCGGTGAAGTGGACGGGACGGTGGTGATCGCGAGGCACCGCGTCAGTGTAGGCACGGCTGGTGACACACCCGCCCCTCGTTCGCCCAGAACGCAACGGTGCCGCCGCGCGTACTCTGTTCGGGCAGGGAGGCACCCCTCCCGGACGTGGAAGAGAGGACCCCCTCGTGAACCCCCTGCTCATCATCCTGGCCGTCATCGCGGTCATCCTGCTGTTCGTCGGCGGCTTCGCCGCGAGCCTGAAGTTCCTGCTCTACGTGGGCATCGTCCTGCTCGTCATCGCGCTCGTGCTGTGGGTGGTCCGGACGCTCACGGGACGTCGGGGCTGACCCCGCTCCCACCGGTTCTTCCTGGAGGCCCTCACCCGCTAGCCTTGCGGGTGAGGGCCTCTAGCTCAGTTGGTAGAGCACCGGACTTTTAATCCGAGGGTCGTGGGTTCGAGCCCCACGGGGCCCACCGCCTCCTGGACGCCGGCTCTCCATCCGGCGTCGAGCTGCCTGTCGTTCGGCTGGTACGCCGGCACCGTTGTCTACGATGGAGTGGATGGCACGACGATCTGACCGCGGACGGCCGGGCGCCGACAGCCCTGCCGCGATCCGGCGACGCCGTCGCGTGTTCCCGGGCATCGCCCTCGGCACCATGGCCCTCGGGGTCATCGGTCTGCTCGTGATCCTGCCGAGCGTGTCGAGTGCCTGCCAGCCGGTCACGACGTCGTCGGGCGCCTCGGCGTCGAAGGTCGCAGCGGCGATCGCACCCGGTTCGCGCGTGCTCATAGTCGGTGACTCGTACACCTCGGGGCGCGGGTCGACGACCGGCCTACATGGGTGGGCGCAGGACATCGTCGCCGACCGGCACTGGGACGCGAAGATCGACGGCTACCCGGGCACCGGCTACGTCGACACCGGCCGGACCGGGTCGTCGCACTACACGTACGGCCCGCGCATCGAGCGGCACGCGGCGTTCGACCCGCAGCTCGTGCTCGTGCAGGGCAGCCAGAACGACTGGCTCGTCGACGCCGAGATGCTGCAGGCGCGGGTCGAGCGCACGCTCCGGACGGCCGAGCAGACCTGGCCGGACGCGGTCGTCGTGGCCGTCGGCCCGTCGGCACCGCAGCCGTGGGCGCAGTCCACCACCGGGGTCGCCGCGTCGGTCTCCGCCGGAGCGGCGGCAGCGGGTGTGCCGTACATCGACGCGCTCGGCGGCGGGTGGTTCACCGCGGCGAACAGCCCGCGCTACCAGGCCTCCGACGGCGCGCACCTCAACGACGCCGGGTACCAGTACCTCGCCGACCGCGTCGCACAGTCCCTCGACGAGCTCGCAGGGCCCGCCGACGGCGACGAACAGTGCGCCTGACGCACTGACCACCCCTCGGGGTACAAGGCGTCCACAGGAGCCTCATGGTGGTTCCTCTGCACAACCCAGTCGACGTCCAGCGATCTGCTGGCCTGACGCCGATAGTGTCGTTCCCGGATCCGATCACCGGGTCCTGCAGCACCGCACCACCACGAACGAACGGGGTACACATCGTGTCCGAGCCCATCGACGCCACGCAGACCAGCACCACCGGTGACGCGCGCCGCCTCGTCGAGCTCGCAGCAGCGACGAACACGACGATGAGCAACGAGCTCCTGCTCGACACGCTCCGTCGGAACGCCCAGGTCACCACCCGCCACATCCGCGCGGACTTCGTCGAGGTCGCCTCGGCCACCGCGGTCCTCGGGTACGTCTGCAAGCAGCGCAAGGAGTTCGTCGCCCTGCGCGGCGACGACCCCGCCTGGGCGCACGAGGTGGGTCGCTACCCGAGCGAGTCCCTCGCGGTCGAGGCCCTGCGGATGCGCCGCGGCTGACCCACAGCTCCGAGACGACGAACGCCGCCCCACACCGGGGCGGCGTTCGTGCGTGCAGCGGAGCGTTGGATCCCCTGCTGAAGCGACAGATCGCCGTCCTCCACCCGCGACCACTCCGCCAGAGCGACACTCTCCCGCGATCCTTCGGCGGGACGGAGTCGCTTTCGCGAGGCGGGTCGGGCGGCGCGGCTCAGGACCAGACGCGGCGGATGCCCCAGCTGCCCGTCCAGGTCTCGTCGGGTTCGAGCCAGCGCAGTCCCTCGCCCGAGTTGAGCGCGTTGGCCGGTGCGGTCATCGGTTCGACCGCCACCGCCAGGCCCGTGCCGTCGCCCCGTGGGAACTCGCGTGACGTGAAGACCTGCACGTAGGGGAACGACGCGTCCTGCCAGAGCTGGACCCCGTCGCCCTCCGGGCCGTGCAGGGTCGTGTGCCGCACCCCGTCGGCGTCCGGCGTGATGTCGGTGTAGGCGGTGTCGAGGTCCGAGTCGCCGGCGCGACGCCCCTGCCGCAGGTCGAACCCGGTGCCGTCGACGGACACCGTGCCGTTCGGCACCTTCTGGTCGTCGACCGTGAACGCGGTCGCCGCGTCGAGCGTGACGACGAGGTCGTCGGCGGGGGTGTCGCCGGCGCGCAGGTACGGGTGGGCCCCGACGGCGAAGGGCGCGCGCACCCCGGAGCGGTTCGTGACCTCGTGGGTCACGCGGATGCCGTCGTCGACGAGTTCGTGGTGCACCCGGGTCTCGAGGGTGAACGGCCAGCCGTGCTGCGGGTGGATCGTCGCCTGCTGCACGATGCCGGTCTCGGTCTGGGTCACGACGCGGTACGGCGCGAAGCGCAGGAGTCCGTGCGAGGCGTTGCCGTACTTCGGTTCGGAGACGTCGAGCTGCTGCGCCCTGCCGTCGAGCTGCCAGACGCCGCCCGCGACCCGGTTCGGCCAGGGCGCGAGGACGATGCCGTTCGCGCCCGGCGGCTGCTCGGTGACCGCGAACGGCTCGGTGAGGTCGAAGCCCGCGACCCGGAGTTCGCGGATGCCGGCCGCGACCTCGGTGACGACGGCCTCGACGACGCCGTCGGGTCCGGCGTGGTGCAGGTGGTACTGGCCACCGGTGGGTGCTGCGGTCATGGCGTGTGGTTCCTTCCGGAGGGTGCGGTGCGGTCGTCGCCGCCGTCGGCCACGAGGACCTGGACCCCGGCCGACCGGATCGTGGCGACCGCGTCCGCCGACGCTCCGGCGGTGACGACGACGTCGATGTCCTCGAGCGCGCGGACGACCCCGATGTGGGCCCGGCCGAACTTCGACCCGTCCGCGACCACGACCGTACGCCGAGCCGAGGCCGCGAGCATCCGCTTCGCCTCGGTCTCGGGCAGGTTCACGTTCGTCAGCCCGTGCTCGACGTCGACGCCGGTGCCGCCGATGAACACGACGTCGGCCGCGATCATCGGCAGCACGGTGCCGTTGAAGGGCGCCACGAGGGAGTGCTGCAGGGGGCGCAGCGTGCCGCCGGTGACGACGACGGTGAACCGGGGCACGGCCGGCTCGAGGGCGAGCGCGGTGGTGAGCGAGTTCGTCACGACGGTGACGTCGACGAGGTCCGTGCGGGCGACGAGCGCCGTCGCGACCGCGGCCGGGGTGGTGCCGACGTCGAGGACGACGCACTCGCCGGACCGCACGAGGGACGCCGCCGCCCGACCGATCGCGGCCTTGGCCGCCTGGTGCTCGACGGCGGTCTCCTCGAAGGGTCGTTCGCCGGGACCGGCCCCGAGACGGACGGCACCGCCGTGCACCCGCCGGAGCCGGGCCTCCTGGTCGAGGACCGCGAGGTCCTGCCGGACCGTCACCTCGCTCGTGCCGAGCGCCGCGGCCAGGGCGGCGGTCCGCACCAGGCCGGGAGCACCGTCGACGATGGCGACGATGCGGTCCTGCCGCAGCGGCGCGGGCAGCGCGCCGGCGAGGAAGGCGAGGTCGTCGTCCGTCATGTCCCTAGTTTCACTTGCTTGCGTTGCCTTTCGCAATGCTTCGGATGCGTACTAGGGTGGTCGGGTGATCACCAAGCGCGCGACGAAGCTCGCGGACGGCCGCGACCTCTTCTACTTCGACGACGCGGACTCCACGCTGCCCGCCGAGCGAGCGATCGACGGCCGCGCACTCGACCCCCGTCCGGAGACCGCCCGGATGCGGCAGGACGTCCTGACGGGCGAGTGGGTCTCCATCGCGGCGAGCCGGCAGAACCGCGCGTTCCTGCCCCCCGCCGACCAGGACCCGCTCGCGCCGCAGACGCCAGCGAACCCCTCCGAGATCCCGAGCACCTACGACGTCGCGGTCTTCGAGAACCGGTCGCCGTCCTTCGGCCCCCTGCTCGAGGCGGACGACGCCCCGGAGTCACTGGCGTCGCTGTCCGAGGTCGGTCTGAACCGGCAGCTCCGCAGCGTCGGGCGGTGCGAGGTGGTGTGCTTCTCCCCCGCGACCGAGGGCTCGTTCGCGTCGATCACCGAGTCGCGCGCCCGCACCGTGGTCGAGGCCTGGGCGGACCGCACCGCCGCGCTCTCCGCGATGCCCGGCATCGAGCAGGTCTTCCCGTTCGAGAACCGAGGCGAGGCGATCGGCGTCACGCTGCACCACCCGCACGGGCAGATCTACTCGTACCCGTACGTCACGCCCCGTACGCAGCGGCTCCTCGACTCCATCGACCGCTTCGGTCCGGACCTGTTCGCGCAGCACCTGGCGAACGAGCAGGCCTCCGAGCGGGTCGTGCTCCGGGGCGAGCACTTCACGGCGTTCGTGCCGTTCGCCGCGCGCTGGCCGATCGAGGTCCACATGCTGCCGCACCGCCACGTGCCCGACTTCGCCGGCCTGACCGACGCCGAGAAGGACGAGCTCGCGCACATGCACCTGCGCCTGACCCGCGGCATGGACGAGCTCTACGAGGACCCGACGCCGTACATCGCCGCGTGGCACCAGGCCCCCGTGCACGTCGGCCGGGACACCGTGCGGCTCATGCTGCAGATCACCTCGCCGCGTCGGGCGGCGACCAAGCTCAAGTACCTGGCCGGCAGCGAGGCCGCCATGGGCGCCTGGATCGGGGACCTCGTGCCCGAGCAGGCCGCCGAGTTCATCCGAGGAGGGATCGAGCGCGCATGACGTTCCAGCAGGTCTACGGGTACGAGCCGTCCGTGCGGTACTCCGCTCCGGGTCGGGTCAACCTGATCGGCGAGCACACCGACTACAACGACGGGTACGTCCTGCCGTTCGCGATCGACCGCCGCACCACCGCGTCGATCGCCCGCCGCGACGACCGGATCATCCGGGTCGCCTCTGCCTTCGACACGGCGGGCGGCGCGGTGTCGCTCGGACTCGACGACCTGTCGCCGGACACCATGGACGGGTGGTCGGCGTACGTGTTCGGCATCGCCTGGGCGCTGCGCGAACACGCCGGTGTCGACCTCGCCGACCGGACCGGCTTCGACGTCTTCATCGACTCGGACGTCCCGGTCGGCGCGGGCCTGTCGTCGAGCGCCGCGATCGAGTGCGGCGTCGCCCTGGCCTTCAACGACCTGTGGGAGCTCGGCCTCGACCGGAAGACCCTGGCCCGCGTCGGCCAGTACTCCGAGAACCACGCCGTCGGCGCACCGACCGGCATCATGGACCAGTCCGCGTCGCTGCTCGGCGAGCAGGACGCCGTCGTGTTCCTCGACTGCCGCACGCTCGACACCGCCGTCGTCGACCTGGCGCTCGAGTCGAACGGCCTCGAGGTCCTGGTCATCGACACCCGCGTCGAGCACGCCCACGCGACCGGCGGGTACAAGGCCCGCCGCGACTCGTGCGAGCGCGGCGCGCAGGTCCTCGGCGTCGAGGCGCTGCGCGACGTCGGCGTCGACGACCTGCCGCGTGCGCAGGAGCTCCTGGACGACGAGACCTTCCGCCGTGTGCGCCACATCGTCACCGAGGACCAGCGCGTCCTCGACACCGTCCGGACGCTCCGCGAGCAGGGTCCGCGGGCGATCGGTCCGCTGCTCGTCGCCTCGCACGAGTCGATGCGCGACGACTTCGAGATCTCCGTGCCGGAGCTCGACCTGGCGGTCGCGTCCGCGGTCGCGCACGGCGCCGTCGGCGCCCGCATGACCGGTGGCGGCTTCGGCGGCGCGGCGATCGCGTTGGTCGACCGGGAGGCCCGTGGCGCGATCACCGCGGCCGTCACCGCCGCCTTCGCCGACGCCGGGTACCGCGAGCCGAACGTGTTCACCGTGCACGCCGCACAGGGCGCCCGCCGCGACTGACGTGCTCGCCGTGGCCCGTCAGCCGTGGCCCGTCAGCCGTCGTGCGACGGGTACTCGACGGCGATCGACACGTCGCCGAGCATGAACGGGTGGAGCACACCGTGCCCCACCGCCCAGAACGCCCACTCGTACTGCACGATGAACAGCACCCACACCAGCACGGTGACGCCGACGACCCCGGCCAGACCGAGGGCGAGCACGCGGTCCTGGTCCCAGCGCGCAGCACCGCGGCGGGCGACCCCGACGGCGAAGCCGGCGACGGCGAAGCCGATCGTGAGCACGACCCAGCCGATCCAGGGCCGCGCCTGGAACTCGACGGACCCGAGGGAGACGTCCGCGGTGCTCCCGGGCAGCAGCGGGCCGGCCGACCAGTTCTGCCCGAGCACCTGCAGGAAGAGGCAGAGCAGGGTGATCCAGACGAGCTTCCGGGCGTCCTTCGTGAACAGCGTCTCGCGACCCTGTGGCTCCGCGGCGGTCATGGTCATGCTCGAACCGTAGCGCGGCGCGGCCCGCAGCAGAACCGCCCGTCCGAGGGGCGGTCGCGGACCCGGCCGCCCCCGCGACCGGACCGGCGCGACGGGGGCGGGTCGGGCCTCCCGGCCGCCCTTCGTGAGCAGGAACGGTCGAGTCGCACGCCGGGACCCGACCATTCCTGCTCACGAAGCGGGGCGAGCGCCCGCGCCCGCGCCCGCACCCGCTCGGTGCCTATTGCAGGCGGCGCTCCGCGGCCTCGACCACGTTCTTCATGAGCATCGCGCGGGTCATCGGCCCGACGCCGCCGGGGGTCGGCGACAGGAACCCCGCCACCGTCGCGACCGCGGGGTCGACGTCGCCGTGCAGCTTCGCCTTGCCGGTCTCCTCGTTCACCACGCGGGTGATGCCCACGTCGATCACGGCCGCTCCGGGCTGCACCCAGTCCGGCTCGACGAGCCCGGCGACCCCGGCGGCGGCGACGATGATGTCGGCCCGACGGCACTCCGCGGCGACGTCGGCCGTCAGCGAGTGCGTCAGGGTCGCGGTCGCCTCGAGGCGGGTGAGCAGCAGCCCGAGCGGACGGCCCACCGTCAGCCCCTGGCCGATGATCGTGACGTGGGCACCCCGGATCGGGATGTCGTACGCCTCGAGCATCGCGACGATGCCCCGCGGCGTGCAGGGCAGGGGTGCGTCGATCGTGCCGGCACCACCGGGCACGGCGAGCACGAGCTCACCGAGGTTGGTCGGGTGCAGGCCGTCGGCGTCCTTCGCCGGGTCCATCAGCTCGAGCATCGGGATCGGGTCGATGCCCTGCGGCAGCGGGAGCTGCACGATGAACGCGGTGACCCGCGGGTCGTCGTTCATCTGCAGGATCGCCGCCCGGATGTCGGCGGCACTCGCGGTCTCGGGCAGGTCGATGCGGACCGAGTCGAGCCCGATCTGCGCCGAGTCCTTGTGCTTGCCGGCGACGTACGACATCGAACCGGGGTTCGAGCCGACCATGATCGTGCCGAGGCCGGGACGGACGCCGTGCTCGTGCAGCCGGTCGATGCGGACGCGGAGCTCGTCGAGGGTCCGGGCGGCGAGGGCGGTGCCGTCGATGCGGACGGCGCTGCCCTCCCCCGCCCAGCGCTCACGCGGCATCGGCCCGAGCGAGGACGCGGCGCTCACGCGTACAGCGGGAAGGCGTCGGTCAGGGCCGTGACCCGGGCCGAGAGCGCGTCGATGTCGGGGTCCGGCATGAGCGTCAGCGCGATGATGTCCGCCACCTCGGCGAACTCGGCGTCGCCGAAGCCGCGGGTCGCCAGCGCCGAGGTACCGATGCGGACACCCGAGGTGACCATCGGCGGGCGCGGGTCGAACGGCACGGAGTTGCGGTTCACGGTGATGCCGACCTCGTGCAGCAGGTCCTCGGCCTGCTTGCCGTCGACCTCGGACTCGCGCAGGTCGACGAGCACCAGGTGCACGTCGGTGCCACCGGTGAGCACGTCGATGCCGGCGGCCTTGGCGTCGTCCTGCGTGAGCCGGTCGGCCAGCGCCTTCGCACCACGGAGCGTGCGCTCCTGGCGGTCCTTGAACTCCGGCTGGCCGGCGAGCAGGAACGCGGTGGCCTTCGCGGCGATCACGTGCATGAGCGGGCCACCCTGCTGGCCGGGGAACACGGCGGAGTTCAGCTTCTTGAAGAGCGACTCCTCGTTGGACAGGATGATGCCCGAGCGCGGACCGGCGAGGGTCTTGTGCACCGTCGACGACACGACGTGGGCATGCGGCAGCGGCGACGGGTGCAGGCCCGCAGCGACGAGCCCGGCGAAGTGCGCCATGTCCACCCAGAGCGTCGCGCCGACCTCGTCCGCGATCTCGCGGAACTTCGCGAAGTCGAGCTGACGCGGGTAGGCCGACCAACCGGCGATGAGGACCTTCGGCTGGTGCTCGATCGCCTTCGCGCGGATGTCGTCGTAGTCGACCTCGAAGGTCTCCGGGTCGACGCCGTACGCCACGGCGTTGTAGATCCGGCCGGAGAAGTTGAGCTTCATGCCGTGGGTCAGGTGCCCGCCGTGCGCGAGCTCGAGGCCGAGGATGGTGTCGCCGGCCGAGGCGATGGCGTGCAGGACCGCGGCGTTCGCGCTGGCGCCGGAGTGCGGCTGCACGTTCGCGTACGCGGCACCGAACAGGGCCTTCGCCCGGTCGATGGCGAGCTGCTCGGCGACGTCGACGAACTCGCAGCCGCCGTAGTAGCGCTTGCCCGGGTAGCCCTCGGCGTACTTGTTGGTGAGCACGGAGCCCTGCGACTCGAGGACGGCGCGCGGCACGAAGTTCTCGGACGCGATCATCTCGAGGGTGTCGCGCTGGCGGCCGAGCTCCTGCTGCAGGACGGCGGCGATCTCGGGGTCGACCTCGCTGAGCGGGGCGTTGAACGCGGCGCGGGCGGCGGCCTGGTCGACGGCACCGGCGGGAGCCTCCGCCGACTCGGACACGAACGGGGGCAGATCGGCAATGGACACGGGACTCCTACGGTGTGCGGACGACCAGCTGGTCGCACTCGGACGGTCGGTCGGTGCAGCCCAGGCGTACGGCCGCGCACCGTGTCGGTTGTCGCTCCCCGATGGTGACCCATCCAACGCCAGTCGCGACGTGACGATCGTACCGAGCGGCTCGCGCTGTGTCACCCTGGTGGCATGACGCTGACCTCGCCGGACGTGGACGAACGGACGAGCGTCCGTGCCGACACCCCGTGGGTCACCGTGGTCTGGGACGACCCGGTGAACCTCATGTCCTACGTGACGTACGTCTTCCAACAGCACTTCGGGTTCTCGCGCGAGCAGGCCGAGCGGCTCATGCACCAGGTGAACGACGACGGTCGGGCGATCGTGGCGTCGGGTCCGCGCGAGTCGATGGAGGCCCACGTGCAGTCCATGCACGGCTACGGCCTGCAGGCGACCGTCGACAAGGCCCCGGCACCGTGATCCCGTTCGTCCGCCGAGCCGACGGCCTGCACCTCGGCCTGTCCTCCGGCGAGCGGGACCTGCTCGCGTCCCTGACCGAGCAGCTCCGGCAGGTGCTCGACGGCGACCTGTCGGCGGACCCGGTCGCCGAGCGGATGTTCCCGGACGCCTACCCGGACGACGACGCGGCGAGCGCGGAGTTCCGGCAGTACACCCGCTCGGACCTGTTGACCCTGAAGACGACGAACGCCGCGATCGTGCACGACTGGCTGACGGGCACCCGCGACGGCGCCCTCGCCGGCGAGGACGAGCAGGCGTGGCTCCGCACCCTGACGGACCTGCGGCTGACGATCGCCGACCGGCTCGGCATCGAGGACGCCGACGACGAGGAACGCTCGATCGAGGCCGACGCGGGCGTCGGCCTGCGCGACGTCTACGACTGGCTCGGGTACGTGCAGGAGCACCTGGTCACGACGATGACCGCCCAGCTGTGACGGTCGCCTTCCGCGCGACCACCGAGGACGACCGGGAGGCCCTGCTCGCGTTCTCGACGCGGGAACCGGTCGCGTGGACCGGTGCGGACCGGTACCGCGCGGAGGCCGCCACACGCAACCACCGCCCGGAGTGGTCGTGGTTGGCGGTCCGCGACGGGCGCCCGGTGGCACGGGCCGTCTGGTGGGGCGGCGCGGACGCGGCGGCACCGTCGACGCTCGACGACCTGCTGGTCTCGCCCGACGTCGCGGACGACGAGCGCGTGGCGATCGCCGCCGGGTTGATCGCGGCCGGCGGGTCCGCGTTCGGGGTGCTGCCGGAGTGGATCGTCGACGTCGCGGTGGACTGGCACGACGACCCCGAGGCCGTCGCGGCGCTGTCGTGGCGGACGGCGGCCGCCCGGTCGGCGGGACTCGGCCGGTCGACGGAACGGGTGAGCGTCGCGTGGACGCCGGACCGCGGCGTCCCGGCGTCGTCCTCGCTGCGCTTCCGGGCCGGCGGGGACGACGAGTTCGGCGACCTCTTCGCCCGTGTCGCCGTCGGGAGCCTCGACGCCCACACCCGGGCGTCCGTCGAGGAGCTCGGTGCGAGGGGCGCCGCTGCCGACGACCTCGCCTTCTACCGTTCCCTGCCCGGGTCGCGGGACGACTGGCGGGTCGCACTCGACGCCGAGGGGGTCGTGGTCGGGTTCGTGCTGGCGACGCGCACGGCGTACGACGCGGCGATCAGCTTCATCGGCGTATTGCCCCAGCACCGTGGCCGCGGGGTCGTCGACGGCCTGCTCGCCGAGGGGCTGCGGGTGCACGCCGAAGCCGGGGAGCCGCGGGTGGTCGGCACGACGGACGCGGCGAACACCCCGATGCGCCGGGCGTTCGAACGTGCCGGCTTCGTGGTGACGAAGCGCCGGATCGTGTTCGAACGCTGACCCGGACCGCCCCGAACAGGCGACCACGAGGCACCCGGAGAACAGAAGGCGAACTTGCAAGTCGTCCTGCTGAGGCGTAGCGTCCGAGCGTGACCGATCTCCCCGTGTCCGATGGACCCGTGTCCGATGCGCCCGTGCTCGACGCGACCGAGCTGGCCGACGCCGTCCTCACGATGCACGGACGACTGCGGCGGTCGTTGCTGGCCTCGAAGTCGGACGACGTCACCGCGTCGCAGACCGCCGCCCTCGGCCGGCTGCTGCGGCACGGGCCGGCCACCGTCGCCGACCTGGCACGCGCCGAGGGCGTCCGGCCGCAGTCGATGGGGGCGACCGTCCAGGCCCTGGTCGACCTCGGTCTGGCCGAGCGGCAGCCCGACCCGACGGACGGCCGGCGGTCGATCGTCAGCGCGACGGCGGCCGGTCGTGACGCCCGCCAGGCCGCCTGGGCCGCGCGGAACCGCGAACTCGCCGAGCGGCTCGCGGCCCTGCCCGAGGCGGACCGCCGCGTCGTCGCGCGGGCGATGGACGTGCTCGGACCCGTCGTCGATCCCTGACCCGCGCACCCCTCGTCCCGTCCTGCAACCCGGAAGAAGCGTCCTCACGTCCACCACCACCACGACCACGACCACCGGCACGACCACGGGCAGCGGCTTCGGCCCGAAGCTCCTCGTCCCGGTGCTCGTCGGACCCCTGCTCAACCCGATCAACACCACGATGGTGTCGGTCGCCCTCACCCCGATCTCCCTCGACCTCGGGATCGGTGCGGCGCAGGCGATCTGGCTCGTCGCCGCCCTGTACCTGGCGAGCGCGATCGCGCAGCCGACGATGGGCAAGCTCGCCGACCGGTTCGGCCCGAAGAAGGTGTTCCTGACCGGGCTCGTCATCGTCGGGATCGCCGGGGTGGTGCCCGAGGTCCTGACCGGGTTCGGCGGCGCCGTGACCGCCCGGGTGCTCATCGGCATCGGGACGTCGTCGGCGTACCCGGCGGCGCTCACCACGCTCCGCCAGCACTCCGCCCGGATCGGGAAGCCGACGCCCCCGCTCGTCCTCGGGGCGCTGTCCATCACGTCGCTCGTGTCCGCAGCGGCCGGGCCGCCGCTCGGCGGGGCGCTCATCGCGGCCTTCGGCTGGCACGCGATCTTCCTGGTGAACGTGCCGCTCGCGGTCTTCGGCATCGTCGTGGCGGCCCTGTGGCTGCCGTCCGACCGGCTGCGCCCCCGCGAGGCCGACGAACTGCCGGTCCTGCAGGCGCTCGACCCGCTCGGCATGGTGCTCATGACCGGCACCGTCTCGGCACTGCTCGTCTTCCTGCTCGACCTGTCCGCCGGGCTCTGGTGGCTGCTCGCCGTCGCCGTGGTGCTGCTCGTCGCGCTCGTGCTCTGGGAGCTCCGCGCCGTCCGGCCGTTCGTCGACGTGCGGCTGCTCGCCCGGAACGGCGCGTTGTCCCGCACGTACGGCCGGCTGTTCCTGACGTACCTGCTCGCCTACACGATGACCTACGGCTTCTCGCAGTGGGTGCAGGACGTCGCGGGCTACCCCAGCGACGTCGCCGGGTACATCCAGCTGCCGGCCGCGATCGTCGCCGGGGTGGCCTCGTTCGTCGTCGCACGCAGGACCGCGATCCGCGGGCCGCTCGTCGTCGCCGCGCTCGTGCCGATCGTCGGCGGCGTGCTCCTGCTCTTCCTGCACACCGGGTCGCCCGTCGTCCTGCTCGCCCTGACCCCGGCGCTGTTCGGGGTGCCGCAGGCCCTGGCGTCGGTCTCGAACCAGGCGGCGCTGTACCGGCTCGTCCCCGCGGCGTACATCGGCACCGCCGCCGGGCTGTCCCGCACCGCGGTGTACATCGGCGCGATCGCGGCGTCCTCGCTCATCGGCGGCGTGTTCGGCCAGGCCCCGACCACGCCGGACCTGCACGTGCTGGCGTGGGTGATCCTCGGCGTCGCGGTGCTCCTGGCCGTCCTGACCCTGGCCGACCGTCGCCTGCGTGCCGCGGACGCCGGGCGCCCCACCGCCGCTGCTCCCGCGTCTGACGCCGAGTGAGCAGAAGACGACGGGTCGCACCCACGCACCCGACGTCTTCTGCTCACTCGACCACCCGGAGTCCCTCGCCCCCGCGGAGACCGCGGTTTCGTGAGCAGGAAGTGTCGGGTCGTGGCCCCGCACCCGACCGTTCCTGCTCACGATCCGGTCGGACGCCGCTGTTCCCCGGTAGCGTCGCGGGCATGGCGAACGGCGGCGGGTTCAGCAGCGACACCAGGGCGGGCGCGATCTGGAACGTGGTGATCTGCGGCATCATGTGCGTCGGTATCCCGATCGCGGCGATCGTCAACGCCGACCGGGGTTCCGCGTACGTCGGCATCGGCATCGCGGCGACGGTCCTGGCCCTCTGCATGGAGGTCTACTTCGTCCGCCGCCTGCTCGCGCACCGACGCTGACGACCGGCGCCCGCCCGCGCTGCCCTGCCCTGCCCCGCCCCGGACCGGCCCGGCCCGACCCGGCCCTGCCCGCCGACTTCGTGAGCAGAACGTGTCGGGTCGTGACCCCGCACCCGACCGTTCCTGCTCACCATCCGGTCCGGCGGAGCCGCGCGGGGCCGCGCGGAGCCGCGCGGAGCCGCGCGGAGCCCGGCGGCGCCCGGCGGCGCCCCCGCGGACGCCACCGCCGCCGACACCGCCCACGACCGTGCGGCCGGTACCCTGATCCGGTGACCGACGCGACCCCCACGCACTGGACCCTGACGCTCGTCTGCGACGACCAGCCCGGGATCGTGCACGCCGTCTCCGGAGCGGTCGTCGCCGCCGAGGGCAACATCACCGAGTCGCAGCAGTTCTCCAGCGCCGACACGAACACGTTCTTCATGCGGCTGCAGGTCATGGCGCCGGTGGACCGCGCGACGTTCGAGGCGGCACTCGCCCCCGTCGCCGCCCGGTACGACGCCCGCGTCCAGCTCGACGTCGTCGGTCGGCCGACCCGCACGCTGGTGCTCGTGTCGAAGGCCGGGCACTGCATGAACGACCTGCTCTACCGGCAGCGCCGCGGGCAGCTGCCCATCGAGATCCCCCTCGTTCTGTCGAACCACGCGGACCTGTCCGAGCTCGCCGCGTTCTACTCGGTGCCCTTCGAACACCGCCCGGTCACGGACGCGGCGAGCAAGCAGGAGATGGAGCGGCGCGTGCTGCAGGCGGTGGAGGAACACGACATCGAGCTCGTCGTCCTCGCCCGCTACATGCAGATCCTGTCGCCGGAGCTGTGCGCCGCGCTCGAGGGCCGCGCCGTGAACATCCACCACTCGTTCCTGCCCGGCTTCAAGGGCGCGAACCCGTACCGGCAGGCACACGCCCGCGGCGTGAAGCTCATCGGTGCGACCGCGCACTACGTGACGAGCGACCTCGACGAGGGCCCGATCATCGAGCAGAACGTCGTCCGCGTCGACCACACGAAGGACCCGAACGAGCTGGTCTCCATCGGCCAGGACGAGGAATCCCGGACGCTCACCCAGGCGGTGCGCTGGATCGCGGAGGACCGCGTCCTGCTCGACGGCGCCCGCACCATCATCTTCAAGTAGGCACCACCATGACCAACGCCCCGCAGTCCCCCGTCGACTGGAACGGTGTCCCGGCACCGGCACCGACACCGGCAGCCGGCTCCCGACGGCGCCCGGACGGCTGGCAGGTCCTGCGGGTCGTCGTGTGCGTGTTCGGCCTGCTATCCCTGGCGTACTGGGGCTACCTCGCGTGGCCGTTCCCGTTCCCGGGCGTCCTGTTCATGATCGGCGCACCGCTGTTCGCCGCCGTGGTCTGGTACTTCTTCCGCTCGCCGCGCTCCCCGATCGAGACCGACATCGTCGGCAAGACCATCGTCGAGGTCGCCCTGGTCGTCGCCGCAGGCGGCGCCTGGCTCGCGATCGGGCACCCGGTGGTGGGCCTGGTCTTCGTCGTGGTCGCCGCCCTGAGCGGTGTGGTCGCGTTCCGCAGGGAGACCGCATGAGTGCCACGGGCCTCCAGACCGGCCGGGAGGCCCAGCGCACCCTGGTGCGCGCAGCCCGCGTCGTCGACGCGGCCGGCACCACGGCGGACGGCTGGGTCCTCGTCGTCGGTGACGCGGTCCACGCGGTCGGCTCCAGCCCCGACGCCCCCGCGGCGGACCAGGTCGTCGACCTGGGCGACGCGGTCCTGACGCCCGGCTTCGTCGACCTGCACGGCCACGGCGGAGCGGCCCAGGCGTACGAGGACGACACCGTCGACGCGGCGCTCGCGATGCACCGGGCGCACGGCACGACCCGCTCGGTCCTGTCGCTCGTCGCGAACCCCGTCGACGCCCTCGTGGCGTCGCTCGAGCGGATCCGCGCCGTGCGGACGGCCGACCCGCTCGTGCTCGGCGTGCACCTGGAGGGGCCGTTCCTGTCCCCGCACAACAAGGGCGCACACAACGAGTCGTTCCTCGTCGACCCGACACCGGCGGCCGTCGAGGCGCTGCTCGAGGCCGGCGACGGCGTGCTCCGCCAGGTCACCGTCGCCCCGGAGCTGCCGGGCGCGCTCGACGCCGTCCGCCGCTTCGTCGACGCGGGCGTCGTCGTGGCGGTCGGCCACACCGTCGGCACCCTCGACCAGGCACGCGCGGCCTTCGACGCCGGTGCGACCGTGCTCACGCACGCGTTCAACGCCATGCCGGGCATCCACCACCGGGCACCCGGCCCGATCGGCGCCGCGATCGCCGACGAACGGGTGACCCTCGAGCTCATCCTGGACGGCGTGCACGTGCACCCGGTCGTCGCGGACACGCTGTTCCGTGCCGCACCCGGCCGGGTCGCGCTGATCACCGACGCGATGGGCGCCGCCGGGGCAGCCGACGGCTCCTACCGGCTCGGGTCGCTCGACGTGACCGTCACGGACGGTGTCGCGCTGGTGGCGGGGACCGGGACGATCGCCGGCTCGACGCTCACGCAGGACGTGGCGCTCCGCAACGCCGTCGCGCTCGCCGGGCGGACGCTGCCCGAGGCCGTCGCGGCCCTGACGAGCGTGCCGGCTGCGGCGTTGGGGCTCGGCGACCGGCTGGGCCGGCTCGCGCCGGGGTACGCCGCGGACCTCGTGGCGCTGTCACCGGCGCTCGAGGTGCAGCGGGTCTGGGGCGGCGGGCGCGAGCTGGGCTGAGCGCTCAGTCGCCCCCAGATCGACCGGCGTCAGTCGCCGTCCGTCCGCGGACATCGACGGACCGGGACGCGACGCCGCCCGGACGACCACCGATCGTGACCACCGCGTCTGCTGCGGCGATCGTCGACCGTCGATGAGAGATCATGACGATCGTGACCTCGCCGCGCAGCCGCTGCAGGGCGTCGTCGACGATCCGCTCGGATTCCGCATCGAGCCCGGACGTCGGCTCGTCGAGGAGCAACACGTCCGGTCGGACGAGCAGCGCTCGGATGATGGCCACTCGCTGACGCTCGCCGCCGGAGAGCGTCGTCGCGTCCCGTGTCGCTTCGAGCCCTCCCACGGTCCTCGTGAGACAGAACGCCTCGAGGAGCTCAGCGAGCAGCACGGCGTCGAGTTCTCGGCCGTCCAAGGAGAGGTTGTCGTACACGCTCCCGGGCCGCATCGTCGCGGCTTGATCGACAAGACCGATCCGGCTCCGCAGCGCCGCTTCCGGTAGTTCGTCCACGGACACGCCGTCGAGCAGGACGGCTCCTGCATCCGCCGTCGTGAACCGTTCGACCAGGTTGAGCAGCGTCGTCTTCCCCGCGCCGGACGGGCCGATGATCACCGTCCGCTGTCCGGCGCGGGCCGTGAAGCTCACGTCGTCGAGGAGCAGCCGCCCCTCGACGCGGAGTGTGATCCCCTGGAAGTCGATGCGCGGCGCCGACCCGCCCTGCTCGACGGTCAGGGACTCGTTCCGTGGCAATGGCCGCTCCATCGCGGTCACACCCTCGATGCGACGATGGGCGCCCTGTGCTTCGAGGACGGCGACCGCAGCGTTCAACAGCTCCGTACTCGGTTGGACGAGGAGCCCGAAGAACATCACGAACGTCGCGAGGTCGGCGATCGTGGTCCCACCGCCGGCCACGCGGAGCCCGCCGGTCACCAGCACGCTGACGAAGGCCGATTGGAAGGCGAGTTGCGTCACGGGCGCCACCCAAGCCCGGGTCACAGCGATGCGCTCGCCGTGCCGTCGCACCTGCTCTGCCAGGGCTGCCCCTCTGCGGATGGCATGCTCCTCGCCGCGGTACGCAGTGATCACCAGTCGCGACGAGGCGACTGCCTCGATCTCGTTCCCGTAGCGCCCGAGCGCCACCTGCGCCTCGTCCGTGAGCTCGGAGATCCGTTTCCCCGCCAGGAGCGCGACTGAGGCGGCGCCACCGATGGCAGCCAACGCGACTGCGAAGGTCAGCGGATCGAGGAGGATGAGCGCCACGACGCTGCCCACCACGAGGACGAGGGCTCCGACGACGTCGACGAAACCGGAAGCGGCAGCACGCCGGAGCGCCGCGACGTCGGATGTGCCACGGGACACGAGGTCTCCGATCCCGTCACGCCGTATCCAGCCCGGTGGCGCGGTGACGATGGCCGAGAAGACCGTTCTCCGCAACGAAGCCGCCGCGTGTTCCGCTGCCGTTTCGACCAGACGTTCCCGGACACCGGTCAGGACGGCGACAGTACCGAGCAACGCAGCGAACGCCACGACGGCCCACCAGGGGATGGCCGCACCGGAGGTGGCTCCTTCGATGACCTGCTGCAGGACGAGCGGCTGGGCCAGTGCTGCTCCCGACGCGAGGAGTCCGGCCACGGCTGCTGTCACGACGCGTCCGCGCGCACCGGCGAGGTGCCCCCACAGGACCCGGACGATGGACATCACGATGCCTTCCACTCGGATGGGTGAACGGTGTGCTCCCGGGGGTCGAGAGCACACCGTTCACGTCTGGAGCGCTCAACAAATGGCGAAGCTGATCGTGCTGATCACCTTGCAGTTGATGCTGACGCTGGAGCCTGCACGCAGCTCGATGTCATCCTGCGACTCGAGACCCTGCAGCGAGAGGACCTGGTTCTTCATCTGTTCCACCTCCCTCCATCGCTCGGGACGGTACCGTCGCGCGGTCGCGCGCCGGAAGCAATCGGTCGGCGTTCGGTACGGGGAGCCAGCCGAGCGGCCGACCTGCCGCCTCGTGGAGGGCGAGGAGCGCCCCCGCGGACCCGGTGGAGAGATCGAACGAGAGTCGGTACGAGAAGTCGCCGGGAACCACGTCGAACCCGTTCCGGCGGAGGAGGTACAGCTCGAGTGTCCGTACCGCTCGGGGGACGAACGTCGATGCACCATCGAGGTGCAGGGCCGTGTCCACCGCGGCCGCCGCCGTGATGAGTCCGGACGCACCTCGGAAGAGGCCGGGGCTGTAGTAGCAGCGCGACTGCGTCGTCACACCGATGCCGTGGAGTTCGTCCTCCCACTCATCCGAACCGGTCCTCGCTCGGTAGGAGGCGATCGCGACGGCGAGCCCCGCGCTCCCCCCGGCGAGGTACGGGATGACTCGCGCGTCCTCCTTGACCTGGAACATCCCGTCCCGAGACACCACACAGATGTCGAGTTCGTGCTCGATGGCTCTCCGAGCGCCGTCGAGGTAGGCACGGTTCGTCGACACGCGTGAGCATGCGGTGAGGAACAGCGCGACGCCCGCCCATCCGTCGATCAGCCCGATCGGGACTCCGTCCGGGTCTTCCACACGGAGTTCTGGGTGCCGCTCGACACGACCCAGCAGGTCGTCGGCGACGCTGAGCGCGGGTGCGAGGAGGGCGCCGAGTCCCGTCAGCTCACTCGCCTGCAGCAGGAGCAGCCCACGCCCGGCCGAGCCCGAGCGGATCGCCACGTCGTCGTCAGGAGGGGCGGCCGCGACGCGTTCGAGGAGCGGGCGGGCCTCCTCGATCAGTCCGAGTTCGAGGAGGACGCCTGCCACACCGGCGGATCCGGAGAAGAGACCGGTGTCGGCACCGGCCCCGAGCAGACGCTGCGCCGCCTCGATCAGCCAGAGCCGTGCCTCGTCCGGCACTCCTCCTGTCCGGCTGAGTGCCAAGACGACTCCCGCGGCCCCTGTCGCGACGTCGTCGCGACCGTGTCGGTTCTCGTACTGTCGGATGTCTCCGGGAGCCAGCCGGTCCGTGTCGGGGACGAGGCTGTCCAGGAGTCCTTCTCGGAGCGACTCCGTGACGGCCCGCATGTCCGACGGGCTGGCGAGCCGGTGCTGTGACGGCGCGAGCGGTCCTGCCGCAGCCGGCGTGAGCGCTGCAGCACGCGCCTCGATGTCGCGGATCAGGGCGACCGGCTCCGCCCCGAACTGCTCCTCGATCCACCGGTCGTGCTCCGACGCCAGCTCCGGGGCGAGGTCGATCGTGGGGCCGACCGGGAGGAACACGAATCGCGCGATCCGGGCCAGCGCGAACCAGTCCATGCCCTCGCGGCTGGACCCGGGAGGGGCAGCGAAGCCGACGGTCATCAGGCCCGAGTGGACTTCGTCATCGAGGTCACTGGCCGCCTCGAAGTCGATCAGGCGGACTTCGCCATCGGTGCTGATCATGATGTTCGCGGGTTGCAGGTCACCGAGTCCCACTCCCCGCGCATGCACGTCGACCATCGCTGCTCGGGCTTGGCGGACGATGCGACAGGCGTCGCTCGTGAACTGGCCCACGTCGGCATCGCGTCCGAACGGGTAGAAGGCAGCCGTCCACGAGTTCAACGTCGTCCCTTCGACGTAGTCCTCAGCGATGAACCGGTGCTCCCAGACCGAGAACTCGTCGTGGATCCGTGGCACCCACGGGCTGCCGTCGAGGCGCCGGAGCACATCGGCTTCGATGGCGAGCCTCGCGACGGCATCTCGCCCCTGTCCGTCGAGTCCGGCGCCGGGCCGTGCCTCCTTCAACACGACCTGCAGGCCGTCCGTGGAACGGGTCGCCCGGTAGACGCCGCCTCCGTTGCTGTGGTGGAGAGCGCTGTGCACGTCGTACGGCATCTCTGCATCGTCCGACGTGGCTTCCAGCTGTTCCCGGACACGACGCACCGCTGCGGGCTCTTCGACGAAGTCGGGTTCCGAGTAGACAGGTGCCCGGTCGTCACGGACGACGTTGCCGTCGGGGTCCGTGATGCCGAGGTGCCCTCCGCCGTCCGGGCCGCTCGTCCGCTGCTCCACGAAGCCTCCGTAGCGGTACGAGACGTTGCCGGATCGCCAGCGTCGGTCGCTGAGGACGTACGGCCCCGCAGGCATCCCCGCGAGCGTGGTGTCCAGCACGTCGAGCAGCTCGACGAAGTCGTCGTCGTCCCTCGGGTAGACGGTCACGAACTTGCCGGAACTCGATCGATCGCCGTACTTGGAGTTCTTGAGCAGGAGTTCCATCACCGCACCCACGAACTTGAACGGCGTACCGCGCTGGTACAGGACAGGCGCGATGCGGTCGAGCGTCTCGTCCGCGCCCGAAGCCGGGGCCGTGATGTGGATCTTCCACCCCTGCGCGGGCAGGGACGCCCCGGGGACGAAGACGTACGTCCAGTGCTCCTCGGCACGGACTTCCCATCCGTCGGGCGGCTCGGGCAGCACGTGCAGCTGGTCGGCCGGACGAACGGGGTTCACGTAGACGGACTCGTCTGCTTGCAAGTACCGCAGGTAGCGGAAGTCCATGGAGTGGCTCCTCGATTCGGGCCGGACCGGTCCGGGCGTCACCGCCCGGGCCGACCCGGCTGATCATCAACAGACGGCGATGCTCGCCGTGCTCGCCGGCATGATCGTCGTGAGGGGGCAGAGGAAGTAGCTCGTCATCGAGAAGATGCTGTCCGCCTGCGCCGGGGCGTCGGCGGGGCCGACCTTCATCCCCTGGAGCGCGAGGACGGAACGCCCCTTCATCGCGATGCCTCGCCGTTCGGACTCGTCGGGCACATGTAGATGCTCAACGAGGACTGCTGCTTGCAGATGAGGCTGAGGTTGGACGTCAGGCCGGCCTGGGCGACGTCGTCCGCAGCGAGACCCTGCAGGTCGAGCACGGCGGCGCTGTCGGAGCGCCGTTGGATCAGAGTTGCGGTGGGCATGTGGTTCCTTTCGTTCTGTTTCCGGGGGTCCTTGGGCGCTTCGGATCAGCGGATCCGAGCGGGGGCCAGGTCGAGCGTGGCGAAGGCCGGGTCCTCCGCCCCGTGGAGGTTCGCGGCAGCAGCGCGAAGCGACGCGATGGACAGCACGGGTCCGAAGAGCCGCCCCGGCTGGCTCCGAAGGGCGATGCTCGTCACCGACACGACCTCCCCTGCTCCGCCAGGGACGGGGACGGTCCAGGGGCCACCCGACGCGCCACGCTCGAGGGCGGCGTCCACCGAGAGCATCGGGACGGCACCAGCCGGCGTGACCCGTGCTGATCGCCAGCGCGGGCGCTCTGCTCGGAGCAACTTGTTCTCGATGCCGACGAGCGTCACGCGGTCGGGCAGCGAGCCTGTGTGCAGGTCGGCTGCCGCGAGATCGTCGAACCGGTCGGCACGGAGAAGAGCGAAATCGTGCTGCACGTCTCCTGACTCGACCCACGGTCGAGGCACCGCCATGCGGAGTGCGACGACGTCGTCAGGACGCCCGGATCTCCACGAGTGTCTTCGTGGTTCGCGCCACGGAGAAAAGCGCACGTGAATCGGTCGGGACTCAAGCCAACGGAAATGCACACAATGCGCCGCGGTGAGCAGGAAATGCGACCCGTCGACATCGACGAGAGCACCTGTCCCAGCAGAACGGGAACGTCCCGAGAAACTGAGGACCTTCCCGAAGCAGCTCACCCCGGACACAGCCCGACAGCTCTCCTACCAGTGGCGAACCGTCGAGTACGCATCACCCAGAAGGAGAACGGGTCGGAAGAAACACCTGATCATGGTCGACAACAGCCACTGCAACCCCCTGTGAGTGCGGCTCATCTGCGAACAACACGGTCGGTATCGGCTCGTCCGTGTCTCGATCCGCCGTCCGGCCAGACCCCCTGACTGACGACACGTCCACCGTAAACACCGCTCGCCCGAAATGTCCACCCCAATCGAGATATTTTCTCGACGACAATTCGACCGGGCGCGAAACGCCTGGAGAACCGCCTTGACACGAATTGCTCGCGACACGCAGAATCGAAATCATGGCCACAGCGGAGAGCCCACCGCCGATCACGCTGCGGCGTCACCGGGCCGGCAACGTCGCCCTCGTGCTCGCGGTCTGTGCGGTGACGGCGTCGGTCGTGTGCTCGATCGTCGTCGGCGTCGGGCTCGGTCCCCTGGAACTCCGACAGCAGACGGGCACTCCTTCACCGCACGACGCGACGGCTGCTGCCGTCTACGTCGCGCTGGCTTGGTCCAACGTCATCTGGACCGGCCTGGGCGTCTGGGCGCTCGTCCTCGGGACGACTGCGATCGCCAAGAACCGGTCACGAGGAGCAGGCATCGCTGCAGTCGTCATCGCGGCGGTCGGCCCCGTGGCCTCGTTCGCCGTCTGGGTCGGGCTCACGCTGCTGACCGCGCCTCTGGGGTGACCGCGGACGCAGGACGACGCCCGCCACGACGGCACAGGGCCGAGCGCTCAGTCGCCCGGCGGCCGTCGTGCTGCCGCGACGAGCGCGGCGGCGACCAGCCGCTCGGCGTGCTCGTCGGGCACCCCGAGCCGTCGCACCGTCTCGACGTAGGACCGCGCGGCGGCGACCGCGGCACGTTCGGTGTCGTCGTCGTGCAGGCGGACGACCGTGCCGTTCCGCCCGCGGGTCTCGACCAGGCCGTCGGACTCGAGCTCGCGGTACGCCCGGGCGACGGTGTTCGGCGCGAGGCCGAGGTCGGCGGCGAGCTTGCGGACGGTGGGCAGCCGCTGGCCGGGGCGCAGGGCTCCGCCGTGGATCTGCTGCACGAGCTGCTGCCGGAGCTGCTCGAACGGTGGGAGCCGCGATGCGGCGTCGATCTCGATCATCGGTGCGCCGGTGGTCTCAGTGCCCGCGCTGCGCGGCGACCCCGGCGGGTGTGCCGGGCCAGAGCTGCTCGAGGTACCACGTGTCGGCGATGCGGCTCATCCTGACGAGCACGACGCTGCCGGCCGTGATGACGAACGCGGGGAGCAGCAGCCACGCCGATGCGGTGTCCGTCACGAGCAGGGTGCTGCCGATCAGCGTGATGAGCAGGACCTGTCGGATGCCGGTCGCCACCCCGTTGAGCGCCGACGAACGGAGGGCGTCGTCCCACATGAGCTCCTCGGTGGTGGCGGCGGGCTGTCCGCGGAGGACGAGGCGGCGGCCGAGGACCTCGAGGGCGACGAGGCTCAGGGTGGAGACCGCGAGGAGCGGGGCGACGACCACGGCGAGCCGCAGGTCCCGTCCACCGAGCTCGACGGCGACCAGGGCGATCGTGGCGAGCCAGAGCACCCACGCGAGCAGTCGGAGCAGGCTCGGCACGTAGGCCGAGAGCGTGACGGTGTCGAGGCGGGCGACCCGCGGGCGGTCGTCGTGCTGAAAGGCACCCAGGAAGGACGCCCAGACGAGTCCGGCGCCGTACCCGGCGACGGCGACGGCCGCACAGGCGTAGAGGCCGACCCGGTCGTGCTGCGAGCCGGTGGCGAACGTCACCCCGAGGGCGAGGGCGAGCCCTGCCAGGCCGCCGGAGGCGCTCCCGAGCAGTCGGGCGGCGGTCCGGGCCCGCAGGTCGGCCTCGAGCGCCGGCGGCACCGGGAGTCCGACGCGGGCGGCGAGGCGTTCGACCTGCCACGCCTGCACCGAGCGGGACCGGGCGCTCACGCCGACGAGGACCAGCGAGAGCGCGATCGCGCCGAGGATCCAGCCTGCTGCACCGTCCATCGTGACCCACTCCCTCGTCAGGCGTTGTGGCATCACATTGGTACAGAACCGGTTCTGTGTCAACCCATCCGCGGCAGTCAGGGGCCGGGCACCGCCACGCGGACCGCGCTGATCCGCCCGTCGTGCGTGCGGGCCGTCGTCGCCGGGTCGTAGCTGTCCGCGGTGGCGAGGTACAGCGTGCGGCCGTCGTCCCCGCCGAGGGCGCAGTCGACGGCGCACCGACCGGGAGCGTCGATCCGGTCCGTGACCTCGCCGCCCTCGACGACCCGCAGGAACTCGCCCGTGTCCACCGAGCAGACCCAGATCGCCCCCTCGGCGTCGACCGTGCTGCCGTCGGGCGTGACCCCCTCCGGCAGGGTCGCCCAGGTCCGCCGTCCGGTGAGCGAGCCGTCCGCCTCGATGTCGAACGCGGTCAGCCGTCCACCCCAGGTCTCGCTGACGACCAGTGTCCTGGTGCCCGGCAGCACGTTCGCGCTGTTCGGGAAGACGAGTCCGTCCGCGGCGAGCCGGGCGGACCCGTCGGGCTCGACCACCCAGAGCGGCCCGGGGCGGAGCTCCTCGCCGCCGTACAGGTCGTAGCCGAACGCGCCGATGTAGGTCCGGCCGGTGGCGTCGTCGACGACCAGGTCGTTGACGAGCGACGACTCGACCGACGACAGGTCGGCGAAGACCGACGTCGACCCGTCGGACTCGACCGCGACGATCGTGCGGGACTCCATCGCGCTGACGACGAGCCGACCGTCGGCGAGCCAGCCGAGGCCGGAGGACTGCCCGTCGACCCGGGCTTCGCACCGTGGGGCGTCGTCGGCGGACGGGTCGACCGAGAAGACCTCGCCGGTGTGCATGTCCGAGTACCAGAGCCGGCCGGCCCGCCAGCGGTTGCCCTCGGGGAATCGGATACCGGTGACGACGTCGGTCGCTGCGTCCAGGGAGATGTGCACGGATCCACCCTGCCACCCGTGTCGTGGCGGTCGGCAGCGTCCGCGCAGCCTTGCGAAACGGAACAGGGTTCCGTATCGTTGCCTCCGTTCCGGAAACCTGTTCCGGAAGACCTCCCGACGAGAGAGCCGCACGCCGTGACGACGAACCAGCACCCGATCCCCACCCCCTTCACCGCAGCCTCCACCGCTGCCGACGTCCTGGACGGCGTCGACCTCGACGGCCGCCACGTCGTCGTCACCGGCGGCCACGGACGCCTCGGCCGTGAGGCCACGCGCACCCTCGCCGCAGCCGGTGCCCACGTCACCGTTGCTTCCCGCGACACCGCACGCGCCGCCGCCGCGGTCGCCGGGATCCCCGGCGTCCGCGTCGAGGAGCTCGACCTCGCCGACCCGGCATCGACCGACGCGTTCGCGGCCCGCTGGACGGCGTCCGGCCGCCCGCTGCACGCGCTCGTGAACAACGCCGCCGTACTCTTCTCCCCGGAGCGCCGCCTCGACGCCCGCGGCAACGAGCTCGCGTTCTCGACGTCCCACCTCGGCCACTTCCGGCTCACGACCGCGCTGCTCCCCGCCCTCCGGGAGGCCCGTGGTGCGCGGGTCCTCACCGTCACGTCCGGCGCGGCCCGGTTCGGGCAGATCCACTGGGACGACCTCGCGTTCGCCGGCGGGTACGACCCGGGTGCGGCCTACGGGCAGTCGAAGCGGGCCAACGTCCTGTTCACCGTCGAGCTCGACCGCCGGTACGCCGACCAGGGCATCCGCGCCTTCGCGGCCCACCCCGGCGTCGCCATCGGTCCCGGACCGCACGACGCCGACCGGCTCGCCTCGTTCCGGGAGCAGGGCCTGGTCGACGACGACGGCGCGACGGTGATCGACCCCGCCGTCGGCAAGAAGACGATCGAGCAGGGCGCCGCGACGATCGTGTTCGGTGCGGCGAGCCCCCTGCTCGACGGCATCGGCGGGGTCTACCTGAAGGACAGCGACGTCGCGGTGCTCGACGACGAGGTCCGCCCCCTCACCGCCGACCACATCCCCTCGGACGCGAACACCGCGATGCTCGACCCGGACGACGCCCGCCGTCTGTGGACGGTGAGCGAGCAGCTCCTCGCCTGAGCCGGGCCCACTCGCTCAGCCGCCCATGCACTCACCGGTCGACCGGACGCCCTCGCTGTCCGGTCGCCCAGCGCGTGTCCGCCGTGTCCCCGACCCGGAGCGACAGCGTCCCGCCGCGGGTCACGAACGACGCCGGCACCCACGACCGCTCGAGGGTCCGCCCGTCCAGCCGTGCACCGTGGACGTACGGCTCGGTCCCGGAGGACCGGATGACGATCCGCTCCCCGCTCGACCGCCGGATGTCCACGGTGCTGAACGTCGGGCTGCCGATGAGCATCTCCGCCCGCCCCGGCGTCTGCGGGAACAGCCCGATCGACGCGAAGACGTACCAGGCGCTCATCGTGCCGAGGTCGTCGTTGCCCGGCAGGCCGTCGGGGCCGGTCGAGTAGGCGTCGTCGACGACGCGGCGCACGGTCTCCTGCGTCTTCCACGGGGCGCCGAGCGCGTTGTACATCCACGGCGTGTGGATGTCGGGCTCGTTCGTCGGGTCGAACTTCGTGGCGTCGCCACCGGTCACGGCCCAGTTGCCCGAGGCGTCGTGGAAGAAGGCATCGAGCCGGGCGATCGCGGCGTCGTCGCCGCCGAGCGCGCTCGACAGCCCTCGGACGTCCTGCGGCACGAGCCACGTGTACTGCGCACTCGTCCCCTGCGCGAACCCGGTCCCGGTCGAGGGCGACCAGCCGGGCGTCCACGAGCCGTCGGCCTGCCGAGCGGCCTGGTAGCCGACGGCGGCGTTGAAGGTGTTCTCCCAGTAGGTCCCACGCTCAGCGAACATCCGGGCGTCGGAGCGCAGACCGAGCGAGGAGGCCCAGTACCCGAGCGCGCTGTCGGCGATCGAGTCCTCGAGGGTCTCGGCGGCGCCGCCCCAGCACGAGCAGTCGTCGTTCGCGGCGTAGTGCCGCTCCAGGTACTCGTCGAGTGCGGGCCGCTGCGCCAGGCACTGCCCCGGGCACCCGATGTCGCTCTCGGCGTCGGTGTTCTCGACCGTCGCCTGGTGCTTCAGGGAGGCGTAGGCGGCCCGGACGTCGAAGTTCCGGACGCCCATGGCGTACCAGGTGGCGAGCGTCGCGGCCGAGGGGTCGCCGGTCATCACGTGGGTCGGCGCTCCGAGGTGGAGCCACCGGTCCCACACGCCGCCGTTCTGCTCGGCGAACCGCAGCATCGACTGCGCCATGTCCCCGGCGACGTCCGGCCGCAGCAGTGCGAGCAGCTGGACCTGCGCCCGGTACTGGTCCCACCCGGAGTACGTGCCGTAGACGGCCCGGTGTCCGCGGTCCATCCGGTGCACCCGCTGGTCCGGCCCGAGGTAGCGGCCGTCGCGGTCGTTCAGCGTGTTCGGCTGCATGAGCGCGTGGTAGACGGACGTGTACAGCTGGGTGGTCCGGCCCGCCGTGCCGCCGCCGACGCGCAGGCGCGACAGTTCGCGGTTCCAGGAGGCCCGTGTGCCGGCCGCCACGCTGGCGACGGTCGAGCGCGGGGTCACTTCCCCGTCGCGGTTCGCGACAGCGCCTGCAGCGCTCACGTACGAGATGCCGATCTTCGCGTGCACCGTCGCACCGCGACGCGCGTCGAAGCCGATCCACGCGCCGGAGCCGCGTCCGGCACGGTCGGCGCCGGTGAGGTACCCCTCCCCACCGGAGGAGGCCGTGCCTCCCGGTCGGACCGTGCCGTCCTGCCAGGTGCCGGTGCTCGTGAACGCCGTGTCGAAGGTGGCCGTGAAGTACAGGCGGTAGTAGCTGCGCCGGTCGGGGTTGGTGGCACCGCCGCCGTTCGCGCGGCGACTGCAGAAGCCGCCCGTCAGGACGCTGCCGCTCACCGTGCGGGTGCGGGCGTCGACCCGGGTGGTGGCGGCCTCGCTGCCGTTGATCGAGTTCGACGTGCGGAAGAGCAGGTTCGCGGCCTTGCCGGCGGGGAACGCGAACGCGCCGACGCCGGCACGCGTCGTGACGGCGAGGTCGGTGCGGACGCCGTTGTCGAGCGCGACGCTGTACCGCCCGGGGCTCGCGGACTCGTCGTCGTGCGAGTACCCGGCGGCGTAGACGGCGTCCTTCGAGTCGGCCGACGGCGACGTCGTGATCGGGGTCGTGACCGGCATGATCGGCACGTCACCGGCGGCCCCCGGAGCGCAGCCGGCGCCGTTCAGGTGCGTCAGGCTGAACCCGCGCAGCCGGTTCACGTCGTACGAGTACCCGTTCGCGACCGGGGTCGAGGTCTGGTCGCCCGCGGTGCCGGTGGGGCTCCACTGCATCATGCCGAACGGGGCGGTGGCGCCCGGCCACGTGTTGCCGTCGCCGCTCGTGCCGATGAACGGGTCGACGTACCGCGCCGGGTCGGACACGGGCCGACCCGCGTGCGACGTCTGCGACGCGGGCGACGCGACGGCCGGTGCGGCGACGACCCCCGTCCCGAGCAGCGCGGCGATCGTGGCCGCCGCGGCGAGCGGCAGCGGACGGAGGAGCGGGCGACGGTGCACGCGGGATCGGTTCACACGGGCGACGCTAGCCCCCTCGAACGGGGGACGCGCGATCCGTCACCGAGCGGTCTCCTGCTGTTCACGTCGCTCCTCGACGAACGCCCGGACCCGAGCGCGGAACACCGGGTCCGCCGCCGGACCCCTCACCGGCACGACGTGCAGCCGCCGGTCACCACGACGGAGTGCCGGTCCGACGAACACCCCCTCGGTGACGTCCGGAGCGGTGGCGGCCCAGAGCGTCGAGCGGGCGCCGTCCGTGGCGGTCCGGGCCAGACTGCGGGCGACCATGCCGCCGAGGCGCTGCGTCAGGGTCTCCGCCTGGTCGTTCATCCCCGTCGCCGCGATGCCGGGGTGCGCGATCACCGACCGGACGTCCGAACCGGCAGCACGGAGTCGCTCGCCGAGGTCGACGCTCAGCGCTGCGACCGCGGTCTTCGAGTCGGTGTACACACCCAACTGCGAGTACTCGCCGGGGCCGTCGACCCCGCCGGGTCCGGGTACGCGGCGGGTGCGCTGCGACAGGTTCGAGCCGACGAGCACGATGCGGGGCGACGGCCCACCGAGCGACGGGAGCATCTCCTCGGCGAGCACGGCCGGTCCGACGACGTTCGTCGCCCAGGTGCGCTCGATGCCCTCGTCGGTGCGCCCGAACGTGCCGAGCGTCGCACCCGCGTTGTTGACGAGGGCATCCACGACGATGCCGTCCGCGGCGAGCTGCCGGGCGAACGCCGTGACGGACGCGACGGACGAGGTGTCGACGAGCCGCGCCTCCAGGTCGAGACCCGCGGGGAGGACGCGAGCCGCCTTGTCGAGGTCCCGCACGCCGGCGACCACGCGGGCGCCGGCGTGCGCGAGGGTCGTGGCGACGACGAGGCCGATCCCGCCGGTCGCGCCGGTGACCACCACGGTCCTGCCGTGCTGGTCGGGCATCGCTGCCGGTTCCCACTCGAAGCGGTCCATGGTCGTCTCCTGCTCGTTCGCCTACTGAATCGGATGATTCATCCGGAACGCTAGCACAACCGGATAGGGTGTCCACATGACGATCGCGATGGCTCGGCCCGAGGCGCTGCGCTCCGATGCCCAGCGCAACCGGACGGCACTGCTCGACGTGGCCCGCGCGTTCGTCGACCGGGGCGAACCGGCCCTGCTCAACGCCGTCGCGCACGAGGCCGGAGTCGGGGTCGGGACCGCCTACCGGCACTTCCCGAGCCAGCAGCACCTGCTCGAAGCGCTCGCGATCGACGCGCTCGAGGACATGCTCGACCAGGTCCGCGACGCCGTCGTGCTGCCGGACGCGGCCGATGCGCTCCGCGGGGTCGTCACCGCCGCGTTCCGGAGCATGGTGGACGACGCAGCCCTCGGCGACCTGCTGACGAACGGCGGGTTCTCCTGCGCGGACACCGCAGCACTCGCCGGCGACCTGGTGGTGTCCGTCGACGCACTGCTCGCGCGCGGACGCACCGAGGGGGTCGTCCGGACCGACGTCGACGCCGACGACCTCCGCCGACTGCTGTGCGGACTGCGCGAAGCGGCGGTCGCCGGCGGCACCCGGGTCAGCGATCCGGAGCGCTACGTCGAGATCCTGCTCGCCGGCCTGCGTCCGACGAGCTGACCGCCGCGCGGAGCACGCCGAGGCCGACGAGCGCGCCGAACCCGCAGACGGCCACCGCCGCGACGGCGACGGCGACGTAGGCCGCCTCGGTCGAGGACCCCCGGTAGGGCGTGTCGTCGAGCCACCCCAGTCCGGCGATCACGACGACCAGGCCGATCGCGACACTGCCGACGACCACCAGCACGGCGTCACGGACGGCCCGGAGCACGGTGCGCGAGCGGTGTTCCACCGGTTCATCCTGCCGTGCGGCGGCGGGCACTGTCAGGATGGGCGCATGAGCGTCATGGTCTCCCTCTTCGATGCACGCCGCAGCCGCACCAGCGAGAAGTACACGGCCTTCCCCCCGGACGTCCTGCCGATGTTCGTCGCCGAGATGGACTCGATGCTCGCCGAGCCGGTGCGCGAGGCCCTGCTCCGCGCGGTCACCGACGGGGACACCGGGTACGTCGGCCACGGACGAGCCCTGCCCGAGGCGTTCGCGGACTTCGCCGAGAGCCGGTGGGCCTGGCACGTCGACCCCGACCTCGTGCGCACCACCACCGACGTGTCGGTCGCCGCGGTGGAGATGCTGCGTCGGGTCATCGAGCCCGGCGACCAGGTCGTCGTCATGCCGCCCGTGTACCCGCCGTTCTGGGAGTACGTGTCCGAGGCCGGCGGCACCGTGACCGAGGTGCCGCTGCTCGCACCCGACGGCCCCGCCGACCCGTACGACACCACGGCAGGCTGGCGGATGGACCTGGACGGCATCGCCCGCGCCTTCGCCGATGGCGCCCGCACGGTGCTGCTCTGCAACCCGCACAACCCCCTCGGACTCGTGCACGACCGCGCCGCGCTCACCGCGCTCGCGAAGCTCGCCGCCGAGTGGGACGCCGTGGTCGTCTCGGACGAGATCCACGCGCCGCTCGTGCACGCCGACGGGGTCTTCACCCCGTTCCTGGAGTCCTGCCCCGAGGCCGCGTCGCTCGGGGTCGCCCTGACGAGTGCGAGCAAGGCGTGGAACCTGGCCGGCACCAAGTGCGCGCTCATCGTCGGCGCCTCGGAACGCGCCCGCGGCTGGTTCGACGCCCTGCCGACCGAGGTCGTCGAACGCACCGGGATCCTCGGCTACACCGCGAGCATCGCCGCCTTCAGCGAGGGTGAGCCGTGGCTCGCGTCACTGCTCACCGAGCTCGCCGCGAACCGTCGCACCCTCGCCGAACGGATCGGCGAGGTGCTGCCCGGGGCCGGCTACCGGCAGCCGCAGGCGTCCTACCTGGCGTGGCTCGACCTGCGCGCGCTGCCGTGGGGCGACGACCCCGCGGCGCTGCTCGTGGACGAGGCGAAGGTCGCCCTCGCCTCGGGCCCGGCGTTCGGTCGACAGGGCGCCGGGTACGCGCGCCTGAACTTCGGGTGCTCGGCGGAGACGCTCGACGAGGGACTCGACCGCCTGCACGCCGCCTACCGACAGCGCGCGGACGGCTGAACCGCCGGCCTACTCGAACCGCTGCCAGGCCGGCTTGTTCGTGTACGTGTAGCGGTAGTAGTCGGCCAGCTGCAGGCCCGCGGCGGCTTCCTCGTCGACGACCACCGTCGCGTGCTCGTGCAACTGCAGCGCCGAGCCCGGGACGAAGGAGCTCAGCGGCCCCTCCACCGCGGCGGCGACCGCGTCCGCCTTCGACGAGCCCTGCGCCACGAGGACGAGTTCGCGGGCCTCGAGGATCGTGCCGAGCCCCTGGGTCATGCAGTGGGTCGGGACCTGCTCCGGCGAGTCGAAGAACCGGGCGTTCGCGTCACGGGTCGACGGCGCGAGGGTCTTGATGCGGGTCCGCGACGCGAACGACGACGTCGGCTCGTTGAACCCGATGTGCCCGTTCGCCCCGATGCCGAGGATCTGCACGTCGATCCCGCCAGCGGCCCGGATCGCGGCGTCGTACTCCTTCGCCGCGAACTCCAGGTCGGTGGCACGGCCGTCCGGCACCCGCACCCGGCTCGGGTCGAAGCCGAGCGGGCCGACGACGTCGCGCGCGATGACGCTGGCGTACGACTCCGGGTGCTCCAGCGGGATGCCGACGTACTCGTCGAGGGCGAACCCGCGGGCCTCGGCGAAGGTGATCTCCCCCGCACGGACCCGGCGCTGCAGGTCGGCGTAGATGCCCTGCGGGCTGGATCCGGTGGCGAGACCGATGACGGCGGACGGCTTCTTGGCGACGACGGACGCGATCTTGGCCGCGGCGACGCGACCGACCTCGTCCGGCGTGGGCAGGATGATGATCTCCACACCGCGATGCTACTGGTCATGACCAGTCTGCGACAGGGTGGGATCGGTAGCGTGGGCGCATGCCGACCCCCGACTTCGTCCTGTCCCTGCGATCGCGGATCGGCACCGAGCCGCTCTGGCTGACCGGGGTCACCGCCGTGGTCACCCGTGGCTCCGGGTCCGCCCGGGAGCTGCTCGTGGTGCGCCGCGCCGACACCGGCGCGTACACCCCGGTCACCGGCATCGTCGACCCGGGCGAGGAGCCCGCGGTCGCTGCCGAACGCGAGGTCCTCGAGGAGGCCGACGTCGTCGCCGTCGCCGAGCGCCTCGCCTGGGTGCAGGTCCTGCCGGAGATGACGTACCCGAACGGCGACCGGGCGCAGTACCTCGACCTCGTCTTCGCCTGCCGCTGGGTCTCCGGCACGCCGTCACCCGCCGACGGCGAGAACACCGAGGCGTTCTGGGCCCGGCTCGACGCCCTGCCCGCGATGCAGCCGAACATGCGCGCCCGCGTCGAGGCCGCCCTGTCCGACGAGCACGCCGCGCGCTTCCAGCGCTGACGGCGGGGCGGTCGTCCGGCGGGCGGTCGGTCGTCCGGCGGGCGGTCGGTCGTCCGGCGGGCGGGCGGTCGTCCGGCGGGCGGGCGGTCGTTCGTCGGGCGTTCGTTCGTCGGCTCGTCGGCGTCCCTTGTCGGGACGGCGGGGCCGCCGGTACGGTGCTGGCACGGCGACGGTCGCCGTGCACGAACGGGAGGCACGCATGCGGTTCACGACGACGGTCCTGCAGGCGCGGAAGACGGCCACCGGGCTGCCGGTCCCGCCGTCCGTCATCGACGCGCTCGGCTCCGGCAAGCGCCCCGCCGTGGTCGTCACGATCAACGGCGGGTACACCTACCGGTCCACCGTCGGGGTCATGAACGAGCAGTTCCTCGTGCCGCTGTCCGCCGAGCACCGGGCGGCCGCAGGGGTGGCCGCGGGCGACTCGGTCGAGGTGTCCCTCGAGGTCGACACCCTGCCGCGCGTCGTCGACCTCCCCGAGGACCTCGCAGCGGCACTGCAACAGGCCGGGGTCCGCGCGGCCTTCGACACGCTCTCGAACTCGCGGCAGCGGGCCCTCGCCGACCCGGTGTCCCAGGCGAAGGCCCCCGAGACCCGCGCCCGCCGCATCGAGAAGGCCGTCGACTCGCTGCGGTCCTGAGCGGGGCCGGGCCGCGGGCCGCGCCGTCTCGCCTTGGTGCAGTTTCGCGCGTGGGAGGTCGTTCCGCGCGTGGGGAGCCGTTCCGCGCGTAGGAAGCCGTTCCTTCCGTCTGCCCATGCGCGAAAGTGCTTCCCATGGCACGAGCAATGGGAAGGAACGACGGGCCGAACTCCCGCGGTCAGCGCCCGAGTTCGACCAGTACCCGCGGGATCTCGGTGAGCAGTTCACTCGCCAGGTAGCCGAGCGGTCCCACCTGCACGGCCAGGCGGTCCCCCGCGGTGGCGTGCACGGAACTGGCCCACGTGGCGGCCTGCGCCGGGTCGGCGCCACGGGCGAGGAGCCCGACGACGACGCCGGACAGCACGTCACCGCTGCCGCTCGTCCCGAGGCCGCCGGCACCGGTGCCCTTGATCCAGGTCCGACCGTCGGGGCTCGCGATGACGTCGGACAGGGCCACGACCGCGCCGTACCGCTCCGCGATCGCGAGGGCGTCGGCTTCGTCGTCCCCGCCGCACTCGCGGCCGAGCAGCCGTTCGGCCTCGCCACTGTTCGGCGTCATCACGAGTCGGCCGCGCAACGGTTCGAGCCGGTCCGCGACGTCGGCCGCGACGCCGAGGGCGAAGGCGTCCAGCACGACCAGCGTGTCGTCGCCGACGGCGTCCGCGATGGAGGCGACGAGGTCGCGCGCGCCGTCCGGTTCGTCCAGCCCTGGTCCGAGCAGCACGGCGTCGGCACTGCCGATGTCGTCCGCGATCGCCGCGAGTGCCCCCACGGCGATGTGCCCGGCGTCGTCCTGGTCGAGTGGTTCGACGCCCGACTCCGGCACGGCGACGGCGACCTCGGCTGCGACGCTCCGGGCGACGGCGAGCGTGAGCCGACCAGCGCCGACCCGGAGTGCGGCGAGCGCCGACAGCATCGCGGCCCCCGGCGTGCGGGCGGCGCCGCCGATGACGAGCACCTGGCCACGGCCGTACTTGCCCGCGCCGGGTTCGGGCAGCGGCCAGTCGCGCAGGAGGTTCGGGGTGATCTGTTCAGCGGACACGGACGTCGTCCTTCCGGCCGCTGTGCTCGGTGACCTCGGTCTCGTCGAGGTGCTCGACGGCCGAGAACTCCTCGAGCGTCCAGGGCTGCCCGACACCGTCGCGCCGCAGCCGGGTGAGCGAGGCGTTCGCCACGGTGTGGTCGCCGGCGAAGTCCATGAGGGCCGGTTCGTCGAGGTCGAGGCAGACCGCGACCATGAGCATGACGACGGCGTCGTGGGCGGCGAGGACCAGGCGGTCGGCTCCGTCGAGCCGGTCGACGTCGACGAGCAGGGACCGCAGCCGTGCCATCACGTCGACCCACGACTCACCGCCCGCTGGCCGGTGGTAGTACTTGCCGAGCCACTGCCGACGGCGCTCCTCGTCGGGGTGGCGGTTCCGCACCCCGGTCAGGGTGAGCAGGTCGAGGACGCCGAGTTCCCGGTCGCGCAGTCGCTCGTCCACCCGCTTCGTCGGTTCGGTGACGCCGCCGGCGGCGAGCGCGATCCCGATCGTCTGCTGCGCGCGGAGGTACGGCGAGACCCACAGCGCCGCGGACACGTCGTCCACGCCACGGTCGGCGAGTTCGCGGCCGAGTGCCCGGGACTGCTGCTCCCCGAGCGGGCTGAGCGGGACGTCGGCGTCGCGGTACTCGACCTCGATCACGTCGGCGCCCGCGCGTTCGGCACGCTCCGCGGCGACGTTGGCGAGGGATTCCCCGTGTCGGACGAGCCAGATCTCGGTGACAGCCATGCCCGCGACCGTAGACGACTGCCGCTGGACCCGTTCTCCGTCGCGGCTCCGGGAGCGTCAGCGGGCGACGTCGCGGGCGCTGCGGACCGGTCGGACGGCGCACGGCAGTCCGGCCGCGCGGAGCCTCCGGGTGAGTCGGTCGAGGTCCCACAGGTCGCGCCACTCCAGGCGGAGGATCACCCGCACCCCCGGCACGGTGAGCAACTGCTCGTGTCGGCGCTTCTCGTCGATGAACACCTGCGTGGCGTCGCGCCCGTTGCGGTACCGCTCCTGCGTGTACTTCGCGTGCCCGTCCATCTCGACGACCACGCCCTGTTCCGGGAACCAGAAGTCGACCTCGTACCGACGCCCCTCGACCACGAAGCGCTGCTGCAGGACCGGGACGGGCAGGCCGAGCTCGCGGAACACGACCCGCGCCAGTGACTCCGCGGGCGACCCGGAGCGCCCGTCGGCGATGTCGAGCGCGAGCACGGCGAGCCGGCGGCCACGGTCGTGCAGCGTCCCGCCGAGCGCTGCGGTGCACGCCTGTTTCGGGACACCGCTCCGTATCGCGGCGTCGGCGACGACGACGGTCGCCCGGGCGTCGCCGAGGAGCGCGATGTCGGCCACGGTGCGCGCGACCGTCGTGAACCGCACCCCGCCGTGATGCACGAGGTCAGTCGACCCGAGCGGCCTGGTGTGCAGGACGAGCGACTTCGTCCGTGCGCCGTACTGCGACTTCGGGACCGTGATGTGGACGTCCTCCGGCCAGCCGGCCAGCCAGGGCAGGCCGTGCGCCGCGACCGCCGAGACGTGCGACCCCGCGGCTGCGGTGCTCCGACGTCCGAGGCGGGCGAAGACCCGGGTGACGTACTGCTGGCGAGGGCCGGCCGCGTCCCAGTCGGCCCCGCGGACGAACGCGTTCGGTCCGACGCGGACGAGCCGGTCGGGGCCGTCCCCGGCGGCGCGGCGACGCATGGCGGCACCGGAGCGGCCTGCGTCGCGCATGGAGCTGGCGCGGTAGATGGCGAGTGGCTGTTCCATGCCGTCCACGGTGGAGGGCGACCACGCCGGGAGGTGCCGAGCATGTGGATCTGTGGACGGGCCTCCCGGCAGACCGTCCTGTGGAGGACGAACGTTCCTTCCCAATGCACCCGCAATGGAAAGGCGAATCGCGCGTAGGTGGCCAGAAGAAACTGGCACCTACGCGCGATTCGACCTCCTACGCGCGATTCAGCCCCCTACGCGCGAAACAGCACCCGGCACCGGCAACAGCACCCGCGCCCTCAGCCCCGGCGCACCCGCAGCGTCACGATCTCGAACGGGCGGAGCGTCAGCACGACCGGCTCGCCGGCGTCCCACGAGTCGCCGAGCGTCCGCTCGAGCAGGTCCACCGCGGTCACCGAGGCGGCGTCGAACCCGAACGACACCCCGACGTCGGTCGCCCGGCCGCCCGAGGCCTCGTACAGGCGCACGACCACGTCGCCCGAGCGGTCCTCGGCGAGCTTGACGGCCTCGACGAGCACCTGCGGCGATGACACCGTGACGAGCGGCTCGACGGTCGTGGAGCCGGACACGGTCCGGACCGGCAGGTTGAGCCGGTAGCCCGAGTCCGCCGCGTCGAGCACCGAGGCACCGACGCGCAGCACCGTCCGGAACACGTGGTGCCCCTGGTCGGCGTCCGGGTCCGGGAACGTCGGCCCGCGCAGCAGCGACTCGCGCACGAGCGTCGTGGTCCCGCCGTCGGGTCGCGTGGAGCGGGTGACGTCGTGGCCGTAGGTCGAGTCGTTCGCCACCGCGACGCCGAACCCGGGCTCGGCGACGTGCACCCAGCGGTGCGCCGACGTCTCGAAGCGGGCGTGGTCCCACGAGGTGTTCTGGTGGGTCGGCCGGTCGATGTGCCCGAACTGGATCTCGCTCGAGGCCGACGACGCCCGGACGTCGACGGGGAACGCGAGCTTCAGCAGCTTCTGGTGCTCGTGCCAGTCGACCTCGGTCTCGATCACCAGTTCCGGCTCGCCCTCGACAGCGGAGTACCGCGTCGTGAGCGTCGATGCCCCGAAGGACCGTTCCACCACGAGCGCGGAGCCCTCGATCGCGACCGACGAGGCCGCCAGCACGGTGCCGTTGCGCTGGTAGGCGCGGTCGATGTCCCACGCCTCCCACTGGTTCGGGGTGTCGCGGAACACCGTGTACTCGGCGCCGGCCGCGCCCGGTGCGATCGCGTCGCGACCGCTGGCACGGTCGACGAGCGACACCACGTGGCCGGCCGCGTCGACGGTCGCCGTGACGACGCCGGTGTCGAAGACGAAGTGGTCGCCGTTCCGGACGGGAGGCACGGGTCGCGGCTCCTCGCCGAGCGAACCTCCCAGGGCGGTTGCGTCCCCCGCCGCGACCGGCGAGGCGTTGAAGCGCACGACGTTCCCGGACGAGCCGCTGCCGCCGACGGCGTCGGCGCCGGACGGCGCATCGAGCAGCCCGCTGCCACCGCTCCCGCCTGCGGCCGTCGACGACGACGCACCGACGCCGGCGAGCGCCGTGGCTCCGCCGTTCGCGAGCGCGGTCGTCGCGTCGCCGATCAGCCCCTCGAGGACCGCGGCGATCCGTGCGTAGTTCTCCTCGGCGTTCTCGTAGACCCAGGCGATCGAGGACCCGGGCAGGATGTCGTGGAACTGCTGCAGCAGGACGGTGTGCCAGGCCGCTTCGAGTTCCTCGTACGGGTACTCCGCGCCGAGTCGCACGGCCGCGGTCGCCGCCCAGAGCTCGGCCTCGCGCAGCAGGTGCTCGGAGCGGCGGTTGCCCTGCTTCGTGCGGATCTGCGACGTGTAGGTGCCGCGGTGGAACTCGAGGTACATCTCCCCCGACCACACGCCGGGTTCCGGCAGCACGCGCTCGAGCTCCTCGAAGACCTGGGCGGGCGTGCCGAGCTGGACGCGGGGCGAGCCGTCCAGGTCGTGCTGGCGTCGGGCGGCCGCGACCATCTCGCGGGTGGGGCCGCCGCCGCCGTCGCCGAAGCCGTAGAGCAGCATCGAGGTGTTCGCGACGCCGCGCTCCTTGTTGTTCCGCTCGCCGCGGTGCAGGTCGGCGGCGGAGACGTCCGAGTTGTAGGTGTCCGCCGGCGGCAGGTGCGTCAGGATGCGCGAGCCGTCGATGCCCTCCCAGTGGAAGGACGTGTGCGGGATGACGTTCGTCTCGTTCCACGACGGCTTCTGGGTGACGAACCATTTCGAGCCCGCGGCACGGACGATCTGCGGCAGGGCGCCCGAGTAGCCGAACGAGTCGGGCAGCCAGGCCTCCGGGGTGTCGATGCCGAACTCCTCGAGGAAGAACCGCTTGCCCGCGACGAACTGACGGGCGAGGGCCTCGCCGCCGGGCAGGTTCGTGTCGGACTCGACCCACATGCCGCCGACCGGGATCCACCGGCCCTCGGCCACCCGCTGCTTGATGCGCGCCCAGATGGACGGGTACCCGTCACGGATCCAGGCGTACTGCTGCGCCGACGAGCACGCGAAGGTGAAGTCCGGGTCGCGGTCCATCAGGTCGAGCACGTTCGAGAAGGTGCGCGCGCACTTGCGCACCGTCTCGCGCACCGGCCAGAGCCAGGCGGAGTCGATGTGCGCGTGTCCGACGGCGATCGCGCGGTGTGCGGCAGCGCTCGCGGGCACGGCGAGCACGGGCGCGAGGACCGCGCGGGCGTCGGCCGCGGTGCCGGCGACGTCGTCCGGGTCGAGGGCGTCGGCGGCGAGCTCGAGCGCGTGCAGGACGTCCGCGCCGCGGGTGCCGTCGGTCGGCAGCTCCGCCATCAGGCCGCGGAGGACCCAGAGGTCCTGCTGCAGTTCCCACACGGTGTCGTCGCGCTCGACGACCTCGAGCGCGCGCACCCGGTAGATCGGCCGGTCGCCGGCGGTCGACCGGGAGCCGAGCGGGGTCCGGCCCTGGAACGAGTCGCCGCCGATGTCCGGGTTCGCACCGGCCTCGACGTAGAGCTCGAACGACTCGCCGGGGCCGACCTCGAGGGGCACGGTGTCGTTGCGCGGCTCGATGCCCTTGATCGTGGAGCCGTCCGGGCGGTAGGCGAGCCCCTCGGCCTGGAACCCCGGGTGGCGCTTCGTGAAGCCGAGGTCGACGCGCAGCTCGGCGGTGGTGCCGGGTGCGGTGCCGAAGTCCTCGGGCACGGTGCCGGTGACCCGGAACCAGGTGGTCCCCCACGGGCGGCCGCCCCAGGCGCTGCCCACCGTGAACGGCGTGTACGTCTCGCGCACCGCGGCCGCGAACGGCACCGGTTCGCCCGGCACCTCCCACGCCTCGATCGTCACCGGTGCCGAGCGCCGCAGGACGGCGGGGTCGACGCGGTCGCGGACGAGGCGGGCGATGCGGGCCTCGACGAGCGGTTCGTCCTTGTGCATGTGCTTCCTTTCGAGAGAGCCGGCGGGACCGACGGATCGGCCCTGGTCGCCGACGGATCAGCCCTTGATGCCGCCGGCGAGCGCGTTGCCGCCGCCGAGGCCCCTGGACACGATCACGTAGAGGGCGATGACGGGCACGGAGTAGATGATCGAGAACGCCGCGAGCTGCCCGTAGGCGACGGCGCCGTACTGCCCGAAGAAGTTGAAGATGCTCACCGCGGCGGGCACCTTGTCGGGCGAGAGCAGCAGAACGAAGGGGACGAAGAAGTTCCCCCAGGCCTGGATGAACACGAAGATGAACACCACCGCGATGCCCGGCCGCATGAGCGGGATGACGATGCGGGTCAGGGTCGTCATCATCGAGGCGCCGTCGGTCCACGCTGCTTCCTCGAGCGAGATCGGCACCGAGTCCATGAAGTTCTTCGCCATCCAGATCGCCATCGGCAGGCTGGTCGCAGCGAGGAAGAAGATGCAGCCCCACACGTTGTCGATGAGGTTGAGCGACACGAACAGGCTGTAGACCGGCACCATCATCGCGGTGATCGGCAGCCCGGTGCCGAACAGGATCCCGTACAGGAACGGCTTGTTGACGCGCATCTTGTAGCGGGACAGCGGGTAGGCGGCGAGGAGCGCGACCACCACCGTCACGACCGCCGTGCCGCCGGAGAGCAGCAGGCTGTTCGCGAGCGGGATGAACGACAGCTCCGGCGTGAGCACCTTCGTGAAGTTGTCGAGGGTGAACGACGCGGGCAGCTTCACCGACAGCGAGGCCGCGGAGTCGAACGCGGCCAGGACGAGCCAGAGCAACGGCACCGCGAAGCACACCGCGATGACGAGCAGCACGACGTTCGACACCCACCGCATCGTCCGACCCCGCGGCGAGGTCATGTGCAGCGAGCCCGGTGCGGTCACCGACCGCGTGGCGTTGGGTACGGGACGGTCGGCGGTGATCGCCATCAGTCCACCTCCGGCTTGAGCGCGCGGATGTAGACGATCGAGAAGACCGCCCCCACCACGAGCAGGATGGTCGCGATCGCGGTCCCGAAGCCGAGCTGCGAGAACTTGAACGCCTCCTGGTACGCCAGGATCGGCAGGGTCGACGAGTTCGTGCCGGGGCCGCCGGCCGTCATCACGTAGATGAGGGTGAACACCGACAGCGTCTGCAGCGTCGTCAGCATGAGGTTGGTCGAGATGCTCCGGCGGATGACGGGCAGCGTGATGTAGACGAGCCGCTGCCAGCCGGTGGCGCCGTCGACCTCGGCGGACTCGGTGATCTCCTCGGGGACCTCCTGCACGGCGGCGGAGTACACGAGCATCGAGAACGCGGTGCCGCGCCAGATGTTCGCCAGGATCACCGCGAGCATCGGGTACGTGTACAGCCAGTTCGGGCCGGAGATGCCGATCGACGCGAGGAACGCGTTGAGCGTCCCCTCGTCGTTGAAGAACGCGTAGGCGGCGAACGAGGCGACGATCTCCGGCAGCACCCAGGCGGCGACGACGAACGTGCCGACGATCGCACGGACCGCCCGGTTCGCGGTGCGCATGAGGAGCGCGAGCCCGAGGCCGAGCACGTTCTGGCCGACGACGGCCGAGGCGAGCAGGAACACGACGGTGAGGACGACGGACTTCGGGAAGTCCGGGTCGCGGAACAGCTCGAGGTAGTTCTGCAGGCCGACGAACTGCTGGTCGGCGGCGCCGGCGCCGGTGAGCGCCGAGTTCGTGAACGACCCGTAGAACGACGAGATGACCGGGCCGAGCAGGAACACGACGAGCAGGACCATCGCCGGCAGGAGGGGGACCGCGCGGCTGGCGGCTCGCATCGGCCGCCGCTTGCGCGGGGCCGGTGGGTCGGTGCGTTTCGGCGCACCGGGCGCCGACAGCGTCGGCGCGAGTGGGGTGGTGGACACGGTGGCTGCCTTCCGGGTGCGGCTGGGGCTGGCTGAGGTGGGGAGAGGCGGACGGGAGGCGCGGCGCACGACGCGGGGCGCGCCTCCCGTCCGTCAGGTGGTCCGGTCCCTACCCGGAGACCGTGTTCTCCTTGCCGACCACGCCGACGACCGCGTCGTCGTAGGCCTTCGCCGCCTGTGCCGGCGACTGCTGCCCGGTCATCACGGACTCCATCGCGACCTGGATCGCGTTGGAGACCTGCGAGTAGTCGCTCGTCGCCGGGCGGAAGTTCGTGTTCTCCACGAGCCCGGAGAAGAACTTGAACGTCGGGTTCGACGCGTCGTACGACGGGTCCTCGGCGACGTCCTTGCGGACCGCGATCTGGCTGTTCTCGATGTCGTACTTGAGCGAGCCCTCCTTGTTGAGGAAGGTCGTGATGAAGTCGAACGCGGCCTGCGGGTTCTTCGAGTTCTTGCCGACCGCCAGGGTCCAGCCACCGGACATGCTGTTGTACCCGGGGGCCTGGCCGTTCTGCGTCGGCATCGGCGCCTGGCCCATGACCTTGTCCCAGTCAGCCCACGGGGCGGTGCCGGACTTCAGCCACGTGCCGGACTGCCACGAGCCGTCGAGGTCGATCGCGAGCTTGCCCTTCGGCAGCCACGTCTGCGCGATCGTGGTGCCGATGTTCGTGTCGAGGGCCTGCTGCGGTGTCGGGCCGAGGCCGCCCTGGTAGACCTCCTTGATGAACTGCAGCGAGTCCTGGAACTGCTTCGAGCCGGTGACCCACTTCTTGTCCTTGTAGAGCGTGTTCCCGGAACCATCCGCCCCGTAGAGCAGCATCTCGAAGCCCTGCATCGTCGAGGCCTCGCCCTGCGGCTTCCCCGAGTAGATGTTGAACGGGATGACGTCCGGCTGCTGCTCCTTGATGGTCTTCGCCGCGGACAGGACGTCGTCCCAGGTCTTCGGCTTCCACGGCACGGGGAGCCCGGCCTTCGCGAAGATGTCCTTGTTGTACCAGAGCGCCCGGGTGTCGGTGCCCATCGGGATCCCGTAGACCTTGCCGTCGTCGCCCTGGCCGGCCTGCTTGGCGTTGTCGAAGAACTGGTCCCACTCGTCCCACTTCGCCGTGTACTGGTCGAGCGGCAGCAGGTACCCGGCCTCGGCGTCGGCCTTCACCAGGAAGGTGTCCTCGTACATGACGTCCGGCGCGGTCGCCGGCGCCTTGTTCATGAGCGCGAGCTTCGTGTAGTAGTCGTTCTCCTGCGCCTGGATCGGCACGAGTTCGACCTTCTTGCCCGGGTTGTCCTTCTCGTACTGCTTCTTGACGACCTGCATCTGGGCGTCGAGCTGCTGGAAGGCGCCGAACTTCTGGTAGGCGATCTTGATGGTGTCGCTCGAGGCGGACCCCGAGCTCGAGCAGCCTGCCAGGCCGGCTGCGGCGACTGCCACGGCGGCGAGGCCGGCGAGGATTCGGGTGCGGCGTTTCATCGGTGCTCCTTTGCACGGGATGTCCGCGGGCTCCTCGGCCCGCGCGCAGGATTAGTCCAGCGGATGGACTTATCCGTGTCAAGGAGTTTCTCGCCGCGGGCCGCGGCGCGGGGGTGCGGCGTGCGGGTGCGGGTGCGGCAGCGCGGCGCGGGGCGGCGTTGTCCGCCGCTGGTGCACTCGGTGAGCAGAAGATGTTGTCGGGTCGGCGCGCTCGACCCGACGTCTTCTGCTCACTCGATCGGGGTCGCTGTGCCCGTGACGGTGATGCCGCCGGACGCCGGGACGTCGACGAGCAGCACGCTCGGGCGTCCGACGTGCCGGCCCTGCCGGATGGTGACGCGGTCCCCCGCCGCGACGGCACCGACCTCGCGCAGGTACGCGCCCGTCGCCGCTGCGGCGGAACCGGTCGCGGGATCCTCGGTGATGCGGCCGACGGGGAACAGGTTCCGCGCCTCGTACTCGCGCTCGCCGGTCCGGTGCAGCACGGTCACCGTGCCGTGCCAGCCGCTCTCCTGCTTGAGCGCGGCGAGCGGGACCGGGTCGAACCGGAACTGGTGGAACAGCTCGCTGTCGTGCAGCACCACCAACGGGTGCCAGTTGCCCGCGAACGACTCGAGCACCGGGAACCCCGGGGCGACGTCGCCGGGTACGAGCCCGAGCAGGTCGAGCAGTCGGGTCAGCCGCCCGGGCTCGACGGCCCGGGAGTCCGGCTCGACGCTCGTCATCGCCACCTGCACCGTGCCGTCCGCGCCGGTCGTGGCGTCGAGCGACACCGGACCGGCCGCGGTGGTGAAGACCCGGGTGCCGATCCCCTCGCGCTCAGCGATCGCGACCCCGAGCGCGACGGTGGCGTGCCCGCAGAACGGGACCTCGGCGCCCGGCGAGAAGTAGCGGACGCGCGGGCCGGTCGCGGTGGCGCCGACGACGAACGCGGTCTCGGGGTAGCCGACCTGCCGGGCGACCGCGAGCATCTCGTCGTCGGACAGCGCGGCCGCGTCGAGCACCAGACCGGCCGGGTTGCCGCCGCCCGGCTCGGCGGCGAACGCGGTGTACCGGAGGATCTCGATGCCCATCCGACGACGGTACCGCTGTGCCGCGCCGACCGGGGCCGAGCACTCGACGGTGGGGAAAACCCCCGGGTCGATCCGGGTGCGCACGTGATGTGTCACCGGCCGGCCGCGGCCGAGACTGGATCCATGAGCATCGACACCCGCCCCACCACCGCCCGCCGGACGCTCCGGATCGCCCTCGCCACGACCGCCGCAGCGTCGGCCCTCCTGCTCGCGACCGGGTGCAGCGTCCTGCAGGACATCGTCCCGAACAAGACCCCGCAGAAGCACTTCGCCTCGTACGCCGACGCGCCGCGGTCCGGTGAGTCGAAGGACGTCGCGTTCTTCATGCCGGCGTGGGTGCCGGACGACGCGGAGGACATCGACGTCCGCCTGCACGCCTCGCAGCCCGGCTACGTCATCCGGTTCGACTCGGCGCGCGGCGTGGACCTCGACGACTGCACGGAGCTCGACGGCTCGTACCGCGGACCGGCGATGACCGCGGACTTCCTGCCGGAGGACCTGCCGACCACGGGCCTGGTGACCTGCGGCGACGGGCGCGCGGTCGCCCAGATCGGCGAGCACTGGTACGGCTGGACGACGGAGGAGGTCGTCCCCGGCGACGACGGCCAGACGCTCCGCACGCAGGACTGACCCGGGGCTGCGCGCCTCGCGCCTCGCGCCTCGCATGGTGAGCAGGAACGGTCGGGTCGCGCACGGCGACCCGACCGTTCCTGCTCACCAAGCGCCCCGTAGGGCGTGGGGACTACTCCGCGACCGTGCGGAGGCGGCGGCGGCGGCGGCGGCGGCGGCGGCGGCGGTGCACGAGTACCCCGGCACCTGCGGCGAGGAGCAGCAGCGCCAGCAACGCACCCGCACCGAGGCCGTCCGCACCGGTGAACGCGAGCTCCCCGTCACCCGTGACCACCGTGATCGTGGTCCACCCGACCAAGCTGCCATCCGCCGCGGTCACCGCGAGACGGTGCGCACCCGGCGCGGTGTCCGCCGGGATCGTCACCCGCACGGTGCCGTCCGCCGCGACCACGACGGTGCCGATCAGCGACGGGGTCGAGTACAGCCACACGTGCACCGTCGCACCGGCGTACTGCGCGCCGACCGTCACCGTGATCGTCTCCCCCGCACGAGCCGACGCCGGAGCGGACACACCACCACGGTTCGCCCCCGTCAACGACCCCTCCGACGGCGCCACCGGGACCACCGGCGGCGTGATCCCGTCCACCGGCGGCACCGGCGTCGGGTCCACACCCGGACCAGGGGTCGGCACCGGCGTCGGCTCCGGCGTCGGACCCGGCGTCGGGTCCGTACCCGGGCCGGGCGTGGGCCCCGGCGTCGGCGTCGGCGTCGGCGTCGGGTCCGTGCCGCCCTCGCACGGGTACGTCCCGGTGCGGAGCGAGAAGCCGTCCGTGTCGTTGTCGTCGGCGTAGAAGGTCGCCCGCTCGCCGTCCGTGCAGACCCCCGAGATCGCGAAGCCCTCGTTCGCGAGCGTCCGGTCCGCGTCCGCCGGGGCCTCGTACAGGGTGGTCGCGGCGAAGGCGCCGTCGGTGACCGCGAACAGTGCCGTGCGGCCGGAGCAGACCTCGTCGCAGACCACCCACAGGGCGTCGAGCGTCGGGTCGAACTGCACGTCCGCGACGACCGCGAACGGCGTCGCGATCGTGGCCACACGCTGGAAGGCGCCGTCCTCCATCAGGGCGTACGCGTACACGCTCGCCGTCCCCTCGACCCCGACGAGGAAGAGCCCCTCGCCGTGTCCCGGGTAGGTCGCCGGGGTGTAGGCGGCGCCGGTGTGCTCGTCGGCGAACGCGTGCTCGGTCAGCCACGCGTCCGGGATCCAGGTCACGCCTTCCAGGCCGGCGTTCGCGCCGAGCCCGGGGAAGTCCGCGGCCAGGTCCCACTCGTCGGTGGCGCGCAGCACGGCTGCGGACCCGTCCGTCGTGGCGTAGCGGAGCACGGCCGGTCGGCTCGTCGACGACACGTCGTTGTCGCGCTCGGTCGAGACGTACACGGCACCCGGGTCGTCGGCGGTGACCGTGACGCCCTCGGCGTCCGGGGTCCCGGTGCCGTCGGCGTAGCGCAGGTCGGTGCCCGCGGCGTTGGTCGGCACCCAGCCGCCCTCGCCGTCCGAGGCCAGGTGGTAGAGCAGTCCGTCGCCGTTCTGCACGGCCCAGAGCTGCCCGTCGCCCGAGGTGCTCGAGGTCGTCCAGTCGAGACCGCTCAGGTCGCCCGAGAACGTGTCCTCGTCGTCGAGCACCGTCTCGTCCGGGCCGCCGGGCCAGGCCTCGGCGGTGACGACGCCGGCGAACCGGTTCGCCGCGCCCTTCGTCGGCTCGGCGGTGACGGCGAACTCGCCGGTGCCGTCCGGGTTGCGGCCGTACGTCGTCGCGGCGTGCTCCGACCAGCGGTACTCGTCGGCGATCGCCCCCGCGGGGTCGGCGAGCCGCACCGCGTCCGCCTTGCCGAGGCCGAACACGAAGTCGGCCTCGTCGAGCACCGTGAACCCGCCCGGCGCGACCGTCGTGCCGGCGGGGATCGGGTAGGTGTGGTCGTTTTCGCTGTCACGCAGCACGTACCCGCCGAGGTCGACGGTCGTGGTGCCGACGTTCGTCAGCTCCACCCAGTCTCCCGGGGTGCCGCCCTGCGACTCGACCTCGTTGATGCGGACCGGCGACGAGCAGTCGTTGAGCGCACTCTTCGTCGAGGCCGTCGTGTCGACGAGCGGCCCGGTGCCGTCCGGGCAGCGCCCCCAGGTGACGGCAGCGTGCGCGGTCCAGGAGTACCGGAGCACCAGGTCGCCGGCGGTGTCGTACACGCGGACGGTGTCCTTGCCGCCCAGGCCGAAGTCGAACCCCGGCGCGGTGGCCGACAGCCCGTCGATGACGAAGTACCCGCCGGCCGCGATGGTCGACCCGCTCGGCAGCACGTACGCCTCGTGCTGGCCGTCGTCGTCGAGGAACGCGTAGCCGGACAGGTCGATGGCCGCGGCGGAGGTGTTCGCCAGCTCGACCCAGTCGGTGTCGTCGCCGTTCGACTCGACCTCGTTGACCACCAGGCCGTTCGCGGCGGCGGCACCGACCGAGGGGTCGTCCGCACCGACGACCGCGACGGCTGGGCTGGCGACGCCGATGCCGGCGGCGGCGATGAGCGCGGCCGCGAGTGCCGCGGTGGCGCGCAAGGTCGACGGGCGCAGCGTCGACGGGCGCAGGGTCGGCGGGCGCAGGGCAGGAGCGCGCATGCAGGGTCCTTCTCGGGGAGGTCGGGGAGACCTGCACGACTGTTCAGCATCCGGGCGTCCCGCCGGTGGCCGTCGGGTGAACGACGGGTGTCGTGGACCGTGGTCGCGACCGTCCCGGGCGACCCAGACCTCGTCGCCGGTCAGCCCCGGGCGACCCCGGAGAAGTCCGGCGTCCCGTCGGCGAGCGCCGGCAGCGGCGATCCGTCGACGTACCGCGGCCAGGCGAGCGCGCGCGACGCCGTCGGTCGGGTCGCGTACCGGAACCCGTCCGGACCGGTCACCGTGTCGGTGTCCGGTGACGCGACCGGCACCGCGGCAGCGGGAGTCGGAGCGGCGGGAGCGGACGCAGCGGGCGTGGACATGGGCGCCGGTGGCGCACTCGGCTCCCAGGCCGTCGGCGGGGCGGACGCCGACACCGCACCGGAGCCCGGCGTCGCACCCCAGGCAGAGGCAGCGGGTCCCGGCCCGGGCGAGGGGTCGGCGAACGGCAACGGCCCCCACGACCCCACCGACGCGTCGTGGTGGTCCCGCGGGCGGAAGAGCGCGTTGCTCAGCGGCACCACGACGGTGCCGAGCAGGTCGAGGATGACGACCACCCAGACGAGTCGCCAGTATCCCGGGCGCAGGTCGAGGCCGGGGGCGAGCAACGGGATCGACACGAGCAGCGCGAGCAACGCGATGACCCCGACGGTCGACTTGGCGACGACCTGCAGCACCGGCGTCGGGAACCGCCGGTGGATGACGAGCAGCAGGTGCACGTGCAGCAGCGCCACCCGCGCGACGGCGACGAGCCCGATCCACTGCCAGAACCGTTCGCCGACGAGCCAGATCCCGTCGCCGCCGTACGGGTCGGTCGGGACGATCCAGACCTTCACCAACCCGGCGACGAGCAGGTACAGCGACGTCAGGACGCTCGCGAACGCGAAGGTCCCCGACCGCTGCGAGGAGACGTCGGCGTCGTACCAGGACAGCAGGGCGAAGACGACGACCACGACGATCGTCAGGAGCAGCTGCACCGCGACCCGGCCGAAGTCCCCGAGCAGCACCGCCACGATGCCGACGAGTCCGGCGGCGACGACCGCCCCGATGATCGTGCGGAACACGAGCGGGCGGACCCTTGCCCAGCGCGGATCGATCGTGCCGTCGTCCAGCGTGTCCGTCATGGTCCCCCCAGGTCCCCCGCACCGCCGACGGGTGCGTCGGTCCGCAAGCGTAGCGGCGACCGGTGGGTCAGCGCCCGATGAGCAGGGCGCTGGCCCGGGGCGACAGGGCCGCGTCGAGCACCAGGCACGCGGCCCCGACCGCGGCGACGTCGGCGCCCCGGTCGCTCTCGACGACGGCGACCGGGTGCTTCGGCACGAGCAACGGCGAGTCGACGATCGCCGCTCGGGCGGCGGGCAGCGCCGCGCTCGCGATCCGCGACCAGAACGGGCCGCCGAAGACCACCCGGTCGACGTCGAGCAGGTTCACGATGAGCACGACGGCCTGCCCCATCACGGCGCCGGCCTGCGCGGCGAGCGTCACGGCGGCGGCGTCCCCGTCGTCGATGGCTGCGGCGAGCTCGTCCCACGCAGCGTTCACCGCGTCGGCCGCGACGGGGGCGGTGCCGCCGACCGTGCCGCCGGTGAAGCGGACGCCGCGCTCCCGCGCGATCCGCACGAGTCGGTCCGGCGCGACGGCGGCGCCGACCTCGCCCCGCGTGCCCGCGCTGTCCGGGGTCCCGGCGAGGGCGCCCTGGTCGACCATGATGTGCCCGGCGTCGCCCGCGTTCGACCCGACCCCGCGCACCGGCTCGTGGTCGAGCACGAGTCCGACGCCGAACCCGGTGCCGAAGTACACGAAGGCGAAGTTCCGCGCCGCGGACTCCCCCGCCAGGAACATCTCACCGACGGCCGCCGCGGTCACGTCCTTCTCGAGCAGCACCGGGTGACCGGTGGCCTCGGCGAGTGCCTCGCGCAGCGGCACGTCCCGCCACCGCGGCAGGAAGGGCGGGTCGACCACGATGCCGGCGTCGACGTCGATCGGGCCCGGGCTCGCGATGCCGATGCCGAGCACGGCGTCGACGTCGATGCCGGCCTCGGCGACCAGGCCGCGCACCGCCGAGGCGACGGTGCGCACCACCTCGGACGGGTCGTCCGCGGTCGGGGTGGACGTGGTGGTCGACGCCACCACCGCCCCGGCCAGGTCGAGCAGCACGTAGGTGACGACGGCGGGGTCGACGTGCACGCCGACGGCGTAGCGGCTGCCGGGTTCCAGCCGCAGGATGGTGCGGGGCTTGCCGCGGCCGGAGACGACGGTGCCGGACTCGACGATCATGCCGGCCTCGATGAGGAACCGGGTGACGTTCGACACGGTCTGCGCGCTGAGGCCCGTGCGCGACGCGAGCTCGACCCGGCTCAGGCCGTCCGGTGAGCGGCGGACCGCGTCGAGCACGACCGTGCGGTTGAACCCGCCGATCGACGGCAGGTTCGCCCCGCGCCGATGCTCTGCCATCCCGCGACCATACCGCGGTGCAACGGTGCGGTCTCGGTCCGCCGCGGGCGCTGGCCCCCGGACGGGTCGCACCACTACCCTGGCCGCATGTCCGACCTGCGTCTCGAAGAACTCTCCGCGAAGACCGCTGCGGCGGCGAACTCCCTGACGCTCAAGCCGGGCCAGGAACAGTTCGTGCAGCCGACCACGTACGGCGTCGCCGAGTCCGACGTCAAGCCGAGTTCGGCGTGGACACGCGTGGTCCTCGACGGCGACGAGGTCCTCGGGATCATCATCGGCTCGTTCGACCCGGACAGCACGCACGAGGAACTCCGCAGCTGCATCTGGCGCGTCAACGTCGCGGCGAGCGCGCAGGGTCGCGGCGTCGGCCGCTTCGCCGTGCACGGCCTGGCGGACGAGGCCCGCAGCCGCGGGTTCGAGCGGCTGACCGTGGTGTACGAGCCCGGCGGCGACGACAGCCCCGAGGCGTTCTTCCGCGCCCTCGGCTTCGAGGTCGTGCGCGAGACCCGGTACGGCGACCACTTCGCGGTCCTGCCGCTGTAGTGCCTGCCGCCACCGGGGCGCACGAGGACTTCGGCGCCGCCGTCGCCGAGGTCGTCCGGAGCATCCCGCCCGGTCACGTCATGACCTACGGCGACGTCGCCGCCGTGCTCGGTTCACGGGCGTCCCGCGCCGTCGGCAAGGTCATGGCGCACGAGGGCGCCGACCTGCCGTGGTGGCGGGTCGTCCGCGCGGGCGGGCTCCCGCCGCTCCACCACGAGGAGCGGGCGCTCGGCCACTACCGCGCCGAGGGCACGCCCGTCCGGCAGGGGGCGTCGACCTGGAGGCTCGACATGCGTCGGGCGCGCTGGTCGCCGACCACGGACGCGGACGACCCGTTCTGAACGGGCGCCGACGGGGTCGGCCTACTTGAACGCGTTGACCGCGCCCGCGTCCATCACCACGGAGCCGTCGTCCGCGATGACGGGCCGCTTCTCGGAGCGCGGTGCCGAGTAGAACTCGAGCTTCTCGATGCGGACCTGGTCGCCGTTCGTGATGACGCCGGGCACGCACGTGTAGACCTTGTTGTTCGTGTCGGCGTCCCGCGCGTCGATCTCGACGACGTCACCGGCACCGTTGTCGATCGCCATGCCGACCTGGTACTTGCGGAAGGACCCGGTGCCGTTCGACTGCGCGGAGTACACGACGGGCACGATCCGGGCGATCTCGGGGTTCAGCGTGATCGCCACGGTCTCCTGCGCCATGGTCGTCTGGCCGGTGCCGCGTCGCTCGTCACCGCGGTGCACGACGGCGCCGTCGGCGGTGCGGGGGCTGAAGGAGCGCTCGGCCTTCGTGCCGAACTGCGCGACGGTCTCGACGTGCCCGTCGCGGTACTGCACGAGGGCGTAGACGTCGTAGTCGGTGGCGTTCGGCCACGAGATCGTCGCGGTGATCGTCTGCGTCTTGGTGAGCGAGACGACCTGTCGCTTCTCGAGGTTGATGCGCCCCTTCGCCAGGCCGAGGTCGGACGCCGGCGCGGGCGCCTCGGTCGGCTGCTGCGGCGCGGTGGTCGCGGCCGGCTCCTGTGCCGGCGTGGTGGTCTTCTTGCCGAACCCGAACATGTGCTCCCCCAGGTGGTGTCGTGCGGCGGCGTCGTGCCGCGCTGCTGCGGTCCATCCTGCCGGAGGAACCGGTGCGTGTGCTGCGCTCAGCGGTCGAAGCGCACGCCCTTCGGGTTCGACGGCAGCAGGAACAGCACGAGGAGCACGAGCGAGCCGATGCCGGGCAGCACGTGCAGGAACTGCCAGAACCCGGACCGGTCCGCGTCGTGCAGCCGGCGGGCGCCGAGGGCGAGGGAGCCGATCAGCGTCACCAGCCCCCAGAGCACGAACAGGTAGGACCCGACCGGGTTCTCGAGCAGCGGGGTGTCCGGCGTGAAGGCCTGCGGGGCGAGCTGCAGCACGAGACCGATCGCGAGCGACGTCAGCCACCACCACCAGAACTCGGAGCGCGAGGCCCGGCCGGTGAAGACGGTGTACTTGCGCCAGAACCGACGGACGGCCTCGGCGAAGGGGGCGCCGACGAACGGCTCGCTCAGGGCGACGCCGCCGGGCTGCACGCTCTCGTTGCTCATCGGTCCAGCCAACCACGTCGTCCCCGAGCGGCCGTGTCCCCCGCCCGGAGCGACGCACCCCGGAACGGGCGACGCGCCCCGGATCACCGGGGCGCGTCGACCGTCAGCGGGTGCGGCTCACACGAGCGAGTCGCGCCAGGCGGCGTGCAGCTGGGCGAAGCGCCCGGTGCCGGCGATGAGGTCGGCGGGGGTGCCGTCCTCGACGACGCGGCCGTGCTCCATGACGAGCACGCGGTGCGCGATCGCGACGGTCGACAACCGGTGCGCGATGATCACCGCGGTGCGGTCGGCGAGCAGGGTCTCCAACCCCTCCTGCACGAGCCGCTCCGACGGGATGTCGAGCGACGCGGTCGCCTCGTCGAGGATGAGCACCTTCGGGTCGGCGATGAACGCGCGGGCGAACGAGAGCAGCTGCCGCTGGCCGGCGGAGACGCGCCCGCCGCGCTTGTTCACGTCGGTGTCGTACCCGTCGGGCAGCGCCATGATGAACTCGTGCGCGCCGACGGCCTTCGCCGACGCCTCGATCTCGGCCCGGGTGGCCCCGGGCTTGCCGAGCGCGATGTTGTCCGCGACGGTGCCGGAGAACAGGTACGCCTCCTGCGTCACCATGACGATGGCGCGGCGCATGTCCTTCGGCTCGAGGTCGCGCAGGTCGACGCCGTCGAGCTGCACCGAGCCGCGGGACGGATCGTAGAAGCGCGCCATGAGCTTGGCGAGCGTCGACTTGCCCGCGCCGGTCGACCCGACGAGCGCGATGGTCTGCCCGGCCGGGATGTGCAGGTCGAACTCCGGCAGCACGACCTTGCCCGCGTTGTACGCGAACTCGACGCCGTCGAAGTCCATCTTCCCGTGCGCGTCCGGCAACCGGACGGGCTGCACCGGGTCCGGCACGCTCGGCCGTTCCTCGAGCACGCCGGAGATCTTCTCCATCGCGGCCGAGGCCGACTGGTACCCGTTGTAGAACATCGCGAGCTCCTGCGCCGGGTCGAAGAACCGCTTGGCGTACAGGGCGACGGCGAGCAGCACGCCGACCTCGAGCGAGCCACCGACGATGCGGAAGCCGCCGACGATGACGACCGCGGCGAGCGTGACGTTCCCGATGAGCACGAGGATCGGGTCGAACGTGCCGAACAGGTTGAACACCTTCGTGTTCGCCACGCGGTACGCCTCGACGAAGCCGCCGTACTCGTCGCGGTTGCGGGACTCCTTGCGGAACGCCTGCACCGCGCGGATGCCCGTCATCGTCTCGACGAAGTGCACGATGACCCGCGCCGAGGTGGTGCGGGTGGACCGGAACAGCGTCTGCGAGTTCGTCTGGAACCAGCGGATGAGGAACCAGAGCGGCACGAGCGAGATCGCCAGCACGAGGCCGGAGACTGGGTCGAGCAGGACGAGCGCCACGGCGGTGAACACCATGTAGAGCACGCCCTGGATGAGCTGGTTCAGCCCGGAGTCGAGCAGCTCGCGGATCGAGTCGAGGTCGCTCGTCTGGCGCGAAATGATCCGGCCCGACGTGTACGTCTCGTGGAACTCGAGCGACAGCCGCTGCGTGTGCAGGAACACCCGCTTGCGCAGGTCGATGAGGATCGCCTGGCTGATCCGGGCCGCGAGCACCGTGTACCAGGCGGCGAGGACCGCACCGAGCACCGCGATGACGACGTACGCCGACACGACACCGAACGCCGGTGCCCAGTCGTCCTGGTCGATCACCCGGGGCAGCGCCTCGTCGATGCCCCACGCGATGAGTGCCGGCCCGGCGACGGTGCCGGCGGTCGAGACGACCACGACGACGCCGAGCAGCACGAGCCGCGCCTTCAGCGGCGCCGCGAGCGACCCGAGCAGGGCGAGGGAGCGGCGCCGCAGGCGCTTGCTCTCCGCCTTGGTGAAGTCGCCACGCTCCTCGCCGCGCACCCCCAGGGTGGTGATCGAGGCGGTGATCGGTGCGGCAGCCTGCGCGTCGGCGACGTCGTCGATGACCGGATCCGCGCCTCCCGAGCCGGCCGACGTCCCCACGGGCAGGTTCTGTTCCTGCTGACTCATGCCATCGCCTCCTCGCGGGCGTCCGCATCGTCGTCGTCGAGCGACGAGATGACGTACCGGTAGTGCTCGTTGGTGGCCATCAGCTCCGAGTGGGTGCCGACGGCGGTGACCGTGCCGTTCTCCATGAGCGCGACGCGGTCGGCCAGGGTGACGGTCGACGGTCGGTGCGCCACGATGAGCGACGTCGTGTCGGCCAGCACCCGGCGCAGGCCGGCCTCGACCCGCGCCTCGGTGTCGACGTCGAGCGCCGACAGCGGGTCGTCGAGCACGAGCACCGACGGCCGCGCGGCGATCGCCCGCGCCAACGCCAGACGCTGTCGCTGTCCGCCGGAGAGCGACAGGCCCTCTTCGCCGACGCGGGTGTCGACGCCGTCGGGCAGGTCGTCCACGAAGGACGCCTGCGCGATGTCGAGGGCCTCGCGCATCAGCGCCTCGGCCTCGTCGCCCGTGACGTCCGGGCGGCCGAGCAGCACGTTCTCGCGCACCGTCGTCGAGAACAGGGTGGCGTCCTCGAAGGCGACCGCGACGTGGCGACGCAGCTCCGCTCGGGTGAGGTCGCGGACGTCGACGCCGTCGATCGTCACGGACCCGCCGGTGACGTCGTACAGCCGCGGGACGAGCGCGAGCAGCGTCGTCTTGCCGGACCCGGTGAGCCCGACGAGCGCCATCGTCTCGCCCGGCTCCAGCCGCAGCTCGACGCCGTTCACCAGGTCCGGGTACTGCGGTGCGGAGTCCTGGTAGCGGAAGTGCACCGCGTTGAACGCGAGCGCGCCGTGCGGCTCGGGGATCGTCTTCGGCTCGGCCGGGTCGGTGATGGTGTTCTCGGAGTCCATGACCTCGAAGAAGCGGTCGACCGCCGTCCTGGTGTCGAACGTCATCGACAGGAAGAAGCCGATCGACTCGATCGGGAACCGCAGCACCGTGGCGGTCGCGAAGAACGCGAAGAGCTGCCCGACGGTCATCTCGCCCTGCGACGCCAGCCAGATGCCGGCCAGCAGGCAGAGCGCGAAGGCGACGTCCGGCACGAGCAGCAGCCACAGCCAGATGCTCGCGATGGCCTTCGCCTTCTTGATCTCGGTGCCGCGGAGCGCCTCGGCCTGCTCGCTGAACTCGTCGAGCTTCGCGCCGCCGCGGCCGAACGCCTTGAGCACGCGGATGCCGTGCACCGACTGCTCCACGCTCGTGGCGAGGTCGCCGACCTGGTCCTGGCTGCGGCGTGCCACGACGGAGTACCGGCGCTCGAACAGCAGCCCGTTGATCCACAAGGGGATCGACGCGACCAGGAAGATCAGGGCGAGCAGCCACCCGAAGGTGAACAGCACGACGAAGCCCACCGCGATCGTGATGATGTTCACCACGAGCAGGACGACGCCGAACGCCAGCCAGCGGCGGATCAGCGACAGGTCCGACACCGAACGGGACAACAGCTGCCCCGACTCCCACCGGTCGTGGAAGGACACGGGCAGGTCCTGCAGCTTCGCGTACAGGGCGTTGCGCATGCTCGACTCGATGCGCGTCGACGGCCGCATCACCAGGCGGCGACGCGAGGCGATGAAGAACGCCTCGAGCAGGCCGAGCGCGAGCACCGCGAGGCCGGCCGGCCAGATCTGCGCCGAGTCGCGCGACGACAGCGGACCGTCGACGAGCCACTGCAGCACGTAGGGGATGGCGAGCGCCACCAGGGAGGCACCCATCGCTGCGGCCATGCCGGCGATGAGGCGGCCCTGGTGGGGCTTCACGTAGGGGAGGATCCGCGCGATCGCACGCAGGGTCGTCGGGCGGGAGGTGGACGGGCGCGCCGTGGTGGGCGACTTGGACATGGGTTGCGTCCTCATGCGTCTGCCGGGTCCCCGGGTCGCGCTGCGCGTGCGGTGCTCGCGTGTTGCCTGCGTGCGTCGTGTGCGCGGCCTCGACCTGGAGGCTCGGTGTGGCGTTGCGTGGTGATCATCGGCCGGGCGCGTGGTCACGCCGCCGCCGTCACGTCCGTGACGTCGGCCGGGCCGGAGGGCACCGGGGGATGGTCGTCCCCCGGGTTCAGGCGGGTGGTCCGCGACGCCGTCGACCGGCGCCGCGAGGCCGTGGGGACGGCCCGACTAGGCGGCGGCCGCGACGCGGGGTCGCGGGGCGATCAGGGATCGTCGTGCGGGAGCGGTCCCCACGACGGACTCCAGACCCGCACGGGCAGCCATCGCCACTGTTCCGGTCGTGTCGTCCATCGTCACTCCAGTCGTCGTCTTCGTCTCCGTGGTGTCCGCGGTGCCGCCGATCCCGAGGGACCGTCGACTGCCTGCCGCGGAGCCTTACAGACTATTCACAGGAGGACGCCGTGCGCAATGGTGCGCCACGAATTCGTCCGATCAGTGGACGAAGTGCCGCTCAGTGGAAGAAGTGCCGCTCGCCCGTGAAGTACATCGTCACGCCGGCGGCCTGCGCCGCGGCGACGACCTCGTCGTCACGGACGCTGCCACCGGGCTGGGCGACCGCGCGCACGCCGGCGTCGAGCAGGACCTGCAGGCCGTCGGCGAACGGGAAGAACGCGTCCGACGCCGCGACGCTGCCGGCCGCACGGTCCCCCGCACGGTCCACCGCGAGGTGGCAGGAGTCGACCCGGTTGACCTGGCCCATGCCGACACCGACGCTCGCGCCCTGGTTCGCCAGCAGGATCGCGTTCGACTTCACCGAGCGGCTCGCCTTCCACGCGAACGCCAGGTCGACGAGGGTCTGCTCGTCGGCCGGCTCGCCGGCGACCAGGGTCCACGTGGACTGGTCGAAGCCGGTGAAGCGGTCGGCGTCCTGCACGAGGAAGCCGCCGGAGACCTGCTTGACCTCGCGGTCGGCGAGCGCGAAGCCCGACGGCAGCGTGAGCAGGCGGATGTTCTTCTTCCGCGACAGGATCTCGAGGGCCTCGGGGTCGAACGCCGGGGCGACGACGACCTCGGTGAAGATGTCCTGCACCGTCTCGGCCATCTGCTTCGTCACGGTGCGGTTCGCGGCGATGACCCCGCCGAACGCCGAGAGCGGGTCGCAGGCGTGCGCGGCCGCGTGCGCGGAGGCGATCGGGTCGGCGGCGTCGGCCGGGGCGATCGCGATGCCGCACGGGTTGGCGTGCTTGATGATCGCCACCGCCGGCTCGTCGAAGTCGAACGCGGCCCGCACGGCGGCGTCGGCGTCGACGTAGTTGTTGTACGACATCTCCTTGCCGTGCAGCTGCGTCGCCTGCGCGATGCCGGTGCCGTCGGGCAGCGTGTACAGCGCGGCGGCCTGGTGGGCGTTCTCCCCGTAGCGGAGCGTGGCGGACAGCTCGGCCGTGAGCGACAGCTGCTCGTCGAAGGTGCCCGGCGTCTCGAGGTCGGTGCCGGTCGTCGCGGCGGCGGCGGCCGCGACGACGTCGCTCGCGAAGTAGCTCGCGACGGCGGTGTCGTAGGCCGCCGTGTGCGCGAAGGCCTGGGCGGCGAGGCGCTTGCGCAGCTCGAGCGGGGTGCCGCCGGCACGGACGGCCTCGACGACCTCGGCGTAGGACGCCGGGGACACGACGATCGCGACGTTCGGGTGGTTCTTCGCCGACGCACGGACCATCGCCGGGCCGCCGATGTCGACGTTCTCGACCACCGTGCCGGTGTCGGCGCCCGAGGCGACCGTCTCGACGAACGGGTACAGGTTCACGACGACGAGCTCGAAGGGCGCGATGCCGAGGTCGGCGAGCTGCTGCTCGTGCGACTCGAGCCGCAGGTCGGCGAGCAGGCCCGCGTGCACCGAGGGATGCAGGGTCTTCACGCGCCCGTCGAGCGACTCCGGGAAGCCGGTGACGTCCTCGACCCCGGTGACCGGGAACCCGGCGTCGCGGATGGCCTGGGCGGTGGAGCCCGTCGACACGATCTCGACGCCGGACTCGGCCAGGGCGCCGGCGAGCTCGAGCAGGCCGGACTTGTCGCTCACCGAGATGAGGGCCCGGCGCACCGGGACGACGTCGCGGTCGCGGTAGAGGCTGGGGTCGGCTGCGTGCACGCTCATGCGCTCGGGGTGTCCTTCAGGTCGGTGGTGCCGTTGGCGATGTCGAGGATGGTCTGGATGAGCAGGCGACGCTCGACCGGCTTGATGCGGTCGTGCAGCGTCGACTCGGTGTCGCCCGGCAGCACCGGGACGCGTTCCTGCGCGAGGATCGGGCCGCTGTCCACCCCGTCGTCGACGGTGATGACGCTCGCGCCGGTCTCGGTGACGCCCGCCGCCAACGCGTCGCGGACGCCGTGGGCGCCGGGGAACTCGGGCAGGTACGCGGGGTGCGTGTTGATGATCGCCGGGGCGAACTCGGACACCACCGCGGGCGGCAGCAGTCGCATGAGACCGGACAGGACGAGCAGGTCGGGCGACCACGGGCGGATCTGCTCCGCGAGCGCCTCACCCCACTCGGCACGGGTCGCGTAGCGGGAGAACGGCACCGTGAACGTCGGGATCGAGAACTCCTCGCCCAGCCCGAGGCCCTCGGCGTCGCGGTCGGCCCCGATGGCGACGACACGGGCGGGGTACTCGGCGTCGAAGGTCGCTTCGAGCAGGGCTCGGAGGTTCGACCCGGTACCGGAGATCAGGACGACCAGTTCGAGCACGGCACCAACCCTAGCGGGACCGGCGGTCGCGTGGACAGACGCGGCAACGATTGGAAAACGTCACATGTTGCCGTCTACCTGCTGGAACACTACCTTTGCGCCGTGGGCTGCAAGGCGGCAGCCCCTGATCAAGGGGAAACAATGACGAATTTCCGCGCTTCCCTCACCGGGATCGCACTCTCGACTGTCCTGATCGCCGGAGGTCTGACGTTCGCGTCACCAGCGACCGCGGTCGAACAGACCGTCCCGGCGAATGCCTACGAGCGCCTGGCGGAGGTCTCACCGACCGAGATTGCTCAGGCCATCGCTGAAGCGGACGGAGCCGGCCTCGTGAAGAAGCAGACGAGCGCCCCGAACGGCACGGTCACCACCACCATCGACCTCGGGGAAGGGTTCGAGTTCGAGCTCGTCCAGCAGAGCGATGACCAGCGGATCGGCGTCGGGAAGGACACCAGGGGCGCCTACGTCTCGTTCAACGCGACCGACCAGAACATGATCATCAATGGAGCAGCCTTCGGCTTCGGCGCCGGACTGTGCGCTGTCGGAGGTCCGGCCTTCTGCGTGATCACCGGTGCGATCATCACCATGGCGACCGTTGCGATCACCGGCAACGGCGCCATCCGCTGCGGGACGAAGGCGCTCCGCGTGTACCCCTTTGCCGGCGGTCGGGTCAAGCCGCGATGCGCGTAGTGAACGGGAGAGCAGTGCGCAGGATCGTCGGCGGTGTCCCGTTCGCCATCACCGTGAGCCTCGGGCTGGTCGTGCTCGGGGCTGTCGTCGGGGCAACTGCTTCGTCGAGTGGTTCGTGGTTCCATCCAGCAGCCGCGGCGGTGTGCTTGTTCGCGGCGATCCTCTGTACCGGAGCGGCCCTCATCCGCCGACATGGTCAGCGCTGACGAACACCTCCGTCAGTGATCGTCCTTCGGACGGCGCCACCAGGGCAGCTCGTCCTCGGGGATCTGGTCGGTGGCGTCCCAGGTCGTCTGGCGGGCCGGCTGCGCGCTCCGCCCCGGCCGGTCGCCGTGCACCTCCACGACCGGTTCCGCGTCCTCGACGTCGTCACGACCCGCGACGAACTCCTCGGTGCTCCAGGGGAACGCGGGCTGGGCGTCGGTGCGGTCCCGCTCCGGTGTGGCCGCCGGCCGCTCGGCCGCCGTGCGCTCCGAGCCGTCCCGCTGCCCGGCCACGCGGTCGCGCAGTCCGGCTGCACGCCCGCGCAGGCCGCCGGCGCGCTGCCGGACCGAGCCGGCGGCGTCGGACAGCCGGTCGCGCAGGCCAGCCAGAGCGGCGCCGCCGCCGCTCCGACGTCCGTCCGACGGCGCCTCGGTGACGCGGTCGGCGGCGACGGTGTCGGTCGCCGCCCAGGCCGGCAGTGCGACGTCGTGGTCGGTGTCGCGGACGACGTGGTCGTCGGACACGGGCTCGGTCGGCAGGGCCGCGCCCGCCCGGTCCGCTGCCGCGACGGTGGCACCGTCGTGCGACTCCTCGACCACGAAGCGGTGCACGTCGGTGGTCCGTCCGGCGCCCGCCCGGTCCAGGGCTGCCAGCAGCGAGCCGGCGTGGGCGTCGGCCGCAGCGGCGTGCTCGTCGTCGTGGTCGGCCTCGGTCCAGCGCTCGCGGCCCCGCTCCGGGAACCGCACCAGGTCGCTGCCGGCGGCGAGCGCGAGGATCGCCGGCACCCCGACCTCGAGCGCGGCGAACGCACCGACGGTGAGCGCGTGCGGACCGACGTCGGCCAGCCGGCCGGGGCCGAGGGACCCCGACGACAGCCAGGCGACCAGGCCGGTCGCGACGCCGGCGACGAGCCCCGTGACGACGCCGCCCAGGGCACGGTGCAGCGCCGAGTCGGCAGTGCCGAGTGCCCGGACGAGCCGCGGCCGCATCGCCCCGCCGACGGCGAACCCGGCGACGACGGGCACGAGCACCCAGACCAGCCCGAAGGTGTGGCCTGAGGTCGGCAGCGCGCCGAACACCGGCAGCCCCGGGATCGGCCCGAGCGTCGTCGCGATCGGCGACACGCTCGACCCCGTGCCGATGGCGAAGCCAGGACCGACGAGCCACGACGTGGCCCAGCCGACCAGGTCCGGCAGGAAGGCGAGTTGTCCGACCGTGATGGCCACGCCGCCGACGACGCCGGCGTGGGACTGCTCGTACAGGGTGATGACCTCGGCGAACGAGGTGAAGAGCAGCAGGCCGACGACGAGCCCGGCGACCGCGACGACGACCGCGGTGGCGGCGGTGCCCGCGCGCAGTCCGAAGCCGACCACGGCGCGCCACACGGCGGGGACCCGGTCGAGCAGGTCGAGCAGCCGTTGGGTACCGGCGTCGGCGGGCAGCCCGCGTCGGCGGCGGCAGACCTCGGAGGTCCAGAGCGCCGGGATGCCGAACCAGAGCGCCGGCAGCACCACCGCCTGCCAGATCGTCGGCCGGGTGGCCGCCGAGGTCGAGGTCGCCGCGACGGCGAGGCCGAGCAGGGCGACGGCGGCGGTGCCGACGAGCAGCCCGGTGGTGCGGTGCTCGGTCTCCGCGAAGCGCCGTCCGGCACGGCCGCCGAGCCACGCGGTGACGACCGCGAAGCCGAGCGCGGCGATCGTCACGTGGACGGGGTCGCCGGCGCCGGGTATCCCGGTGCTCTTCGCGGCCGCGGCACCGAGCAGGAACGTCACGTCGACGCCGTGGCCGACGAGCCAGACGCTGCCGGTGGCCTTCCAGAACACGTCCCAGTCGACCTGCAGGCCGTACTCGAAGCCCCACAGGAGCGTGAGCGGGACGAGGGCGATCCCGATGCCGACGCCGACCGTCACGACCGCCTCGATCGCGGCGAGCAGAGCGGTTCCCAGGCGGTTCATCGCAGCGAGGATACGGCCGTCGCTCGTCCGTCCGGCCCCGGCGCGCGGCCGCTCCGGCAAAACGCCGGTGATCGTGCGACGCGCCCTCGCAGGTGGCGCGGTGGCACCGCGGACGACGGGAGGCCCCCCACCTGTTGGTGGGGGGCCTCCCGTCCGTGCCGGGTGACGACCGTCAGCGCACCGCGCGGCGGCGACGGGCGACGAGCGCTGTCCCGAGGCCGGCGAGGACCAGCAGCCCGGCGGCCAGGAGCGGACCACGGACCTCGGCACCCGTCCAGGCGAGCGCACCGTCGTCGTCGCCCCGTGCCGGGACCGCACCGGGCGTCGCCGAGGGCGCCGGGGCGCCGGGTGCCGCCGGGTCGGTCGGCTCGGCGGTGGGATCCTCGGAGGGCTCCTCGGTGGCGACCGGGGCGACCGGACCCGATGCGGAGACGCCGGTCACCGTGCCGTCGGCGTCCACCGCGAACCAGAGCCGCGCCGTCCGCGCACCGGCGGTGACGACGAGCTCGTGGCTGCCGGCCTCGAGCGCCGGGAGCGCGGCGGTCGCGTCGAGCGCACCCGCGTCCGACGTCGTGCCGGTGTAGACCGTGGTCGGCGTGGAGTGCACGACGGCCTCGACGTCCTGCCCGGCGGCGAAGCCCGAGGCGTGGATCGCGAACCGGGCGCCGTCCACCGCGTCACCGGCGCGGAAGCCGGCGTCGATCGTCAGGGCCGGCGTCGTGGCGTAGGTGAACGCGCCGGCGGCCCGTGCCGCACCCCAGGGGTTCGTCACGACGACGTCGACGGCGTCGTCCGCGGCCCGCGGCTCCGACTCCGGCGCGAGCACGGTGAGCGAGGTCGACGTGTTCGTCGCCGTCGTGTCGACCCGGGCCTCGACGCCGCCGATGGTGACGGTGGCACGGTCGAGGTCGGTGCCCGAGACCGTCACGGCGTCGCCGGCGTCGCCCGTCGCCGGGGACACGGCGGTGATGGTCGGCACGGAGGACGCGACGACCAGGGTGTGGTCGACGCTGCCCGTGAAGCCGTCGCCGCCGGTCGCCGTGACGGTGAACGCGGACGAGCCGGACACGGTCGGGATCCCGGTGAGCGTGCCGTCGGCCTCGAGCTCGATGCCCGCCGGCAGGGCGCCGTCGGTCACCGCGAAGGTGTACGTGTCGCTCCGGTCGCCCGAGGCCGTGAGGGCCTGCGCGTACGGGGCCCCCTGCTTGCCGTCGGGCAGCTCGGTCGGGCTGACCGTGATGACGGGTGCGGTGAAGCGGAAGCGGCCCGCCTCGCTCGTCGCACTGGTGCCGCCGGACGTGGTGACGGTCACGTCGACGACGCCCTCCGAGGACGCCGGGGTGACGGCGGTGATCTCGGTGTCGGAGCCGACCGTGTACGACGCGGCCGCTGCGTCACCGAACGAGACGGCGGTGGCGCCGGTGAACCCGGTGCCGCGGATCGTCGCCGTCGTGCCGCCGTAGACCACGCCCGACGCGGGCGAGACCTCGGAGACCGTCGGGACGGCCACGCGCACCGCGGAGCTGTAGGCGCGGGAGCCCGTGTCGCCGTTGGCGTCGGTGGCCGTGACGGTGAACACCGTCGTCGTGGCCTCGGTCGGGGTGCCGCTCAGCACACCGCCGGCGCTCAGCGTCAGGCCTGCGGGGAGCACCCCGGCCGTGACCGCGAACCGGTACGGCGCGTTGCCGCCCGAGGCGCTGAGCTGCTGCGAGTAGGCCGCACCGACCTGGGGTGCCGGGAGCGTGGCGGGTGCGACCACGACGGTCGCCGCGGTGACGACGAGCCGGTCCGCGTCGCCGGTCGCGCTCGTACCGCTCGGGTTCGTGACGGTCGTGTCGACCGTGCCCACCGGGATGTCGGCCGGGACGACCGCGGTGACCCTCGTGTCGGACGCGACCACGAACGACGCGGCGGGCGTGGTGCCGAAGCGGACGGCGGTCGCCCCCGTGAAGCCGGAGCCGGTGATCGTGACCGTCCGCTGCGCGCCGCGTTGGACGGTGCCCGGCGAGACGGCGGAGACGTTCGGTGCCGGGGTGTACGTGAAGGCCCCGACGACGGGGTAGGTCACGCCGCTGATCGTGGTGACCTCGACGCGCTGCGGCCCGCCGGGCAGGTTCTGCTGCACCGGGACGGTGGCCACGATCTCGGTGTCCGTGGAGGAGCGCACGGGTGCCGCGACGCCCGCGACGCGGACGGTCGAGCCGGCGAGACCGGAGCCGGTGATGACGATCCGGTCGCCCGCGAAGCCGTTGGCCGGCGACACGAGCGTGAGCTTCGACGGCCACGCGATGGTGACGGAGCCGTTGCCGCCGTGGTTCGCGATCGCGCCGGAGAGCTCGCCGGCGAAGTAGGAGCTGCCGCCACCGCCGCCACCGGCACCGCCGTTGACGAACGCACCGGCGCCGCCGCCGCTGTAGCCACCGCCGCCACCGGCCGAGTTCCCGTTGGAACCGCCACCGCCGCCGAAGCCACCGCTGCGCGCGGCGCTGCCGCCGGCGCCGCCGGCCGCCACTGAGAGTCCCGCACCGCTGCCGGCGCCGTTGCCGAGGAGACCGCCACCGCCGCCGGCGTTCGAGCCGCCGCCACCGCCGCCACCAGCCGTGCCACCGGCGCCGCCGCCGTTGTCGCCGGGGTTCGCGGTCGTCGTGGTGGTCGCCGGGTAGCCGTAGCGGTTCGAGCCGGTACCGCCGCCACCGCCGGCCGCGGCGAGGATGCCGGCCTGGTCGGGCGTGGTGTAGATGAACGAGCCACCGCCACCGCCACCGCCGGTCTGGTACTGGCGACCGTTCGCGCCCATCGTGCCGACGAGGATCTTGAGCTGCTGGCCGGGGGTCACCGGCAGTGTGCCGGTGAGCTCGGCTCCGGCGGCACCGCCGTCGTAGCCGGCACCGCCCTGGGCGCCGGCGATGTCGACGTAGACGCGGTCGACGCCCGCCGGGACGGTCCACGTCTGGACGGCACCGGTGGCCGGGAAGGTGACGGACGAATCGGTGGTCGAGGCGGAAGCCGGGACGGCCGTGGCGACGGCGACGGCAGCGGCAGCGGCGAACGTGCTGACCACGATGCCGAGCGCGAGCGTGCGTGCGCGCAGTGCGTTGTGCATGGGGACGAGTGGGCCTTCGTTCGGGTCGGAGGGGCGCGCTCATCAAAGCAGTCCCCACCCCGCTCCGGGGGCTCCACGTGCCCCCACTTCGGGGCGACACGCGGGCGGGCGGCCGCCCCGACGACGGGAGGCTCGGTGCGGAACCCGCACCGAGCCTCCCGGCTTCGTCCCGATCCGTCTGCCGGGCGGTGGCCGCTACTTCGCGGCGACCACCTCGCGCAGCAGCGCGGCGGTCTCGGACGGCGTCTTGCCGACCTTGACCCCGGCGGCCTCGAGCGCCTGCTTCTTCGCCTCGGCGGTGCCGGCCGAGCCGGACACGATCGCTCCGGCGTGGCCCATCGTCTTGCCCTCCGGCGCGGTGAAGCCCGCGACGTAGCCGACGACCGGCTTGGTGACGTGCGCCTTGATGTAGTCGGCGGCGCGTTCCTCGGCGTCGCCGCCGATCTCGCCGATCATCACGATCGCCTCGGTCTCGGGGTCTGCCTCGAACGCGGCGAGCGCGTCGATGTGCGTGGTGCCGATGACCGGGTCGCCGCCGATGCCGATGGCGGTCGAGAAGCCCAGGTCACGCAGCTCGTACATCATCTGGTAGGTCAGGGTGCCCGACTTCGACACGAGGCCGATCGGGCCCTTGCCGGTGATCGTCGCCGGGGTGATGCCGACGAGCGACTCCCCGGGGGTGATGATGCCGGGGCAGTTCGGGCCGATGATCCGGGTCTTCCCGCCCAGGGCCTTCGCGTGCGCCCAGAACGCGGCGGAGTCCTGCACCGGGATGCCCTCGGTGATGACGACGACGAGCGGGATCTCGGCGTCGATGGCCTCCATCACGGCGTCCTTCGCGAACGCCGGCGGCACGAAGACGATGGAGACGTCGGCACCGGTGGTGTCGATGGCCTCGCGCACCGAGCCGAAGACGGGCAGCTCGACGTCGCCGTGGGTGACGGTGGTGCCGGCCTTGCGGGCGTTGACGCCACCGACGACCTGGGTGCCGGCCTTGAGCATCAGGGCGGTGTGCTTCGTGCCCTCGCCACCGGTGATGCCCTGGACGATGACCTTGGAGTCCTTGTTGAGGAAGATCGACATGGTCAGTCCCTTCAGGCCGCTGCGGCGGCGAGTTCGGCGGCCTGCTCGGCCGCATCGTCCATGGTCGCGGCGACGGTGACGAGCGGGTGCGCCGCCTCCGTCAGGATCCGACGACCCTCTTCCACGTTGTTGCCGTCGAGGCGCACGACGAGCGGCTTGGTGGCCGCGTCGCCCAGGATGCCGAGCGCGGCGACGATGCCGTTCGCGACGGCGTCGCAGGCGGTGATCCCGCCGAAGACGTTCACGAAGACGCTCTTCACCTGCGGGTCGCCGAGGATGACGTCGAGGCCGTTGGCCATGACCTCGGCCGAGGCGCCGCCGCCGATGTCGAGGAAGTTGGCGGGCTTCACGCCGCCGTGGCGCTCACCGGCGTAGGCGACGACGTCGAGGGTCGACATGACGAGTCCCGCACCGTTGCCGATGACGCCGACCTGGCCGTCGAGCTTGACGTAGTTGAGGCCGTGGGCCTTCGCCTTGGCCTCGAGCGGGTCCTCGCTGGCGGTGTCCTCGAGCTGCGCGTGGCCCTCGTGGCGGAAGTCGGCGTTCTCGTCGAGCGAGACCTTGCCGTCGAGCGCGAGGATCTGCCCGTCGCCGGTGCGCACGAGCGGGTTCACCTCGACCAGGGTCGCGTCCTCGCCGGCGAACACGTCGTAGAGCTTCACGAAGACGTCGGCGACCTGGTCGCGGAGCGACTCCGGGAAGTTCGCCTGCGCGGCGATCTCGAGCGCGGCGGCCTTGTTGATCCCGGTGAGCGGGTTCACCTCGACGCGGGCGAGCGCCTCGGGCTTCTCGACCGCGAGCTGCTCGATCTCCATGCCGCCCTCGACGCTGGTGAGCGACAGGTAGGAGCGGTTCGCCCGGTCGAGCAGGACCGAGAAGTAGAACTCCTCGGCGATGTCCGCGCCCTGGGCGACCATGACGCGCTGCACGGTGTGGCCCTTGATGTCGAGGCCGAGGATGGCCTGTGCGTGCTCGTACGCCTCGTCGGGGGTCTTCGCGACCTTCACGCCGCCGGCCTTGCCGCGACCGCCGACCTTCACCTGCGCCTTGACGACGACCACGCCGCCGATCTGCTCGGCCGCCGCTCTCGCCTCGTCCGGGGTGTCGGCGATGATCCCCTGCAACACTGGGACGCCGTAGGACTCGAAGAGGTCCCTGGCCTGGTACTCGAAAAGATCCACGCTGTTCTTCTTCCCGCACGTTCCGTGCGATCGGCATCGGTTACCCGGTCGCCACACTCACCATCGAGGGTCGCTCGATGTCGAGACAACGGCCGCCACGCAGCCTAGCGCTGGTCGGTGGACGCCCGGTGCGCGGGTCGCGGGATCCGTGGACGAACGGGAGGCACGGGTCGCCTCCGCCACGCAAGAGCCGCTGGACGCACCCCCGGGTCGGTCCCCCAGCGTGCGCCCGGCAGTGTGGATCGGTGAACGAAGCTCTCCGTACCCGCGCCGCCGACGTGTTCGGCTGGCGCCTCCGCCCCGACCAGGAATCCGTCATCGACGCCGTGCTCGACGGGCGCGACGCACTCGCCGTGATGCCGACCGGTTCGGGGAAGTCCGCGATCTACCAGGTCGCCGGCCTCGAACTCGACGGCATCGTCGTCGTGGTCTCACCCCTCGTGGCGCTCCAGGAGGACCAGGTCGTCGGACTCGAGCACCACGAGCACGCACCCCGCGCCGTCGCGATGAACGCCACGCGGAAGGCCCGTGACGTCGCCGACGCCTGGGACGCCGTCGCCGCGGGCGAGGTCGGGTACGTCTTCCTGGCCCCGGAGCAGCTCGTCAAGGACGACGTGATCGAGCAGCTGCACGACGCCGGGGTCGCGCTGGTCGCCGTCGACGAGGCGCACTGCATCTCGTCGTGGGGCCACGACTTCCGGCCCGACTACCTGGCGCTCGGCGAGGTCGTCGAGCGCCTCGGCCGCCCGCCGGTCCTGGCGTTGACGGCGACGGGCTCCGCGCCCGTCCGCGACGACGTGGTGGACCGGCTCCGCATGCGCGACCCGTTCGTGCTCGCCTCGGGCTTCGACCGCCCCGGCATCCGGCTCGAGGTGGTCCGGCACGCCGAGGACGCCGACAAGCGGGCGGCCGTGGTCGACCAGGTCGCCGACCTCGACGGGGCGACGGTCGTCTACGTCGCCACCCGGGCCGAGACGACGGAGTACGCCGACGCCCTGGCGGCCCGCGGTCGTCGGGCGCAGCCGTACCACGCGGGCATGCGGGTGGCGGAGCGGGAGTCGGTGCACACCGGCTTCCTGGACGGCGACGTCGACGTCGTGGTCGCGACGAGCGCCTTCGGGATGGGCATCGACAAGCCGGACGTCCGGTACGTCGTGCACGCCGACGTGCCGGAGTCGGTCGACGCGTACTACCAGGAGATCGGCCGGGCCGGGCGGGACGCCGAGCCCGCCGGCGCCACCCTGCACTACCGGGCCGAGGACTTCGGCCTGCGCACGTTCTTCGCGTCCGGCTCGCCCCGGCCCGCCTCGGTCCGCGCCGTCTTCGACGCCGTGCCGGCGACCGGTTCGATCGCCCGGTCGGCGATCGCCGAGGCCTCGGGCCTGTCCGCCCGCACCGCCGGACGAGCGCTCAACGCCCTGCTCGACGCGGGAGCGCTCCGCGACGACGTCGACGGCGTCGCCCGGGTGCCGGACGGCCCGGACACGGCGGACCGCGCCGCGCGTGCCACGGCGGACCGTGCGGCGGAGCGCGAGCGGGTCGAGGAGTCCCGGATCGCGATGATGCGCCAGCTTGCCGAGACCACCGGCTGCCGTCGACAGTTCCTGCTCGGGTACTTCGGCGACGAGCTGCCGGAGCCCTGCGGCAACTGCGACACCTGCTCCTCCGGTTCGGCGCACGAGGCCGCGGCCCACGTGGCGGACGGCTCGAACGACGCCGCCTGGCCGCCGGACTCCCACGTGGAGCACGCCGAGTGGGGCACCGGTGTGGTCATGAGCACCGAGGAGGACCGCATCACGGTGTTCTTCGAGTCGGCGGGCTACCGCACGCTCGCGATCGCGGACGTCGAGGAACGCGGGCTGCTCGAGCGGGTCTGACGGTCCCGTCGGCTCCAGGCGCGGTGGGGGAAGGCGCGGTCGCTCGACCACCCGTCGGCGACCGCGCTCCACTCCCCCGAGCATCCGCGATGCTGCCCCGGCGGCGTGACCGGCAGGTGACGCCCGGGTGAACACGACACGAAACCGGACGGCCACCAGGCGCCGACGGGTAGGCAGGAAGCCAGCAAACGGAGAGGAACCACCATGAGCGATCCCGGCATCAGCCCCGTCGACGACCTCGACGCCCAGCAGCGACGCGACGACGACATCGACCGCGAGCACGTCGGCCCGTACGAGGTGGACGAGTCCGAGGAGTCCCTGGAGACCGTGACGAACGACGCGGTCGCCGGCGAGACCGTCGAGCCGCAGCCCGGCGACGGCTCCGACGACGGCCCCACCGGCGGCGCCCCGCGCGAGGGCTCCCCCGACCTGTGGGAGCACGACGGCGACGAGGACCGTCCGGACCTCGGCAACGACCTCGGTACGAAGCCGCTCTGACGCGGCACCCCAGGAGCACGGCTCGGTACGATCGAGCCGTGCTCCGTCGCGTCCGGAAAGGTCTGCACCGCTGGCCCGCGGTCGCACGGCTCGTCGCGATCGCGGCGCTCCTGCTCGTCGCCGCCGCCGCGCACCTCGCCGCCCGGTCGGAACCGGCGGGCCGGTGGCTGCCCCTGCTCGTGGTCGCGGTCGTCGGAGCGCTCGTCGCCGGGGCACCGCGACACCGCTGGCCGCTGCCGGCGATCTGGCTCGTCGCCACCGTGCTCGCCGTGACCCGCGGCTCCGCCGTGGACCCCGGCGCGACCGCCGCCGCCCTCGGCGTCGGCGCGGTCGCGCTCGTCGCGGCCCTCGCCGCGGACGTCGTGCCGGTCCTGCGCACCCGCCACCGACGGGGCGAGCGGTGACCCCACGACGGACGGACGGCAGCGCGCCGGACACACGCCGCGCCTCCCGTCTCGGGCACGGCCGCGTCCAGGACCCGGACCTGCGGCGATGCATCGCCGACAGCACGCCCGTGGCCGCGGGCGGCCGCGCCATCCTGCTGCAGATCGCCGACCCCGTCGTCGCCGCCGGCGTCCGACGGCACTCCGACTTCGCACGGCGGCCGCAGCAGCGGCTCGTGCACACGCTGATGTTCGTCTACGCCGTCGTCATCGGGACGGCGTCCGACTCGGCGACCGCGGTCGGCTTCGTCGACCGCGCCCACCGGCCGGTCGCCGGCGCGGACGACGTCGACCGGCAGCTCTGGGTCGCGGCGACCCTGTTCGACTCGGCCCGACGGGCGCACGACCTGTTCGGCACCCCGTTCTCGGATGCCCGAGCGGAGCAGGTCCTCGCCGCCTACGCGCCGCTCGCCACCGCGCTCCGGGTGCCCGACGACCGCTGGCCGACCTCGGTGGCGGCGTTCGACCGCTACTGGCAGGACGCCCTCGACGGGCTCCTGGTCACCGACGACGCCCGCGGGGTGGTGCGGGACCTGCTGCACCCGCGGTTCGCCCCGCGCTGGGTGCGTGCCGCGATGCCGCTCGTGCGGATCGTCACCGTCGGCATGCTGCCGGAGCGGATCCGCGCCGCGTACGGCTTCGCGTGGGGGCCGCGGGAGCAGCGCCGGTTCGACCGCACGGTCCGCCTCGTCGCGACCGTGCGCGCCGTCGTCCCCCGGCCCCTGCTGCGGCTGCCCGCCGCGCTGCTGCTCGGTGGACTGCGTCGGACGACCCGTCGACACGCCGCGGTACGGTAGCGGGCATGTCGGTCGACCACTTCGCCATCACGGTCCCCCGGTCCTGGTTCGAGCTGCCGGTGGACCCGGAACGGCGCGACGACCGGATCTCGGCCCTCGTGCAGGAGCGCATCGAGGACCACCGCGAGCTCTGGGACCACCGCACCGAGATCGTCCGGGTGCTCCGCCGGTTCGCGCGGTCCGCCTGGGACAGCGGTGCCCGGTACTGCGCCGCGTTCGCCGAGCCGAGCGAGGACGGCATCGTCTCCGGCGCCCTCACGGTCACGGTCCTGCCCGCTCCCGAGGCCGGTGGCGACCCGCTCGGGGCGCTCACCGACCACGTCGCAGCCCTCGGCGGCGACGAGGACGGCATGCACGTCGACGTGCACGAGGTCCCGCGGGTGGGCCGGGTCCCGCGCGTCTGGGGCGTCTCCACCGTGCAGGCCCCGGACGGGCGCGGCTCGTTCGACGTCGTGCTCATGCAGACGTTCGTGCCGGCCGGCGAGCAGGTCGCGCTCGTGAGCGTCTCCTCGCCCGCGACCGACCTGGCCGAACCGCTCTACGAGCTGTTCGAGACCGTCACCGACACCTTCGAGCTCGTCGACTCGGCGGCCGTCGGTCCCGGGGACGACTGATGCGCCTCTGGCCGTTCCGGCGGCGGCGGAAGCCCGTCGAGCCCGTGGTCGAACGGGTCACCGCGGACGACCTCGCCCGCATGGCGCACCAGGGCGAGCTGGCCCGGGCCGTGGTCACGCCGCCACCGGCGCCTCGTGCCTCGGCCGACCGCGTCCGCTCCACCGTCGCGCAGCTGCCCGGGCGCCCGCTCGGCGGCTCCGGTGTCGCGACCCAGGCCGCCCCCGCGCGGCAGCGGGCAGCCGCCGTGCTCGTGCTCGACGACGAGCAGCGCGTGACCGTCTCGGGCGGCGGGCTCGTCGGCCGCGACCCGGCGAGCGCCCACCCCGACGGCGGGTACGCGCACGTCATCGCACTCGAGGACCCCGAACGCCTGCTCAGCCGCACGCACCTGGAGTTCGGCTTCGGTGCCGAGGGGTCGTTCTGGGTGCTCGACGCGGCGTCCGCGAACGGGGTCGAACTCCACCGCCCGGGCCACCAGGCCGCGACGCTCGTGCCGTCGCAGCGCACGACCGTGCAGCCCGGCGACACCGTCGTCTTCGGCGGCCACACCCTGCGGGCGGAGCCCGCCGTCGGCCTGGTCGACGAGGGGCCGCTCGGCTGACGTGCGGTTCCGAGGCGGTGGGGCAGTTCCGCGCGTAGGAGGACGTTCCGCGCGTGGTGGGCCGTTCCGCGCATGGTCAGCAGGTTCTTCCGGCTCCCGACGCGCGGATCACCTTCCCATCTCGTGCGCGATGGGACAGAACGAATCCGGGCGGGCGAACCGAGCACCCCGTCCGGAGGATGACCTCGATGCGTGAACGACTCCTGACCACCGCCGACGAGCGGTTGATCGACGCCCTACAGTCCGCGCCGGCGGGCTTCGTGTTCCCCGACCGCTTCCGGGCGGACCTCGGTCGGACGACCCTGGCGGAGATCGACCCGTTCATGTGGACCTCCGAGTACCGGGGGCAGACGGCGGCCTGGTCCGAGATCGTCGCCGAGCAGTTCCCAGCGCGGACGCTCGTTCCGTTCGCGAAGCACCAGGACACCGACGACGTGTTCTGCTTCGAGGGCACCGACCACACCGGCGACCCACCCGTGCTCGTCATCCACGCGTTCGCGGCGCCCGGAACGGAGTACCGCGGCCAGTGGACGTCGTTCGACGTCTGGTGGGAGGAGATGGAGGAGCACCGAGCAGCCTGGCTCGCCGAGGACGAGGACGAGGACCCACGATGACCCGACGGGACACCACGATCAGCAAGGCGATGTCGCACGCCCTCCGCCACGAGCCCGGCGCCTACGGCCTCGACCTCGCTCCGGACGGCAGCGTACCGGTGGCCGCACTGGTCGCCGGTCTGCAGGGCGCCGGTGTCGACGTCACCGTGGACGACGTCCGACGGGTCGTCGCGGAGTCCGACAAGCAACGCTTCGCCGTCGACGACGACGACCGCATCCGCGCGCAGTACGGACACTCGACCGACGAGCGCATCCTGAAGCGCAGCGTCGAACCCGCTGCCGAGCTCTGGCACGCGACGTCGCCCGAGGCCGCCGCACGCATCCTCGAGCAGGGGCTCCTGCCGATGGGCCGGCAGTACGCGCACCTGACGACCGACCGTGACCTCGCGCTCCAGGCCGGGCGGCGCAAGGCCCCGCACCCGGTCCTGCTCCGCATCGACGCCGCGCGGGCGGCTGCCGACGGTGTCGAGTTCGCCGAGGGCCACGACCGGGTCACGCTGGCGCTGTCCGTCCCGCCGCAGTACGTCGAGCGCGCCGGACCCTAGTCGAGCGGCACCTGCACGAGCCGCAGCGCCTGGTCGGCGTCGTTGAGCAGCGCCCGCCCGGCGACGCGGTCCTGCGTGACCAGGCTCTTCGAGAGCTTCGTGCCGATCAGGTCGCCGTCGACGGTGCTGAGCGGCGCGAGCAGCATGCCCCGCCGGGCCTTCTTCGCCTCGACCTGCCAGCCGCGGAAGCCGCTCGCGACGCCCTCGACGTCGCCGCCGAGCACGAGGCCCACCGAGCGGCCGCGGTCGGACTCCAGGATCGCCCGGAACACGGGTTCCGCCGCGGTCTCCTTGAGCACCTCGGCGTCGTCGACGAGCACGAGCGTGAAACGACCGGCGCCGGCGTCGACCGCGGCGGTCAGCCCCTCTGCGCCGATGCCGGCGTCGGTGACCACCGTCGCACCGGGCCTGCCGTCCAGGCTGCGGAGCGCCGAGTCGCGGGGCGTGACCGCGACGACGCACCCGCCCGTGCCGAGCACGTGCCGCGCCATCGCGAGGAGCGCGGTGCTCTTGCCCGAGCGCGGGCTGCCGCCGACGATGAACACGGGGGTGTCCTGCACGAAGTCGTGCGTGAACAGCCGGAGCTCGTCGCCGCCGACACCGAGGGCGACCCGGCCCGGTACCGCGTCGGACGCCGGCAGGTGGCGGAGCGCGTCGTCGAGGGTGACGGAGCGGGGCAACACGTCGATCCGGAACGGCTTCGGCGCGTCGTCCGGCACGTGGGTCCGGACCTCGTCGCCGATGCCGCGGAGCGCCGCGGCCTGGTCGCGGCCGCCGAGTCCGCCGGGCAGCACCGCGACCTGTGTCTCCGTCGCGGTGCCGTTGCGGAAGCCGCGGCCGGGCGGGATCGACTCGGGCAGCTTCTTGCCGTTGATGCCCTCGTAGTTGTAGTCGCCGCGGTCGGCGAGGGCGAGCAGCAGCTTCCGTTCGACCTGGCTCGACATCCGGCCGGAGGTCAGGGTCCGGTCACCGGAGACGACCAGGTGCACGCCGACGCCGACGCCCTCGCGCAGGAGTGTCTGGACGGCGTCGTGCAGCGCGCCGTTCTCGGCGTCGGCCAGGGTCGCCATGAAGCTCTCCCACTGGTCGAGCAGGACGACGATGTGCGGCAGCGGCGTCGCGCCGGGGTCGGAGCGCTGCTCGGCGATCGACGAGTACCCGCCGCTCGCGAACGCCGCCTGCCGGTCCTGCACGGTGCGCAGCAGGATGCCGAGCAGGCGCGAGACCCGGTCCGGTTCGTGCCGCTGCACGACCGCGCCGCAGTGCGGCAGGCCGGCGAGGGCGAGCAGCGCACCGTTGCCGCAGTCGATGCCGTACAGGTGCACGTCGCCGACCCCGAGCCGCAGCGCCATCGCGCCGGCCAGTGTCCGCAGGGCCTGGCTGCGTCCGGAGCGTGGGGACCCGATGACGAACAGGTGGCCGTCCACGTCGAGGTCGAACACGGTCTGCCGCTGCTGCTGCTCGGACGGGTGGTCCTCGACGCCCCACGCCACGGCGAGCTCCGGCAGGTCGCCGTCGCCGGCCGCTTCGACGTCGTCGAGCCCGACGACCGTGCCGAGCGGCGGCAGCCACGGCTGCCGCTGCGCGGGTGTGCCGAGCGCGCGGGTCGCGTCGCCGATGGACCCGACCAGGACGCTCAGGTCGGTGACCTCCACGTCGCTGGCCGCCGCCTCGATGGCGGCAGGTCGCGGGGCCGGGTCGCTGTACGAGGCGAAGGTGAGCTCGCGGACCAGCGCGGGCCGGGCCTCCTGGTCGTCCGTGCCGGGTCGTCGCCCGCCCACGCGACCGGACTGGAAGGGCAGCAGCGAGGCGGCGCCGAGCCGCACGTAGGCGCGCCCCGGTGTGGTCTTGACGATCCGCGCGGCGTCGTTCGCACCGATGACGTCCTGGCTCTCGGACTGGTCGGTGACCCGCAACGCGATCCGCAGGTTCGTGTTCGCGCGGATCTCGGGCGAGACGACCCCGCCGGGGCGCTGGGTGGCGAGGATCAGGTGGATGCCGAGCGAGCGTCCGCGCTGCGCGATGTTCACGAGCCCCTTGACGAAGTCGGGCAGCTCACGGGCGAGCGAGGCGAACTCGTCGATGACGATGAGCAGCCGCGGCATGCTCGCGATGGTCTCGCCACCGGCGGCGGCGCGCTTGGCCTGCAGGTCCTGGTAGTCCTCGAGGTCCTTCGCGCCGACCGCGGCGAGCGCGTGCTCCCGGGTGCGCAGCTCGGCGCCGAGCGACTCGAGCGCGCGCTCGACCTGGTGGGTGTCGAGGTCGGTGACCATGCCGACGGTGTGCGGCAGGAGCACGCAGTCCTTGAACGCCGCACCGCCCTTGTAGTCGACGAGCACGAAGTTCATCTCGTCGGGCCGGTTCGCGACGGCGAGCGAGGCGACGATCGTCTGCAGCAGCTCGGACTTGCCGGACCCGGTCGTGCCGGCGACCAGGCCGTGCGGCCCGTCGTTGCGCAGGTCGATCGCGAACGGGCCGTCGATCGAGGCGCCGACGACGGCGGTCGTGCTGCGTCCGCCGAGCAACCAGCGGGCCTGCACCGCCTCGGAGGTCGGCGGCTCGAGCTGCAGCACGTCGAGCAGGCGCGCCGACGACGGGATCGCACCGTCCTCGGCGTCCGGGCTGGCGTCGACGACGGGCGACAGCGATCGGGCCACCCACTCGAGCCAGTCCTGGTCGACGAGGTCCGGACGGGCGTCGTCGATCCGCTCGGTCCGCTGCTGGGTGACGCGCACCCGGTCGTCGCGGACGACGACCACGGCGTCGCACTCCTCGGGCAGCAGCCGCTCGTCCAGGTCGAGGCAGATGCTGAACACCCCGACCGCCGGCCCCTCCTTGAGGACCTGCACGAGCGACGGCATCGCCCGCAGGCGGCGCGCACCGTCCATCACGACGACGATCTCGTCGGCCGGCGGCGTCTTCTTCCCGATGCCCGCCTCCTTGCGCGCGTCGATGACCGCGGCGAGCTCGGCGATGGCGCGGGCCGTCGTCGCGGCGCTCGAGGCGATGCTCGTCATCGGCTGGTCGGCTCCGTCGCGACGGACGTGCGGCAGCCAGGACATCCACTCCCACAGCGAGGTGCGGGTCGTGTCGGTGAGCAGCGTGAAGCGCACGTCCTTCGGGCTCTGCAGCGTCGCGAGCTGCGCGACGACCCAGTTGGCGAGTCGACGGGCGTCGTCGTCCGGCCCGGCGATGCCGATCACGCCGCGTTCGGCGAGCCGGATGCGCACCGGCACGTCGGTGGCGTCCCAGGCGACGGTCCGCTTGTGGGAGAGCTGCTCCGGGTCCTCGATGGTCACCTCGGAGCGCTGCGTCGCGGTGCCGACGCGGACGAGCAGGTGGTCGGGGTCGGTCCGCCGTCGCTCCCACAGGCGTGGCAGCGGCGTGACCGCGGTCTCGTAGACGGCGGCGGGGTCGGGCGCGCTCGCGATCCAGCGTGCGCGTTCGGACTGGAGGCTCTCGGTCGCGTCCGCCTCGATCCTCGCCTTGGTCTCCTCGTACTCCACGACCCGCTGGCGGTACGTCTTCTTGCCCTGGCGGCGGCCCTGGAGGCCCGTGATGATCATGAGGATCGGCGACAGCAGGGCGACGAGCAGGTAGATCCACCGTCCCGTGGTCGACACGAACATCACGGCCATGCCCATCGGCGCGAGCGCCATGAGGACGGGCAGTGCCCGCGCCGGCGGCTCGGTGGGCGGCGCCGGCAGCTGGTAGCGCGTGTGCTCGTCCGGCGGCAGGATGCGCGGCGGCCGGTTGTACTCCAGGGCCATGCCGTCGTCGGCCAGGGACAGGTGCGCGCCGCGGTCCGGGGCACGCCCGAACCCGAGCAGCACCCCGCCGACGGCGAGCTGCGCGGTCTCCGGCCAGTCGGTCGATCCGGTGACGGGTTCGCCGTCCAGCACGGCCCCGGCGAAGCCGTTCGCCGGGCGCACCGTCGCCCCGTCCGCCGTGACCGTGACGAGCAGGGCGACGTCCGGCACCGTCGGTGTGCCGGAGGCCTCGGCCTCGACCGCTTCGGTGGCGCTGACCGGGATCCGCACGTGGGCGCCCGGCGCCGTCCCGACGACCACGGTGCCGGTCCCCACCCGGACGATCCGGCCGGCGTGCAGACCGGACACGATGCGGATCTCGGCGTCGCCGAGCGGACGCAGCGGCGGGGGCGGCACCTGCTCGAGGCTGCGGCTGACGACCACCCCGGCCCGCACCCCCGACCCGGCCACCGTCGCCGACAGGTCGAGCGGCCGTTCCCCCACGAAGTACGCCGGCGTCCGGCCCGAGGCGACGACGTCCGTGGCGATGAGCCGCTCGGCCTCGGCCAGGACCTCGCGCACCGCTCGCGTCTCGTCCCCGTCCACGTAGACGTTGGCCGTCTGGCCGCTCTCCCGGTCGACCATCGTGAAGGTGAAGGTCATGGCAGGTTCCCCCGTAGCGTTGACTACACGTAGGAGCACGATGGTAGTGTCTGCCGCACACGCCCCGTTGGGGGGACAGAACGAAACTCCGGGGAAAGGGAGTCACACCGTGGCGAACATCAACGTCTCGTACGCAGACCTCGAGGCCGCGGCCTCCGACCTCAAGGCCGGCCAGGCCGACATCGAGGACCGTCTCTCCGCACTGCAGCGGAAGATCCAGCAGCTCGTCTCCGACGGCTACGTCACCGACAAGTCGTCGGTCGCGTTCGGCGAGTCCTACGACGAGTTCAACCGTGGCGTGAGCCAGACCGTCCAGGGCCTCGACGGTCTGTCGACCTTCCTCTCCAAGGCCTCGCAGACCCTGTCCGAGACGGACGAGTCGCTGGCCTCCGGCCTCAAGGGCTGACACCGTCGTCGACCCCGTGTCCCGCGATCGCGCGGGGCACGGGGTCGTCGCGGTTCCACTGGGGGGCGGTCCGGGACCGGCCCCACGGTTCGTGATCGGGGAGGGACAGTTCCGTGGCAGACAAGCTGCTGGTCGACCTGATGGGGCTCGGGGAGCTCCAGAGCGACCTGACGACCGTGCACAGCACGCTCGAGCAGGCGCACAAGCGCGTCGACGCGTCCGACGACGAGATCGGGTCCGGCACCGTGCAGAAGGCGCTGCACGACTTCGACCACCGCTGGGGTGACAAGCGGCAGAAGATCAGTGACTCGGCGAAGGCCCTGGCGGACATGCTCGACTCGTCGATCGAGACGTACACCGAGACCGACGAGCAGCTCGCGCAGGCACTCCAGGTCAACGACGACAACGGTGGCGGCGGCCCCGCCGCCTCGAGGGCGCAGTAGTCGTGGCGCGACCGTCGGGGTGGGACGTCGTCGACCAGGGGGACGATCCGGTCAAG